>JBMORH010000054.1:0-4250 GCA_049322275.1 Thermodesulfobacteriota bacterium
TCTAATATTGCAAGGCTTTATGTCGGTGGGATCAAGAGATTGCCGCGTCGCTTCGCTCCTCGCAATGACGGAATAGTCAATTGATAGGACGCGTGTATCACGGGTCGCTGATGGGTTGAGCGTATAGACGCATGCGGAACATTATATGATTGCTGCCAAGTCGCTTTCGAGAAAGCAAGACCACCCTCACCCCGCCCTCTCCCCTGGAAGCCGGGGGAGAGGGGCGAGAGAAAACATGGGGGGCGAGCCAAGGGCTTTTCTCTTGACCCAGGCCCCCGCCTAACAGGGGAAAGGCCTCTTAACTCTTGACCCTCGCCTCCGTTCGCGGGGGAGGGGGCTCATGGCTCGATCTTCGGCCGCGACTTGACATGAATCCACACTGTTTTGGCAGGAGACAGGCCGGCCGCCCCGGCCCCGACCGGCCCGGAGGAGAACCCATGCCGCCCTTGCTGCGGGTGACCCTGGAGGCCGCGCGCCACGTGGCCGCCCCGCGGGCGCGGGCTTGGGCCGTCTTCTGCCGGCTCACGGGCTGGCAGGAATGGTCGGCCGGCGGGCTGGAGGCCAGCCTGCGCCCCCTGGGCCTGCCGCTGGCGCTGCGGGTGACGGTGGAGGAGGCCGAGGTCGCCCGCCGGGTGGTCTGGCGCGGGCGCGGCCTGGGCGTGGCCAGCCGGCACGAGTTCAGCTTCGAGGACCTGGGCCAAGGCTGTCGGGTGACCAGCCGCGAGAGCCTGGCCGGCTGGATGCTCCTGGCGCTCAGGCCTTTTTACTCCCCCCGCCGCCTGGCCATGAACGCCCAGGAGTGGCTGGCCGGCCTGGCCGCGCTGGCCGAGCGCGAGACCGGCCGCCGGGTCTAGCCCCGCCCCCGGCCCCGCTCCAGATCCCCGCCCATGAGCGCGGCCAGGTTCTGGATCAGGCCCAGCATGGTCTGGGACTGGGCGGCCAGCTCCTCGGCCGCGGCGGCCGACTGCTCGGCGTGGCTGGCGTTCTGCTGGGTCACCCGGTCCACGCTGGCGGCGGCCTGGTTGACCTGGCCGATGCCCTGGGCCTGCTCCCGGCCGGCGGCGGCGATCTCGCCCACCACCTCGCCCAGCTTGTCGCCGCGCTCGCGCATGCGGTCGAAGCTCTGGTCGGCCTTGACCACCAGGTCCGAGCCGGCCCGGATGTTGGCGATGTTCTCCTCGATCAGGGCGGTGGTGTTTTTGGCCGCCTCGGCCGCGCGCAGGGCCAGGTTGCGCACCTCCTCGGCCACCACCGCGAAACCCGCCCCGGCCTCGCCGGCCCGGGCCGCCTCCACGGCGGCGTTCAGGGCCAGCAGGTTGGTCTGGAAGGCGATCTCGTCGATGGTCTTGATGATCCTGGCCGTCTGGTCGCTGGCGGCGGTGATGCCTTCCATGGCCCGGCGCAGCTCCTGCATGGCCTTGCCGGCCTCCACCAGGGCGCGGCCGGCCTCCTTGACGAACCCCTGGGCCTGCTCGGCGTTCTCGGCGTTGACCCTGGTCATGGAGGCCATCTCCTCCAGGGCCGAGGTGGTTTCCTCCAGGCTGGCCGCCTGCTGGCTGGCCCCGCTGGCCAGGGACTGGCCGGCGTCGCTCACCTGGCGGGAGGCGGCGGCCACCTCGTGGGCGCCGTCGGCCAGGCCTCCCACGATGCGGGCCACCGGGCGCAACACCGAGCGCACCACCCAAAAGAGCACCGCCAGGGTGGCCGCCAGGCAGATGAGCGCCAGCAGGAGGTTCTGCCAGGCCACGCGGTCGGCCTGGGCGCGGACCTCGTCCTCGGCCGCGCCGAGCCACACCGTCCAGTCCACCCCCTGGCAGGGCGTCAGCACGGCCATCAGCTCGCGCCCGGCCTGACGGTAGTGCACCAGCCCCTGCCCGGCCTGGAGCATGGCCCGGCCGTAATCGTGCTCCTTGAGGTTGAGCTTCATGATCTGGGCGGGGTCCTTGTGGGCGAAGACCACCCCCGTGGAGTCGAAGATGGCCATGAACCCGCTGGCGTGGACCCGGACCGGGTCCACGAAGCGCTGGCTGAACCGCTCCAGGTCCGGCACCGCCATCACCACGCCCACCACCTTGCCCCCGGCCTTGACCGGGGCGGCCACCGCGAAGGCCGGCTTGCCGGTGGTGCGGGCCAGGTAGACCGTGCTCACGTTGACCTGGCCGGCCAGGGCCTGCTTGAAATACTGGCGGTCGGCCACCTTGACCTTGCCCACCGATTCCGGCAGCGAGGAGGCCCGCACCTCGCCCTGGGAGTTGACCAGGTGCATGTAGGCGATGCCGAAGACCGTCTTGACCTGTTCGGCCAGGCGGGCGTTGGCCCGGTCCCGGTTCTGGTCGTTGTCCTGGGCCAGGGCCTGCTGGAACACCTCGCGCTGGCCGGCCACATCCACCATGCTCTTGGCGTCCTGCACCCACAGCTCGATCAGCTCGGCCTTGGCCCGGCCCATCTGCTGCAGGGCCTCCTCTCCGCTCTGATCCAGGGCTTGGCCCACGCCCCAATAGGTGGCCGCGGCCAGCATGCCCAGCGACAGGACCACCAGCAGGGCGGTGGCGCCCAGGAAACGGACTTGCAGCGTTAGGCGCATGGATTAAACCTCCACCCCCCGGTTGATGGTCGCGGATCGTCTTCGGCCGGCGGGGGCGGCCGGGTCTGGGCAAGGCCGCAAGGCCGGGCGCGCCGGCGTCCGGAATGGGCCCATGCGGGGGGCAGGCGGGTCGAATGCTGGCCTGAAAAAAGTGTAACCCAGCCGCTGGGTTTTCAACAAGGGGATCGGGCCGGCTCCGGGGCGGGCGCGTCCGGGTCCAGCAGGGCGCAGGCCATGACCAGCAGGCCGGCGGCCACGGCGTTGGTGGCCACGTCGCGGGGGTCACCCACCCGCTCCGGGTGCAGGGTCTGGGCCAGCTCGTCGGCCAGGCTGACGGCCACGGCCCAGAGCAGGGCCGGCTGCCAGCGGGGGCGGCCGGGGGCGCGGCCGCGGAACAGGCGGTAGGCCAACAGCCCCAGCACGCCGTAGAGCACCACGTGCAGGCGCTCGATCATCAGCGGCTGGGCCCAGGCCAGGAGCGTCAGGCCGGCCAGCGCGGCCAAGAGCCAGGGCCAGGCCCGCCGCCGGCGCTCCGGGGCCAGGCCCAGCCACAGGCGCAGGCCCAGGGCCAAAAACCAGGCCCAGACCAGGCCCAGCACCCAGCCCAGCATGGCCCGGGCCGGCCCCTCGATGTAGGGCTGCGCCTGGCGGCCGAAATACATGGCGGCGGCGATCACCGCCAGCCAGGCGGCGAAGGCCAGGCGGTCGCGGGTCATCGGCAGGCTCAGCCCTGGGGGCAGCCCTCGGCCGCCGCCCGGCGCAAGAGCTCCATGGCCGGCCCCGGCCCGGCCGGGTGGCCGTAGATGGCGCTGCCGGCCACGAAGACCGTGGCTCCGGCCGCCGCGCATGGGCCGATGGTCTGGGCGTTGATGCCGCCGTCCACCTGGATCAGCACCTCGGTCAGGTCGCGCTGGCGCAGCAGGCTCCTGAGCTCGGCGATCTTGTCCACCGCGCCGGGGATGAAGCTCTGGCCGCCGAAGCCGGGGTTGACGCTCATGATGAGCACCATGTCCGCGAGCTCCAGCACCTGCTCGATGGCGCCGAGCGGGGTGTGGGGGTTGAGCGTCACGCAGGCCTTCTTGCCCAGCTCGCGGATGTGGCTGAGTGTGCGGTGCAGGTGGCGGCAGACCTCGGCGTGCACGCCGATGTAGTCGGCCCCGGCCTTGGCGTAGTCGGCCAGGTAGAGGTCGGGGTTGTCGATCATCAGGTGCACGTCCAGGGGCAGCGTCGTCACCCGGCGCACGCACTGGATCACCGGCGGGCCGATGGTGAGGTTGGGCACGAAATGGCCGTCCATCACGTCCACGTGGATGAAATCGGCCCCGGCCGCTTCCACGGCCTGGATGTCCTCGCCCAGGCGGGCGAAGTCGGCGGAGAGGATGGAAGGCGCGAGTTTAATCATGGCGTCACCATGTAAGAGTCCGCTATTTTGGATTTATTGGGCCAGTTTCACCCAGCCCATGGCCTCGCTTCGAAAATTCAGGATGCGGGCGGGGATAAACCCCGCCCCTACGAAAGCCGGAGCAACGTTGCTTTTTCTTCGTAGCAACCGTGTTCATGTTCAAGCGGCTAAGGTGAGTGGTTGCCAAGTTTTTTTGTTTTTGACCATGGCGTTGAGGGTGACGATCATCTTTCTCATGACGGCGGTCAGCGCCACTTTGTAGGG
>JBMORH010000055.1:0-4232 GCA_049322275.1 Thermodesulfobacteriota bacterium
CCTGGGGGCTCATCGCGGGTCTGGCCGGGGTTGGCGCGGCCCACCCGGCCTGGGCCTGGGCGCTCCTGGCCCTGGCCGGCCTGGATGGCGGCCTGACCGGGGCCTATTTCGCCCTGGCCGGCCGGCTGTGGCGGCGGGAGACCGGAGACGAATCCGGCGGACGCCTGGCCGGGGCGGTCTATGGCCTTGATTTGCTGGGCGGGGTCTTGGGCGCGCTCTGGCCGCTGGTGCTCATGCCCAGCCTGGGTCTGGGGCCGGCCCTGGGCCTGCTGGCGCTGCTGGGCCTGGCCCCGGCCGTGGGCCTGTGGCGATCGGCGCGTTTGAAAGGGATTTGATGCCAAGTTGCAGCCAAACAGTAAAGGCCCCATCACCCCTCCCTCTCCCCCAGAAGCTGGGGGAGAGGGAGGCAAGAGATGACGCCGGGTGGCAAATCACAGGCCGTTTCTCTAAACCCTCTCCCCCGCCTGGCGGGTGAGAGGGGAGGGTGAGGGGGGTCAGAGCTTTGATATGCGACCGCTGGTTGGCATCCAAAAACGGCGGCCGCCAGCCGCGTTGGCGGCCGGCGGCCGGCGGCCGGGTCGGGCCAGGATAGGATTACTCCACCTCGACCTTGATGGCAGTGGTGGCGGCCTTCTTGGCCTTGGGCAGGCTGATGGTCAGCACGCCGTCCTTGTGCTTGGCCGCGAGGTTCTCGCGCTCCACCTCCACCGGCAGGCGGAAACTGCGCGCGAAACTGCCGAAGCGGCGCTCGATCAGGTGGTACTCGCCCTTCTTTTCCTCGTGCTCTTCCTTCTTTTCGCCCCGCAGGGTCAGGATGTCTCCGGTCAGCTCCACCTGGATCTCCTCGGCCTTGAGGCCGGGCACCTCGGCGGTTATCTCCAGGGTCTGATCAGTCTCTTTGACGTTCACCACGGGGTTGAAGGCCGGCAGCTCGGCGCGCAACGCCGGCATGCCTTGGACGTCGAAGAAGCGGCTCCAGAGGTCGTCCATCTCCCGGCGCAGCCTGCCCAGAGAACCGATTCCCGTGCGCGGCATCAGTTCAAACATGATTCCACCTCCATTAATAAGTTGAAATCATTCCTGAAAACACGCATTGTCCTCGTGGCTGAAAAATAAGCACCACCCCGCGCAGGTTCAAGGGGAACGGCGCAAAAAAATCAACAGCCCCCCGCCACGCGGTGGGGAGCCTTGGTCATGCCGTGGGTCATTATGCGGGCCATGGATGGTCAAACTGGCGTCAATCGTCCGCCCGCGCCGGCAAAACCACGCTTTTGCCGGCGCGGGCGCGATCAAAGCCTGGGACAGCTTCGCTCGTTTACCGGATCACGAAGGCTTGACCTCCACCTTGACCGAATCTTCACCATGGACCTTGGGCAGGTGCACCCGCAACACGCCGTCCTTGTGCACCGCCGAGAGCTTGCCGCGCTCGATGGGCTCCGGCAGGCGGAAGCTGCGATAGAAGCTGCCGCAACGCCGCTCCACCAGCCGGTATTCGCCCTTTTCCTCTTCCCGCTCCTCCTTCTTCTCGCCATAGAGGATCAGCACGTCGCCCTTGAGCTCGACGTGGATGTCTTCCGGCTTCAGTCCGGGCACCTCGGCCACCAACTCGTACCCCTCAGGGCCTTCCTTGAGGTCCACCGAGGGCACGAACCCTTCTTCCCCCGGCTCGACCGGGATCACCTCGCCGAAGAAGCGCTCCCAGACGCGGTCGATCTCAGGAGACAGCCACCTTACGGGCTTCAGCCCGCCAAAAGGAATCAGGCCGTACATAGTTGCCACCTCCTTCCAGATATCCTATCTGATCAATATGTAATCACTGCCGTAGGGTGTGCAAGCGGGAACGGTTGACCAGGGCCTTCGGCCAGAGTAGCCTTTGAATATAGCTGCTCAATCACCCAGCCGGGGGCCAGAGCGCGCCACCCGCCCCGGCCAGAGAGGACCAAGCGTGGAAAAGCACCATAAATTCTCTATTTGGTACGTGCTGTTGGGCATTTGGGTCGTTTTGATCCTTAACAACGTCATCGCCAAGAGCATCGGCCCCACCACCCTGGCCTACAGCGAGTTCCTGGACAAGCTCCGGAGCGACAAGGTCAAGGAGATCGCCATCGGCGAGCAGGTCATCAGCGGCGTCTTCATGGATGACCAGAACCGGGAGACGACCTTCACCACGGTGAAGGTGAACCCGGAGCTGGCCAAGGAGCTGGAGGGGCACAGCCTGAAGTTCCGCGGCGAGATCGAATCCACCTTTTTCCGCAACCTGCTCTCCTGGGTCATTCCGGTCTTTTTGTTCGTGGGCGTCTGGTATTTCATGATGAAGCGCATGGGTCCAGGCGCGGGCGTGATGCAGTTCGGGGCCAGCCGGGCCAAGGTATACGCCGAGGAGGACATCGCCACCCGCTTCGAGGACGTGGCCGGGGTGGACGAGGCCAAGGCGGAGCTGGAGGAGGTGGTCAATTTCCTGCGCACGCCGGAGCGTTTCTCGCGCCTGGGCGGGCGGCTGCCCAAGGGCGTGCTCCTGGTGGGGCCTCCCGGCACCGGCAAGACGCTCCTGGCCCGGGCCGTGGCCGGCGAGGCCAAGGTGCCCTTCTTCTCCATCAGCGGCTCGGAGTTCGTGGAGCTATTTGTTGGCGTGGGCGCGGCCCGCGTGCGCGAACTCTTTAACCAGGCCAAGCAGAAGGCCCCCTGCATCATCTTCATCGACGAGCTGGACGCCCTGGGCAAGGCCCGCGGCATGGCGGTGGTTGGCGGCCACGACGAGCGCGAGCAGACCCTGCAGCAGCTTCTGGTGGAGATGGACGGCTTCGACCCCAGGGTGGGGGTCATCATCATGGCCGCCACCAACCGGCCGGAGATACTGGATCCGGCGCTCTTGCGCGCCGGGCGCTTCGACCGCCAGGTGCTGGTGGACAAGCCCGACTTGAACGGCCGCATCGCCATCCTGGAGGTCCACGCCAAGCGCATCGCCCTGGGGCCGGACGTGAAGCTGGAGGTGCTGGCCCAGCGCACGCCGGGGCTCTCCGGCGCGGACCTGGAGAACATCCTCAACGAGGGCGCGCTGCTGGCCGCCCGCACCGGCCGCGACGAAGTCACCATGGCCGACCTGGAGGAGGCGGTGGACCGCATCGTGGGCGGCCTGGAGAAAAGGAACCGGGTCATCAACGAGCGCGAGAAGCGCATCGTGGCCTATCATGAGACCGGCCACGCCCTGACCGCAGCGCTGACCCCCCAGACCGACCGCGTGCACAAGATCAGCATCATCCCCAGGGGCATCGCCGCCCTGGGCTACACCGAGCAGCGCCCCACCGAGGACCGCTACCTGATGAGCCGCAGCGAGCTGGTGGCCAGGGTGGACGTGCTCCTGGGCGGCCGGGTGGCCGAGAAGCTGGTCTTCGGCGAGGTGAGCACCGGCGCGGCCAACGACCTGATGCGGGCCACCGACATGGCCCGCGCCATGCTCACCCAGTACGGCATGGGCGAGACCCTGGGGCCGGTCACCTACACCCGCCGCAGCCAGCCCATCTTCCTGCCCCAGGACGCCAGCCTGGTGCCCCCGTCCCAGGAGTACAGCGAGGCCACCGCCGCCGCCCTGGACCAGGAGTTGAAGACCTTCCTGCAGCAGCGCCAGGGCCACGTGGAGGAGCTCCTGACCAGCCACCGCCAGCGCCTGGACCAGGTGGCCGACCGGCTGCTGGAAAAGGAGGTCATCGACGGCAAGGAATTCTACGAGCTGGCCGGGGTGGAGCACGAGGCCGACAGCCGCGGGGCCAGCGTGGTGGCGCCGGGCCAGAACGGCAAGTCGCTTTAGATGGCCGGTGCGTGCAAATATCACCCAGAGCGCGCGGCGCGGGTGGTCTGCCAGAAAATGGACATCGGCTACTGCCAGCAGTGCCTGGACGACTGCGAGGCCTGCACCGAGCCCTGCGGCTACTGCAAATTCCGCACGGGCTGCATCATCTACGAGCTGTGCCGCAAATCCGACAAGGCCAGGCGGCTGAAGGCGGAGGCCGGGGGCGTGGCTAGCTCCTGACCCTGCCGCCCACCCGCGCGCCGGGCGGAGGTGATGCGATTCCAACGCCCACGCATGGCCGCGCTTGGCCTGTTCTCAATTCTTCGTAGCAACCGTGTTCATGTTCAAGCGGCTAAGGTGAGTGGTTGCCAAGTTTTTTTGTTTTTGACCATGGCGTTGAGGGTGACGATCATCTTTCTCATGACGGCGGTCAGCGCCACTTTGT
>JBMORH010000056.1:0-4150 GCA_049322275.1 Thermodesulfobacteriota bacterium
ACAAATCCCGCCGCCTGCCGGCCGGCGAAGATTACGCCGCCCGGCTGGCCCATACGCTCAAATACGATTCGGTACACGGCAAATTAGATCTGGATGTTTATGGCGAAAATGATATAATATGCATTGGTGGAAAGAAGATTAAGGTCCTGGCGGAAGCCGACCCGGCCAGTTTGCCCTGGCGGGAACTGGGTGTGGACATTGCTGTGGAGTCCACGGGCAAATTCAACAACCCGGAAGCGGCGGCCGCCCACCTGACGGCGGGGGCTAAAAAGGTGGTGCTGTCGGCCCCGGCCAAAGGCGAGGCGCTGACCGTGGTCATGGGGGTAAACGAGCACATGTATGATCCGGCCGTGCATCATGTGGTCTCCAACGCCTCCTGTACCACCAACTGTTTGGCGCCTCTGGCCAAAGTGCTGCACGAGAATTTCGGCATAGTGGCCGGGTTGATGACCACTGTGCACGCGGTGACCAATGACCAGCAGATTCTGGATATGCCGCACCGCGACATGCGCCGGGGCCGCTCGGGCATGATGAGCATCATTCCCACCACCACCGGGGCGGCCAAAGCAGTAGCCCTGGTGTTGCCCGAACTGAAAGGGCGTTTAAACGGCTTTGCCATGCGCGTGCCCACGCCCGATGTGAGCGTGGTGGATCTGACTGTCAGTTTGGCCCGGCCGGTCAGCCGGGAGGAAGTGAACGGCGCCTTGAAAGAAGCTGCCGCCACCAGCCTGCGCGGCATTATGGCCTACAGCGAACTGCCGCTGGTTTCCACCGACTACATTGGTGACAGTCACAGCTGTATTGTGGATGCTCCCCTGACTATGGTGACCGAGGAGGGACTGGTAAAAGTTGTGGCCTGGTACGACAACGAATGGGGTTATGCCAACCGGGTGCTGGATCTGGTGGCATACATGGCCCGGCGTGGTTTGTAGCAAAATAATACTGGTTCCTGTTCCGGAAACAAGAAAACCGGCCGCGACAGGCCGGTTTTGCTGCTATTATTTTAGAAAATTATGAAGGGTGAGGTAATATGGCCAAGAAGACGCTGCACGATGTGGACTTTTCCGGCAAGCGGGTGCTGGTACGGGTGGATTTCAACGTACCCCGCGATCCCGAGGGCAGGATCACCGACGACACCCGTATCCGGGCCGCCCTGCCCACCATTGAGTACCTGGTGAACCAGCGGGCCAAAGTGATCCTGGCTTCCCACCTGGGACGGCCCAAGGGCAAGGTGGACGAGCGTTACCGCCTGGATGCCGTGGCCCGGAGGCTGGAGGACCTTCTGAGGTGCAAAGTTTATAAAGTGGACGATTGTGTGGGTCCTGAACCCCAGGCCGCCATTGAAAAAATGCAACCGGGAGAAGTGCTGCTGCTGGAAAATGTCCGCTTCTATCCGGAAGAGGAGAAAAATGACGAGGTTTTCGCCCGCCGCCTGGCTTCCCTGGCCGATGTGTTTGTCAATGACGCCTTCGGGGCGGCGCACCGGGCCCACGCTTCCACCGTGGGCGTGACCCGCTATCTGCCGGCGGTGGCCGGCTTCCTGCTGGCCAGGGAGCTGGAAATGCTGGGCCGCGTGCTGGAAAACCCCGGCCGCCCCCTGGTGGCCATCCTGGGTGGGGCCAAGGTCAGTGACAAGATCGGTGTGATTAACAACCTGCTGGGCAAAGTGGACACCCTGATTATCGGCGGAGGGATGGCCAACACCTTCCTGGCCGCCCGGGGCCACAATATGGGCAAATCGCTGCTGGAAGCCGACAAGGTGGAACTGGCCCGCCAGCAGTTGCAGCAGGCGGCCGAGCAAGGGGTACGGGTGCTTTTGCCGGTGGATCTGGTGGTGGCCGAAACGGCGCAACCGGATGTGACCACCCGCGTGGTGCCGGTGGAGAACGTGCCGGCCGAGTATATGGCCCTGGACATCGGCCCGCGCAGTGCGGAAATTTTCCGCCAGGCCGTGCTGGAAGCCCGCACGGTGGTCTGGAACGGCCCCATGGGCGTCTTTGAAATGAAGCCCTTTGCCGCCGGTACCTTTGCCGTGGCCCGCGCTCTGGCCGACAGCGCCGCCCTGACCGTGGTGGGCGGCGGTGATTCGGTGGCCGCGGTGGAAAAAGCGGGTGTGGCGGATAAGATCAGCCACATCTCCACCGGCGGCGGGGCTTCGCTGGAGTTCCTGGAAGGCAAAGAACTGCCCGGTGTGGCCGCGCTGCAGGATAAGTGAGGAGGATTGTCAATGCGCATACCACTTATTGCCGGCAACTGGAAAATGCACAATACCGCGGCCCGCACCCGGGAACTGCTGGGAGCGCTGCTCCATGAGCTGGGCGACTACAGCGGACCGGCCGAGGTGGCCGTCTGCCCGCCCTTTACCAGCCTGGCCGCGGCGGCGGAATGTCTGCAGAACACCTCCCTGGTGCTGGGAGCGCAAAATATGCACTATGAGGAAAAAGGGGCCTACACGGGGGAAATATCCCCGCTTATGTTGGCCGAGCTGGGCTGCCGCTACGTCATCCTGGGCCATTCCGAGCGGCGGCAATACTTTGGCGAGGACGATGCCCTGGTAAGCCGCAAGGTGCAGGCCGCCCTGCGTTACGGTTTGGTGCCCATTCTCTGCGTGGGCGAGCTGTTGGAACAGCGCCAGGCCCGGGTCACCGAGGCGGTGATCCGCATCCAGCTGGCCGGCGGCCTGGCCGGACTGACGCCGCAGCAGGTGGCCGGCCTGGTGATCGCCTACGAGCCGGTCTGGGCCATCGGTACGGGGCGCACGGCTTCGCCGGCCGACGCCCAGCAGGTGAATGCCTATATCCGGCAGGTGGTGGCCGAGTTCTTTGGTGACGCGGCGGCGCAGGCGGTGCGCATCCTGTACGGGGGCAGTGTGAATGCGGGCAATGCGGCCGAACTGCTGGGGCAGGCCGATGTGGATGGCGCCCTGGTGGGCGGGGCCAGCCTGGACGCGGCCGGCTTCGCGGCCATTGTCCGGGCGGCGCGTTAAAAGTATTTTGTTGCATCGGGTCAGGCATATAGGGTGCGCAGTTCGGGCGAGCGAGGGATGCGCACCCGCAAAAAAGCCAAGCTAAAAGCCACTGCCAGCAGTTGTGCCATTCGGTGGGCAGCTGAGGGCGAGCGTTGCACATGCTCGCCAATATTCAGAAAAAGCCCGGTGCGTGATGCGCACTAGCCGCTGAGCGCGAGAGAAGCAATTGCCATAGAGAAAGGAGACAAAAACCTTGCCAGCAAAACAAGGCCCTCTGGCCCTGGTCATCCTGGACGGCTGGGGGCTCCGCAACGACACCCACGGCAACGCCATCAAACTGGCCCGTACCCCCCACATGGACAGCTATTACCAGCAGTACCCCTGGACCAGCCTGGTCTGCAGCGGCGAAGACGTGGGCCTGCCGGCCGGCCAGATGGGCAACTCGGAAGTGGGCCACCTGAACATTGGGGCCGGGCGCATCGTCTACCAGGAACTCACCCGCATCAGCCGGGAAATCCGCCAGGGCGGCTTCTTCCGCAATGACGTTCTGCTGGGCGCCGTGAATCACGCCCGCTTATTCGGAGGTGCCCTGCATCTGATGGGCCTTTTGTCGGACGGCGGTGTGCACAGCCACATCGAGCATTTGCTGGCCCTGATCGACCTGGCCAAACAGCAGGGCTTGAGCAAGGTCTATGTGCACTGTTTCCTGGACGGGCGCGACGTACCGCCCAGCAGTGCCCTGGAATATATGAACACTCTGACGGCCCACCTGCAAAAAACCGGCACCGGCCGGGTGGCCACCGTCATGGGCCGCTACTACGCCATGGATCGCGACAAGCGCTGGGAGCGCACGGAAAGGGCCTACCGGGCCATGGTGCTGGGCGAGGGGCGCAAGGCGCTCTCCGGACAGGCGGCCATCAGTGAGGCCTACAAACGGGGCGAAACTGACGAGTTTGTCCAGCCCACCGTGATTGAGCAGCCGGACGGCAGTTTGGCCACGGTGCGCGAAGGAGATGCGGTGATCTTTTTCAACTTCCGCCCCGACCGGGCCAGGCAGATCACCCGTGCCTTTGTGGACGGCGACTTCACCGGCTTTGGGCGGCCGCAACACCCCAAAGTGCACTTTGTTTGCATGACCCAGTACGACAAGACCATTGATGCGCCCATAGCCTTTAAACCGCA
>JBMORH010000057.1:0-189407 GCA_049322275.1 Thermodesulfobacteriota bacterium
AACCTTACAAAGTGGCGCTGACCGCCGTCATGAGAAAGATGATCGTCACCCTCAACGCCATGGTCAAAAACAAAAAAACTTGGCAACCACTCACCTTAGCCGCTTGAACATGAACACGGTTGCTACAAAATCCAAGACAAGAACCGCTGGTTTCTTCGTAGAGGCGGGGTTTATCCCCGCCCGCGTATTTTTACGCGCGCCAGCTACATGAACGGGGCCCCCGGCCGCGCCGGGAGCCCCGCGTG
Source organism: Thermodesulfobacteriota bacterium (assembly GCA_049322275.1). Classification (GTDB taxonomy): domain Bacteria; phylum Desulfobacterota; class Desulfarculia; order Desulfarculales; family Desulfarculaceae; genus JACRDC01. Next base: position 246 of record JBMORH010000057.1, read on the forward strand.
CGCGCCGCCGCCTGGGCTAGGCCGACTTGGCCTTGCTCAGCTCCTCTTCCTTCAGCACCCGCCGCAGGACCTTGCCCACCATGGTCTTGGGCAGCTCCTCGCGGAACTCCACGATGGAGGGCACCTTGTAGTGGGTCATGTTCTCCTGGCACCAGGCGATGATGTCCTCCTCCTTCACCTTGCCCTTGCTGTCGGGCTTGAGCACCACGAAGGCCTTGAGTATCTCGCCGACCTTGGGGTGGGGCAGGCCCACCACCGCGACTTCCAACACGTCCGGGTGGGAGAACAAGTAATCCTCGATCTCCTTGGGGAAGACGCTGAAGCCCTTGTGCTTCACCAGGTCCTTGGCCCGGTCCATGATGAAGGTCCAGCCCCGCTCGTTCATGTAGGCGATGTCGCCGGTGTAGAGCCAGCCGTCGCGGATGGTGCGGGCGGTCTCCTCCGGCCGCTGGAAATAGCCCTTCATCACCTGGGGACCCTTGACGCACAGCTCGCCCACGCCTTCGGGGCCGAAAGGCATCTCCTTGGTCCCGGTCTCCAGGTCCATGATCTTGACGTCGGTGTTGGGGAAGGGCAGGCCGATGGAGCCCATGACCCGCTCGCGCCCGGCCGGGAGCACGAAGGGGTTGGCGTGGGTGACCGGCGAGGACTCGGTGAGCCCGTAGCCCTCCACCACCATGGCCCCGAATTTCTTCTCGAAGGTGATCTGGACCTCGCGCGGGAGCGGACCGGCCCCGGACAGGCACTTGTCCATGGCGCTCAGGTCGAATTTCTCCATGCCGGGGGTGTTGTTGATCTTGTTGAACAACACCGCCACGCCCGGCATGACCAGCTTGAAGCCCTTGCCCCACTTCTCGATCTGGGCGCCCAGGTCCAGCATGTTCTCCGGCGGCCGGGGGAACAGCAACTGGAAGCTGCCGGTGGCCACGGCGATGTTCATCACGCAGGTCATGGCGAAGACGTGGAACAAGGGCAGCACGCCCACGTAGCCGCGGCCCACGCCGGAGCCCTCGCCGCCCATCCAGGCCTTGCCCATCAGGGCGTTGCAGACCAGGTTGCGGGCGGTGAGCATGGCGCCCTTGGGGGTGCCGGTGGTGCCGCCGGTGTATTGCAGCACGGCCACGTCCTCGGCCGGGTTGATCTGCACCTTGGGCACGTTGGGCGCGGTCTTCATCAGGTCGGTGAATTTCTTGGCGTGGGCCGGCATGGGGCCGGTGGGGATCTTCTTGAGCAGCTTGCCCAGGAACTTCTTGACCGGGCTCAGCTTGACCAGGTCCACGATGTTGGTGCCGATCAGGTGCTGCACCTTGGTCTGGTCCAGCACCTTGCCGGCCTCGGCGAAGACCGAATCCAGCACCACGAAGGCCTTGGCCCCGCTGTCGTTGAGCTGGTGCTTGATCTCCAGCGGCTTGTAGGTGGGGTTGATGGCCGTGGTGGTGATGCCCACCCGCTGGCAGGCGTAGAAGGTGATGACGAACTGGGGCGAGTTGGGCAGCATCATCGCCACCACGTCGCCCTTCTTGAGCCCCAACTGGGTGAGCGCGGTGGCCATGCGGTCCACGCACCCGTCCAGTTCGCGGTAGTTCATCACCGAGTCGAGAAAGATCAGCGCCCTTTCCTCTGGATGGCGCTGGGCGGTGTCCCTGAGTAGATCCCCAAGTCCGATGTCGGGGATGTCGATCATCTTGGGCACGCCCTCCGGCCAGTCGTTATACCAGGGGCGGCTTCCCAGGTCCTGGGCCATGGCTCCTCCTCCGGGGGGGCGGTCCCCCCACGTCTGCGGGCTCATTTGTGCGGGCGCACAGGGAGGTTAACCCAGGGGGGCCGGCCAAGTCAATGCGCGCCTGCGGCCGGTGGTCATAAATATGGAGCCGCGATCAAGGCCGGGCCGGCGGCGGCGGGCCTTACTGGGGCGGGTCCAGGGCGGTGACGCGGCCGGCCTCGACCTGCACCGGCGCGGCCTGCTGTCGGCCGGCGAACTGCACCAGGTAGCCGCCCGGCAGCACCGGCAGCAGGCGGTCGCCCACGCCGTTCACCAGGGGGTCGCCGGCGGCGGTCAGCAGCCGATAGCTGTGGCTCTTGCCGGCGCTGTCGCGGCGCACCAGCAGCCCGCCCACCGGCGGCAAATCCTGGCTCAGCTCCTGACCCGGCGTCAGCTCGATCTCGCGCAGGATGGGCGGGGCCACCTGGACCTCCAGGCGGTAGCGGCCCGGCACCAGGCCCAGGGGGCTGTTGGTGTAGCCGGCGCCGGCCTCGCGCAGGCCCACCAGGTCGAAGACCCGGTAGGGCACTCGCCAGGGTCCGGCGGGGCCGTCGAGGCCCAGGGTGATCTTGCCCGGCGGGCCGGTGACCAGGGAAAGCTTCTGGCCGGCAGCCAGCTCCACGGTCCAGGCCAGGGGGGGGCGGGAGGTCTTGACCCGGTAGAAGCCGGCCGGCAGGGTGAGGCTGAAGGGGGTGCGCTTCTCGCTGGCCTCCATCTTGCCGCTGTCCAGGTTGGAGACCGAGGCCAGCCAGTGCAGTTGGCGGCCGTCGGCCCCGCGCGAATCCAGCCCCAGCTCGCCGCTGCCGCCGGCCCAGAGCCGGGTGAGGCCCTCGGCGGCCAGGGTGACGTGCTCCGGCGGCGCGCCCGGACCCAGGCCGTGGCCGGCCGGCCAGGCCACCTGGTAGACGCCGGGCAAAAGCTGGCAGGTCCGGCCGGCCACGCCCCGGCGGCGGGTGGCCAGCTGGTCGCGGCGGTTGAGGCCGTAGACCACCGGCCGGGGCTGGTTTTGCTCGTCGTGGGCCAGCACCAGCAGCCGCGCCCGGCTGACGCCCACCAGCACCGCCCGGTGCAGCAGGTGGCTGACCTGGCCGGCGCTGGCGGCCAGGAAAAACCCGCCCCCGTGGGTCTGGGCGGCCTGCTCCAGCGCCCCGCCGGCCGGGGCCAGGCCCAGGCAGAGGGCGTGGAAGAAGGATTCCGGCCCCAGACCGGCCAGGGCGGCCGGGTCCAGGCGGGCCTGGGGCCCGGCCACAACCAGGATCGAGCCCGGCCCGGCCTCCCTTAGCCAGGCCGCGGCCTGGGCCACGGCGGCGGTCAGATCGGCCGCGCCGCCCAGGGCCGGCAGCACCAGGCCCTGGCCCTTGATCTCCGCCGCCGGCCGGGGGGGCGAAAAGGCCTGGGAGCCGCCGCCGCCGGCCAGCCAGAGGCCGGCCTGGACGCGCAGGGGCAGGGTGTTGAGCTCGATGGCCAGGGCCGCCTCGGCGGCCAGCAGGCGAGTGGAGCCCGACCAGGGCTCGGCCATGTCCGCCGAGCAGTCCACCACCATGGCCAGACGCCAGGGCGGGGGCATGAGAGCCTCCGGCGCGGCGGCCCCGGCCGGGGCCGGGGCGGCGGTCAGGGCCATGAGCAGGCCCAGGAGCGCCGGCAGCCCGGCCCATGCGCGGCGAGCCCTGGCCATGGCCCGGCCCTAACGCCCCGCGCCGGGCTGGGCCGGCGCGCCGGGGGCCGCCCCGGCGGCGGGCGGGGCCGGGCCGCCGCCCAGGGCCTGGATCAGCTCCGGCAGGCCGAGCCTCCGGTAGCCCTCCGGCAGCTCGAAGATTCCGTCGGGCTGGGGCGCGACGCGGATGTTCTGGTACTCCACGCTCCAGGAGCCGTCGGCCCCGGCGGTCTTGATCGGGATGCCCAGGTCCGGGGCCAGCCACTGGTGGATCATGTGGTTCTGGCCCCGCGCGCCGTAGATGACCTCGTACTTGATGGTGGGGCGGCCGTCCAGGCTGGGCCGGCCCAGCTCGCGCCGGAGCAGCTCGCCGGGCAGCTTGCCGCCGCTGATGGCCTGCTGGCTCATGTCGGCCAGGCCTTCCAAAGGCAGCTCGATGTAGGTCTTGGGGCCGGGCTGCACCAGCCACATCAGCTTCTTGTCCTGGCGCAGCAGGCTGTAGCCGGGGCCGAGGGGGCCGTCGGGGCTTTCCAGGCGGACTTTTTCATGCTTGATGAAGACCTTGGCGGCTTCGGTCCTGCCGCCGCCCACGCGCACCACGTCGGCGCTCATCTCGATGGCGAAAGCCGGCGCGGACAGGGCCAGGAGCAGGGCCGCCAGGGCCAGGCGGCGCAATATTGCTGGCATCACGCGCTCCCCGCCCCCGCGCGGCGGGGGCCTGAGATGGACCAAGCCAGGCCGGCCGAGCCAGCCTGGGATCATTCTAGAGGCCGGACCCAGGCCGCACAAGGCTCAAATGCCCCCGGCGGGAAGGTCTTGCCTCCCGGTGGCCACAATCGTGATTGAGCAGTCATACCGGCGTGATGACCGGCGCGTCCGCACGGAGGGCGGCGCGGGGGGCGCAACTTTGGCTTGACGATAGGAAATCTGGTGGTTAGCTTCTGGGGCCAATGGCAACCAGCGCACATGCCCCGCGGCCGGACCTGGTGGACTGGGTGGGCCTGCGGCTCGTCCCCGGAGTGGGCAGCCTGACCTTCGCCCGGCTGCTGGCGGCCTTCGGCGCGCCGGGCGCGGCCCTGGGCGCGCCGCAGGCCCAGCTCCAGGCCCTGGGGCTCAGGGCGGACCTGGCCCAGGCGGTGCACGCCCGCGCCTGGGCCGCCGACCCGGCGGCGCAGATCGCGGACCTGGCCGCCCTGGGCGGCCGGGCGCTCACCTGGGACGACGCGGACTACCCGCCCCTGCTCCGGGCCATCTACGCCCCGCCGCCGGTCATCTTCGCGCGCGGCGACCTGGCCGGCTGCCGGGCGGGCGGGGTGGCCCTGGTGGGCTCGCGCAACATGAGCCAATACGGCCGCCGGGTGGCCGAGGACCTGGCCCGCGACCTGGCCCGGGCCGGCGTCAGCGTGATATCCGGCCTGGCCCGCGGGGTGGACACCGCGGCCCACCGGGCTGCGCTCATGGCCGGCGGGCACACGGTGGGGGTGCTGGGCTGCGGTCTGGACGTGGATTATCCCCCGGAGAACCGGGATCTGGCCGAGGAGATGGCCAGGCGGGGCGCGGTGGTCAGCGAGTTCCCCCTGGGCATGGCCCCCCTGGCCGGCAACTTCCCGGCCCGCAACCGGGTCATCAGCGGGCTCTCGCGGGCGGTGGTGGTGGTGGAGGCGGGGCTCAAGAGCGGGGCGCTCATCACCGCCCGCCACGCCCTGGACCAGGGACGCGAGGTCTTCGCGGTGCCCGGCCCGGTGGCCGCCGCCCAGAGCCAGGGCTGCCACGCCCTGATCCGCCAGGGCGCGCGGCTCCTTAGCTCGGCCCACGATCTCCTGGCCCCCGGCGCGCTGCCGCCGGCGCCGGCCGGGGCGGCCGAACCGGACGCCGCCGCCGGGGCTGGGGCCGAGCTGCCGGCCGAGGCGGCGGCCCTGCTGGGGCTGATCGGCCCGGCCCCGGTGCATGTGGACGTGCTGGCCCGCGAAGGCGGCCTGCGCCCCCAGGAGGCGACGGCCCTGCTCATCAACCTGGAATTGGCCGGTTTGGTGGAGCAGAAGCCGGGCAAGTTTTACGTGCGTTGTTGAGTTGACTGCCCGCGCGGCGGGCTTGGCTGATCAATAAAAAGGAAGGAAGGCGGCCGCGCCGGCCCGACCGGCCGCGCGCCCGCGACAACTGGCCATGCCCAAGTCCCTCTTGATAGTGGAATCGCCGGCCAAGGCCCGGACGCTCAAGAAATACCTGGGTCCGGATTTCGAGGTGCGCGCCTCGGTGGGGCACGTGGTGGATTTGCCCATCAGCCGCCTGGGGGTGGATCTGGCCCACGACTTCGAGCCCGAATACCAGGTTATCAAGGACAAGGAGAAGGTGGTCAAGGAGCTCAAACGGGCGGCCGACCACGCCCAGGAGGTCTACCTGGCCACCGACCCCGACCGCGAGGGCGAGGCCATCGCCTGGCACATCGCCGAGCAGCTCAAGGACCCCAAGAAGCGCCCCATCGAGAGCTTCCACCGGGTGCTCTTTCACGAGCTGACCAAGCCGGCCATCATCAAGGCCGTGGCCGAGCCCCAGCGCCTGGACCGCCGCCGCTACGACAGCCAGCAGGCCCGGCGGGTGCTGGACCGGCTGGTGGGCTACCAGATCAGCCCCCTGCTCTGGGACAAGGTGAAGCGGGGCCTCAGCGCCGGGCGGGTGCAGTCGGTGGCCCTGCGCCTGGTGGTGGAGCGCGAGCGGGCCATAAGCGCCTTCACCCCCCAGGAATACTGGACCGTCACCGCCCTGCTGACGGCCGAGGAGCCGCCCGGCTTCCTGGCCCGCCTGGCCCGCCTGGAAGACCGGAAGTTCGAGCCCAGGAGCGAGGCCGAGGCCCTGGCCGGGGTGGCGGCCATAGAGGGCCAAAGCTGTGTGGTGGAAAAGGTGGCCACCCGCGAGCGCCGCCAGTACGCGCCGCCGCCCTTCATCACCTCCACCCTGCAACAGGAGGCCTACCGCAAGCTGGGTTTCGCGCCCAAGCGCACCATGTCCCTGGCCCAGCGGCTCTACGAGGGCCTGGAGACGGCCGAGGGCGCGGTGGGTCTCATCACCTACATGCGAACCGACTCCACCCGCCTGGCCGAGGTGGCGGTGAACGAGGCCCGCGCGCTCATCGCGGCCCGGTTTGGCCCGGAGTTCCTGCCGGCCAAGCCCAACGTGTTCAAATCCCGCGCCAGCGCCCAGGAGGCCCACGAGGCCATCCGCCCCACCAGCGCCGGCCGCACCCCGGAGTCGCTGGCGGCCCACCTGAAGCGCGACGAACTGGCCCTCTACCGCCTGATCTACAACCGCTTCCTGGCCTGCCAGATGGCCCCGGCCCTCTACGACCAGACCCAGGCCGAGATCAAGGCCGGCCAGGGGCTCTTGCGGGCCTCCGGCCAGGTGCTCAAGTTCCGGGGCTTCACCGCGGTCTACGTGGAGGACGTGGACGAGGGGGCCAAGCCGGCCAACGCGAGCCCGGAGGGGCAGGACAACGGCGAGGCGGCCGACGAGCCGGCGGCCGAGGGCCTGCTGCCCCCGCTCCGGGAGGGCCAGGTGGTGCGCCAGGGGGCCATCACCCCCAAGCAGCACTTCACCCAGCCCCCGCCGCGCTTCACCGAGGCCAGCCTGGTCAAGGAGCTGGAGGAGAAGGGCATCGGACGGCCCAGCACCTACGCCGCCATCCTTTCCACCATCCAGGACAAGGAGTACGTGGCCAAGCTCAAGCGCCACCTGCTGCCCACCCCCCTGGGCGAGGTCATCAGCGATCTTTTGGTGGAGAACTTCCCCCAGGTGATGGAGGTGGGCTTCACCGCCGGTCTGGAGCAGGGCCTGGACCGGGTGGAGGAGGGCGGCCAGGAATGGCGCGCCCTGTTGCGCGATTTCTACGGCCCCTTCGCCAAGGCCCTCAAGCTGGCCCAGAAGAACATGCGCCAGATCAAGGGCAAGGGCATCCCCACCGCGGTGGCCTGCCCGACCTGCGGGGGGCGCATGTCCATCCGCCTGGGCAAGCACGGCGAGTTCCTGGCCTGCGACAACTACCCGGAATGCAAGACCACCCGCGATTTCACCCGCGACGACGACGGCGGCATCGTGCCGGTGGAGCCGCTGGCCGAGACCGGGATCGCCTGCGACAAGTGCGGTCAGCCCATGCTGGCCAAGAAGGGCAAGTACGGGCCGTTTTTGGCCTGCAGCGGCTATCCGGCCTGCAAGAACGTCCTGGAGCTGGACGCCGAGGGCAAGCCCAGGGCCAAGGAGGAGCCGGAGGTCCTGGCCGAGCCCTGCCCCAAGTGCGGCGGGCGCTTGGCGGTGAAGCCCACCCGCAGCGGCGGCAAGTTCATCTCCTGCACCAACTATCCCAAGTGCCGCTTCAGCCGCAGCCTGCCGTTGGGGGTGAAATGCCCCAAGTGCGGCGGTGAACTGACCGAGAAGCGCAGCCACCGGGGCAAGGTCTTCTACGGCTGCGACAATTATCCCAAATGCGACTACGCCTCCTGGGACCGGCCCCTGCCGGAGGCCTGCCCGGACTGCGGCCACGCCTTCCTGGTCCAAAAAACCACTCGCCAGGGCGCGACCATCCGCTGCCCCCAGCCGGGCTGCAAGTACAGCCGCCCGGCCTGAGACCGGGCAGGCCGGATAGCCTGACCCAGGGGCTAACGCCAGAGAACCTGCGGAAAAATAAATGAATATGGGCGGGGTTATCCCCGCCCGTCTTGTCTGAGGCCGCGACTCAGGCTGGTCCGGGGCCGGGCTCCGGCGCCGCGTCCGGGGTCTCCGCCGCGGAGGCGGCCACGGGCGCGGTCAATTCCACGATGCGGGCCCAGAGCTGGTCGCGCCCCTGGCCGGTCAGGGCGGAAAAGGCCGTGGGATTGGCGTCATAGGGTTTGAGCGCCGATCTAAGCTTGGCCAGGCGGGCGGCGGCCTGGTTCTTGGAGAGCTTGTCCACCTTGGTCACCGCCGCCAGGATGGGGATGTCGTAGGCCCTCAGCCACTCCAGCAGCAGGGCGTCATCGCCGGCCACCTCGCGGCGCACGTCCAGGATCACCACCACCCCCCTGAGGGTGGGGCGCTGGGTCAAATAGCCCTCGATCATGGCCCGCCACTGGGCCTTGACCGCCAAGGGAACCTTGGCGAACCCGTAGCCCGGCAGGTCCACCAGGCGCAATTCGTCGTTGTTGACGCTGAAAAAGTTGATCTGCTGGGTGCAGCCGGGGCGGGAGGAGACCCGCACCAGCTTGCGCCGGCCGGTCAGGGCGTTGATGAGCGAGGACTTGCCCACGTTGGAGCGGCCGGCGAAGGCCACCTCCGGCGGGCCGGCGGGCGGGTGGCCCTTGCGGTCCACGGCGGTGGTGATGAAGCTGGCCTCGCGCAGGATCAAATCGCTCACCTGTGGGTTTTGGGCGTGCAGGTCATCATATCCGCGCCGGCCCGGCCGGGCAAGGGCGGTGCGGCGGGGGCGCGCCCCGGCTTTTCCTGGCCGCCTGGATGGGCCTATACTATAAGGATCATAACTGCGTCGGGGCCATGGGTCGCCGGCCAAATGATACAATCGCCACGGGAATAATTACCTTAGTTGTTATTATGTTAAATTTATCACAAAATTTTCTTGCGGGCGGTATCAAGTGGCGGTAAGAAAGAAACACCGAAACTAGGCTGGGTCTCGGTTGCACAACGCCGGGCCGGCTAGCCAGGGGCGCAACGCCACGACCCCCAGGGCCGCGGGTTGCCTCACGCGGCACGTTAATCCCTATGAAGCCCGTCGGGGGCCAGGTTATCCCGCGGCTGGGAAGCCGCCACAGGGTTGCACGCTAAGCCAAGCACTACCGCGAGCGCGCGTTTCCGGTAGGGGAAGGATCACGGCATGGCCTGGGCAGACAAGCTGAAGTCCAAGGAATTCGCCATCGTGGCCGAGATGGAGACCCCCAAGGGCGTGGACATCTCCGACTTTGTCGCCGCCGCCCGCCAGCTCAAGGGCCGGGTGGACGCGGTGCTGGTGCCGGACATGAGCTTCGCGGTCATGCGCCTTTCGGCCCTGGCCGGGGCGGTGGTGCTGAAGCAGCAGGGCCTGGAGCCCATTGTGCAGTTCTCCTGCCGCGACCGCAACCGGCTGGCCCTGCAGGCCGACCTGTTGGGCGCCCACGTGCTGGGCGTCTCCAGCGTCATGGCCGTGGAGGGCGAGGCGGTGGCCATGGGCGACCACCTGGACGCCAAGCCGGTGGCCGACCTGACCCCGGCCGGGTTCCTGGAGGCCGCCGCCACCCTGGCCAGCGGGGTGGACCTGGCCGGCCGCGAGCTCAAGGGCAAGCCCAAGTTCTGCCTGGGCGCGCGCATCGAGGCCTTCACCGACGCCGCCTCCTGCGCCCTGCGCCTGGCCGAGGCCAAGGCGGCCGTGGCCAAGGGCGCGGCCTTCCTGGTGGCCCCGCCGGTCTTCGACCTCAAGGCCTTCGCCGGCTTCATGGACCAGGCCAAGGACCTGGGCGCGCCGGTCATCGCCACCACCCTGCTGCTCAAAAGCGTGGGCATGGCCCGCTATCTGAACCAGAACCTGCCGGGCATCAACATCAGCGACGCCACCATCGCCCGCATCCGGTCGGCCAGCGACCGGCCGGCCGAGTGCGTCAAGATCGCGGCCGAGACCATCGCGGCCCTCAAGGGGCTCTGCGCCGGGGCGCTGATCGTCACCGCCGGCTGGGAAGACCGCCTGCCGGCCATCCTGGACGCGGCCGGTTACTAGGGCCGGTCTTAGGATTACACCGTAAGCTTAAGGGGTTATGCCCATGTCTGATAGTGACGCCACGGCCCGCAGCAACGCCGTCCTGGTCCTGGGCGGCGGCATCGCGGGCATCAAGGCCTCCCTGGATCTGGCCGAGGCCGGCCGCCGGGTCTACCTGGTGGACAAAAAACCGGCCCTGGGCGGGTTCCTGCCCTTCCTGGACCGCCAGTTCCCCACCAACGACTGCAACATCTGCCTGGTGACGCCCGACCTGGCCAAGGCCGGCGCGCCGCTGGACATCCAGTCCCTGCCGCTCACCCGCCTGGAGGCGCTGACCGGCGAGGCCGGCGATTTCAGCGCGCTGCTCATCAGCGAGCCCCGCTGCATCGACCTGAACAAGTGCAACGCCTGCGGCGCCTGCCTGGCGGCCTGCCCGGAAGGCGCGGTGCGCTTCACCCCCGGCCTGGACCACGGCTCGCCCACCTGCCTGCGCTATCCCCAGGCGGTGCCCACCGCGTTTTCCATCGACCTGGCCAAGTGCACCCGCTGCGGCAAGTGCCTGGAGGTCTGCGAGCCGAACGCCATCGACCTGGACATGGCCCCCAGGAGCCAGAGCGTGAACGTGGGCTCGGTGATCGTGGCCAGCGGGGCCGAGCTTTTCGACCCCACCTCCATGCAGGAGTGGTACGGCTACGGCAAGTTCCCGGACGTGGTCACCAGCCTGGAGTTCGAGCAGATCATGAGCGCCGCCGGCCCCACCGGCGGGCAGTTCATGCGCCCCAGCGACGGCCGCCGGCCCAAGCGCATCGGCTGGATCCAGTGCGTGGGCAGCCGCTCCACCAAGGCCCCGGCCAAGCCCTACTGCTCCTCCATCTGCTGCATGTTCGCCATGAAGGAGGCGGTCTGGGCCAAGGAGCACTACGCCCAGGACCTGGACGCCACCGTCTTCTTCATGGACATGCGCCCCATGGGCAAGGACTACGAGCAGTACTACCAGCGGGTCAAGAACGAGCTGGGGGTCAACTTCGTGCGCTGCCGGCCCCACACCGTGGGCCGCGACGCCGAGACCGGCGACATGCTGCTGGAATACGCCAGCGAGGAGGGCCTGTCCCAGGTGGCCCACCTGGACCTGGTGGTCCTGGCCACCGGCTTCTGCGCGCCGAACGACGCCGCCGACCAGGCCAAGGCCCTGGGCATCGAGCTGGACCCCTATTCCTTCGTGGCCGCGGCCGATTTCGACCCCTTGGCCGCCAGCCGCCCCGGCGTCTACGCCTGCGGCATGGCCCTGGGCCCCAAGGACATCCCCGACTCCCTGGTCCAGGCCGCCGGCGCGGCCTGCCTGGCCAGCGCCAACCTGGCCCCGGCCAGTGCGCTGATGAACGAGGACGACCTGCCGCCGGAGATGGAATACCGCGGCCAGGACGCCCGCGTGGGCGTGTTCTTCGCCGACTGGTCGGGCCGGGTGGGCAAGGCCGTGGACCTGAAGCTGGTCATGGCGGCCGCCGCCAACCTGCCCGGCGTGGTCCACGTGGACCAGATCGTCATCAGCGGCGGGCGCGAGGGCCTGGACCGGCTGGTGGCCACCATCAAGGAGCAAAAGCTGAACCGGGTGGTGGTGGCCGGCTACAGCCCCCGCACCCACGGCAAGCTTTTTGCCGAGACCGTGCGCCGGGCCGGGCTGAACCGGGCCATGGTGGAGCTGGCCAACATCCGCGACCAGGTGGCCCTGGTCCACGCCGACGACCCGGCCAAGGCCACGGCCAAGGCCCTGGAGCTGGTGCGCATGGCCGTGGCCGGGGTGCTGTTGGCCCAGCCGGTCTTCAGCCACAGCCAGCCCATGGGCAAGGCCGCCCTGGTGGTGGGCGGCGGCGTGGCCGGCATGACCGCCGCCCTGGCCCTGGCCAAGCAGGGCATCAAGGTGCACCTGGTGGAGCGGGCCAAGGAGCTGGGCGGCCTGGCGCTGAAGCTCAAGCGCACCCTGGACGGCCAGCCGCTGATCCAGCAGGTGCGCGACCTGGTGGCCGAGGTCAAGGCCCACCCCGGCATCAGCGTCATCACCGACGCCCTGGTGGTGGACCACGAGGGCCAGGTGGGCGCCTTCCGCACCGGCGTGCAGTCCGGCCCCTCGATGTACTACCAGAAGATCGAGCACGGCGTGACCGTGCTGGCCACCGGCGCGCGCGAATACCGGCCCAAGGAATACCTCTACGGCCAGGACCCGCGCGTCCTGACCCAGTTGGAGCTTGAGGAGCTGCTGGCCAAGGGCGACGGCGGCGACGACCGCCTGGCCAGCGTGGTCATGATCCAGTGCGTGGGCAGCCGCAACGCCGACAACCCCGCCTGCGGGCGCATCTGCTGCCAGAACGCGGTCAAGAACGCGCTGTGGGTCAAGGACCTGAAGCCCGAAGCCCAGGTCATCGTGCTCTACCGCGACATGCGCACCCCCTACCGGGCCGAGGACGCCTATCGCGAGGCGCGCGAAAAGGGCGTGCTGTTCGTGCGCTTCAGCGAGGACGACCCGCCCATCGTCACCCGCCAGGGCGACGAGCTGCTGGTCTCCTTCACCGACAAGGTGCTGGGCCGTCGCCTGGCCTACGCCCCCAACGCCCTGGTGCTGAGCACCCCCCAGATCGCCGACGACGAGGCCATGGAGGAGCTCTGCCAGATCTTCAAGCTCCAGCAGACCGACACCGGCTTCCTCCTGGAGGAGAACGTCAAGGTGCGCCCGGTGGACACCCCGGCCCCCGGCGTCTTCGCCGCCGGCTCCATCCTGGCCCCCAAGTCCATCGCCGAGAGCCGCGCCCAGGGCCTGGCCGCGGCCGGCCGCGCCCTGACCCTGTTGGCCCAGCAGAGCCTGAACGTCTCCGGCGCGGTGGCCAAGGTGATCCCGGAGCGCTGCGCGGCCTGCCTGGTCTGCGTGCGGGCCTGCCCGGCTTCGGTGCCCTTCATCAACGCCGACGGCTACAGCCAGATCGACCCGGCCAAGTGCCAGGGCTGCGGGGTCTGCGCGGCCGAATGCCCGGCCAAGGCCATCCAACTGGCCGGCTTTTCCGACGACCAGATACTGGGCCGCACCGACGCCCTTTTGGAAGGAGTGCTGTAATGAGCGCCTTCGAGCCCGTCATCGTGGCCTTCGCCTGCGAATACTGCGCCTACACGGCGGCCGACATGGCCGGCAGCCTGGGCCTGGGCTATCCGGCCAACGTCAAGATCGTGCGGGTGCCCTGCACCGGCAAGGTGGACAGCCTGCACCTGATGCGCGCGCTGCAAAAAGGGGCCGACGGGGTGCTGGTGGCCGGCTGCTATCTGGGCGACTGCCACTACAAGAGCGGCAACCTGCGCGCCAAGAAGCGGGTGGAGTACGTGCAGGGCCTGCTCAACGAGATCGGCGTCGGCGGCCAGCGGGTGGACATGGTCTTCATGAGCGCCGGCCAGGGCAACGTCTTCGCCCGCGCCGCCAGCGATTTCACCGAGAAGATCCGCGCCCTGGGGCCCAACCCGGTTCGGGAGGGGGCCAGGAAGGCCGCGGCCTGATTCGGCCTCCGGCTTGGGCCGGAAGGTCCTGGGAAGGGATGACAAGGCATGATAACAGCCGTCCGTAAACCCCTGGAAGAGATCATGGGCTATGCGGCGCCGCTCAACCGCGTGCTGCTCTTGGGGTGCAACGAGTGCGTCACCGTCTGCTACGCCGGCGGGCGCAAGGAAGTGGGCATCCTGGCCTCGGCCCTGTCCATGGCCTTTTTGAAGGAAGGCAAGAAGCTGGACATCACCGAGCACACCCTGGAGCGCCAGTGCGATCCGGAGTACGTGGAGGAGATCGCCCAGACCATAGACCAGTATGACGCGGTCTTCTCCATGGCCTGCGGCTGCGGGGTGCAGACCGTGGCCGGCCGCTACAAGGACAAGCCGGTCTACCCTATGGTCAACACCATGTTCATGGGCGCCAGCGAGCGCCAGGGCGTCTGGGCCGAGCGCTGCGCCGGCTGCGGCGACTGCGTGCTGGCCTTCACCGGCGGCATCTGCCCGGTGGCCCGGTGTAGTAAGCGCATCTTCAACGGGCCCTGCGGCGGCTCCACCAAGGGCAAGTGCGAGATCGACGCCAGCGTCGACTGCGCCTGGCAGCTTATCTGGGATCGGCTGAAGGCCCTGGGCCGCACCGACCTGTACACCCAGATCATGCCGGCCAAGGACTGGCGCAGCGCCAAGGACGGCGGCCCCCGTCGCATCGTGAGGGAGGACCTTCTGTCATGAGCACCACCCAGAGCAATCTCCAGAAAGTGCTTGAGGCCGGTCATTTCGCCGCCACCGGCGAGGTTGGCCCGCCCCGCGGGGCCGATCCCGAAGCGGTGCGCAAGAAGGCCGGCCACCTGGTGGGCAAGGTCGACGCGGTCAACATCACCGACAACCAGACCGCCATGGTGCGCATGAGCTCCTGGGCCGCCAGCCTGATCTGCAAGCAGATGGGCCTGGAGCCCAACTACCAGATGGTCTGCCGCGACCGCAACCGCCTGGCCATGCAGGCCGACATCCTGGGGGCCTACGCCCTGGGCATCAACACCATGCTCTCGCTCTCCGGCGATCACACCCGTTTCGGCGACCACCCCATGGCCGCCAACGTGCACGACATCGACAGCATCCAGCTCATCGCCATGATCCGCACCATGTGCGACCAGGGGCGCTTCCAGGGCGGGGCCGAGATCAGCTGCCCGCCCAAGATGTTCGTGGGCGCGGCGGCCAACCCCTTCGGCGACCCCCAGGAGCTGCGGGTGCTGCGCCTGGCCAAGAAGATCGCGGCCGGGGCCCAGTTCATCCAGACCCAGTGCATCTACGACATGAAGCGCTTCAAGGAGTTCATGCACGAGGCCCACGACATGGGGTTGACCGAGAAGTGCTACATCCTGGCCGGCGTGACCCCGCTGAAAAGCGGCGGCATGGCCAAGTACATGGCCACCAAGGTGCCGGGCATGACCGTGCCCGATGAGATCGTCAAGCGCATCGCCGGCGCGCCCAAGGAGGCCCAGGCCGAGGAGGGCATCAAGCTGTGCATCGAGCAGATCGCCCAGATGCGCGAGATTCCCGGCGTGGCCGGCATCCACCTGATGGCCATCGAATGGGAGCACCGCGCGCCGGAGATCTTAGAGAGGGCTGGCCTGTTGCCGCGTCCGGTCGTACAATAGGGAGTCTTGCCCCGTCGCCGCGGCCGGCCCGCGCCGCCCACCGCGACCGCTAAGAACCTCCCGCGCCCGTTCACCGCGGGCCGGCCGGCGGCGGCGACATTCCCTAACCCCTTTGGGCCAGAGCGCTTAAGTCTTAAGGAGTACGGCAATGTCCGAGAAGTATGTCCTGATCGTGGACGACGACCCCGATTTGGTGGAGGCCGTGGCCATGAACCTGGCCGCCAAGGGCTTCGCGGTGGGCAAGGCCTATGACGGCGTGGAGGCGTGGGATTCCATCAAGAGCCGCCGGCCGGACCTGATCGTGCTGGACGTCATGATGCCGCGCAAGGACGGCTATCAGGTCTGCGACGAGCTGAAGAAAGACCCGGCCTGGAAGGACATTCCGGTCATCATGCTCACCGCGGTGGGCGCGGCGGTGCCCAACACCACCTACAGCCACCAGGAAGGCATGAAGCTCCTTGCCGACGACTACATCGCCAAGCCGGTGGACCTGGACAAACTGGCCGGCATGGTCAAGGAGTTCCTGGGCTAGTCCGAGCCGGCCCATGCCGCCGTTGCCCCTGGCGGGGCTGCGCTACAGCCAGGGATGGGGCCTGCTCCATCCGCCGGCCGCCGGGCCGCAAGACGCCGCGGCCCTGGCGCTGGACCTGGACCGGCGGGGGGTCAACCTGGCCTTCCTGGCCGGCCGCCGCGCCGGGGGGGGATTGGCCCTGACCCTGGCCGTGGACGCCGAGCGCGCCGCCGGCCCGGACGGGGCGGCGGCGCTGGCTCCGGCGGCGCTCTTGACCGCCTACCCCCTGACCCATTGCCTGCCCCTGGCCTGGCGGCTGACCGCGGGCCTCGCGCGGCTGGGCCTGGACCCCCTGGCCCTGGCCACCTCGCCGGCGGCGGCGGCGCTGGCCCTGCCGGAAGGCCAGTTGGAGCCCGCCCTGGCCGCGCTGGCGGGCCTGGTCCAGTTGCCGCCGGGGGCGGCGCCCCAGCGCCAGCAGGTGCGGGTGGTGCAGGTGGCGCCGGGCGAGGAGCCGCCCGCGCCGCCGCGCTGCCAGGTTCCGGAAACCATCGCCGTGTACCGCGAGGACCCCATACGCACCTATGGCCTGGCCGCCGCCCCGGAGATGGCCTGGCTGTGCGCGGCGGCTCCCCTGGCCGGGCTGGATTTCGAGCGCGGCCTGACGGCCCTGGCGGACGCGCCCAAGCCGGCCCATCTCCAGGTGGCCCTGGGCGCGGGGCGCATCGGGATATGCGCCTGCCTGGCCGCCGCCCAGGCCCCGGCGCTTGTGGCCGCGCTCCTGGCCGCCGGCCTGGAGCCCGCCGGCCCGCCGGAGCCGGCCACCCTGGTCCACCTGCAAGGGCCGCACTTCGGCGACCGCCACGGCATCGCCGCCGCGGCGCTGGTGGCCCTGGCCGAGGCCGGGGCCGCGCCCCTGGCCCTGGCCGGAGTGGTGCATTCGATATTCATCGCCCTGCCCCCGGAACAGGCGGCCCCGGTTTGCGCCGCCCTGGCCCGGCGCTTCTGCGCCCCCAGCTAGGCCGTTATGCACCAGAGCTACCCCGAAGACTTCAGCCTGGCCACCCTGCTCCAGGACGCCTGGTACAAGGCCGCCTTCGAGAGCCTGCCCTTCCCCACGCTCATCCTGGACCCCTACATGGTGGTGCGCGAGGCCAACCAGGGCTTCCTGGAGCGCTATCGCATGAAGCGCCAGGACGTGCTGGGCAAACCCTGCTATTGGGTCTTCCACCACTACGACCAGCCCTGCCCGCAGAGCCAGTGCCGGTTCCAGGGCGCCCTGGCCGGCATGAAGGGCTGCGCCAACCTGCACCACTACCGCAACGAGCACGGCGACCCGGTCTGGGAGCAGGTGCACCTTTCCCCGCTCAAGGCGCCCAGCGGCCGGATCATCGGGGTGGTGGAGTCCATCAGCGACATCACCCAGGCCAAGCGCCTGGAGCAGTCGCTGACCGAGACCAACGAGTTCCTGGGCCGGCTGTTGGATTCCATGGTGGGGGTGGTGGTGGCCGCCGACCTGGCCGGGAACATCCAGTTCGTGAACAAGAACGTGGAGCGGGTGCTGGGCTACGCCCCGGCCGAGCTCATCGGCCAGAGCCTGCGCAAGATCGCCCCGGAGGACGACCTGCGCCACGTGCGCCAGCTCTTGGCCGAGACCGGCGGCCGCGCCCTGGGCGTGCGCACGGTGGTCTACACCAAGGACGGCGAGGAGGTGCCGGTGCGCATCAACTCCTCGCTGGTCTACCGCGACGGTGTGCCGGCCGGCACGGTGGGGATCATCACCGACCTGCGCGACTACGTGAAGATGGAGGACAGCCTGGTCCAGGCCCGCATGCAGGTGGTGCACTCGGAGAAGCTGGCCCGCCTGGGGCGCATGGCCGCGGGCATCGCCCACGAGCTGAACAACCCGCTCACCGGCATCACGGTCTACGCCGACCTGCTCAAGGAGTCGCTGGAGCCGGGCCACCCGGCCCAGGCCGATCTATCGGCCATCCTGGAGGACGCCGAGCGCTGCCGCGACATCATCCGCGGCCTGCTGGACTACAGCCGCCAGAGCCCGGTGGTGGTGGAGGAGCTGGATCTCTCCCAGGTGGTGGAGGAGGCCCTGCGCCTGATCCGCGACGACGCGCTTTTCTTGCACGTGGAGGTGGCGCGCGAATACTGGCCCCAGCCCCTGATCGTCCAGGGCGACGCGCGCCTGTTGCGCCAGGTCTTCATCAACCTGATAACCAACGCGGTGGACGCCATGGAGCGCCGGGGCCGGCTGACCCTGCGCACCTACCTGGACCCGGAGGGCTACCGGGTGGCCGAGGTGGGCGACACCGGCAGCGGCATCCGCCCGGAGGACGTGGCCAGGGTCTTCGACCCCTTCTTCACCACCAAGGAGGTGGGGCGCGGCACCGGCCTGGGCCTGTCGGTGGTCTACGGCGTCATCAGCCGCCATGGCGGCGAGATCGCCGTGACCGAGACCGGCCCCCAGGGCACCACCTTCCGGGTGCGCCTGCCCCAGGAGGCCGCCCAGGAGCTCAGCGACTACGCCCGCCATTACCGCCCCGGCGCGCCCCCCGCAAACCAGGAGATTGGCACGTGAGCCTGCCCAACGCGCATATATTGATCATCGACGACGAGGAGCGGGTGCGCCAGGCCTGCCGCCGGGTCTTGGAGCCGGAGGGCTACCAGGTCAGCGAGGCCGCCAACGGCCGCCAGGGCCTGGTGATGATCCAGAAGGAGCGGCCGGACCTGGTGTTGGTGGACCTGATGATGCCGATCATGGACGGCATGGAGGTCCTGGCCGCCCTGCGCCGCGACCAGCCCGACCTGGCGGTGGTGGTCATCACCGGCTACGCCACCATGGACCGGGCGGTGGAGGCCATGAAGCAGGGGGCGGACGACTTCTTGGCCAAGCCCTTCCGGCCCCAGGATCTGCGCCTGGTGGTGGAGCGCGCCCTGCGTCGGGTGCGCACCCTGGAGGATCTCGTCACCGAGAAGAGCCGCTACCGGGTGCTGGTGCGCTCCCTGGCCAACGGGGTGCTGGTGGTGGACGCCGGTGGCCGGGTGGCCCTGGCCAACCCCGCCCTGGTCCGCCTGCTGGGCTGCGGCGAGCGCGACTGCCTGGGCCGCCCCCTGGCCGAGGTGCTGCCCTGTCCGGCAGTGAATGAGGCCATGGAGCAGGCCCTGGCCGGCCCCCAGGCCGAGCCCATCAGCGCCGCCTGCGGCCTGAGCGTGGCCGGCGAGGACGAGCCGCGCCAGATGCAGGTGAACTGCGCGCCTTTCCTGGACGGGCGCGGCCACCTGGTGGGCGCCCTGGCCGTCTTCGAGGACGTCAGCGCCTGGCGGCGGCTGGATGAGCTCAAGAGCCAGTTCGTCTCCACCGTGGCCCACGAGATCGCCAGCCCCCTGGCCTCGGTGCTGGGCCAGCTCCAGAACCTGGCCCAGGGCCTGGCCGGCCCCCTGAACCCCGATCAACGCCAGCTCCTGGACCGCGCCCGCGCCCGCCTGGAGGGCATCGTGGGCTTGAGCCGCGATCTGCTGGACCTTTCGCGCATCGAGGCCGGCCACCGGGCCGAGCCCGCCCTGGTGGACCTGGCCCCGCTGATGGCCGAGGCCATGGACATGCTGGGTCCCCAGGCCGAGGCCAAGCTCATCAAGCTGCGGCTGACCCAGAACGGCGAGCTGGGGCCGGTGCTGGGCGTGGCCGGCGAGCTGAGCCAGGTCATCGTAAACCTGCTCAGCAACGCCATCAAGTACACCCCGGCCCAGGGCAGCGTGGAGCTGGTGGCGGGCATGGCCGGCGGCGAAATCATGCTGGAATTCAAGGACACCGGCTTCGGCATCGCCGCCGAGGAGCTGCCCCACATCTTCAAGCGCTTCTACCGGGTCAAGGACGCGCAAACCCGCCAGATCGTGGGCACCGGCCTGGGCCTGCCCATCGTCAAGCGCCTGGTGGAGGCCCACGGCGGCCGGATCGAGGTGGAAAGCCAACCCGGCCGGGGCAGCATCTTCCGGGTTATACTGCCCGCCGCCTGACGCCAGACCAGTCTTGGCGCAACCAGTTTGTTTTCCGGCTAAAACGCACGGGCGGGGTTCATCCCCGCCCGTCTTAGCCTTTGGCCCAAGCAATGGGCGGGCGCAAGGGTTAAGCCTGGGCCGCGACCCGCCGGGCGGCGCCGGGCGCCGGGGGCCGGGCGGCAAGCCCCCACTTCGACCAGGCTTTTTGCTATAATTTTGGCGTGGGGCCGGGGGCTCCGCGCCAAATCATTTTCAGCGGGGATGATGTCATGGGCATGTTCAAGAAGATCGTGGCCGCCATCGACTTTTCCGACTACTCCGCGGCGACCCTGCGTTATGCCGCCAGCCTGGCCCAGGACCAGGGGGCCTCCCTGGTCTTGGTCAACGTCATCAACCAGCGCGACGTGGACGCCATCAAGGCCGCCCAGGCCTACGCCGACATCCTGCCGGTGGATGAGTTCCTGGCCAAGTCCCGCCGGGAGCGCCTGGAGGCCCTGGACAAGATGATCGCCGAGGCCCGCTGCCAGGCCTTGCCCCATGAGAAGGTGATCCGCATCGGCATCCCCTACGAGGAGATACTGGCGCTGGTCAAGCAGAACGGGGCCGACCTGATCGTGATGGGCACCAAGGGGCGCACCAACCTGGCCAACACCCTGTTCGGCTCCACGGCCGAGAAGGTTTTCCGCCGCTCCCTGGTGCCGGTGCTCTCGGTGCGCGGCCAGGAGCACGCCGACCTGCTCTGCAAGCTGCCGGCCTAGCCCCGGCCCGCCACCGAACCGCCGCCGCGGGCGGCGGACTGGCCCGCGTCCGGCCCCGGCCGACGCGGGCCGCCTTTTGGGGCTATAATTTATCTACGCGCTCCGCCCCGGCGGTCCGCCGGTCCGGGGCGCGCCTCGACCCCCCCCAAAGCGGAGGATGGCCTTGGCCCTGTTCGGCAAGCGCGACCGCGACCACGGACACGACCACGCCCGCGAAGAGGCCCCGGCCGAGCGCCCGGTGCTCGACGCCCAGACCAAGGCCGACCTGCAGGGCCTGTTCAAGCACTTCGCCCACGACGTGGAGATTCACCTGTTCGCCCGCCCGGAGGCGGACGACGTCTTCGCCGTCGCCGCGCGCAAGGTGCTGCGGGCGGTGGCCGAGCTGAGCGGGCGCATCAAGCTGAGCGAGCACGGCATGGACGCCAAGCTGGCCCAGGAATGGGGCGTGACCGTCTCGCCCACCATCGTCTTGGCCCCGGACCGGTTCCGGGTGCGTTACCTGGGCGCGCCGGTGGGCGAGGAGGGGCGCACCCTGATCGAGGCCCTCTTGCTCCTGGGCTTTGGCGAAAGCGCGCTCAGCCCGCCCTCGCGCAAGGTGCTGGCCGGCCTGGACGGCCCCCGCGCGGTGAGGATCTTCGTCAGCCTCACCTGCCCCTACTGCCCCCAGCAGGCCGTCAACGGGCTCAAGGCGGCCATGGCCCGGCCCGACCTGGTCTCCCTGGAGATCATCGACATCCAGGCCAACCCGGAGCTGGCCGACCAGCACGGCGCCCACAGCACCCCCCAGGCCTTCGCCAATGGCCGGCTCATCGCCCTGGGCGCCCAGGCCGAGGAGCTGTTCATGGCCAGCCTGGCCAAGCTGGAGCAGCAGACGGTCTTCATCCCCGACAGCGACGCCGAGCAGGTGGACTGCGACCTGGTCATCGTGGGCGGCGGCCCGGCCGGACTCACCGCGGCCATCTACGCCGCCCGCTCCGGGCTCAAGGCGGTGGTGATCGAAAAGGGCGCGCTGGGCGGGCAGGTGGCCACCACCCCGGTGGTGGAGAACTACCCCGGCCTGACCCAGGTGGGCGGCAAGGCCCTGGTGGACCTGATGGTCAGCCACGCCCTGCAATACTGCCAGATATTCCCCGGCGAGGAGGCGATGGAGGTGAGCCCCGGCCCGCCCTGGCTGGTGGCCACCAACCGCCGCCGCTTCACCGCCCGCGCGGTGCTGCTGGCCACCGGCGCGCGCCACCGCCGGCTCGGGGCCGAGGGCGAACAGCGCCTGGCCGGCCGGGGGGTGAGCTATTGCGCCACCTGCGACGGGCCGCTTTTCCGGGGCAAGGCGGTGGTGGTGGCCGGCGGCGGCGACAGCGCGGCGACCGAGGCCCTGCACCTGCACAACCTGGGCGCCAAGGTGACCCTGGTCCACCGCCGCGAGCGCCTGCGCGCCCAGGCCCAGCTGGTCAGGCAGTTGGAGGCTCTGGGCATCCCGATCATCTACAACGCCGCGATCAAGGCCATCACCGGCCAGGAGCGGGTGGAGGGCGTGGAACTCGCCGACGCCGCCGGCGGGGCCGGGCGCAGCCTGGCGGCCGATGGCGTCTTCGTGGCCATCGGCTACGACCCGGCCAGCGAGCTGGCCAAGGGCCTGGGCCTGGAGCTGGACGGCCAAGGCTACATCCAGACCGACGCCCGCCACCGCACCAGCCTGCCGGGCGTCTACGCGGCCGGGGACGTGCAGGGCGGCTACAAGCAGATCGTCACCGCCGCCGGCCAGGGGGCGGCCGCGGCCATGAGCATCTTCGAGGACCTGGTCAACCCCTACTGGACCCAGGCCCGCCCAGGGGCCGCCCCGGCCTGAGCGCCGCCCCCGGCACCCCTGGGGGTTCTAACCCGGCCCGGCCTGTGCTATCTTGCGGGCCGGCCCCGCGGCGGCCAACGCCGGGGCCGGCCCCCGCTTCGTCACGCCGGGAGAGAACCATGTCCTATCAGCACATCAAGTACGAGATCGCCGACCGGGTGGCGCTGGTCACCCTTAACCGCCCCGACCAGCTCAACGCCTTCACGCCGGTCATGCGCGAGGAGCTCAAGGAGGCCTTCGGCCAGGCCGACCGCGACGACGCGGTGCGGGCGGTGGTGGTCACCGGGGCCGGCCGCGCCTTCTGCGCCGGGGCCGACCTGAGCGGCGGGGGCGGCACCTTCGACCGCCGCCAGGCGGACGGCGGCCAGGTGCGCCTGGGCGAACACCGCGACGGCGGCGGCCAGGTCGCGCTGGCCATCCACGCCTGCCGCAAGCCGGTGATCGCGGCCATCAACGGCCCGGCGGTGGGGGTGGGCTTCACCCTCACCCTGGCCATGGACATGCGGGTGGCGGCCGAGGACGCCAAGTTGGGGGCGGTCTTCGTCCGGCGGGGGGTGGTGCCGGAGGCCTGCTCCTCCTGGTTCCTGCCCCGCCTGGTGGGTTTGGCCAAGGCCCTGGAATGGACCTGCACCGGCCGGGTCTTCCTGGCCCGCGACGAGGCCCAGAGCGGCCTGTTCAACCACGTGCTGCCGGCCGGGGAAGTGCTGCCCAAGGCCCTGGCCATCGCCCAGGAGATCGTCCAGAACACCTCGGCCATGTCGGTGACCCTGGCCAAGGCCCTGATGTACCGCGGCCAGGCCGAGCCCGACCCCCAGTCGGTGCACCTGATCGACAGCCGGGTGTTCCTCTGGTCCGGCCGCCAGGCCGACGCCCGCGAGGGCATCCAGGCCTTCCTGGAAAAACGCCCGCCGGAGTTCAAGCTCAGCCCCACCCAGGACCTGCCTGACTTCTACCCCTGGTGGAAGGAGCCCAAGGTCTAGGCCGGGCGGAGCGCGCCACGGCCAAGGCCGCGTCGCGGGCCCGATCTGCCTGCGCGCGGGTGAGGGGGCTCATGGCTTCATCTTCGGCCGCCACCCGGCGTCAGGCCATCTTTTGCCAGAACAGGGGCACCGGCTTGCGGGGCGGGGCCTTTACCGCCCCCGCCGGCCGGCCCAGGGGGATGATCCCGGCCAGCTCCAGCTCCTCCGGGATGCCCAGGATGGGCCGCAGGTCGGCGGGATCGCAGAAGGTGAACCACAGGCTGCCCAGGCCCAGTTCGGCGGCGGCCAGCATCAGGTTCTGGACGCCGGCCGCGGCCGCGGTCAGGGCGCCGTGGGGCTGGTTGAAATGCGCGCCCAGGCCGCCCTTGGCCGGGTCGTAGGCCACCGCCAGGATGAGCGGGGCCTGGGTCAGGAAATCGGTGGGATACTTGGCCGCCCAGCCCGGCCCGCCGCCGGCGGCCACCCTTGCCTTGGCCGTCTCGGCCGCGGCCCGGATGGCCTCCTTCTGGGCCGGGTCGCTCACCGCCACCACCGACCAGGGCTGCAGGTTCAGCGGGCTGGGCGCCCAGGCCAGGGCATCCAGCAGCCGGGCCAGGTCGGCCTCGCCGATTGGTTCGGGCGAAAAAGCGCGCACGCTGCGCCGGGACGTGATGGCCTGCATCAGCTCCATGGGTTTCCTCCCTGCGGGTGAAGGCTGGTGGGGGCCGGCCGGGCGGCCGCGGGGCGGCCGGGTCCGGAAAGGCCTCCAGGCATTGTATAGCAATGGGTTTGCGGGGGAAAGCGCCACCCGGCCCCGGTTTGCCCGGATGCCATCCGGTTGCGTTTGTGTTAAATTAATCCCAGGGAAACGATTTTTTTGGTTGGGGAGGCTTCCTCGGCCCACGACGGCCACCAGGAAAGCCGGCCCCGATAAGGCTATAAACCAAATGCCAAATGCCTGCCCATGCCGCCATCCCGCTCCCGCTCCCCCGCGGGGGTGGCGGCATTGACCACCGGCCAGCACGCACCGGCCGGCCCGGGCCGGCGGCTCAGACTGGCCGCCGGGGCCGGCCGCTCCCGCGCCAGGGGCAACCGCCTGTCCTCCCGCGCCCGCCAGGAATTCTTCCGCGCCCTGTTCGAATCCGACCTGGTGGGGGTGGCCATAACCGACCCGGCCAGCCGGCTCTGGCTGGACGTCAACGAGCGCCTCTGCCGCATGTTCGGCTATTCCCGCGCCGAGCTGATGCAGCGCAGCTGGGTGGATCTGACCCACCCCGACGAACTGCCGGAAAACCTGGCCCGGTTCGACGAACTGCTGAGCGGCAAGGTCGGCGGCTACCTGCTGGACAAGCGCTTCGTGCACAAGGACGGCGGGCTGGTCTGGACCACGGTCTCGGTGCAGGGCCTGCGCGACCGGCGCGGCCGGCTCAGTCACGTGGTGGTGCTGGTCCACGACATCAGCGCCCGCAAGCAGGCCGAACAGGCGCTGCGCCAAAGCGAGGAGCGCGCCCGCGCCATCCTGGCCGCCAGCCCCGACCCCAAGGTGGTCTATGACAACCAGGGCGGGGTGGTCTACCTCAATCCTGCTTTCACCGCCGTCTTCGGCTGGTCCCTGGAGGAGCTGGCCGGCCGGCGGGTGCCTTTCGTGCCCCCGGACCAGATGGATATCACCCGGCGGCGCATAGAACGGATACTGGCCAGCGGCGAGCCCCAGGTCTTCGAAACCCGGCGGCTGACCAAGGACGGGCGGACCCTGGAGGTGCGCATCAACGCCGCGGCCATCCATGACCAGGCCGGCCAGCTCAGCGGCATGGTGGTCAACATCACCGATCTGACCGTCCTCAAGCAGGCCGGCAACCAGATGCGCCAGCAAAAGGCGTATTTCGAGCAGCTTTTCGAATGCAGCCCCGACGCGGTGGCGGTGATCCAGCAGGACGGGGCCATCCAGCGCGTCAACCAGGCGTTCACCCGCCTGTTCGGCTATGGCCAGCCGGAGATCATCGGGCGCAACATCAGCTCGCTGCTGGCCCCGGCCGAGCGCGTCCAGGAGGCCCACGACCTGCGCCGGCGCGTCGCCCAGGGCCACGTCATCGAGGTGGAGACCCAGCGCCGGGCCAAGGACGGCCGCCTGGTGGACGTGGCCATCACCGGGGCGCCCATCCACCTCGACGCCGCCCTCATCGGCATCCTGGCCGTCTACCGCGACATCGGCGCCCGCAAGCGGGCCGAGCAGGCCCTGGCCCGCAGCGAGGAGCTCTACCGCACCCTGTTCGAAAAGGCCGGGGACGGCATTTTTCTGCTGGAGGTCGAGGGCGATGCCGCCGGGCGCATCGTGGCCGCCAACGCCGCCGCCGCCGGGCTGCACGGCTACAGCCAGGCCGAGCTGCTGGCGATGCGCATCCAGGACCTGGAGACGCCGGAGGCGGCGGCCCGGGCGCCGGAGCTTTTCCGACGCATCCTGGACGGCGAATGGGTGAAGCTGGAGACCGCCCATCGCCGGCGCGACGGCGGCGTCTTCCCGGTGGAGGCCAGCGCCGGCCTGGTGGAGCTGGCCGGCGAGAAATACATCCTGGCCATCGACCGCGACGTGACCGAGCGCAAGGCGGCCGAGGCGGCGATAAGGCAGAGCGAGGAGAAGTTCGCCAAGGCCTTCATGGCCAGCCCGGCCTGGGTGGCCATTTCCACCCTGGAGGAGGGGCGCTACCTGGACGTCAACCGCGCCTACCTGGCCAGCACCGGCTACAGCCGCCAGGAGGTGATCGGTCGCACCACGGCCGAGGTGGGAATCTGGCACGACCCGGCCCAGCGCCGCCAGATGGTGGAGCGCTTGAAACGCGACGGCCGGGTGACCGGCATGGAGGTGCAGTTCAGGGGCAAGGACGGCCGGCTGCGCCAGGGTGTGCTTTCGGCCGAGCTCATCGAGCTTCAGGGCCAGGTCTGCCTGATCTCGGTGGTGATGGACATCACCGAGCGGCGCCAGGCCGAGCGGGAGCTGGAGCTGATCCGTTTCGCCCTGTACCAGGCGCCGGTCCCCTTCCTGCTCATCACCCCGCAGGGCAACTTCGCCTACGCCAACCCCGCCGCCTGCGACCACCTGGGCTATACTCGCGAGCAGCTCTTGGCGCTTCGGGTGCAGGACATCGACCCCGACTACCAGGACGCCCAACGGGATGAGCTCTGGGAGTGGCTGCGGCGCGAAAAGAGCTTCCGGTTGGAGAGCCGCCACCTGACCAAGGACGGCCGCCTGGTCCCGGTGGAGATCTTCGGCCACTATCTGGTTTGGGAGGGGCGCGAGTACGACTGCGTCTTCATCACCGACATCAGCCAGCGCAAGCAGGCCGAGGCGGCGCTGAAGGAATCCGAGGAGCGTTTCCGCATCCTGAGCGAGGAATCCCCCCTGGGCATCAGCCTGGTGGGCGGCGACGGGGCCTACGAGTACGTCAACCCGGCCTTCGTCAAGATGTTCGGCTGGTCGCTCAAGGACATCCGCCGCGGCTCCGACTGGTTCCGCCTGGCCTATCCCGACCGCGCCTACCGCTGCGAGGTGGTCCACGCCTGGAAGACTGACCTGAAGTCGTCGCGGGCGGGGGATGTCAGGGTCCGCACCTTCGAGGTGGTCTGCCGCGACGGCGCCAAGAAGACCGTCCTGTTCCGGCCGGTGCTCACCGAGAGCGGGCGTAACTTCGTGATATACGAGGACATCACCCGCCAGGTCACCTATCAGCGCGCCCTGCAGGAATCGGAGAAGCGCTACCGCGAGCTGGTGGACAACATCAGCGACTTCATCTACACCCACGACCTTGAGGGGCGCTTCCTTTCCATCAACCGGGCCGCGGCCCAGACCCTGGGCTTCGCCCCGGAGGAGCTGGTGGGCCGCTGCATCGCCGACATGATGCAGCCCGAATACCGGGAGGCCTTCCGCCAGGAATACCTGCCCCGGCTGGAGCGCCAGGGCTATGACAGCGGCCTGAGCGTCTACATCGACCGGGAAGGGTCCAAGCACTATCTGGAGTACAAGAGCCAACTGGTGCGCGAGGATGACCGGCCGCCCTTCGT
The DNA here is from genome assembly GCA_049322275.1 of Thermodesulfobacteriota bacterium. Classification (GTDB taxonomy): domain Bacteria; phylum Desulfobacterota; class Desulfarculia; order Desulfarculales; family Desulfarculaceae; genus JACRDC01. The sequence continues at coordinate 27,680 of JBMORH010000057.1, forward strand.
GCGCGGCTCGGCCCGCGACGTGACCGAGCGGGTGCTGGCCGCCCACGAGCAGCGCCGGCTGGAGGAGCAGCTTTTCCAGGCCCAGAAAATGGAGGCCCTGGGCACCCTGACCGGCGGCGTGGCCCACGATTTCAACAACCTGCTCACCGGCATCCAGGGCAACCTGAGCCTGGCCCGCCAGACCCTGGGCCCGGACCACCCTGGCCTGCGCTACCTGGTCAACGCCGCCCTGGCCGCCGAGCGCGCGGCCAAGGTGACCAAGCAGCTCCTGACCCTGGGCCGCCGGGCCGAACGCCACACCCGGCCCCTGGACCTGGCCCTGTTGATCGACGACACCCTGCATCTCTTGGGCGAAACCATCGACCGCCGCATAAGCCTGACCATGGACCTGGACCCCCGGCTCCGGCTGGTGGAGGCCGACGAGGCCCAGATCAGCCAGGTCATCATGAACCTGTGCGTCAACGCCCGCGACGCCATCCGCGAAGCCATCGCCTGCGGCCGCCGTCCGGCCCCCCCGGCCGCGCCGGCGGAGGAAGGCGAATGGCGCATCCTGGTCAGCGCCCGCAACCTCGACCTCGACCCCGCCCAGGCCCAGGGCCACGCCCTGGCCTATCCCGGCCAGTTCGTGGTGCTAAGCGTGGCCGACAACGGCTGCGGCATCGTCCCCGAAACCCAGGAGCGCATCTTCGAGCCTTTTTTCACCACCAAGCCCCAGGGCGAGGGCACCGGCCTGGGGCTGGCCACGGTCTATTCCATCGTCAAGCAGCACCGCGGCTGGATAACGGTGGATTCGACCCCCGGCCGGGGAACGTCGTTCGCCGTCCACCTGCCCGCCCTGACCGGGGCCGGCCCGCCCCAGGCCTCCCCGGTCGCCGAAGAGCCCCTGCCCAGGGGCAGCGAAACGGTGCTGGTGGTGGACGACGAGGCCATGATCCTGGACCTGGTCCGGGACAGCCTGGAGGGGCTGGGCTACCGGGTGGCCTGCGCCCATGACGGCCGGGAGGCCCTGGATATCTTCGACCGCTTCGGCGACGGGATAGACCTGGTCATCCTCGACATGGCCATGCCCGGCCTTTCGGGGCAGGAGATCCTGCAAAGGATGCTGGCCAAACGGCCCCGGACCCGCGTCATCATCTCCAGCGGCCACACGGCCTCCAACCTCACCGCCCCCCTGGGGGCCGCCTTCCTGGCCAAGCCCTATCGCATCCAGGACTTGGCCGCCGCCGTGCGCCGCGCGCTGGATTAGGCCGCCGACCAATTGCCGGAATCCGTCCACTGGGAATTATGGTAAATTTTAGCTAGCGTTCCTGCTTACCAAAGCAAGCCGGGGATGGCATGCTCCCGACCAGAACCTCCGCGACGGCCGCGACGGCCCGCCGTGTCTTGCAGCGCGGGCAGGGCCTGCTGTGGGCCGGCCTCATGGCGGGCCTGGTCGCGGCGGCGGGGCCGGGGGCGGCGGCCGGGGCCGAGGAGCCCTTGACGATCTACTACTTCTCGCGGCCGCCGTTGTACATGACCGACGCCCAGGGCAGGCCCGGCGGGGTGCTGCTGGAACTGACCGAGCGCATCATGCAACGGGCCGGGCTGGAATGCCGCCTGGTCGAGGTGCCGGCCAAGCGCGCCCTGCTGGCCATCGAGCGGGACGAGCCGGCCTGCGGGGTGGGCTGGTACCGGCTGGCCGAGCGCGAGAAATTCGCGGTCTTCAGCCTGCCCATCCACCGCGACCCGCCCCAGGTGGCGGTGGTGCGCCGCGCGCTGGCCCGCGACCTGCCCCGGCCGGCCACCCTGGACGACCTCCTGGGCCGCTCCCTGGTCCTGGGGGTCATCGACGGTTTCAACTACGGCCCGGTGGCCGAGCGTAAGATGGCGCAATACAATCCCCGGACGCAGCGGATCACCGGCGAAATGGGACAGTTGATGCGGATGACCGCCCTGGGCCGCTGCGATTGGTTTCTGGCCAACCGCCTGGAAGTCGAATGGCACCTTGGCGGCGACCCCGCCCTGGGCCAGGAGCTCGGCCCGGTGGAGCTGGCCGACCAGCCCCAGGGCAACCTGCGCTATCTCATGTGCGGCCCCTCCCTGGGCGGCGCGCACCTGGACCGGATCAACCGCGCCATCCTGGAACTGGTGGGCGATCTGGAAGGCGGCGGCCAGCCCCAGCCCTGAGGGCGGACCGCCGCGCATTGCATCCTGGAAGCCTGGACCATGCCCGAACCCGCACCAGCCGCCGCCGAGGCCAAACCGCCTCAACCGCGGGCCAGGCGTCTGGCTCGCAGCCTGACCCTGGCCATGCTGATCACCAGCGCCATCATCGCCGGGGCGGTGATGTCCCTGAGCTACTGGCAGGCCGACCGGGCCGCCCGTCAGCAACTGGCCAGCCATGCCGCCCAGCACATCACCTTTTTGCAGAAAAGCCTGCAACTGCCGCTGTGGCACCTGGACCACCAGCAGGCGCGGGCCATCGCCGCGGCCCTGCTGCAAAACCAGGACGTGATCCGGGTCCGGGTGGAGGACACCAGAGGCCAGGAGGTTTTCGACGACCAGACGGCCGAGGGGCCGCCCGCCCTGGAGCGCGAGGCCGAGGTCTTGCATCAGGGCCAGTTCCTGGGCCGCGTGTTAATCGCCCTGACCATGGCCAACCTGGAGGCCGTCAACCGCGAGAGCCTCTACGACAGCCTTTTGGCGGTGGCGGCGGTGATGGCCGCCCTGGCCCTGGCCCTGGGGCCGCTCCTGGCCTGGCTGCTCAAGCGCCCCCTGGACAAGCTGCTGGCGCGCATCGATGGCCTGGCCGGCGGCGACTACCGCCAGTCCCTGCCGGAGCTGGGCTATCGGGAGCTGGAGCCCATCGTGGAGCGCTTCAACGTCATGGCCGGGGAGATCGAGCGCCGCGAGGTGATCCTGACCCGCGGCCGCGACCGCCTGGCCCGCGAGGTGCGCCAGCGCCAGGAGGCCCAGGAGGCCCTGCTCCAGAGCGAGGAGCGCTACCGCAGGCTTTTCGACACCATCAGCGACCTGATCTACACCCACGACCTGGACGGCCGCATCCTGGCCGTCAACCAGGCCTCGGCCCAGTGCCTGGGCCTGAGCCTGGGCGAGATCGTGGGCCGGCGCATCAGCGATTTCATGAAGCCTGAGCTGGCCCCGGCCTTCCGGGAGCAATACCTGGGCGGCCTGACCAGGCAAGGCAGCCACGCGGGGATCGCCAAATACCGCACTCGCGAGGGGGCCTACCGTTATATCGAATACAAGAGCGTCCTGGTGGCCGAGCCCGGCCAGACGCCATACGTCAGCGGTTCGGGCCGGGACGTCACCGAGCGGGTGCAGCGCGAGCGCGAGGTGCAGACCCTGCAACAGCAGTTGTTGCAGGCCCAGAAGATGGAGGCCCTGGGCACCCTGGCCGGCGGCGTGGCCCACGAGTTCAACAACGTGCTCATGACCATCCGCGGCTACACCCAGCTCCTGGCCCGCCGGCGGGATCTGCACCCAGACCTGGAGCGCTATCTAGAGCGCATCGACGAAAGCACCCGCCGGGCGGCCAGCCTGACCGGCAGCATGCTGGGATTCTCGCGCCGCGAGGTCGAGGGCCGCCAGCAGATCCAGCCCGCCCGGCTGGTGCGGGAGCTGAGCGAACTCCTGCGCCAGACCCTGCCGCCGGCGGTGAGCTTCCAGATCAGCCTGGCGCCCGACGCCCCGCCGGTGCTGGGCCAGCCCAACCAGTTGGAGCAGGTGGTGCTGAACCTGGCCTTGAACGCCCGCGACGCCATGCCCCAGGGCGGCGCGCTGACCATCAGCGCCGGTCGCCGCGGGCTGGACGAGGCCTTCTGCCGCGTCCATCCCTGGGCCTCGCCGGGCGACTATCTGGAGATACGGGTGGCCGACAGCGGCGAAGGCATGTCGGAGGCGGTGCGCCAGCGCATCTTCGAGCCCTTCTTCACCACCAAGCTGCCCGGCCGGGGCACCGGCCTGGGCCTCTACGTGGCCTACACCGTCATCAAGAGCCACGGCGGCGGCATCCTGGTGGAGAGCCAGCCCGGCCGGGGCACCACCTTCCGGCTGCTCCTGCCCGCCCTGTCCGCCCCGGCCCCGGACCGGCCGGCGGCCCCCCGCCAGGCCCCGCCGGAGGCGGGGCGCGGCCAGCGCATATTGGTGGCCGACGACGAACCCCAGGTGCGGGCCATCATCCACGAGGCCCTGGGCGCGGCCGGCTACCAGGTGGACGAGGCCGAGAACGGGCTGGCGGCGCTCGGCCTGTATGAACGCGCGCGCCGGGACGGCCGCCCCTACGAGCTGGTCATCATGGACCTGGCCATGCCGGTGATGGACGGCCTGGAATGCCTGCGCCGGCTCAAGGCCCAGGAGCCCGAACTGAAGGCGGTGCTGGCCACCGGCCAGGCCGAGGGCCTGCCGCCCGGCCAGGCCGGCCTGGCCGACGCCACCCTGGTCAAGCCCTTCGACCTGGGGGCCCTGCTGCGCGCCGTGGCCGCGATGATGACCAAGGAGGACGGCCATGCCTGAACCCGCCGACGCCAGGGGCGGGGGCGCCAGCCCGCCCGCACCGACCGCGGTTCACCTGGCGGCCGTGCCGGCCGGGGCCGCCCCGGCGGCGGTCATGGCCGCCGTGGCCGCCGCGGCCCTGGCCGCCGGCGGGCTGGCCTGGCTCAGGCCCGGCGACAGCGTCTTCATCAAGCTGGCGGCCAACTCGCCCGCGCCTTATCCGGCCACCACCGCCCCCCTGGCCCTGGAGGCGATGGCGCGGCTGTTGAAGGACCACGGGGCCGGTCGGGTGGCGGCCGGCGACAAGCCGGGCGTGGTCCATGTTCACCAGGACCGGCGCCGGCATCGGGGCCGGGGGCTGGAGGTGATGGCCGCCAACGGCCTGGCCGAGGCCGCCCGGCGGGGCGGGGCCGAGCTGCACGCCTTCGACCAGGCCGGCTTCGACGCCTATTTCGCCGAGGACCCGCCGGCGGGCGGCCACTGGCGCGGCCACCTGATGCTGCCGGACATCCTGCGCGAGGTGGACCACGTGGTGCTGCTGCCCAGGGTGGGGCGCCACGTGCTGGCCGGCTCCAGCCTGGGGCTCAAGCTGGCGGTGGGCTGGCTGCGCGACGACAGCCGCCTGGAGCTGCACCGGGACGCGGCCAGTTTTCTGGAAAAGATCGCCGAGATCAGCTTCGTCCCCAGCCTGGCCGGCCGGGTGCGCCTGACCTTGAGCCTGGCCGACCTGGTGCTGACCACCTTCGGCCCCGACCAGGGCCATGTGGCCCGCCCCGACCCCGGCCTGGTCATCGCCTCGTCCGACCTCTTGGCCCACGACATGGCGGCCCTGGCCTGGCTGGACTGGTGCCGCGCCCACGCCACCCCGGCCGGGCGGCGGGGGCGGTCCCAGGACCCCTACCGGCTCTGGCCCGGCCTGTTCAACCGCCTGTTCGTGGGGCGCATCTGGGGCCTGGCCGCGTTGCGGGGCGCGCAGTCCTACCGGGGGGCGGAGCTGGTCTCCCCGGCCGCGGACCGGGTGCAGGCCCGCGCCGCCGGGCTGCGGGGCGGCTGGCCGCGGGTGGATCTCAAATCGGCGGGGGCGGCCCCGCCGGCGGCCGTGCGGGAGCATATCGCCCGCTTTTGCGCCCCGCCGGTCGGGGGTTAGGCCAGCGGCGCCTCCGGCGGGGCGGGGGCGGGGCAGTCCAGGGCCTGGCGCACCGTGCGCAGCAGGTCGGGCAGTTGATAGGGCTTGTGCAGGAAGGCCACCGCCCCGGCCTGCATGACGTCCTGGCCCTGGGCCTGGGGCGCGTAGCCGCTGGCCACCACCACCTTGATTGCCGGGAAGCGCCGCCTCATCTCCACCAGGGTGCGATAGCCGCCCATGCCGGGCATGCCCAGGTCCATCACCACCAGGGCGATCTCGTCCTGGCGGCGGGCGTAGATGTCCAGGGCCTCCTCGCCGTTCAGGGCGGTGATGACGCTGTAGCCGCTGCGTTTGAGCAGCCGCCGGCCGGCGTCCAGGATGCTGGCCTCGTCGTCCACCAGCAGGATGGTCTCGTGGCCGCCCTTGATCTCCTGGCTGGGCGCTTCGGCCGGGGGCGCCTGGACGGCGTCGTCCCGGGCCGGCAGATATATGTTGAAGGTGGTGCCGACCCCCGGCTCGCTGTAGACGGCGACGTGCCCGCCGTGGCTCTTGATGATGCCATAGACCGTGGCCAGGCCCAGGCCGGTGCCCTCGCCGGGGCGCTTGGTGGTGAAAAAGGGCTCGAAGACCTGCTTGATGGTGGCGGCGTCCATGCCGCGTCCGTTGTCGCTTACCCTGAGCCAGACGTGGGGGCCCGGCTTGAGCCCATGGTGGGCGCGGGAAAACTCCTCGTCCAGGATCACGTTGCTGGTCTCAATCACCAGCCGGCCCGCGCCGGCCATGGCGTCGCGGGCGTTGCCGGCCAGGTTGAGGATGACCTGCTCCATCTGCACCGGGTCGGCGTCCACCCGGCGCAGGTCCGGGGCCAGCGCGGTTTGCAGCGCGATCATCTTGGGCAGGGTGCGCTCCAGCAGCTTCACCTCCTGCCCCACCAGGTCGTTGAGGTTCAGCGGCTGTTTCTGGGGCTCCACCCGCCGGCTGAAGGTGAGGATGCGGCGCACCATCTCGCTGGCCCGGCCCACCGCGGCGTCCACCGCCTTGAGCTGCGCGGACGTCTCCGGCTTGATGCCCTCGTCGTATTGGGCCAGTTGCACGTAGCCGCGCATGGCCTGGAGCAGGTTGTTGAAATCGTGGGCGATGCCCCCGGCCAGGGCGCCCAGGGCCTCCATCTTCTGGGCTTGCCTGAGCTGCTCCTCCACCTTGCGCTGGCCCTCCTGGGCCAGCAGGCGCTGCAGGGCCAGGCCGAAGACCTCGGCCAGTTGGCTGACGGCGGTCAGGTCGCGCTGGCTGTAGTCCCGCGGCGGATTGGCCAGGGCGATCTGGCCGACCAGCTCCTCGCCCAAGGGCACCGGGACCGAGAGGAAGCGGGTGACGGGCATGTGGCCGGCGGGGAGCCCCCGCGCGGCGGGATGCCCCTGCGGCGCGTTGGTGAAAAAACCCTGGCGGGTGTTGAGCGCGTGGCCCCACAGGGCGGGATAGCGGCCGTCGGCGTCGGGCTTGAAGGCGATGGAGTCCAGGCCGTCGGCCATGCGGCACTGGCCGACCGCGCTCTCGCTGAAGGTGTGGGCGGTCATGACCCCGGTCTTGGGGTCCACCGAGCCCACGTAGCCGTGTTCGCTGCCGGTGAGGGTGCGGGCCTGGCCCAGCACGCGCAGAGCCAGCGCGGCGATGTCTTGGGGCGGGCTGGCGATGAGCGCGCGGCTGAATTCCGAAAGCACCGTGCGCACCTCAAGCTGCCAGGCCAGCGCCTGCTGGGCCTGCTTGAGCTCGGTGATGTCCAGGCCATAGACGTGGACCATGCTGATTTCCGGCAGCGGAGCCAGGCTCAGGGCGTAGGTGCGCGCGGGGCATTGCTCTTCCAGCGGTTCGACCCGGCCGGTGGCCAGCGCCCGCGCGACCAGCCGGGCCTTGTCCTCCGGCAGCTTCGCGCCCACGGCGCTCCCCCAGCATTCCGTCAGGGCCTCGGCGGCCGCGTTGGCGTAGACCAGGCGGCCCTCGGCGTCCACCCGCAGCACCGGATAGGGGTTCTGGCGGGGGAACTCGGCCAACAGGCGCGTCTCGTCGCGGGAGCGCTTGAGCTCGGTGATGTCGGTCAGGGTGACGAAGACCTGGAAGGGCGTCTTTTCGCCGGGGCGGAACTGGGGGGTGGCGTTGATCATCAGCCAGCGGGTCTCGCCGCGGGCGGGGTTGTACACCCCCATCACCTGGCCGATGACCTCCTGGCCGGTGGCCAGGGCGCGCATGGTGGGCCGCTGGTGGCCGGGCAGCTCGGCTCCGTTCTCGTTCACCGCCTGCCAGTCGGGATCGAGGGAGCGCCGGCCCAGCAGCTCCCGACGGCTCTGGCCCAGGATCGCCTCGGCGGCGGGATTGGCCTCGGTGATGCGCCCCTCATGGTCGAAGTGCAGCACGCCTTGACCGGTGAGGGAGAACAGGGCGCCGTAGCGGAAGTCCGAGTCCGCCTGGGCCTGTTCGGCCATGACCTTGGCGGTGACCTCCAGGGCCAGGATGCGCGCGCCTCCGGCCGCCAGGGGATCCACTCGCAGCCTGATCCAGCGCGGAGCCGATTCCTGGCGCGGCAGCATGGCCACCACGACGCAGTTGAGGTTGTTTTCCAGGCACTCGATGAGTTCGCTGGTGGCCGGGCCCTGGCCCCAGCCCGGCCAGACCTGGGCCATGGTCCGGCCCAGCATCTGCTCCACGCCCAGGCCGGTGATGGCGGCCGCCGCCTGGTTGGCCTGAACCAGCCGTCCCTGGTCGTCCAGGCGGAAATAGCCCTCTTGAATCGCGGCCAGCAGGTCGTCGCTGGCCTCCTGACCCGATGCGGGGCCTGCCCCTGGCCGCTCGCCCGGCCCCAGGGGCAAGCCGGGGTCGGCCGGGCCGTCGTTTCCAACCGAAGACATCTGCAATCCCCCCAAAATCGCGTCGGAAAGGGCGGTCGGCCGCGTCGCCGCGCGCGCTCCCCGGTCGAAACTCGGCCACACCGCTCGACGGGGCGATGACCGCTCAGCCTGGGTGGCATACCTGCATTGTAGACCAATTCCAGGCCATGCGCCGAAAAAGCGGCCGGCCCCGGCCGGCGCCAGGCCCGTCCGGCGCGGCGGTAAAAGACTTTGTTCACGGGGTGCGCTTGGGTTACATTCTTACGGCAGGGACTCATCTGCCCAGGAAGCGCCATGACCAGGTATTTTTCGCCCGAATACAGCGTGTCGGTGGATCTGTTGCAGACCGGGGTCTTCATCCGGCTGGATAACCGCTGGTTCAACCATCCGTTCCTGTTCAGCAATTTCAAGATAAAGACCCAGAAACAGATCGACATCCTCAAATCCCTGGGCATCACCCATGTGATCTGCGTGCCGGAGAAAAGCGACCGCCTGCCCCTGAGCCACCGGTCCGGACCGGCCGGCCAGGGCTCCGCCCCGGCGGCCCCGGCCCCGCCCAGCCCGGAGCAGGCCGCCCTGGCCGAGGAGATGTGGCGCGACAAACGCGAGCGCATGGAGCGGTTGAAGGAGCGCCGGGCGGTGATTCAGCGCACCGAGGAGCGCTTCAACAAGAGCCTGGTGCAGGTGCCCAACCTGATGAAGAGCCTGATGAGCGGCTCCGAGGCCAGCGTGGAGCAGGCCGAGGTGATGATCGGCGACATCGTGGACATCCTTTTGGCCGACAAGGACGCGGCTGTCCACCTGGTCAACATCCGCTCCAAGGAAGAAAGCATCTACTATCATTCGCTCAACGTGGCGGTGCTGGCCCTGATCCTGGGCCGCCAGGCCCGCCTGGACGCCCCGCGCATGCGCAGTCTGGGCATGGGGGCGCTGTTCCACGACGTGGGCAAGCACCGCATTCCCAAGAAGGTGCTGAAGAAGGCCACGCCCTGGACCAAGAGCGAGCTGGCGCTGATAAAGCTGCACCCCCGCTACGGCCTGGAGATCGTGGGGCGCTGCAACGACTTCCCCGCCGACGCGGCCCAGGTCATCGCCGAGCACCACGAGACCATGGACGGCCAGGGCTATCCGGAAGGGCTCAAGGGCGAGCGGATCAACGAGCTGGCCCGCATCACCAGCATCGTCGACGCCTACGACAACCTGTGCAACCAGCCCAGCGCGGCCAAGTCCCTGACCCCCTACCAGGCCCTGGCCTACATGTACTCCGAGCGAAAAGGCCAGCTGGACCCCGAACTGCTGATGCTCTTCATCCGGGTGCTGGGCATCTATCCGCCCGGCACCATCGTCAACCTCAACAACCAGATGGTGGGGCTGGTCATCGCGGTCAACCCCAAAAACCCGCTGAAGCCCTCGCTGTTGCTCTACGACCCCGACATCCCCAAGCACGAGGCCCTGATCCTTGATCTCACCGATGACCCGGACCTGGCCATCGTGGAATCGCTGCACCCCAGCAAGCTGCCGCGGGAGATCTACGACTACCTGAGCCCGCGCACGCGGGTCACCTACTATCTGGAGGACAACCTCCACCCCCCCAGCCAGGGTTAGCGCCCCGCGCCGGGGCGGCCGCCCCGGCGCGGGGCAATCCCCAGCGCGCCGCGTCCCGTTTCCACCGGGGCCAGGCCTTGATATATATAGCCATCCCGCCGCGCTGCGCGGGGAGGCGGGCGGGGCGTCTGTCCCGCCCCTGGGGCGGCGTCATTCAGGGAGGCTCATCGACATGCGCAAGTTGCTGACGATCGCGGCGGCGGCGGCCCTGGCCGCGGCCCTGGCCCTGCCGGCCTGGGCGGCGGCCTACAAGGCCGAATACAAAATGTCCATCCGCACCTCGGAGACCTCGCCCTGGGGCGCGGGCGCCCAGAAGTTCGCCGACCTGGTGCGCGATAAATCCGGCGGCCGGATCAACATCAAGTGCTATTTCAACGGCTCGCTCTTCGCCGACGACCAGACCAAGGAATTCATGATGCTCAAGCAGGGCGTGGCCGACTTCGCCCTGGGCTCCACCATCAACTGGTCGCCCCAGATCCGCGCCCTCAACCTCTTCTCGCTGCCGTTTTTGTTCCCCGACTACGAGGCCCTGGACCGGGTGAAGCGGGGCGAGGCCGGCCGGAAGCTCATCGCCGAGATCGGGAAATTCAACGTGCTCACCCTGGCCTGGGGCGAGAACGGCTATCGCGAACTGACCAACCGGGTGAAGCCGGTGGCCGCCCCGGAGGACCTGGCGGGCATGAAGGTGCGCGCGGTGGGCTCGCCCATCTTCAAGGACGCCTTCGCGGCCATGGGGGCCAACCCGGTGCTGATGAACTGGGGCGACGCGCTGACCGCCTTCCAGCAGGGCACGGTGGACGGCCAGGAGAACCCGGTCAACGTCATCATCATCCCCTACAAGATTTATCAGTATCACAAGTACATCACCATCTGGCACTACACCATCGACCCCCTGCTGCTGGGCGTGAACCAGGACACCTTCAAGTCCTTCTCCGCCGCCGACCAGAAGATCGTGCGGCAGGCCGCCGAGGAGGCCATGGCCTGGCAGGTGAATGAGGCCCGCGCCGGGCTCACCGGCGACCTGGCCAGCCTTGATAAGCTCAAGGCCGAGGGCATGGAGGTGACGGTGCTCACCCCGGCCCAGATGAAGGCCTTCAAGGACAAGTGCGAGCCGGTGTGGGAAAAGTGGACGCCCCAGATCGGCGAGGAAATCGTCAAGGCCGCCCTGGCCGAGATTGAAAAGACCGGCAAGTAGACCGCCCTGGCGGGCCGGTTCGTCCGGCCCGCCAGGCGCCGCACGCGAGGCCCCCGGCCATGCTGAAGACCCTGCGCTGGTTGCTGGAGCACGTGGAGGAGGTGCTGTGCGCCGCCATCATGACCTTCATGGCCGGCCTGGGCTTCCTGAACGTCGTCACCCGCCACCTGGGCTTCAGCCTGGCCTACACCGAGGAGGTGCTGGTCATGCTGATGGTCTGGCTGACCATGTTCGGCGCGGCCGTGGGGATGAAGCGCGGCAGCCATCTTTCCATGAGCTTTCTGCGCGACCGCTGCCCGCCGGGCGTGCGGGCCTGGCTGGATCTGCTCAATCTCGTCCTCACGCTGGCCACCCTGGCCGCCGTGGCCTGGCTCTGCCTGGCCTACCAGATCCCCGACGAGATATTGATGGACACCCGCACCTCGGCCCTGGACATCCCGGCCTGGTATTACACCCTGGCGGTGCCGGTGGGCGCGGTCTCGGTCATCGCCCGCGCGGTGGAGGCCTTCGTGCGCGCCCGCGCGGCCGGGCGGGGGCCGGCCTGATGGAGGCGCCTGGCATCCTGCTTTTTGGGCTTTTCCTGCTGCTCCTCTTGCTGGGCGTGCGCATCGCGGTGGCCCTGGGCTCGGTGGCCTGCCTGGTGCTGTGGCTCTACGACCAGGGCGTCTTGGGCATCAGCCCGGTCTTCTATTCCAACATCGCCAAGTTCCCGCTCTTGGCCATCCCCTTCTTCATCCTGGCCGGCATGATCCTGGAGCGCTGCGGCATCAGCCGCCGCCTGGTCCACCTGGCCAGCCTGATCGTGGGGCCCATCCCCGGCGGCCTGGCCATCGTGGCGGTTTTGGTCTGCGTGTTTTTCGGCGGCATCAGCGGCTCCGGACCGGCCGACGCGGCGGCCATGGGCGCGGTGCTCATCCCGGCCATGATGGCCAAGGGCTATGACCGCGCCTTCTCCGCCGGCCTGGTGGCCGCGGCCGGCTCCACGGCCATCATCATCCCGCCGTCGCTGGCCCTGGTGGTCTACGGCGTCATCACCGAAAGCTCGGTGCCGGCGCTTTTCGCCGGCGGCATCTTCCCCGGCCTCATCGCGGGCCTGAGCCTGATCGTTCCGGCCTACTTCATCAGCCGGCGGCGCGGCTGGGGTGGCGAGCGCTGGGGCGCCCTGGCCGAGATCGCCCAGGCGGCGCGCGAGTCGTTCTGGGGGCTCCTGGCCCCGGCGGTGATCCTGGGCGGGCTCTACGGCGGGCTGTTCACCCCCACCGAGGCGGCCATCATCGCCGTGGTCTACGGCCTCTTTGTGGGCATGGTGATCTACCGCACGGTGAACCTGAAGGACCTCTACCGCATCATGCTCGACGCGGCGGTGGCCAGCGCGGTGGTGATGTTCATCGTGGCCTTCGCCGGGCTTTTTTCCTGGACCGCCGACCGCCTGGGCAGCGTGGACCGCCTGGCCAAGGCGCTCCTGGGGCTGACCGACAACGGCCTGCTGATGATCCTGCTGGTGAACCTGCTGCTGCTCGTCGCCGGCATGCTGCTGGACGCCATCAGCATCTACTATCTCTTCTTGCCCATCTTCATGCCGCTGATGCGGGCCTATGGCTGGGACCCGCTCTGGTTCGGGGTGGTGATGACCTTCAACTTGGCCATCGGCCAGTTCACCCCGCCGGTGGCGGTCAACCTCTACGTCACCACCTGGCTGGCCGGGTCCAAGCTGGACCGGGTGGCGGTGCAGGCGCTGCCCTTCGTGGCCGCCATGCTGCTGGGCCTGGGCGTCATCATCGCCTGGCCGGCGCTCAGCATCGCCCCGGCGGTCTGGTTCGGCCTCTATCAGCCATAAGTTTTCACACCGTGGCCAGGGCCGAGCGCCTGGGCCTATAATCAGCCCATGACCTTCTTGGTGGACATCGCGGTGGCGGCTCCGGTCTGGCGGCCGCTCACCTACGCCGTGCCGGCCGACCTGGCCCCGCTCATCGCCCCGCTCATGCGCCTGGAGGCTCCCCTGCGCGGCCGGCGCGCCCTGGGCTTCGCCCTGGGCCGGCCGCGCGCCGGCGACGCCGCCGGGCTGAAGCCCATCCTGGACGTGCTGGACGAGCCCGGCCGCCCGCCCTGGCCGGAGAGCCTGCTGGGGTTTTTTCAGCGCGCGGCGGCCTACTACCAGGCCCCCCTGGGCCAGGCCCTGGCCTGGTCCCTGCCGGCCGGCCTGGGCGGCGGCAAATCCGCCGCCCCGCCGGCCAGGGCCGAGCTGGTGGCCGTGGCGGCCTGGCGCCAGGGCGAGGCCAGCCAGGCCCCCAGGCCTGGCGGCCAGGCCGCGGCCCTGCTGGAGCGGTTGCGCGCCGCCGGACCCCAGCCCCTGCCGGCGTTGCGCGCGGAGTTTCCCCGCGCCGCCGCCCTGCTCAAGACCCTGGAGGCCGCCGGCTGGGTGAGCCTCTCCCACCGCCCCCTGGTGCGCGACCTGGCCGGCCGGCCGCTGTGGCCCGAACCCGAACCGGCCCAACCCACCCCCGACCAGGCCGCCGCCCTGGCCGCCATCGCCCCGGCCATCGCCGAAAAGCGCTTCCAGGCCTTCCTGCTGCACGGCGTCACCGGCTCCGGCAAGACCGAGGTCTACCTGGCCGCCTGCCGGGCCGCCCTGGCCGCCGGCCGGGGGGCGCTGGTGCTCACCCCGGAGATCGGCCTCTGCCTGCGCCTGGAGGGGCTTTTGCGCGAGCGCCTGGGGCCGGACCTGGTGGCGGTGCTGCATTCGGGCCTTTCCCCGGCCCAGCGCCGGAGCCAGTGGCGGGCCATCGCGGCTGGCCATGCGCGGGTGGTGGTGGGGGCGCGCTCGGCCGTCTTCGCGCCGCTCATCGACCCAGGCGTGATCTGCGTGGACGAGGAGCAGGACGAGGCCTACAAGCAGGAGGACCGCCTGCGCTACCACGCCCGCGACCTGGCCCTGCTCAGGGGACAGGAGCAGGCCTCGCCGGTGGTGCTGGGCACCGCCACCCCGGCCGTGACCACCTGGTGGCGCGCCCAGTCCGGCGGGCTGACGCTCCTGGCCATGCCCAACCGGGTGCGCCAGGCCGGGTTGCCCAGCATGGAGGTGGTGGACCTGCGCACGGCCGGCCGGCTGGAGGCCGGCTTCCTCAGCCGGCGGCTCAGGCAGGCGCTAACGGAAACCGTGGCCGCCGGCCACCAGGCCATGCTGTTCCTCAACCGACGCGGCTATGCCCCGGCCCTGATCTGCCCGGCCTGCGGCCAGAGCGTGGGCTGCCCGGCCTGCTCGCTCAGCCTGACCCTGCACCAGAAGCGCCGCCGGCTGGTCTGCCACACCTGCGGCCACCAGCGCCCGCTGCCGGACAAATGTCCGGCCTGCGGCGGGCCGGCCGAGGCCCTGCGCCCCCTGGGCCTGGGCACCGAGGCGGTGGCCGAAAAGCTCGTGGAGCTGTTTCCGGCCTGGCGGGTGGCGCGCCTGGACCGCGACGCGGCCGAGAGCCCGGCGGCCTTGCGGCGCATTCTGCGGTCCATGGCCGCGCATGAGATCGACGTGTTGGTGGGCACCCAGATGCTCACCAAGGGCCACCATTTCCCCCTCATCCGCCTGGTGGGGGTGCTCCTGGCCGACCAGGCGCTGACCCTGCCCGATTATCGCGCCGGCGAGCGGGCCTTCGTGCTGCTGACCCAGGTGGCCGGCCGGGCCGGGCGCGAGGGCGGGCCGGGCCGGGTGCTCGTGCAGTGCTACGACCCGAACCATCACGCCGTGGCCGCGGCCCTGGCCCACGACGCGCAAGGCTTCTACGCCCGCGAGCTGGACCTGCGCCGCGAGCTGGGCTATCCGCCCTTTGCCCGCCTGATGGCCCTGCGCCTGGAAGGCCCGGACGAGGCCAAGGTCGGCCGCGCGGCCAATGACCTGGCCCGCCACCTGGAGGCCGCCCGCCGCCGGGTGGAGCCCCGCGCCGAGCTTTTGGGGCCGGCCCCGGCCCCGGTGGCCAGGGCCGCCGGCCGCTGGCGGCAACTTATGCTGCTGAAATCCCCCAGCGCCGAGGCGGCCGGGCGCATCCTGCGCCTGGGCCTGCACCAGGCCGGCGAGCTGCCGGCCGGGGTGCGGCTCAGCGTGGACGTGGACCCCTTGAGCCTGGCCTGATGCGGCCTGGCCCGATCAGGTCTGGCCTAACCCACGCCGCCCGAAAAAACCATCGTTGGTTATGTGGGCGGTTGCGAGGAGCCGTCAGGCGACGAAGCAATTTCTTCGGCCTTTTTCGGGTGGCCTGGACAATTCGTTGTCCGGGCCGCGCGGCGACAAGAAGCCACGGCGCGACGCCCCGCGATCAGCGCGAGGTCGCGCCGCCGGCCCTCTCAGCGGCGGCGCTTTTTCCGGCCCTTGGCCGGGGCGGGCTTGTCCTTGCCCGGCGGCCGGGCCGGGGGCGCGGGGATTGGCGGGGCCTGGCCGGCGCGGGCGCGCAGCCAGGCCAGGTAGAGCGCTCCGGCGGCGGCCATGGCCAGGCTGAGCCACTGGCCCATGGTCAGCCCCAGGGCCAGAAAGCCCAGCCAGGCGTCGGGCTCGCGCACGAACTCCACCAAGAAGCGCGCCAGGGCGTAGCCGAACAGGAACAGCGCCACCACCCCGCCGGTGGGCGCGCGGTCGCGCATGAGCCAGAGCAGCGCAAAAAGCGCCGGGCCTTCCAGGACCGCCTCGTAGAGCTGGCTGGGGTGGCGGGGCAAGGGGCCGCCGTGGGGAAAGACCATGGCCCAGGGCAGGTCGCTGACCCGGCCGAAGAGCTCGCCGTTGATGAAGTTGCCGATGCGGCCGAACATCAGCGCCCAGGGCGCGGCCAGGCAGACCGCGTCGGCGGCGGGCAGGAAGGGCAGTTTCTGGCGGCGCAGATAGATCAGCGCCGCGGCCACCGCGCCGATGAGCCCGCCGTGGAAGCTCATGCCGCCGCGCCAGATGGCGATGATCTCGATGGGGTCGCGCAAAAAGCGCGTCCAGTCGGTCCACTGATAGAAGACGATCTCGCCCAGCCGCGCCCCCACCAGCAGCCCGGCCATGGCCCAGAACATCAGGCCCTGCACGTGGTCGCCGGTGAAGGCCGGGGCGGTCCTGGCCAGGCGGCGCTTGACGAGGAAATAGGCGGCGGTGAAGCCGAACAGGTACATCAGGCCGTACCAGCGGATGGCCACAGGCCCCAGACGCAGGGCCACGGGATCGATGTCGGGATAGGTCAGCATGGTTGTTTCTCCGCGGCCTGTCGGAGGGTGGCCTCCGCGGGCCAAGGATGGCCCGCCGAAAAGCGCAGGCCTTGTTTCAAGGCCGAGCTTTTCGCCAGGTTGGCCGGATTCACTTCGGCCAACCTGGGTTGAAAAAGTCCATGGATGGGCTTTTTCAACATCCTGCTAAGGCCCCTCGATCCGAAACGGCGTCACCACGGTGTGGGCCTGCCTGCCGATGAGGTCGCGCAGGGTGGTCTCCACCCGGTATTCGCCCGGCGGCAAACCGGAGAGGCTGTAGGTGAAGGTGAGCGGGAAGCGGTCGGGGAAATGCCGGCTCTCGCCGCCGAAACGGCCGAACTCGCGCCGGCCGCCCACCACCCGGCCCCAGGCGTCCACCAGGTTGAAGTCGGCGGTCAGGCTGTAGGTGTAGACCTCCTGCTTGGCGTCGTGGTCCACCCGGAAGCCCACCGGCTCCAGGTAAAGGATCAGGGGCTCGCTGGGGCGGTAAACGTTGTCCACCCGCTGGATGAACTGGCCGTAGCCGCTGGGCGGGGCGGCGGCCAGGTGCACGTTCAGGGCGGTGAAGGGCAGTTCGCGCCAGGCCAGGGCAGTGGCCTGCCTCAGCGCGGCCAGGGTGGCCCCGGCGTCCTTCTTGGCCAGGGCGGCCTTGGCCTCCATGAGGGACTGGTCGAAGCCGGCCGGCGGCGCGGCCGCCAGGCCGGGGCCGGCCGGGGCCGCCAAGGCCATCCCGGCGGCCAGCAGGCCGGCGGCCAGCCCCAGGCGCGCCATCTTCCTCATTTGCCGCGATCCTTGAGCCCCAGGCGCGTCTCGCGCAGCCGGGCGTACTTGGTCAGGGTGTAGAGGCTCTCCAGGCGGGCGGCCAGATAGCCCTCGAAGCCATCCAGAAACCCCAGGCGCAGCACATAACGGCTGGCGAAGGCCCAGGCGGCGTGGCCCCAGGCATCCAGTCCGCCGGCGCTCTTGCCCTGGGCCGCCATCTGGGCCGCGGCCTGGGCGGAATAGACCTCCATGCGCCGCAGGTACTCGCCCACGGTGTTGTAGGAGTGGTGCTCCACCCAGCCCGGCAGCCGTCCCACCAGTCCCTCCACCACCAGCCGCTCGTGCACCTGGCGCTTCTCCCAGTGGCCGGCCCCGCGCCGGTGCAGGCGCAGGTGGCGCTCGCCGGCATAGCCGCCGCGCCTGAGCCTCCGGCCGAAGAAGAACACCTGGTAGGCCAGCTCGAAGCCCTGTTCGGGGCGTCCGGGGCCGGATTTGAGCGCCATGAGCGCGGCGGCGAGCTTGGGGTCCGGCCGTTCGTCGGCGTCCAGGCACAGGATCCAGTCGCCGGTGCACAGCGCGGCGGCGGCGTTGCGCTGGTCGGCGTAGCCGGTGAAGGGCCGCTGGACCACCACCGCCCCGGCCGCGGCCAGGATTTCGCGGCTGCCGTCGGTCGAGCCCGAATCCACCGCCACGACCTGGTCGGCCAGCGGGCGCACCGCCGCCAGCCAATCCGGCAGGTTGGCGGCCTCGTTCAGGCAGATCAGGGCTGCGGATAGGGTGGCCATGGCTCGCGGGCCCTCCTGGCGTCCGGACCCGGCCGGCGGCTGGCTGCCGGCCGGGCCCTGATGCATTTATAACAGCAACCCCGGCCGCCTGTCTCCCCGGCCGGCGCGGGCGTCAGAATTGCACCTCCACCGCCCGGCTGGCCATGCCCACGCCGTCCGGGCCTGGGGTCAGGGTCAGCACCAGGTAGGCGGGGATGAAGGCCAGCGGACCCCAGTCGCGGTCGCCCAGCCACCAGCGGCCGCAGACCGCCGGCAGGCCCAGCACCCGCCAGGGTCCCTGGCGCAGGAACAGGACCGTCTCGTGGTGGGCGTGCTCGTGGCCGTGCAGCCAGGCCAGCACCCGGCGGCCGGCCAGGAGCCTCGCCACCCGCGCCAGGTTCTGGTCCACGTCGCGCAGGCCCAGGCCGGACTGGGAGTCGGCCTTGACCAGGTTGCGCCGCCACAGGGGGTTGACCCCGGCCAGGGGCGAGGCCGGCGGGTAGTGGGTGGCCAGCACCAGGGGCGTGGCCGGGTCCAGATGGGCCAGCAGGGCCTCCAGCCAGGCCAGGGCCTCATCCGGGGTGGCCCCCAGGGCGCGGGGCTTGCCCTTGGCGTCCGCGCCCCGGCCCAGGTTGTCCCAGGCGATCCAGACCGTGGGACCCAGGCGGGCGGCCCGGCGCTCCGGCCCCAGATGCCGCCGCCAGGGGGCCAGGTCCACCGCCGGCGGGTCGGCCTGGTCGCGGTAGCGCGCGTCGTGGTTGCCGGGGATGGCCAGGGCCGGCCGGGGGAGTTCGGCCAGGGCGCGGGCGGCCAGGCCCAACTGGGCCTCGGCGTGGGCGTCGTCGCCCTCGTCGCCGTCCATGCACAGGTCGCCGGCCACCAGGGTCAGGTCGGGGCGCAGGGCGTGGAGCTCCCCGGCCACCCGCCGCCAGACCTTCAGGGGCAGGTCGTGGCCGCCGGGCGGCGGCGGATAGTTCACGGTGGGGGCCAGGGCGTCCAGCAGGTGGGGGTCGGAGAGCAGGGCCGCCCGGTAGGCCGGGCGCGGGGCCTGGGCGGCCAGGGCGATCTCCAGCCGCCCGGCCGCCGCCTGCTCGGCCGGCCACCAGCCGGGCTCCGGCGGGGCGAAGCCGGCCGGCGGGCAGACCCAGACCGCCCGGCCCGGCTCGGTGGACAGGCGAAAGCGCCCGGCCGCGTCGCTCATGGCCACCGCTCGGCCGTCGCTGACCAGCGCGCCGGCCAGCGGCTCTCCCGCCGGCCCGCGCGCCAGGCCCTGGACCGTGAGCGCCCCGGCCGGCGCGGCCAGGGCCAGGCCAAGAACCAGGACCAGCGGGATCAGGCCCCGGCGGGGCCGGGCGAAGGCCTTCACAGCACCACCTCCACGAACTGGCGCCGGCGGATGTCCACCAGGCCCTTGTTGGTCAGGCGCAGGAAGGGCAGGCCGGTGAAGCAGAAGGTCTGGGCGGCCAGGAAGGGCCGCTCCAGGCCGCAGCCCAGGCGTCGCAGGGCGGCCTCGCATTGCTCCACTCGCGCCTGGATGGCGGCCACCGGCTCCGGGCTGGTCACGCCGGCGATGGGTAAAGGCAGCTCGGCCAGCACCTCGCCGCCGGTCACCACCGCCATGCCGCCGCCCAGCTCGCGCACCCGGTTCAGGGCGAATGCCAGCTCCGCGTCGCTGGCCCCGATGCCGAACAGGTTGCAGGTGTCCCAGATCAGGGTGGTGGCCAGCGCGCCGGACCTGAGCCCCCAGCCGGAGCAAAAGCCCACCGCCATCTCCAGCCCGGCCTGGTGGCGGTTGACATGGGCCATCTTATAGAGGTCCGCCGCCGGGTCGGCGCAGGCCGAGCCTCCCCGCACCGGGGCCAGGCCCTCCTCCGCGCGGGTGATGGTGCCATTGACCGCCCGCGCCACCCGTACCCGCGCCCGTTCGCCCCGGGCCGGCGCCTTGAGCATCTCGACCGTGACGGCCGGGCAGCGCAGGCTGGCCCTGGCCTCGGCCGGCCAGGCCAGGGGCGGCGTGGGCGCGAGCATGGCCCCGTCACGGGCCACCAGCCGCCCGCCCAGGAACACCGCGGAGGCGTTGAAGTCCTTGAGGTCGTCGACCAAAACCAGGTCGGCCACGTAGCCGGGGGCCGCCGCGCCCAGGCCGGGCAGGCGGTAGTAGCGGGCCGGGTTCAGCGAGCACCAGGCCACCGCCCGGGCCGGGGCCACCCCCAGGGCCACGGCCTTTTTGGCCAGCAGGTTCATGACGCCTTGGCTCACCAGTTCGTCCAGGGGGCAGAGGTCGCTGACCAGGCTGACCAGGCGGGTGTCGGCCAGGTCCTTCAGGGCCGGGACCACGGCCTCCATCTCCCGGCGCACGATGCCCTCGCGCACCTGGACCATGAGGCCCAGACGGATGCGCGCATAAGCCTCCTCGGCGGTGGTGGATTCGTGGCAGTCGCTCACTCCGGCGGCGGCGTAGGCCATGAGCTTGTCTTGGCGCGCGCCGGCGGCGTGGCCGCCCACCCTTTTGCCCATGGCCAAGGCGGCGGCGAAGGCGGCCAGGGGGCGGGGGTCCAGGTCGGTCACCGCCGGCCAGTAGGTCTCGCCCACCCCCAGGCAGGCTGGATGGTCCAGGAGCGCCACGATTTCATCGGCGCTCATGCCGGCGCTGGTCTCCAGGGCCGGGAAGGGCGGCACCAGCGCGGGGGTGACGAAAAACACCCGCATGGGCGCGGCCTCGGTCTCGGCCAAAAAGGCCCGCACCCCGCGCGCGCCCCAGGCCCCGGCGATCATGCCGGTCTCGCTGACGGCCGTGGTGTTGCCGCGGGCCAGGGCCAGGTCGGAGTAGGGGCCTAGCTGGAAGATCGAGTCCAGGTGGGTGTGGGCGTCGATGAGGCCGGGGATGAGGAAGCGCCCCGCGCCGTCGTGAACCACCGTGTCCGGCCCCACCCAGCCGGCCAGCTCCGGCCCCAGGCTGGCCACCCGTCCGGCGGCCACGGCCAGCGCGCCCGGCGGCTCCACGCTTTCGCTGAAGACGTTGACCAGACGCGCGCCCCGGATGACCAGGTCGGCCGGGGCCTGGCCCAGGGCCACCTTGACCAGGCGGGCGATGTCCTCGGCGGACGGGGGAGCGGGAACCGGGTGCATTGTCTGCTCCTGGCTTTTGGCGCGGCAAGGCGGAAAAGCGGGTCCGGCCAGGTTCGCCACCCGGCCGCACCCGCCATTATGCCCCAGTCCGGCCGCCGGGCCAAGCCCGGCCGGGGCGGCCTAGGCTTTGGCCTCGGCCAGCAGCGCGGAGACCGCCTGGCGCAGTCCAGGCAGGTCGCGCTGACAAATGGCCAGGATGCGGGCCTGATTCAGGGAGAGGTAGTCGTGCACCAAGACGTTGCGCAGGCCGGCGATGGCGCGCCAGGGGATTTCGGGCCTGGCCTGCTTGGCCACCGGGGAAAGGCGTTGGCTGGATTCGGCCAGCACTTGCAGATTGCGCAGCACCGCGTCCTGGGTCTTGGGCTCCCGGATGGCCGCCTCCGGCTCCGGTCCGAGATAGGACGTGATTTTTTCGATGCATTCCAGGATGTGCAGCAGATAGACCCGGTCGTCCTTCACAGCGGCTTGGCCTCGGCCAAGACGTCGGCGCGGATGAGGCGGTGCAGATCCTGGGGTTCGGCCACCTCGACCCGGCGGCCCAGAAGCTCTTCCAGGTCGGCGATGAGCCCGCCGGGGAAGAAGGGGCTGGGCTCGGCCACGTCCTCCACCAGCAGGTCGATGTCGCTGTCCGGGCGGGCTTGGCCGCGCGCGGCGGAGCCGAAGACCCGCACCCGGCCCACGCCGTGCCGCTTGGCGATGGCCAATATCTGCGGGCGTTTTTTCTTCAGCAGCGGGTCCATGTCCAGCCTCCCCGGCCCAGGACGCCTGAACCCATTATGCCCCAGTACGGCCGCCGGGCCAAGCCCGGCCGGGGCGGCCTACTTGGCCTCCTCCATCCGGGCCAGGGCCATCTTGACGCGGTTGATGAAGTCCTCTGGCCCCATGAAGCCCACCACGGTGAGTTCGGGTATGATCTGGCCCTTTTTGTCCAAAAAGGCGATGGTGGGCACGCCGCGCACCCGCCATTGGCGCATCAGGGTCCGGGCCTCCGGGCCGGGGTCGCTGGTGGCGTCCACCTTGACCGGCAGGAAGGGGGCCATGGCCGCCTGCACGCGGGGGTCGCTGAAGGTCTCGGCGTCCATCTGCTTGCAGGGGGCGCACCAGGCGGCGGAGAAGTCCACGATCACCGGGCGGCCCTCGCTGGCGGCCTTGGCCAGCACCTGGCCGCTGAAGGGCGTCCACTCCAGGTGGCCGGGGGCCTTCTCCGGCGGGGCGGTGAACCACCAGAACAGGCCGGCGGCCACCACCAGGGCCAAGCCGACGAGCCACTTGAGCACAATGAAGCCTCCCTTGCCGCTCTTTTCCCAAAAGGCCAGGTAGAGCCCGCCGGCCGCGCCGGCCAGGGCCAAGAGCCAGCGCAACGCCGCCGCGCCCAAGAGCGGCTCGGCGGTGTAGACGGCCATCAGGACCAGCACCACCCCGAAGAGCTTGCGCACCCAGATCATCCATTCGCCCGCGCCGGGCAGGCGGGTGAGGCTGCCGGAGAAAAAGGCCAGCACCGCCAGCGGCGCGCCCAGGCCGGCCGACAGGGTGAAGAAGACCATCAGGCCGTAGTCCACCCGGCCCACGCCGGCCACGTGGCCCATGAGCCCCAGCACGAACGGCCCCACGCAGGGCGCGGCCAGGATGCCCACGGTGAGCCCCATGGCGAAGGCCCCGGCCAGGCCGCCCCGGTTGCTGGCCCCCAGGCGGGTCAGGGCGGCGGGCAGGCGGATCTCCCACAGGCCGAACATGCTCAAGGCCAGGGCCAGCAGCACGGCCACGATGAACAGCGTCACCGCCGGGTGGGTGAGCGCCTCGCCCAGCATGCCGCCGCTCAGGGCCACGAAGGCCCCCAGGGTGGAGTACATCGCCGCCATGCCGGCCCAGTAGGCCAGCACGCTGCCCAACAGCGCGGCCCGGCGCCCCCCGGCCCGGCCGCCGAAATAGCCCACCGTGATGGGGATGAGCGGATAGACGCAGGGGGTGAGGTTCAGGGCCAGGCCGCCGGCGAAGACGAAGAGCAGTATCCAGCCCAGGGAGCGGCCGCCATAGGGGTCGCCGCCGGCCGGGGCGGTTGGGGGGGCGGTGGCCTGGGGCGCGGCGGCGGCCGGGCTGGCGCCGACGGCCGGACGCCCCGGCGCGGGCGCGGCCACCGCGCCGTCGGCGGCCACGCCCAGGCGCTGGGCCATCTCGGCGCTCAGCACCTGGGGGCGCTCCTCGGCGGCCAGGATGGTCAGCGGCAGCACGAACTCCATCTGGCGCAGGCCGCCGGCCAGGGGCAGGCTCAGGACGCCCTTGACCATGCGCGGGCCGGGCTCCAGGCCGGGGTCCACCTTCAGCCGGCCCCGGATCATCACCCTGAGCCCGCCGTCCTCGCCGGCCCGGCCGGGGGCCGCCTCGACTTCCACCAGCTCCAGGCCCGAATCCGCGCGCAGGCCCAGGCCCAGGCCGGGCGCGCCGGGGGCTTCCGGGGCCAACTCCTGGCCCGGATGCAGGGCCAGGAGCATCAACAGCGGCAGCTCGCTGCCGGCCGGATAGCCGCTGATCAGCGGCACCAGCATCAACCGGGCCGGCTGGTCCGGCCCCGGCGCGGCCGGGGACGCGGCGGCCGGCCCGGCCAGGGCCAGGAGCAGGCTAACGAACCAAATGGCCAGGATTTTTGTCTGGCGGGCGCGGGGGGGGCGCATGGCGACCTTCGCCGAAGGTGGGCGGATGGCTGGCGGCCGCGGCCGCCGGTTGTGCAAGCGTGATAAATTTACCGTCCGCCGCGCGGATGGGCAACGCCAAAGCCCCGGCCGGCCCTGCGGAATCGCGGGCTCCGCTTGGGGGCCGGTTTATAAACCCTGGATAACCTCGACACTTTTGTTGTCGGCCGGTTAATTTTTCGCTTTACGCCGCCAAGCGCATTTGCTAGATATGATCAGCTAGTCGGATTATGGGGTCGCAGCCAGTTTGGGCCGGACGCGCCCGGCCGCCATCGCTACCCAGGCGCCGCTCCAAAAACCGCCGGCCGCCGCCCACGCGCAAAGGCTGGCGTCCACAACCCGCTCGGCGTCGGGCCGGCCCCGCTGAACATGGCGTTACAATCGCCACTTCCCCCAACCACCCCGGTGAGGAAGCATGAAACTCCGTTCTCTGCTGATAATTCCATCCCTGCTCCTGGCCCTTTCCGGCTGCGCCACCACCGGCGGCGAAAAGGCCGACCTGGGCGACGACCCGTCGCGGCCGACCCTGGCCGGCAAGGCCGGCCGCCCCAGCAAGGCCGAGATCCAGGCCAGGGTGGTGCAGGAGCTGATCCATCTGGGCGAGCGCGACCTGGCCCAGGGCGAGCAGCCGGCCGACGGCTCGCCCACCTACGACATCCCCATCACCATCAACGACCAGGTCGAGTACTTCATCGACTATTTCCAGACCAAGATACCCAAACGTTTCAAGATGTGGCTCGGCCGCTCCACCCGCTACGAGCCCATGATGCGCGCCACCCTCAAGCAGTACGGCCTGCCGGAGGACCTGGTCTACGTGGCCCTGATCGAGAGCGGCTTCTCCTGCACGGCGGTCAGCACCGCCGCGGCGGTGGGCCCCTGGCAGTTCATCAAGGGCACCGCCACCCGCTTCGGGCTCAAGGTCGACTACTACGTGGACGAGCGCCAGGACCCGATCAAGTCCACCCACGCCGCCGCCAAATACCTGCGCGACCTCTATAACGAGTTCGGCTCCTGGTACCTGGCCGCCGCCGGCTACAACGCCGGCGAGAACAAGATCCGCCGGGCGCTCTCGCGCTACCAGGCCAGCGACTACTGGACCATCAGCCACCGCCAGCGCGACTACCTGGCCACCGAGACCAAGGAATACGTGCCCAAGATGATCGCGGCGGCCCTGATCGCCAAGGAGCCGGCCAAATACGGCTTCACCGACATCGCCTACGAGCCGCCCCTGGCCTTCGACGAAATCCAGGTCCACCCCGGCGTCAGCGTGGGCGCGGTGGCCAGGGCCGCCGGCGTCTCGGCCGGGGAGCTGGCCGCCTTGAACCCCGAACTCAAGCACCAGGCCACCCCGCCCAACGGCCAGATGTACACCCTGCGGGTGCCCCAGGGCATGGCCGCCAGCGTCTCCACCGCCTACGCCCAGCTTTCCCCGGCCGAGCGCGCCCACCGTTTCGGGCCGGCGGTGGTCATCGCCCAGAAGGGCGAGACCATGGCCGAGATCGCCAAGGCGCACAACCTGAGCCTGCGCGAGCTGGCCACCCTGAATCCCCGCCTGCCCATGAAGGCCAAGCTGCGCGGCGGCCAGCGGGTGGTCATCTCCGGCGCGGGCGCCGCCGAGCCCGTGCGCCTGGCCAGCGCCGCCCGCCAGGCCCCCAGCGCGCCCCTGGCCCCGGCCCCCGGCAACACCCGCAAGATCACCCACATCGTGGCCAAGGGCGACACCCTCTGGCACGTGGCCCAGACCTACAACCTGGACCACAACGACATCCTGCGCTGGAACGGCAAGGACGCCAACCACCTGGTCCCCGGCCAGCATCTGGTGCTCTACGTGCCCCAGGCCAAGGCCGAGGCCAAGGTGGAGATCAAAACCGCCAAGGCCCCGCGCGAGGCCAGCGAGATCACCTATCTGGTCAAGAAGGGCGACACCATCGCCGGCATCGCCCGCAAGTTCAACGTCAGCCAGAACGACCTCAAGCGCTGGAACCGCCTGCGCGACAGCAGCCTGAGCATCGGCGACAAGCTCACCGTGCGGCCGGGCCGCAGCTCCTAGCCAAAGGCTTGCCGACCAGCCATCGGGCCGTCCCGCCGGGGACGGCCCGATGGCTTTGGCGGGGCGCGGTCAGGCGCCGCCGGGGTGGGTCAGTTCACGCAAAAGCCCGGCCGCCTCGGCCTGGCCGGGGGCCAGGCGCAGCACCTTTTCCAGCAGGACCACGGCCTGGCTCCGGCGACCCAGGCCGTCCAGCAGCCGGGCCGCCTCGACCAGCAGGTCCCAGTCGCGGCGCGCCAGCCCCAGGCGCACGGCGGCGGCCAGCTCGGCCCGGCCCCGCTCGGCGCGCCCCTGGCGCAGATGCAGCTTGGCCAGGTTGAACCAGAGCCGGCCGGAGCCGGGGGCCAGCTCCAGGCCGCGGCCATAGGCGGCCGCGGCCTCCTCCAGGCGGCCGGCGGCCACCAGCGCCAGCCCCTGGCGGCACAGCTCCTCGGCCGCCGGCGGGTCGGGGGCGGGCTCGCCGGCCTCCGGCGCCGGCGGCTCCGGCGGGGCGGCCGCGCGGTCGGGCCGGGGCGGCCGGGCCGGGGGCGGGGCGTGGCCGCCGGCCTGGGCCTGGGCCTGTCGCCGCACGGCCAGGGCCTCGTCGGCGCGGCCGGCCTTTTCCAGCGAGTCGGCCAGGGCGTCGTAGGCCTTGAGCAGGCGCGGGTCGATGGCCAGGGCCTGGCGATAGAGGGCGCGGCCGGCCTGGGCCTGGCCGCCGGACTCGCGCACGCGGCCCAGCTCCACCAGGGCGGCCAGGGCCTGGGGGTCCAGCTCCAGCACCCGCGCATAGCAGCGTTCGGCGTCGGCCAGGCGGCCCTGGCTGGCCAGCAGCCCGCCCAGGCCGAAATAAGGCCAACGCTGACGGGGATGGTTGGCCGCCGCGGCCAGGAAGACATCGGCCGCGTCCTCGCACCGGCCCAGGGCGGCCAGCCGGCCGGCCAGGGCCTGGGTGCGGCGGCGCTGGAGGGCCAGCTCCAGCCGCCGGGCCAGCTTCTCCGGGCTCACCGGCTTGGCCAGGTAGGCGTCCTGGCTCTCCAGGGCCGCCTGCATCGCCCGGCGGTCCAGGGGCTGGCCGGAGACGAGGATGAAGACCAGATCGCGCTGGCCGGGGTGGGAGCGGACCCGCTCCAGCAGCCCAGGGCCGTCCAGGCGGGGCAGGCCCCAGTCGGCCAGCACCAGGTCGCAGCCCTTTTCGGCCAAAATCCGCCAGGCCCGCTCGCCGTCGGCGGCGCGCTCCACCCGCCGGAAGCCCAGCTCGCGCAGGGTCTGGGCCAGAGCCTGGCGCGCGCCGGGCGCGCCATCGGCCAAGAGCACCGCGCCCTCGCGCCTGGCCACCCGGTCCAGGCGGGCCAGCTCGGCCTCGCGGGCGGCCGCCGTTTCCTGGGCGTCGGGCGGGCGGTCGGATGGGGGCACGACGGGCTCCAGGGGCGGGCTCAGAGACAGCCGCCGAAGCGGACCACGGCCGCGGCGGCCAGGGCGGCGGTCTCGGCGCGCAGGATCACCGGCCCCAGGCCGCAGGGCGTGAAGCCGGCCGCCTTGGCCTCCGCCGCCTCGTCCGGCGCGAAGCCGCCCTCCGGACCCACCAGGAGCCAAACCTCGCCCGCGCCGGCGCCTTGGCCCAGGGCCTCGGCCAGGGATGGCCCGGTCTCGGCCTCGTGGAGCATCACCTTGGCCGCCGCGGCCGGGGCCTGGGTCAGGACCTCGCCCAGGCTGGCGGGGGGGTGGAAGACCGGGGCGCGGCCGGCCCCGCATTGCTTCAGGGCCTGGGCGGCCAGGCGCGTGAGGCGATCTTCGCCGCCGGGCTTGGGTCGGGGCACCGAGCGTTGGCAGACCACCAGGCGCACCTCGTCCACCATCAGCTCGGTCAGCTTCACCGCCATCAGCTCCAGGGCCGGGGCCTTGATGAGCCCGCAGCAGAGGGCCAGGCGCGGGCGCGGGGCCGGGATGTCCTCCACCGCCGCCACCCGGCAGGCCCCACCCCGCCGGTCCAGGGATTCCAGCGCCGCCCTGGCCTGGCGTCCGGCCCCGTCCAGGAGCCAGACCTCGTCGCCGACGGCCAGGCGCAGCACCCGGGCCGCGTGGGCGGCCTCCTCGGCCGCCAGCTCCACCCGCGCGCCGGGGACGAGCGCGCCGGGCGGGACCAGGAAGCGGCGGCGGCCCACGCCCCGGCCTCAGCCCATGACCAGGCTGGCCCAGCCGGCCAGGGAGTCCTGCTCGATGAGCTTGAGCCCCTGGGCCGCGAAGGCCCGGCGCACCTGGTCGATCTGGCCCACCAACAGCCCGGCGGTGATGAGCTCGCCGCCGGGGGCCAGATGGCCGGCCAGATCGGCGGCCAGGGCTTCCAGGTCCTTGGCGGTGAGGTTGGCGGTGATGAGCGGGTAGCGCCCCTCCACCCGCGCCAGGGGGGTGTCGCTGGCCTGGATGCGCCCGGCCACGCCGTTGAGCCCGGCGTTGTGCCGGGTGGCCTCCACGGCCAGGGGGTCCAGGTCGATGGCCGTGGCCCGGCCCCCGCCCAGCAGCAGGTAGGCCAGGGCCAGGATGCCGGTGCCGCAGCCCACGTCCAGCATGGCGGCCGGCAGATCGCCGCGCTCGGCCTGGCGCTCGATGCGCTTGAGGCAGAGCAGGGTGGATTCGTGCTGGCCGGTGCCGAAGGCCTGGCCGGGGTCGATGACGATCTCGACCTGGCCCTCGCCCAGCAGGGCCCGCTCCCAGGGCGGGGCCACCACCAGGCGGCGGGTCAGGGCGCGGGGCCGGAAGTGCTTCTTCCAGTTCTCGCCCCAGTCCTGGTCGGCCAGGGCGCGGAACCTGACAATCACCTCTTGGCCGGCGGCCTGGGAAAGCTCGGCCGCGTAGCGGTCCAGGGCGGCCTTCTGGGCGGCCAGATCGGCCCCGGCGGCCAGAAAACCCTTGACCGCCACCGGCGCGGGGGGCGGGGCGAAATCGTCCAGCTCCACGCCGCGTCCGGTGAGGTTGACCAGGTGGTCGGCGGCGGCCTCGGCCTGGGCGGCCGGGGCCAGGATTAGCACCTCGATCCAGGCCTCGGCCAGGCTGGCCGGATCATCGACGGGGTTCATGGCGTCTTCCACCAGCAGACACGGGTTGGCGGCCCGCGCGGGGCCGGTATAAAATACGGTTTCACTATAGGCCAACCCCCCAACCGCGACAAGAGGCCCCCGTGGACCCGGACAAGATCAAAGAGCTTTTGGAGCAGGTGGCCCAGGGCGAGACCAGCCCCGACGCCGCCCTGACCCGCCTGAAGTCCCTGCCCTACGAGGACCTGGGCTTCGCCAGGGTGGACCACCACCGGGTGCTGCGCCAGGGCTTCCCGGAGGTGGTCTTCGGCCAGGGCAAGACCCCGGAGCAGATCGCGCGCATCGCCGGGGCCATCCACGCCCAGGGCGCGGCGGTGCTGGTGACCAGGGTGGACCCGGCCAAGGCCGTCGCCGTGGCCCAGGTTTTCCCGGAGCTGACCTATCACGCCGCCTGCAACTGCATGTGCCGCGAGGCCAAATCCGGCGCGCGCCCCGGCAAGGGGCTCATCGCGGTGGTGGCCGCCGGCACCAGCGACCTGCCGGTGGCCGAGGAGGCCGCGCTCACCGCCCGGCTCATGGGCTCCAACGTGGAGACGCTCTACGACGTGGGCGTGGCCGGGCTGCACCGCCTCTTGGGCAGCCGCGAGGTGCTGGAGCGGGCCACCTGCTTCGTGGTGGTGGCCGGCATGGAGGGCGCGCTGCCCTCGGTGGTGGCCGGCCTGGTGAATCGGCCGGTGATCGCGGTGCCCACCAGCGTGGGCTATGGCACCGCCTTCGGCGGCCTGGCCGCGCTGTTGGGCATGCTCAACTCCTGCGCGCCGGGGCTGTCGGTGGTCAACATCGACAACGGCTTCGGGGCCGGCTACCTGGCCGGCATGATCGACCACCTGTAGGGCGGAGCCGAGGCGCGTGCGCGCGGTGGTGCAGCGGGTGAGCCGGGCCAGGGTGGAGGTGGACGGCCGGGTGGCCGGCGAGATCGGCCCCGGCCTCATGGTGCTCCTGGGCGTGGGCCAGGCCGACGCCCAGGCCGACGCCGATTGGCTGGCCGACAAGATCGCCGGCCTGAGGGTCTTCCCCGACGCCGCCGGCAAGCTGAACCTGGCGCTCAGGGACGCGGGCGGCCAGGTGCTGGTGGTCAGCCAGTTCACCCTGTGGGGCGATTGCGCCCGCGGCAATCGTCCCGGTTTCAGCCGGGCCGCCGCGCCGGAGCCGGCCCAAGCCCTCTACCGGCGCTTCGTGGAGCGCCTCAGCGACAAGGGCCTCACCGTGGCCACCGGGGTCTTCGGGGCCATGATGGACGTGCACCTCACCAACCAGGGGCCGGTCACCCTGCTCATCGACAGCGAAAAAAGCTTTTAGCATTCGGTGTCAGTCAGTCCGAGGCCGGGCGCACCCCGGCCGGGTCCAGGCCCAGGCGCGCCAACCAGGCGCGCGCGGCCCGCAGGAACATGGCCCGCACCCCGGCGCTGCCGCCGTGGGCGTTGGGGCCAAAGTAGAAATTCACCTCCAGCAGAAGCGGCTCGCCCTCCTCCGGCGCCAGCACGTCGATGCCCGCCACGTCGATCCCGGCCAGAGCCATGAAGCGCCGGGCCAGGGCCACGGCCCGGGCCATCTGCTCCGGCCAGCCTTCCCGGTCCACCCGGCCGCCCCGGCTCAGGCTGGTGAAAAATTCCTCGCCGGGCGGGGCCAGCCGCCAGAAGGCGTCCACCGCCTCGCCCACGCAGGCCACGCGGGCGTCGCGGCCGGGCAGCTGCACGCGCTCCTGCAACACCAGCCCGTCGGGACCCTGGAAGCACCGGGTCTCCAGGCGGCCGGCCAGGCCCTCCAGCTCCTCCGGGCTTTTGACCAAAAAGACGTTCTGCCCCTGGCCCCCGCCGGCGCCCTTGGCCACCAGGGGCGGCCGGATGCCGGCCGCCGCCACCCGCCCCGCCCGCCAGGCGGCGGCGGCGGCGGGGATGTCGGCGAAAACCAGGCTGCGGGGCTGGGGCAGGCCCAGGCGGGTGAAGAGCCAGTGGTTGCCCACCTTGCCGTCCAGGGCCAGGTGCACCGCCGGCCGGGGGAAGTGGGGCTTGCCCAGGGCGGCCACCAGGTTGAACAGGTCCGGGCGGCAGACCGGGGGCAATAGCACCGCCGCCGCCCCGGCCACGGCCAGGTAGTCGCGGCGGTCCAGGGGGCGCCGGCTGGTCAGGAGCAGGTTGCGCCCGGCGGCCAGGCCGGGGTGGTAGCTGAGGATGGGGCCGTGCATGGGCGGTTTCTCCGGGGGCCAAGTATAACATGGCCGGGAGCGGGCTTGACCCGGCGGCGCGGGGCTGGCCTCGCGGCCCCGCCGCCTGGTATATAGAACGCGTGACGAAAACCTTCACCTCCGGCGGGGAGCCGGCAGGGAGCCCAAGCATGGCCAGCGAGATCGACGACCTGACTATCGAGTATGAAGAGGACGGCGAACTGGTGGTGGAGCAGCTGGACAAGCTGGTGCTCAACCGGGGGGCCTGGACCACGGTGCTGTTCCTCTACCGCGAGCGCGACCCCAAGACCGGCGAGTTCGGCCCGGCCAAGGCCGGCCTGCGCCGCTATCAGAAGACCAAGGGCGTGTTCCGCAAGCGCGACGCCATCAACCTGACCGAGAAGACCACCCCGCTGTTGATCGACAAGCTCAAGGAGTGGTTCCAGCTCTAGCCCGGCCGCCGCGCCGGGCGATTGCGTCCCCGGCCCGGCGGCGCTATGATCGCGATAGGCCGGGCGCCCCCAGGGCCACGGCCCCCACCCCGCGCCGGGAGGCGAGCGCATGCAGAAGGCGGTCTGGCTCCTGATCCTCGCCTGGCTGTGGCCGGCGGCTGTCCTGGCCGCGCCGGCGGGCGAGCTGGTCATCGCCTGCGAGGACTTCCCGCCCTACGAATACCTGGACCAGGGCCGTCCGGCGGGCCAGGACGTGGAGCTGGTGGGCGAGGCCTGCCAGCGCCTGGGGCTGGTTCCGCGCTTCGTCTTCACCACCTGGACCCAGGCCCTGGCCGACGTCCGCGAGGGCCGGGCCATGGCGATCATGAGCCTTTCGCGCAACCCCGAACGCGAGCGCTTCCTGGTCTTTCCGGCCCGGCCCCTGAGCCGGGAGCGCATAATCGCCCTGATCCGGCGCGATTCCAGCCTGCGCCTGCGCGGCCTGGAGGACCTGGCCGGCCGCCGGGTGGGGGTGAACCTGGATTACGACTACGGCCCGATCCTGACCGGCCTGCCGGGGCTGATCAAGGTGGAGGCCGGGAGCCTGGAGGGCCTTTTGCGCGACCTGGCCGAGGGGCGCAGCGAACTGGCCCTGGGCAGCGAGCTGACCCTGGAGCACGTGGCACGGCGGCTTAAGCTGAGCCACGCCCTGATCCGCGCCCGCACCCTGGCCTCGGCGCCGCTCTACATCGCCTTCTCCCGCCGCCTGGGGCCGCGGGCCGAGGAGCTGGCCGCCGGCTTCGACCAGGCGCTCAAGGCCATGGAGGAGGACGGCGCCGCCGCCATCATCCGGGGGCAGTATTAGCCCCGCGCTCCCGGCGGGCCGGAGCCGCTCCATGGACCTCATCGATCTGCACACCCACACCACCGCCTCCGACGGCAGCCTGACCCCGGCCGAGCTGGTGGCGGCGGCCAGGTCCGTCGGGCTCAAGGCGGTGGCGATCACCGATCACGACACCGTGGCCGGGCTGGAGGAGGCCCTGGCCGCCGGCCGGCGCCTGGGGCAAAGGGTGGTGCCGGGGGTGGAGATCAGCCTGGAGGGTCTGGGGGGCCAGGGCATGCCGGCCTCCATGCACCTGCTGGGCCTGTTCGTGGACCACCGCGAACCCGGCCTCATCGCCGGGCTGGGGCGGCTCCAGGCCGCCCGCGCCGAGCGCAATCCAAAGATAGCCGAGAAGCTGGGCGAGCTTGGCATCGCCATCAGCCTGGATGAGGTGCGGGCCTATGCCGGGGGCGATCTGGTGGGGCGGCCCCATTTCGCCCAGGCCCTGGTGGCGCGCGGGGTGGTGAAGAACCGCGGCGAGGCCTTCGCGCGTTTTTTGGCCGCGGGCAAGCCGGCCTATGTGTCCAAGTGGCGCTTTCCTCCGGCCGAGGGCATCGCCATGCTGAAAAGGGCCGGGGCGGTGACGGTGCTGGCCCATCCCGGCCTGTTCAAGCTGGGGCTCGCGGCCCTGGAGCCCCTGTTGCTGCGGCTGGTGGAGGCCGGGCTGGACGGGGTGGAGGCCCATTACAGCGAGCATGATCCCGCCCTTTCGCGCGCCCTGGCGCGCCTGGCCGCCCGGCTGGGCCTGGCGGTGAGCGGCGGCAGCGATTTCCACGGCGCGCCCAAGCCGGACATCGCCCTGGGGGTGGGGCGGGGCGGCCTGCGGGTGCCGGCCTCGCTTTTGGCCGACCTGGAGCGCCGCCGCGCCCCCGCCGCGGCCCCGCCGCGATAACTCATTACAATTCGTTGCCATTATTGTCAGGCCCCGGCGGGCTGTGCTATGTTGGTGAGAATCGGAAGCGATTCTGCTTGCGCCGGGTACCACGGCCGCGGGCCTGGAAGGGGGGAGGCCAGGGCAGCGGAGGGGCATGCGCCTAACCGTTCTAGGATCGGGCAGTTGCGAACTGCGCGCCCGGCGCTCCTCGCCGGCCTATCTGGTGGAGGAGGGCGCTTACCGCCTGCTCCTGGACCTGGGAGCCGGGGCCTGGCGGCGGCTGACCGAGCTGGGCCGCGATCCGGCCAGCGTGGCCGCCGTGGCGCTCAGCCACCCCCACCCCGACCACCTGGGCGACCTGGTTCCCCTGCTTTTCGCGCTCAACTACGACCCCAACCTCAACCAGGGGCCGGGGGTGGACCTGCTGGCCCCGGCCGGCCTGGAGCCCATCCTGGCCGGGATCCAGGCCCCTTTCGGCGCCTGGCTG
The DNA here is from genome assembly GCA_049322275.1 of Thermodesulfobacteriota bacterium. GTDB lineage: Bacteria > Desulfobacterota > Desulfarculia > Desulfarculales > Desulfarculaceae > JACRDC01. The sequence continues at coordinate 61,486 of JBMORH010000057.1, forward strand.
CGCCCGCCGCCGGAAAGGCTGCGCTGCTGGTGGCTGGAGCCCGGCCAGGGACTGGTCCTGGGCCCCCTGGCCGTCACCTGCGCCCCGGCCGCCCACACCCCGCAGAGCCTGGCCTGGCGGATCGCCGCCGGCGGGGCCAGCCTGGTCTACCTGGGCGACAGCGCGGCCGCGCCCTGGCTCATCGATTTCTGCCGCGGGGCCGATCTGCTCCTGGCCCACTGCGCCGGCGGCGACGAGGCGCCCAAGCCCGGCCACATCCACCCCCGCGCCGCCGGCGAGCTGGCCCGCCGGGCCGGCGTCCGCGCCCTGCTGCTCAGCCATTTCTACCGCGACGTGGACCCCGAAGCGGCCGTGAGCTCGGCCGCGGCGGTGTTTGGCGGTCCGGTCTGGGCGGCGGTTGACGGCGCGGCCTATCTGGTGCGGGAGGGAGGGGCTATCCCGCTTGCCGACAACCCCTAGCACCATCTGGCGGCCCCGCCTCAAGGCCAAGCTGCTGGGCGCGGTGGGCGCCCTGGCCCTCATCGGCCTGGCCAGCCTGACCGTGCTCAACAACTGGGTGGCCGGCCGCCAACTGGAGAGCATGCTGGCCGAGGAGATCGCGGCCCGGGCCGAGCTGGTGCTGGGCCAGGTGCAGAACCACTATCAGACCATGCGCCTGCACCGCCAGCAGGACCGCGACCTGATCCGCCGCGACCTGAGCCAGATGGCGCGCATCGACCTGGACCTGTGCCGCCTGTTCCACCAGCGCGAGCTGGCGGGCGAACTGAGCCGGCAACAGGCCCAGCAGCGGGTGCGCGAGATACTGCTTTCCCAGCGCGTCGGCCAGACCGGCTACCCCTTTGTCTGGGACGTCAGCCAGGCCCCCCGGTCCATCACCCTGGCGGTGCACCCCGTGATCGAGGGCCAGGACGTGGCCTGGGTGGACTTCGTGCGCCAGGGGGCCGAGATGCGCCGGGGCTACCTGGAATCCGTCTGGGCCAACCCCGGCGAGGACCAACCCCGGCCCAAGGCCGCCGCCCTGGAATATTTCGAGCCCTGGTCCTGGGTCATCTGCGTCAGCGCCTACAAGGGCGAGTTCCCCATGCTGGTGGACCAGCGCTTCTACCAGGCGGCCGAGGAGGCCCTGGCCCAGGAGATCAAGGGCCTGGTGGTGGGCAAACACGGCTACGCCTTCGTGGTCAACTGGGCGGGCAAGCTGGTCGTCCATCCCCGCGGCGGCGAGGCCCAGGCCGAAACCCCGGAGCTGATCCAGGCCATCCTGGACCAGGGCGAGGGCTTGATTCGTTGGCGCCAGGAGGACGAACCCCACCTGGTCGCCTTCCGCACCTTCGGCCCCACCGGCTGGATCGTGGCGGTCAAGGCCAGGGAGAGCGACTTCCTGGCGCCGGTCAAGACCGGCCTGGCCAAGGGCGCGCTCTTGGTGCTGGCCATGTTCCTGGTCCTGACCGCCCTGGTGCTGGTGCCGCTCTTGGGCCGCCTGGTCGTCAACCCGGCCCGGCGGCTGGCGGCCATGGCCGACCGCATCGCCGGGGGAGTGCTGGAGCCGGAGCCGTTGGCGGTCTCCGGCGGCGACGAGATGGCCGACCTGGCCCGCTCGCTGCACGCCATGAGCGAGCGCCTGCACCAGTCCATGGATTACCTGGCCCAGAGCGAGCGCCGCTACCGCGAGCTTTTCGACCATTCACCCGATCCGGGCTACGTGCTCAGCCGCGGCGGCTACGTCATGGAGATCAACCCGGCCATGGAGCGGCTGCTGGACCGTTCCGCGGCCGAGGTGCACGGCATGCTTTTCAGCGCCTTCCTGGCCCCCGACCAGGAGGACCAGATACTGGCCCGCATCCGCCAGGCGGTGCGGGGCGACCAGCCGCTCACCCAGGTTGGCTTCACCCTGCTGGACCGCCAGGGCAACCCGCGCCTGCTGGAGGGCTTCCTCACCCCCCTGCGCAAGGACGGCCAGCTGCAGGGCTTCTATGGCCTGGCCAGGGACCTGACCGAGCAGCACCGCCTGCAAAGCCAACTGATGCAGGCCCAGAAGATGGAGATCCTGGGCACGCTTTCCGGCGGTCTGGCCCACGACTTCAACAACTTGCTCTCCGGCATCCTGGGCTATTCCTCGCTCCTGTTGGCCCAGCCCGACCTGGCCCCCCGCCTGGCCCGCTACGTCAAGATCATCGACGATTCGGCCGGCCGGGCCGCCCAGCTCACCCAGCAACTCCTGACCCTTTCCAAGACCCACCAGGGCCGGCGCGAACCGGTGATGCTGGGGGCGGTGGTGGCCGAGGTGCTGGCCATCCTGGAGCACAGCTTCCCGCCCAATCTCAAGCTCGACGTGCGCCTGGGCCAGGGCCTGCCCCCGGTGGAGGCCGACGCCGGCCAGCTCAACCAGGCCCTGATGAACCTGTGCATCAACGCCCGCGACGCCATGCCCATGGGCGGCGTCCTGACCCTGGAGCTGGACCTGGTGGAACTGGGCCCCGGCGCCCCGCCGGAGCTGGTCGGGCTGGGGCCGCGGGCGCTGAGGCTCAGCGTCATCGACACCGGCCACGGCATGGATCCCGTCACCCGCGCCCAGGCCGTGGAGCCGTTTTTCACCACCAAGGAGCACGGCACCGGCCTGGGCCTGGCCATGGTGCTGAGCATCGTGCAGGGGCACGGCGGCGTGCTGCTCATTGAAAGCGCCCCCGGCCAGGGCACGGCGGTGCGCATCCACCTGCCGCCGGGCCGGCGCGCCCCGGCCCCGGCCGCCGAAGCCGACCAGCCCGGCCCGGACGCGGGCGGCGGCCGGGTGCTGGTGGTGGACGACGAGGCGGTGGTGCGGCAGTTGGCGCGGGAAATCCTGCTGCTGGCCGGCTACCAGGTGGAGACCGCGGCCGACGGCGAGGAGGCCCTGGCCGCCCTGGCCGGCGGGCGGCCGCCGGTGGACCTGGTGCTGCTGGACGTGGTGATGCCGGGCCTGAACGGCGGGGAGGTGCTGGCGCGCATCAAGGCCGCCCACCCCTGGGTCAAGGTGGTCATGGCCAGCGGCATGTTCGAATCCGGCCAGCCCGCCGCCTCCGCCTGGCGCCTGGCCGACGGCAGCTTGCAAAAGCCCTACCGGGCGCCAGAGCTGCTGGCGGCGGTGCGCCTGGCCCTGGGCCGCCAGCGGGGCGAGGGCGGGCAATAGTGAAATAGGGCACTATCTCTAGCGCTTTATCGGCCATTATTCCTTGACCTGGGGTGGACACATTTGTTAGCCTCTATCCGAGTTCAGATAGACACCTCCCGCACTTGCCCAACCGAAAACGAGTGCTGCCAGAGCACCTTGACATCCACGGACGGCCCCAACCGCAACCTCGGCCTTGTTGGCAGGCAACGGCGCGCGCACTTGGCGCTCCGGCATCGCGGCCAGGGACCCCGCGGGAGGAGCCAGGTGGACCGAGGATGCACCCGGCGGCAGCCCACGCAGCCGGGGCGCCGCGGCGCCCCGCGGCCGCCGCGGCGCATGACACAACCGCGTTAACGAGGCAGGCAGGCCATGAAGAGCAACATCCTCATTCCGGTGGACACCGCGCGCAACTCCCTGACCGCTGAGGAATACGCCATCAAGCTCAACTGGCGCATGCCCCTGCGGGTCACCCTGCTGACGGTGCTGAACAACAAACGCCTGCAGAACCGGGGCATCAGCCTCTCCGACCAGGAGCGCATCCTGGAGGGCATGCGCAGACGGGCCCAGGAGGTGCTGGCGGCGGCGGCCAAGCCCTTCGCCAAGGCCGAGGTGGAGTACGAGACCCGGATCGAGGAGGGCAATCCGGGACCGGTCATCTGCTCCATCGCCCAGGACGAGGGCTTCGACCTGGTGCTCATCACCCAGAGCGGGTTGAGCGAATGGGAGGAGATCCTGGGCGGCAGCGTGGTGCACACCGTGCTCAACAAGTGCAAGACGCCGGTTCTCTTGGTCAAGCATTCGGCCGAGCAGTTGGAGCAGCAGCGCCGGCTGCGGGCCGAACAGGAGTTGTTGCCCCGCTGACGCCGCTTGGCGGCGGGGCGTGATGGTTTAGTAAACTTTTTCGCATGCGGCGGGCCTGGAAAAGGGGGTGATGACGGGCGCAGGCAGGCGCAACCGGCCGCCCATCGGAGCGGCAGACCAACAAAATCGCTGCAAACTCTTGCAGGCAAGCCAGAGGGAGGGGTTATGCGTTTCGCCAAATGGATGGTAGTGCTCACCGCGATGCTGGTGGTGATCGGATTGGCCGCGGGCGCGGCCCTGGCCGCCGAGAAAAAGAAGCCGTCGCTGGACGCCTGGAAGCCGGCCTTCGACTATTCCACGGCCAAGTACAAGATCAAGGTCAGCAACGTCAGCCACCCCGCCATCAAGGGCGTCTTCGCGGGCTTCGCCATCCGCGACGAGCTCTGGAAGCAGACCAACGGCCAGATCTACTTCGAGTATCTGCCCTTCTCCATGCTGGGCGGCGAAACCGAGGTGGTCAACCAGGTGCAGATGGGCGCCATCCAGGGCATGAGCATCAGCTCGGTGGCCGCGCCCCAGATGGGCCCCCGCATGGGCCTGGTCATGCTGCCCTACCTCATCAACGACTTTGACAAGCTGGACAAGTTCGCCGGCAACGAGAAGCTGTTCCAGCACTTCCTGGACGGCATGAAGGACAAGGGCATCATGGGCGTGGACATCACCGCCTATGGCCAGTACGGCTGGGCCACCACCGTGCCGGTGACCAACCTGGACGAGGCCCGCAAGGTGAAGATCCGCATCGCCGAGGCCCCGGTGAACAAGCTCATCTACCAGACCTGGGGCTTCAACCCGGTGGCCATGCCCTGGCCGGACGTGCCCACCGCCCTGAAGCAGGGCGTCATCGAGGGCCTGGACCACACCGCCCTGGTCTGCTACCTGGACAAGAAGTTCGACGTGTGCAAGCACTACACCGAGCTTGACTACGCCCAGGGCCTGTTCATCTGGATCTTCAACGAGGCCTGGTTCAAGAGCCTGCCCGCCGACCTGCAGAAGACCTTCATCAAGGTGGTCAAGGAGCAGGCGACCATCTACCGCGCCCAGGCCAGGGAGCAGAGCGCGCAGACCAAGCAGGAGGCCATCGCCAAGGACGGCGTCACCTTCCACAAGCTCTCCGACGCCGACTACGCCACCCTGCGCAAGCTGGGCGACAAGGTCCACGACGACTTCGCCGACAAGATCGGCAAGGACTACCTGAAGCAGGTGCAGGAGTTCCTGGGCTACGGCAAGTAGCCGGAAGGCATCCCGCGGGCCGGGAGGCTTGACCCCCTCCCGGCCCGATCAACATCACGGCGAGGACGGTTATGTTCACCCTTATCCTGAACGCCCTGGACAAGGCCCTATCCTGGTTCGAGGAATGGAGCCTCTACCTGTGCGTGATGGTGGGCATGATCTCCCTGTTCATCAACGTGGTCCTGCGCTACGGGTTCAACTACACCCTGGCCTGGTCCGAGGAGCTGATCCGGGAAATCATCATCTACACTACCTTCGTCGGCTGCTCGGCGGCGATCAAGAACCGCAGCCAGATCACCATCGACGTCGTGGTGCAACTGGTGCCGCGCCTGCGGGCGCCGTTGGCCATGGTCAGCAACCTGGCCGTGCTGGCCTACGCGGTCTTCATGGTGACCCTGGGCAGCGACATGGCGGCCCAGCAGGCCCAGACCGACCAAAAGACCATCATCCTGGAAATTCCCCTGGTGGTGCTCTACTCCATCCTGCCGCTCATGGGCGTGATGATGGGCATCCGCACCATCCAGAACATGTGGAAGGATTTCAACGAGGCCAGGGCCAAACGGGCCTAGCGGGCGGATTCGAGGGCAAGTGAACCTTCGCCCGGCGGGCGAGTCGGCCAGCCTGTCACCACCCCATCCCCCGCGGCAGGGAGCGGCATCCCTGGCGGCGGGAGCGGCACGAAAGGCGATACATCGTGGAGGCGAGCGGCATCATCATCCTCCTGGTGCTCCTGGGCGCCATGGCCACCACCATCCCGGTCTTTCTCTGCCTGTTCCTCACCTCGGTGGTGGGCTTCGCCCTGTTCAGCGAAATCCCCCTCATCTTCCTGGTCCAGGCCGTGTTCCGCGCCATGGACAACTTCGCGCTGATCGTGGTGCTGTTCTTCATCCTCTGCGGCAACGTCATGACCAGCGGGTCCATCGTGGACAAGCTGATCAAGGTGGCCAACGTCACCGTGGGCTGGCTGCCCGGCGGCCTGGCCATGGCCGGCGTGCTGGCCTGCGGCATGTTCGGGGCCATCAGCGGCTCCACCGTGGCCACGGTGGTGGCCATCGGCGGCTTCATGATCCCGGCCTTGATCGACAACAACTACCGCGAGCGGTTCGCGGTGGGCGTCATGACCACCGCCCCCAACCTGGGCGTGATCATACCACCCTCTATCTCCATGATCCTCTACTCCATGGTCAGCGCCTGCTCCCTGGAAGGCCTGTTCCTCACCGGCTTCGTGCCCGGCATCTTCATCATGGCCGGCATGTGCGCCTACTGCTACGTCTGGGCCCGGCGCCATCCCGGCTTCCAGACCGCCCCCACCCCCACCTTCGGCGAGGTGATCGCCGCTTTCAAGGAAGGCTTCTGGTCCCTGATGCTGCCGGTGGTCATCTTCGGCGGCATCTTCAGCGGGGCCTTCACCGCCAACGAGGCGGCGGTGGTGGCCTGCGTATACGCCTTCATCGTCGAGCTCTTCATCCACCGCACCACCAAGTGGGGCCAGGTGAAGAAGCTCATGGTCAATTCCGCCGTGACCAGCGCCACCCTGCTCATCATCGTGGCCGGGGCCACCGCCTTCGGCAAGTACCTGACGCTCAAGAACATCCCCATGCAGCTCAGCGAGATGATCGTGGGCTCCATCTCCGAGCCCTGGATATTCCTGCTCATCATCAACGCCTGGCTCTTGGTGGTGGGCATGTTCATGGACATCATCAGCGCCACCCTGATCCTCACCCCGATCTTCCTGCCCATGCTGGAGCAGTACAACATCAACGTGGTCCACTTCGGCCTTCTCATGACCGTCAACCTGGCCATCGGCTACTGCACCCCCCCGCTGGGCGTGAGCCTGTACATCACCGGGGCCATGCGCAACAAGGACCTGATCTACGTGAGCAAGGCGGTCATGCCCACGGTTCTGATCCAGATCGCGGTGCTCATGCTCATGACCTACTGGCCCAGCGCCGTGCTCTGGCTGCCCAGGGCCATGGGCTGGAGCGTGGACTAGCGTCCCTCGGTTGAGGATATTTCGCGGCTGGCGGCCGGCCGGGCCAGGGGATAGCCTTGCGCCGAGGGAGGCCGCCGTGACACCCACCCTGGTCCTGCACTTCGGAGCCCTGGGCGATTTCGTCATCTCCTGGCCGGCCCTGGGCCGGCTGGCCGCCGCCGCCGAGCCTGGCGGGCCGAGCCGGCCTGGCGGGCCGAGCCGGCCTGGCGGGCCGAGCCGGCCTGGCGGGCCGAGCCGGCCGGCCGGTCTGCACCTCATCGGCCGGCCGGAGTGGGGCCGCCTGGTGCTGCCGCCAGAGCGGGTCCACGACCGCGAGTCGGCCCGCTTCAGCCCCCTGTTCCGCCCCGACCCCCATCCCGTTCTGGACGCCTGGCTGGCCGGCTTCGGCCGGGCGGCGGTCTTCGCCCACCGGCCGGACCCGGTCCTGCTGGCCCGGTTGGGGGCCGTGGTGCCCCAGGTCTGGACCGTGCCCACCCGCCCCGCGCCGGGCCTGGCGCTGCACGCCGGCTTGGTGCAGGAACAGGCCCTGGCCGACCTGGGCCTGCCCCCGGCCCCAGCCCTGGGCCTGTTGCTTCCCCGGCCCCCCGCGCCCGGCTCGCCGGTCATCGCGCCCGGCAGCGGCGGCCCGGCCAAGCGCCTGCCCCCGGAGCTCGTCGCCGGCCTGGCCCTGCGCCTGGCGGCCGAGTCGGGACCGCCGCTCGTCGTCCTGGGGCCGGCCGAGGATCCGGATTACCGCGCCGGCCTGGCGAGCGCCCTGGCCGCGTCCGGCGCGGTCCATTCCGTCCTGGCCGACCCGCCCCTGGCCGAACTGGCGGCCGCGCTCAGGGCCGCGCCGCTCTACATCGGAGCCGACAGCGGGGTCAGCCACCTGGCCGCCGCCGCTGGCGCGCGCTGCCTGGTCGGCTTCGCCGCCAGCGACCCGGCTATTTGGGCCCCGCGTGGAGCGCGGGCGCGGGCATGCTCGTTCGGGGAGTTGGCGGGCGTCGCCGCCGGCGCGGGCTGGCCTGACACAAAGCCATGAAACAAATAACAAATGCCTGATTATTCTTCGCGGGGGCGGGTGTTATCCCCGCCCGTGCATTTTGGGCGTAAACAAGTAAAGCCGAGGTAGGCTTCGGGGTGTCAGACCCAGAGGGAATGAAATTGGTCTGAACCACCGGGCGCAGGCCGGCCCTAGCCCCAGTCCCCCCGCTGGCAGGCCAGCACCCGTTCGACCCCGGCCAGGTCCTTGATGGTGGTTATTTCGCAAAAGATGCCGGCGGCGCTGGCCAGGGCCTGGGCCGCCGGGGCCTGGCCCGCGCCCAGCTCCATCAGCAGCCAGCCCAGGGGGCGCAGGAAGGCCCCGGCCCCGGCGATGATGGCCCGCGCCAGGTCCAGGCCGTCGGCCCCGCCGACCAGGGCCAGCCGGGGTTCGAAGTCGCGCACCTCCGGCGATAATCCCGGCCATTCCGTTTCGGTCACATAGGGCGGGTTGGCGGTGATGACCGGGAAAAAGCCCCCGGCCGGGGCCACCGCGTCCCAGAGGTCGCCGGCCAACCAGGTCACCCGGCCGGCCAGGCCCAGGGCGGCCGCGTTGGCCTGGGCATAGCCCAGGGCCTCCGGCGAAAGATCCACCCCCACCGCCGTGGCCTCCGGCAGATTGGCCAACACCGCGCACGCCACCGCGCCGGAGCCGGTGCACAGGTCCAAAAGGCGCGGTTCGGGCTCCCGGCGCAGGCGCCTGAGCGCCTCCTCCACCAGAAGCTCGGTCTCCGGCCGGGGCACCAGCACGCCGGGGCCCACCTTGAAATCCAGGCCGTAGAACTCCCGCCGGCCCAGGATGTAGGCCACCGGCTCGCCGGCCCGTCGGCGCAGGATGAGCGCCTTGAAGGCGGCCAGCTCCTCCGGGGTCAGCGGCTGCTCGAAACGCAGGTAGAGGTCGATGCGCCTCAGCCCCAGGCTGTGGGCCAGGAGCAGCTCGCCGGAAAGGCGCGGGGCCGAGACGCCGCGCCCCGCCAGGTGCTCGGCCGCCCAGGTTGTCAGCTTGCCGATGGTCCAGGTCTGGGCCAAGCCGGCCTAGGCCCCCACCGCCTTGATGGCCTCGGCCTGGAAGTGGGCGGTGAGCGGCGGGATGACGTCGCCCAGTTCGCCGTTCATCACCTGATCCAGGTTGTACAGGGTCAGGCCGATGCGGTGGTCGGTCAGCCGGTTCTGGGGGAAGTTGTAGGTGCGGATGCGCTCGGAGCGGTCGCCGCTGCCCACCTGGCTCTTGCGGCTGGCGGCCTCGGCCGCCTGCTGCTCCTGCACCTTCATGTCCAAAAGGCGGCTGGCCAGCACCTTCATGGCCTTGGCCCGGTTCTTGTGCTGGCTGCGCTCGTCCTGGCAGGTGACCACCAGGCCGGTGGGCAGGTGGGTGAGGCGCACCGCGGAATCGGTGGTGTTGACGTGCTGGCCGCCGGCCCCGGTGGAGCGGTAGACGTCGATGCGCAGATCCTCCGGCCGCACGTCCACCTCGGCCTCCTCGGCCTCTGGCAGCACGGCCACGGTGGCGGCGCTGGTGTGGATGCGCCCCTGGCTCTCGGTGGCCGGCACCCGCTGCACCCGGTGCACCCCGGACTCGTACTTGAGCTGGCTGTAGGCCCCCTGGCCGGCGATGAGGGCGATGACCTCCTTGAAGCCGGCGGTGGCCGACTCCGAGGTGCTCATGATCTCCACCTTCCAGCGCTTGTTCTCGGCGAAGCGCAGGTACATGCGCAACAGGTCGGCGGCGAACAGGGCCGCCTCCTCGCCGCCGGTGCCGGCCCGGATCTCCAGGATGACGTTCTTCTCGTCGTTGGGGTCCTTGGGCAAGAGTAGGATGGATATCTCCCGCTCCAGCTCGTCCAGCCGCGCCTCGGCCGCCTCGGCCTCGGCCTTGGCCAGCTCGGCCATCTCCGGGTCGGGGTCCTTCATCAGTTCGCGGTTGCCGGCCAGCTCCTCGCCCAGGCGCACGTAGTCGCGATAGGCGCTGACCAGGGCCTCGATGTCCGAGCGCTCCTTGGCGATCTTCTGGAAGGCCTCGTGGCTGGCCAGCACCTCAGGCAGGGCCAAGCGCTTCTCCAGTTCGTCGAAACGCTCCTCGACTTCCTTGAGCTTGTTCAAAATGAGGGGGCTGAGGGCCATGCTTCACCGCACCTGCTGCTTATAGTTGGGGGTCCGCTAAGGAAATACCAGCAAATCCAAGCCCTGGCGAGTCCCAAAACTCGATTGGCCCCGCAACGTTCAGGCCGCGGCGGTGGCGGCCTTGATCTCGGCGATCACCTCGGGCGTCACCTTTTTCCGCTCCAGGATGTCCTCGATGGTCTTGAGCAGGTTGTTTTTACGCATCTGCTGCAGGTCTTCGCGCAGGCCCTGGCCAACATAATACTTGATCAGGGCTTGATAACCGCTCATGCCCTTGTATGCCGCCACCCGCCGCAGGTCTTCCAGCACGTCCACTGGCATACGCATGGTGATGCTGGTGGTGGGGCGGTCCTTAGTTGGAGTCATCTTCCTCATATTTTTGCCTTTCGCCGGGGGTGGCCGGCCGGGCCGAGATGATGCGCCAGGCCTGTTCTTCCGGTGCTGCGGCCACCACCGCCAGCAGCCGCTGCCGGGTGGAGTACCCGAGTATCAGCCAGCGTTCCTCGGCCTCGGCGCCGGCTGCTTCCATGTGGTAAAAGGGGTCGTCGAAGACCTCGCAGGCCTCCGGAAAAGTTACGCCGTGCTTCTCATGGTTCTTTTTTGCCTTGTGGTCATCCCAATGAAACCAGGATCCGTTGAAAAAATATTCCATGTCTCTGCTTATACCCCCCGTAAACGAAATATAGTTAACTCGCCTGTCGGCCGATTATATGGCCTACAAGCCCCAGTATGACATAAATATTTACATTGTCAATACGTAACCCGGCAGAGCTTGTAGCATTATTGCTACAGGGCTCCCTCGTCCCCGCCGGTTCCCTCCAGTCCATGGCGCTTGAGCTTCTTGTAGAGCAGGGTGCGGTGGATGCCCAGCATGGCTGCGGCGGCGGCCTTGTTGCCGGCGGTCTCGGCCAGGGCGTGGCCCAGGGCCTCGCGCTCGGCCCGGGCCACCACCTCCTTCAGCCGCCAGTGGCCGGGGCCGGGCCGGCTCTTGGGGGCGCGCCTGAGGTAAAAAGGCAGGTCTTCCAGGCGGATGACCCGGCCGGAGCCAGTCGAGAGCACCCGTTCCAAAACGTTGGAAAGCTCGCGCACGTTGCCGGGCCAGGCATAGCCGGTCAGCACCTCCTGGGCCTCTGGAGTCAGATGATAGGCCTCCTCCGAGCCGCCCTGGTCCATCTGGGCCAGCAGGTGGCGGGCCAGGGGGATGATGTCCTCGGTGCGTTCGCGCAGGGGCGGGATGGCCAGGGGGATGACGTTGAGGCGGTAAAAGAGGTCCTTGCGGAAGCGCCCCTCGCCGACCATGGCCTCCAGGTTCTGGTTGGTGGCGGCGATCAGGCGGAAATCGCTCCGGAGCGGCTTGGTGCCGCCCACGCGCTCGAACTCCTTTTCCTCCAGCACCCGCAATAGCTTGGGCTGCATGGCCAAGGGCAGCTCGCCGATTTCGTCCAAGAAGATGGTGCCCCCGTGGGCCAGCTCGAACTTGCCCGGCTTGCCCTCGCTGCGCGCGCCGGTGAAGGCCCCGCGGGCATAGCCGAACAGCTCGGCCTCGAAAAGGTCGCGGGGAATGGCGGCGCAGTTTAGCCGGATGAATGGGTGCAGCCGGCGGGGGCTGGCGTCATGGATGGCCTGGGCGAACAGCTCCTTGCCGGTGCCGCTCTCGCCGCTGACGAGCACCGGGGCCTGGTTGGCCGCGGCCATGAGCGCCTCGTTCTTCAGGTCGCGCACCGCCGGGCTGACGCCCTTGATGCTGTCCATGGTGTAGCGGGTGGCCCGCAGGCTTATCAACTCGTTTTCATAGAACTTTACCTTGGACTCCAGCAGCGAGAGCTTGCGGGCCAGGCGGCTGACGTCGCGCACGTCCTTGAACATCACCTGGCCGAAGACCGCGATCACCCGGCCGTTCTGGTAGATGGGGATGCGCTGCACCACCATGTCCTGGCCCTTGATGCGGTGGGTGTAATTGATCTCCGGCTTGCCGGTCTGGGCCACGATGTGCATGCGGGTGTTCTCCACCACCTCCAGGGCGTGGCGGCCGATCTGGGCCTTGGGGTCCACCCCCAGGAAACGGCCGTAGGGCTCGTTGAAATGGGTGACGTAGCCCTGGGCGTCCACCACCAGCACCCCGTTGTGGATGTGGTCCAGAATAAGCTGGTACATCAGGACCTTCTGGGCCAGGGCCGGCGGCAGGGCCGCCAACTCGTCCGGGTTGAGCTGGGTGACGGCGGGATCGGGGGCGGCGGTCGCCTTGCGGCTGGGCATGGGGAGCTCCGTAGTCTTTTGTCTACATGTATCAATAATGCTACGCGAATTTAATCCCTTTGCGCTTGAAAAGCAAGCCCCGCCTGGCTCAATCTCACAAGTAGGCCCTCCCAACTGTTTGAGCCCACGATCAATTCCCCGCGCCGGCCGGCCCCGGCCCCAGCTACGGGATAGCTGGCCTGAATCTTGCTCATTCGGTTTGGCGTTCCGAAAACCAGCCCCCACCCGCATAGCCCCTGAGGAGAGACAGGCATGGACATCAACGAGCCGGCCATCAGCAAAGAGGAAGTCCTCATTCTCCAGGACCCCGACTTCCACCCCGGCAACGTCTGCATCGTCACCGGCGCGGCCAACGGCATCGGCCGCGGCACCGCGGTGGCGGCGGCGGTCAACGGCCTGATGACGGTCGGCCTGGACATCAACGAGGCCGAGGGCAGGAAGACCCAGCAAATCGCCCGCGACCTGGGCGGACAGATGGTCTTCATCAAGTGCGACCTGACCAGCGACCAGGAGATCGAGTCCGCGGTGGCCGAGGCGGCCAAGCTGGGGGCCATCAAGTACCTGGCCAGCATCGCCGGGCTCCAGCACGTGGACGCCATCGAGAACTTCCCCATGGAAAAATACGACCTGATGACCCGCATCATGCTGCGCGCGCCCTTCTACATGGCCAAGCTCTGCATCCCCCACATGAAAAAAAGCGCCGACGGCCGCGGGGTCATCGGCAACATGTCCTCGGTCCACGGCCGCATGTGCACCATGAACAAGTCGGTCTACAACATCACCAAGTTCGGCATGCGCGCTCTCTCCCAGTCCATCAGCGCCGAGGGCGGCGGCAATATCCGCTCCTTCAGCGTCAGCACCGGTTTCGTCAAGACCCCGCTGGCCCTGAACCAGATACCGGCCCAGGCCGCCCAGCGCGGCATCACCCCGGAGGAGGTGGTGCGCGACGTGATGCTGGGCCGCTCGCGGGTCAAGGACATGATGCACCCCATCGAGGCCGGCAACCTGTTCGCCTTCGGTTTCAGCAAGCACGCCAGGTACCTGGTGGGCGGCGACCTGCTTTTCGACGGCGGCATGGTCCTAACCTACTGACGCGGGGCCTGGTCCGGGCTTCAGGGAGGGCGGAAGCGGGGGGCGGTGGTGTTAGAATGAGGCTGCGGGCTCCGGCGCGGAAGGCGCGGCGGCGGCCCCCTCATCCTGATCCACCCCAACAAGGCAGGTTTCATGAACGACACCACGCAGATCATCGTTGGCATCCTCTTCCTGGCCCTGGTCTACATGCTCACGCGCTACATCGCGGCCAAGAAGATCATGCACGCCAGCCGGGGCATCGTGGACGAACTCCAGCGCCGAGGGGCGGTGGATTCCGCCAGCGCGGTGCAGTTTTCCTGGGCCAAGCCCGACTGGCTGCGCTTCGGATTGCGTGATTACCGCCCCAAGGCCCTGGAGGGCCTGGTGGGCGCCGGCATCGTGGCGCGCAGCGAGGACGGCCGCTTCTACCTGGCCCGGCCGGTGGACCCCCTGGCCGAGGCCGAGGCGGCCGAGCAGGGCTGAGGGCGGCCGCCGGGAAGCGGCCAAGCCAAGGAGCGGGGCGCGCTCCGGGAGCTTTTTCCGGGGGCGCGGCTGTAACGGGAAAAAGCCGTTAACCAGACAAAGGCATGGGAGGGACGATGGGCAAGTTAGCGAGGCGGATGGTGTTGGTTTTTGTGGCGCTGGCGGTTGGCCTGGTGTTGGCCGGCGGATCGTTTGCGGCGGAGAAAAAGTACGCCAAATTTGGCGAGGACCCGCGCCACGCTGAATGGAAGAACAAGAAGTGGGAGACGAGCAAGGACAAGGTCAACTGGCGCATGACCGGTCCCTGGACCACGGGCATCCTGTTCTACGACATGATGGAGCACTTCGCCGACAGCGTGCGGGCGGCCTCTGGCGGCCGTCTGAACATCAAGGTGTTCCCGGCCGGCGCCATCGTTCCGGCGATGGAGACCTTCGACGCGGTGAGCAAGGGCGTGGTGGAGGTCGGCCATAGCTGGCCGGGCTACTGGAAGGGCAAGAACGAGGCGTTCACGGCCTTCGCGTCGGTGCCTTTCGGGGTGGACTACGAGGGTTACAACATCTGGTACTACGAGCGCGGCGGCAAGCAGATGATGGACGACCTCTACGCTCAGTTCAACCTGGTGCCGTTCTTCTGCGGCAACTCCGGCCAGGAGCTGGGCCTGCACAGCAGCAAGCGGGCGACGAGCATGGCGGACTTCAAGGGGATGAAGGTCCGCACGCCCGGCTGGTACATGGACATCCTGACCCGTCTTGGGGTCTCGGTGACCCCCCTGGCCGGCGGCGAGATTTACCTGGCGCTTGAGCGCGGCATCATCGACGCGTGCGAGTTCAGCAGCCCGGCGGTGAACCTGCCGCTGGGCTTCCACGAGATCACCAAGTACGTGATCGAGCCCGGCGTGCACCAGCCGAGCTGCCAGTTCGACGTGTTCATCAACAAGAAGGCCTGGGAGAAGCTTCCCGACGACCTGAAGGCGATCGTGGAGATCTGCGCCAAGGAGACCCAGCTTTGGAGCTATCACTGGATCGAGAACCTGAACATCAAGGCGATCGAGGAGATGGGCAAGAAGGTCGAGTTCGTGAGCATGGACGACGACACGCTCAACGAGTTCGCCAAGGTGACCCAGGCCTATCTTGAGGAAGTGAAGTCCAAGCACCCTGACACGAAGAAGATCCTGGACTCGATGGACCAGTTCAAGAAGGACTACGCGCCTTGGCGCAAGATGCGCGGCGGCGTGGCCCCGTGGCCCTTCGAGCAGTACATCAGCGGCGAGCAAAAGAGCAAGGGCTGGCACCTGCAGTAGGTGCGGCGGTTCTGATGGACCAAGGCCTGGGGCCGGGCGCTGCCCCGGCCCCAGGCCTGAGCGGTGGGCGCCTCCAGGGGAGGGCATTGCGATGAAAAAATTTGTGCGGGCGGTGGACGCCTTCAGCGAGTTTTGCGGCCGCTGGGTGGCGCTTCTCATCCTGCCCTTGGTCTACGTGGTCTTGCACGAGGTGATCGCGCGCAAGATATTCAACGCGCCGACGATGTGGGCCTTCGAGGTGACGGTGTACCTTTACGGCGCGCATTTCATGCTGGGCATGGGCTACACGCTGCTCTACGACCGCCACGTGCGCATCGACATCATCGTGTTGCAGATGCCGGCGCGGGTGCAGCTTTGGCTCAGGGTCATCACCTTCTGGCTGATCTTCATACCCTTCGTGTGCGCGCTGAGCTGGGCGGCGATCAACTACGCGCTTGAGAGCTGGCAGCAGTGGGAGCGCAGCTGGAGCGCCTGGAAGCCGCCGCTGTATCCCTACAAGACGGTGATGCCGGTGGCGCTTTTGATGCTTCTGGCGCAGGGCGTGGCCAACTTCGTGCGCGACAGCTACAAACTGAAGGGGGAAGAGGTATGAACCCGGAGACCCTCGCCCTGGTGATGTTCGGCACGCTGTTCATCACGCTTTTCCTGGGCCATCCCCTGGCGTTCTCCCTGGGCGCGCTGGCGCTGATCTTCGGCGTGATCGGCTGGGGCGGATCGGTGGACGCGGTGCTGACGCTTTTCGCCAACAAGACCTACGGCGTCATGGACGAATACGTGCTGGTGGCGGTGCCGTTGTTCATCTTCATGGCCCAGGTGCTGGACAGCTCCGGGGTGGCGGAGAAGCTGTTCAACGCCATGTACGTCATTCTGGGCCCCATCCGGGGCGGCCTGGCCCTGGCGGTGATCATAGTCAGCACCATCTTCGCGGCCAGCGCCGGGGTGGTGGGAGCCACCGAGGTGGCCATCGGCCTTCTGGCGGTGCCGGCCTTGATGCGCCGGGGCTACGACGTGCCGCTGACCGCGGGCTGCATCTGCGCCGGCGGCACGCTGGGCATCATCATCCCGCCCTCGATCATGCTGGTGGTCTATGGCTCCTTGGTGGGCATGAGCGTGGGCCAGCTCTACGCGGCGGCCATGGCGCCGGGGCTCCTCTTGGCCGGGCTCTACATCGTATACATCGCCATCCGCTGCGGCCTGCGCCCCGTCGACGGCCCGCCCATGCCGCCGGAGGAGCGCACCTACAGCCTGGGCCAGCAGGCCTGGATGTTCGTGACCTCGCTTTTGCCGATCATGGCGCTGGTGTTCATGGTGCTGGGCTCCATCGTGCTGGCCGTGGCCACGCCCACCGAGGCGGCCGGCCTGGGCTGCGCGGGCGCCTTCATCCTGGCGGCCATGTACCGCAAGCTGACCTGGCAGGCCACCAAGGACGCGGCGGTGAGCACCTTGAAGACCACCTGCATGGTCATGACGCTTTTCCTGGGCGGCAACGCCTTCCAGTCCATCTTCATGGGCCTGGGCGGCGGCGACGCCATCCAGAACGTGCTTTTGGGCATGGAGCTCAACCGCTACGTGGTGCTGTTCATCATGATGGGCATCCTGTTCTTCCTGGGCATGTTCATCGACTGGCTGGGCATCCTGCTCATCACCCTGCCCATCTTCACCCCCATCGCCACCGAGTTGGACTTCCATCCCCTCTGGTTCGCCATTCTGGTCTGCGTCAACCTCCAGATGGCCTTCCTCACCCCGCCGTTCGGCTACTCGCTCTTCTACCTGCGCGGCATCGCCCCCCCGGAGATGACCATCATCCACATCTACAAGGGCGCCATCCCGTTCATCCTGCTGCAATGGGTCGGACTGATCACCTGCGTCGTCTTTCCGGAGGTCGTCCTCTACCTGCCAAAGATCTTTTTCGGGGCAGAACTGGTGAGGTAGGATGTGACCGGCGGGGCGCGGGAGCAATAGAACAAGGAGACGAGCATGGCGGTGGTGGCGATATCGCGCAAGGTGGGCTCCTACGGCGAGGAGATAGCGGCCCTGGCGGCGGCCGGCCTGGGATACCGGTTGGTGGGCCGCGACGAGGTGCACCGCCTGGCCCAGGCCTGCGACCAGGAGTTCAAGCAGGCCTGCGCCATGTTCGCGGCCGAGGAGGGCGCCGGCGGCCTCTGGGAGCGCCTGGCCTTCGGCGACCCGGCCCACGCGGCGCTGTTTGCCGCGCTCAACTGCGAGCTGGCCAGCGGGGGCGACGTGGTGCTGGTGGGTCGGGGCGCCCAGATCGCGCTTCAGGGGGTACCCAGCGTGCTCAAGGTGCGGGTGGTGGCGCCTTTGGCCCTCAGGGTGGAGCGGGTGATGGCCTTGCAGGGGCTGAGCCGCGAGCAGGCGCACGAATTCGTGACCCGCCACGACGCGCAGCGCCGGGCCCTGATCGAGGCCGTTTTCAACGCCGACCTATCGGACGCCTCGCTCTACGACCTGATGCTCAACACCGCCGGCATGACCAAGGAGGCGGCGGCCGAGCTGATCGTCAAGGCGGTGGGGCTGATGCCCCCGCCGGCCGACCCGGACGGACTCAAGAAGCTCCTGGCCGACCTCGCCTTCGCCAAGCGGGTGGAGAGCGTCATCAAGCGCAGGGTGCTGACCAGCGGTTTCCATGATGTCAGCGTGACCGCCGACGGGGGGGCGGTCACCCTGGCCGGCCTGGTGGCCGACAAGCGCACCAAGGAGCGGGCCGCAGAGATAGCCAAGGCCTATCCCGGCGTCACCGCCGTGACCAACCAGCTCAAGTATTCCGAGCTGAGCTTCTAGCCCGCCGCCGCGCGCGGGGGCCTGAGCAAGGGGCAACCAGTTGACAGATGAGAGGATCCACATGAAAGTGCTCGCTGAAGGAAGCGGACCCCTCTTCATGAACCCGGACCCGGATCAGGCGCGCGAGTTCTTCGCGGCCAAGCCCAGGGCGCTGGTGGACAAGCGCACCACGGTCAAGGAGGCGGTGGAGCGCTTCATACCCGACGGCTGCTACCTGGCCAGCGGCGGCTTCGGCGCCAACCGCATCGCCACGGCGGTGCTGCACGAGATCGTGCGCATGGGGCGCAAGAATCTCTCCTTCGCCGGCCACACCACCACCCACGACTTCCAGATCCTCTGCGCCGGCCACGTCATCAGCAAGCTGGACGCGGCTTACATCGTGGGGCTGGAGGCGCGCGGGCTTTCGCCCAACGCCCGCCGGGTCATGGAATCCGGCGAGATCGAGGTCTGCGAGTGGACCAACTACGCCCTGGCGGTGCGCATGCGCGCCGCGGCCGAGGGCGTCTCCTTCGGGCTGTGCCGCAGCATGCTGGGCACCGACACCTTCGCCCGCTCGGCGGCCAAGGCGGTTCAGTGCCCCTTCACCGGCAAGACCATGAACGCGGTGCCGGCCCTGTGGCCGGACGTGGGCATAATGCACGTCCACGAGGCCGACATCTACGGCAACTGCCGCATCCGGGGCATCTCGGTGGCCGACATGGAGCTGGCCCGCTCGGCCAAGCGGCTCATCGTCACCGCCGAGCGCCTGGTCAGCAACCTGGACATCCGCAGCGACCCCACCCGCACCGCCATCCCCTTCTACCTGGTGGACGCGGTGATCGAGGTGCCCTACGGCTCCTATCCCGGCAACATGCCCTACGAGTACTTCTCCGACGAGGCCCACCTGATGGAGTGGATGAAGGTGGAGAAGGATCCGGACGCCTTCGCCAAGTTCCTGGACAAGCACATCTACGGGGTGCAGAGCTTCGAGGAGTATCTGAACCTGTGCGGCGGCCTGGCCCGGCTCAAGGAGCTGAGGGTCCAGGAGACCCTGGCCGACAAGTAGGCCATCCAGCCATGGCGGACGCAAAGGAGGACTGAGCCTTGTCTAGCCACTACAACATGATGGAAATGATGATCTGCACCGCCGCGCGGTTTTTGGAAAACGGCAAGACGGTGGCGGTGGGCACCGGCGCGCCCTGCGCGGCGGCCATGCTGGCCCAGATGACCCACGCCCCGGACCTGGTGGTGGTCTTCGAGGCCGGCGGCATCGCCCCCCTGCTGCCCCAGATGCCCATCAGCGTGGGCGACTCGCGCACCTTCTTCCGGGCGGTGATGGCCGCCGGCATGTGCGAGATGATGACCACCTGCTCGCGCGGGCTGGTGGACTACGCCTTTTTGGGCGGCGCCCAGATCGACGCCTACGGCAACCTGAACTCCACTATCGTGGGCGACTACGCCAAGCCCAAGGTGCGTTTTCCCGGCAGCGGCGGGGCCAACGATTTCGCCTCCATGTGCTGGCGCACCATGATCATGACCGTGCACAACAAGAGCCGCTTCGTGGAGAAGGTGGACTTCGTCACCAGCCCCGGCTTCCTCGGCGGCGCCGGCGCGCGCGAGGCGGCCGGCCTGCCCGCGGGCACCGGGCCCTACAAGATCGTCACCGACATGGCGGTGATGGGTTTTGACGAGGAGACCAAGCGCATGAAGGTGGAGTCGCTGCACCCCGGCGTCAGCCTGGAAAAGGTGCGCGAGAACACTGGCTTCGAGCTGATGGTGGCCAGCCACGTGGGCGTCACCGCCGAGCCCAGCCAGGAGGAGCTGACCATCCTGCGCGACGACGTGGACCCCCTGCGCTACGTCATCGGCCGCTAGCCGCGCGGATCGCATCCAACGACGTCGGGCGGGTTGCGCGCGGACCCGCCCGGCGTTTTCTCTTGCCCCCTCTCCCCCAGCCACCGGATCGCGTGGGGCCTGGCGTCAGCCCTGGAGATGGCCTTGGCCCCCCGGCGCCTGGGCGCGCGAGAGCTTGCCCAGGCTGAGCCCGTGACGCCACATCTCGACGAGTCCGGCGATGGTGAGCGGGAAATATTCGGCCGCCCAGAAAAGCAGGCCGAAGACCGCGGCCGGCTGGCTGGGCGCGCCGGCGATGACCAGGGCCCAGAGCACGGCCAGTTGGAAGGTGCCCACGTAGCCCGGTCCGGCCGGCACCGCGCTGGCCAGCGAGGCCCCCACGAAGGCCATGGCCCCCCAAAATAGACTCAGGGGCAGGCCCACCGCCGGCAAAAAGACCACGAACATGGCCAGCATGGGCAGCCAGACCATGAGCGACTGGGCGATGAGCAGGGGCAGGCGGCGGGCCTGGCCCAGCACGGCCAGGCCCTCGGCGAAGGTGGCCAGGATGTTGGCGGCGAGCGCGGCCAGCCGGGGCGAGATGCGTCCGGCGACGCCGGTGACCAGCCGGGTGAAGGCCGCCGGCCAGCGCCACAAGGCCCAGATGCCGGCCAGGACCGCCAGGTAGCCGGCCAGGAGGGCCAGGCCGGCGGCGTGCATGTAGGCCACGCTGAAGGCCCCGGCGCTGCGGGCCGGATCGGCGAAGAGCAGGGTCAGGAACAGGATGGCCAGCAGGGTCATGCCGTCCAGGATGCGCTCCACCACGATGGTGGCCAGGGCGCTGGAGGCGGCCACCCCGGCCACGCGGTTGGCGGCCAGGGCGCGCACGAACTCGCCCAGGCGGGCCGGCAGCACGTTGTTGGCCATGAAGCCGATGAGATTGGCCGAGAATAGCGGCCAGAAGGCGCAGTCCCGGACCGGGCAGAGCAGGACGCGCCAGCGGGCGGCCCGGGCCAGGAAGCTGACGAAGAGCAGCAGGTTGATCCCCACCACGTAAAGCGGGTTGAGGTCCAGGATCAGCGTCCAGAGCTGGGCCAGGTCCACCTCGCGCAGCACGAAGGCCAGGCAGGCCAGGCTTATGGCCAGGCCCAGGATGGTCTGCCAGTTGAACACCCTAGTCTCCTTCCCGCTGGCCGGCGGCGGCCCGCTCGAAGCGCTCCAACTGCTGGCGATAGTACTCCGGCCGCTCCCTGGGGCCGGCGGCGATGGCCGCCCGGGCGGCGGCCGCGGCCTTGCCGGGTTGGCCGGCCACGAAGTAGGCCTCGGCCAGGGTGTCCCAGATATGGGCTTCCGGGGCGCG
The DNA here is from genome assembly GCA_049322275.1 of Thermodesulfobacteriota bacterium. Classification (GTDB taxonomy): domain Bacteria; phylum Desulfobacterota; class Desulfarculia; order Desulfarculales; family Desulfarculaceae; genus JACRDC01. Next base: position 82,941 of record JBMORH010000057.1, read on the forward strand.
GCCCACGGCCATGAGGGCCAGCTCCACCGCCCAGGCCGGGTCGCGCAGCTCCTCGTCCCTGGCCGTGGCCAGCAGCCAGGCCAGGGCGTTGGCCACCTCCGGGTCCTCCGGGGCCAGGCCCAGGGCGGCGGTCAGGCTGTCCCTGGCCTGGGCCTGGCGGCCGGCCTCGAACTGCATCACCCCCAGGGCCAGCAGGGAGCGGGCGTCGGGCGGGCGCTGGTCCAGCCGGCCCTCCAGCACCCGCAGCACGATGGCCTGGCGCAGGCCGCGGCCGGCGTCCACGGCCCCCAGGCCCCAGCCCAGGCCGCCCAGCAGGAGCAGCCCGGCCAGGTATGCCGCCAGGCCGCGCCGGATGACCAGGGCCTGGCGCCGGGCGGCGCCGGGGCGGGCGGCCGCCGCGAAAAGGGCCTGGCTGCGTTCGGCGATGGAGAAGTGGTGCCAGCTCGGCACCCGGCGGCTGTCGCCGGTCAGAAGCCCGATGCGCTCCAGGGCCTCGGCCGCCGGCCGGGGGTCGCCCAGGAGGGTCAGCGCGAAAAAATCGGCCTGGCGCTCGAAATGGCGCATGAAAAAGCCCATGACGTAGCGCAGGTAGAGCACCAGCAGCAGCACCAGGGGCAGGGCCAGGGCCACGCCCAACCAGCCGTTGTCGACCTCCAGCCCCGCCACCAGCTCCAGCCCGGCCTGGGTCTGGACCAGGGCGTAGACGCCCAGGTTGAGCAGCATGGTCAGGGGTTCGGCCAGGGCGTAGGCCAGGGCGAAGAAGCCGGCGAAGAGCAGCAGGTAGGCGGCCAGGTGGCGATGGCGCACGTGACCCGCCTCGTGGGCGGCCACGCCCATCAGCTCGCTGGGGGTGAGCGCCTCCAAAAGGGCCGGAGTGATGAGCAGGTAGCGCAGGGGGGCGAACAGGCCCAGCACCCCGGCGGTGAGCAGGCGGCCGCCCAGCACCGGCCAGGTGAGGATGGCCGCCACCCGCACCCCGGCCCGGTCCAGCACCGCCTGGATCAGCTCGCGTTGGGGGCCGGGGGGCAGCGGACGGCAGCCCCACCACCAGCGCACCAGGGGAGGGAAGAACAGGGCCATCAACAGGAGAAAGAAGACCAGGAAGACCAGGTCGCCGCCGGCGGAATCCAGCCAGGCCCCGGCCTGCGGCCAGAGCCAGGCGGTCAGATCGCGGACCAGGCTCATGGCCAGCCAGGGGAAGACCACCGGCAGGACGAAGCGGACCTGGCCCAGGACATAGGCCCCGCCGGGCAGGGTCTGGCCCAGCAGGCGGCGCTCCAGGGGATGCGTCCCCCACCAGGCTGCGGCCAGGCAGGCCAGAAAGACCAGGGCGGCGGCCAGGCCGGAGAGGGCCTCGGAGCCGGCCATGAGCGGCCAGGCCAGCAGGTGGGCCTTGAGGTCCAGGCCGGTGAGGGCGTAGAGCGCTCCCGCCACGGCCAGGGCCTGCATGTGGCCGATGCGGCGGCGGGCGGCGCTGGCCGGGTCGGCGGGCGGGCGGGGGCCGGCCAGGCGGCGCAGGAGCAAGGCTCCCCACAGGCGTCCGCCGGCCCCGATCCAGGCCAGCAGGGCCGCCAGGGCCAGCAGGCTGGAGAGGGGGTCCAACAATGGCGCGGATGGACGATAGGCCTCGAAGACGGCCATCACCAGGACAAAGGCCACGATCTGGGCGAAGAGCAAGGGGCCTCCCGGTTCTGGCCGGCCGGGGCGGGGGGAATCAGGAGAAGGTGGCGGAGAGAGAGGGAGTCGAACCCTCGGTACCCCTTGTGAGGGTACACGCGATTTCCAGTCGCGCACCTTCGGCCACTCGGTCATCTCTCCGCGAAGCCTGGCCGCAGCCAGCCTGCCCTGCACATCTACCCGAAGGCACGGGGATTGTCAACTAGCCGGGGCCGGCGGAATGGTCGGGGGCGCCCGCCGGCGGCTGTATGAAATTTTCATCACAACCGCCGCGCGGCCGCGCCGGTGGTGTAGGATATGGGCAACGGCCGGGCCTGGGCGCGCGGCCGCGTCACTCACCGCACGCGAGGGAAAGCGATCATGCGAAGGTTGCACATCGCCCTTATGTTTGGAATCGCGGCCCTTTTGTTGGCCGGCGTCCCGGCCGGGGCCGCCTTGGAGGAAGGCCACAGCATCGCCAAGGTCAAGTTCGCCGGGGCCGAGGTCCACCTGGAGGACGGCTCGGTCTGGAAGGTGCCCAACCGGGCGGACTGGGAGACCACCTACAACTGGCTGCCGGGCCAGCCGGTGGCGGTGCGCGACGGCAAGGCGCTGCTGAACCTCAACACCGGCGACGAGGTGGACGTCAAGCGGATCAAGGCCGCCGCCCCCAAGGCCGCGACGCCGGACAAGCCCGCCGGCCAGGCCCTGGCCAAGCCCGGCACGGCCCCGGCCGCGCCCCGCGCCGCGGCCCCGGCCGTGGCCCCGGCCGCGCTGGGCAACCTGGAGCGGCGGGTGGAGGCCCTGGAGGACAAGCTCCAGGTCATGGATTGGCGGCTGCGGCGCATCGAGGACCTGCTCAAGGCCCGGCCCCAGCCGTAGGTCCGGGGACTCCACTCCGGAGCGGCCGTTGCGAGCGCCCGCGTTCGGCGCGGTCAACCGGCCTGGGGACGCGCGCCATGCTGACCAGGAGCTTCATCCACCTGCCGGGGGTGGGCCCCCGGCGCGAGCTGGCCATCTGGCGGGCCGGGGTGGCGGACTGGGCCGGTTTCCTGGAGCGGGGCCGTGACCTGCTGCCGCGCGCGGTGTATGAGCGGGGCCGGCCGGTGGTGGAGGCCAGCCTGGCGGCGCTGGAGCGGCCGGGGGGGCTTAGCGAGCTGGCCGGGCTCTTCCCGCCGGCCGAACACTGGCGCTTCCATCCCCATTTCCGGCGCATCGTGGCCCTGGACATCGAGACCGGGGGCGCAGCCGACGACTGGGGCGGGGTGACGGTGGTGGGGCTCTACGACGGCCAACGGGTGGAGCAGTACGTGGCCGACAGCAATATGTGGTTATTGAACGACGCCATGAAAGGATATGATGTGGTCCTGACCTTCGCCGGCTCCACCTTCGACCTGCCGGTGCTGCGCCAGGTCTTCCCCAACCTCTTTGTCCCGCCCATCCACATCGACCTGCGCTGGCTGCTGGCCCGCCTGGGCCTCAAGGGCGGGCTCAAGCGCATCGAGCGCCTGCTGGGCATCAGCCGGCCGCCGGAGGTGGCCGGCCTGGGGGGCTACGACGCCCTGCTGCTGTGGCAGCGCCATCTGGCCGGGGAGCCCGGCGCCCTGGACGCCCTTTTGGCCTACAACGCCCAGGACGTCGTGAACCTGCCGCCCTTGCTGGAATGGGGCGTCGGCCGCCTGCGCGAGCGGCTGCTGGGCCGCCTGGGCTAAGCCCCGCTTTTCCTGCTCAATCCGGCCGGCGGCGGTATAATAACCGCCAGCCCAGGCCGGCCGGGGCCTCCACCGCCCCCGTCCGCCGCCCCGATCACGCCAACCCGCGCCGCCGGATGGATCGACGTCATGCCCGCAGCCAAGCCCGTTTTCGCCCTGCTCGCCTGGGGAATCCTCGCCAGCCTGCTCCTGGCCGGCTGCGGCCCGGACCAGACCGCCCGCAGGGAGCGGCCGCCGGCGCCGGTGGCCGTGGCCGCGGTGGCGGCCCGCGACGTGCCGGTGGCCCTCAAGGCCATCGGCAAGGTCGAGGCCCTGGCCACGGTGGCCATCAAGAGCCGGGTCACCGGCCAGCTCTTGACCGTGCACTTCAGGGAAGGCCAGTTCGTCAAGAAGGGCGACCCGCTGTTCACCATCGACCCGGCCCCCTTCCAGGTGGCCCTCCGGGAGGCCGCCGCCCAGGCCGCCCGCGACCAGGCCCTGGCCCACAAGGCGGCCGAGGACCTGAAGCGCTATCAGGAGCTGGTGGGGCGCAAGGCGGTGAGCACCGCCCAGTACGAGCAGTTCCTGGCCGAGGCCCGCGCCCGCGAGGCCACCGCCCAGGCCAGCCAGGCCGCGGTGGAAAAAGCCCGCCTGGAGCTGGGCTTCTGTTCCATCACCGCCCCGGTCAGCGGCCAGACCGGAAGCCTCATGGCCTATGTCGGCAACATGATCAAGGCCAACGACGACAACAAGGTCATGGTCACCATCACCCAGGTGCAGCCCATCCAGGTGGCCTTCGCGGTGCCGGAGCAGCACCTGGCCGAGATCCGCCGCCGCCAGGCCCAGGGCGCCCTGGCCGTCGCGGCCCAGGCGCCGGGAGAAGACCAGCCCCGGCTGATGGGCGAGCTGGTCTTCGTGGACAACGCCGTGGACGCGGCCACCGGCACCATACGGCTCAAGGCCGCCTACGCCAACCAGGATCTCGGCCTGTGGCCGGGCCAGTTCGTCAACGTGGAGCTGTTGCTCGCCATCCGCCAGGGCGCCCTGGTGGCCCCCACCCAGGCCATCCAGAGCGGCCAGGTGGGCGACTACGTCTTCGTGGTCAAGGCCGACCAGACCGTGGAGGTGCGCAAGGTGCGGCCGGGGTTCGCCACGGACGGGCTGAGCGTGATCGAGGAAGGGCTGAAGCCCGGCGAGCTGGTGGTCACCGACGGCCAACTGCGCCTGGCCCACGGCAGCCGGGTGACGGTTAAGGAGCAGGCCGGCCAGCCCGCGGCCGGAGGCCGGCCATGACCTTCGTGGAAACCTTCATCCGCCGGCCGGTGGCCACCAGCCTCATCTGGCTGGGAGTCATCATCTTCGGCGTCATGGCCTACCGCGCCCTGCCGGTCAGCGATCTGCCCAACGTGGACTTCCCCACCATCCAGGTGACGGCCAACCTGCCTGGGGCCAGCCCGGAGACCATGGCCAGCGCCGTGGCCACCCCCCTGGAGCGCGAGTTCTCCACCATCGCCGGCCTGGACTCCATGTCCAGCCAGAGCGCCACCGGCGTCAGCCAGATCACCCTGCAATTCACCCTGGAGCGCGACATCGACGCCGCCGCCCAGGACGTGCAGGCGGCCATCGCCAAGGCCTCGGCGCTGTTGCCGGCCGGCATGCCCAGCCCGCCGGTGCTGAGGAAGGTGAACCCGGCCGACATGCCGGTGCTCTACCTGGCGCTCTCCTCGCCGCTGTTGCCCCTGTCTATGGTCCACGAATACGCCGACACCTTCCTGGCCCAGCGCATCAGCATGATCTCCGGCGTGGCCCAGGTGCTCATCTACGGCGCGCAGAAATACGCCGTGCGGGTGCAATTGGACCCCAAGGCCCTGGCCTCCATGGATCTCGGCATCGAGGAGGTGGCCGCGGCGGTGGCCAAGGCCAACGTGAACCTGCCCACCGGCACCCTGCAGGGGCCGGACCAGGCCTTCACCGTCCAGGCCAGCGGCCAGCTCCTGGAGGCGGCCCTCTACCGGCCGGTGATCGTCAGCTACCGCCAGGGCAACCCGGTGCGCCTTAGCCAGTTGGGCCGGGTCATCGACAGCGTGGAATACGACAAGCTGGCCAGTTGGTACAACAACACCCGCGCCATCGTGCTGGCCATCCAGCGCCAGCCCGGCACCAACACCATCGAGGTGGTGGACGCCATAAGGAAGCTCCTGCCCGGCTTCGAGGCCCAGCTGCCGGCCTCGGTGAAAATCGACACCCTCTACGACCGCTCCAAGTCCATCCGCGAATCGGTGGCCGAGGTCAAGTTCACCCTGGTCCTGGCCGTGGCCCTGGTGGTGCTGGTGGTCTTTCTGTTCCTGCGCAACCTGCCGGCCACCATCATCACCAGCCTGGCGGTGCCGGCCTCGCTGGTGGGCACCTTCGCGGTCATGCACCAGATGGGCTTCTCGCTGGACAACCTCTCGCTGCTGGCCCTGACGCTCTCGGTGGGCTTCGTGGTCGACGACGCCATCGTGATGCTGGAGAACATCGTGCGCCACCTGGAAAAGGGCGAGCCGCCCCTGGTGGCGGCGGTCAAGGGCGCGCGCGAGATCGGCTTCACCGTGGTCTCCATGACCATCTCCCTGGTGGCGGTCTTCATCCCGGTGCTGTTCATGAGCGGCATCCTGGGCCGGCTGTTGCACGAGTTCGCCGTCACCATCGGCGCCGCCATCCTGGTCTCCGGCCTGGTCTCCCTGACGCTCACCCCCATGCTGTGCAGCCGTTTCCTGCGCGCGCCCTCCCACCAGCGCCACGGCCGGCTCTACCTGGCCAGCGAGCGGTTTTTCGACGGCATGCTCAAGGCCTACGACTGGGGCCTGGTGCGGGTCCTCAACCACCGCCGACTGACCATGCTGGTGCTCTTGATGTTCGTGGGCGGCACCGCCTATCTGTTCGTGACCATGCCCAAGGGCTTCATCCCCGACGAGGACATGGGCCAGATCTTCTGCTTCACCGAGGCCAAGCAGGGCATCAGTTTCGAGGCCATGAAGCGCCGCCAGCAGGCCCTGGCCCAGATCGTGGCCGACAGCGGCTATGTCCGGGGCTTCATGAGCAGCGTGGGCGCCGGCGGCCCCAACCTGACCGGCAACACCGGGCGCATGTTCATGCACCTGACCGAGCGCGGCGAGCGCAAGAAGAGCGTGGACGAGGTGATCGCCCTGCTGCGCGGCCGGATGGCCGAGGTGCCGGGGATCAACGTCTATCTGCAAAACCCGCCCGTGATCCGCCTGGGCGCCACCCTGACCAAGAGCCTGTACCAGTTCACCCTGCAAAGCCCGGACACCGAATCGCTCTACCGGGCCGCGCCGATGCTGGAGGAGCGCCTGAAGCAGATCGAGCTGATCCGCGACGTGACCAGCGATCTGCAGATCAAGAACCCCCAGGTTAACGTGGAGATCGACCGCGACAAGGCCGCCGCCCTGGGGGTGAGCCCCCAGGCGGTGGAGGACGCCCTGTACTACGCCTTCGGCTCCCGCCAGATATCCACCATCTACGCGCCCAACAACCAGTACAAGGTCATCCTGGAGCTCTTGCCCGAATATCAGCGCGAGGCCGCGGCCCTGGGGCTGTTGTACGTGCGCGGGGCCGGCCGCGAGCTGGTGCCCCTGGAGTCGGTGGCCAGGGTCAGCCGCGGGGTGGGTCCGCTGCTCATCAACCACAGCGGGCAGTTGCCCTCGGTGACCATCTCCTTCAACCTCAACCCCGGCGTCAGCCTGGGCCAGGCGGTGGAGGCGGTGGAGGCGGCCGCGCTGTCGGTGCTGCCCGGCGAGGTCAGCACCTCCTTCCAGGGCGTGGCCCAGGCCTTCCAGTCCTCCCTGGGCGGCATGCTGCTGCTCCTGGTCATGGCCATTCTGGTCATCTACCTGGTCCTGGGAGTGCTCTACGAGAGCTTTGTCCACCCGCTGACCATCCTTTCCGGCCTGCCCACCGCCGCCCTGGGGGCCCTGGTCACCCTGCTCGTCTTCGGCCACGACCTGAACCTCTACGCCTTCGTGGGCATGATCCTCCTGGTGGGCATCATGAAGAAGAACGCCATCATGATGATCGACTTCGCCATCGCGGCCCAGCGCGACCAGGGCCTGGCGCCCATGGAGGCCATCCGCCAGGGCTGCCTGGTGCGCTTTCGGCCCATCATGATGACCACCATGGCCGCGCTGATGGGCACCCTGCCCATCGCCCTGGGCCTGGGGGCCGGGGCCGAGAGCCGCCGCCCCCTGGGCCTGGCGGTGGTGGGCGGCCTCGTGGTCAGCCAGCTTCTCACCCTCTACGTGACCCCGGTCTTCTACACCTACATGGAGTCCCTGCGCGCCCGCCTGCGCCACGTGGCCAGCGGCCACCGGGTGGAGCCGGCCAAAGAACAGGCCGGGGGCCAGGCATGAGCCCGGCGGATGCGCCCGCCCCCTGGGTGCGGCTCATGGGCGCGGGCTATGGCCCGCCGGAGAGCCCCATCCTGGCCGGGCTCACCTGGGAGTGGCGGCCGGGGCAGAGCTGGGGGGTTTTGGGGGCCAACGGCGCCGGCAAGAGCACCTTCCTGCGCCTGGCGCGCGGGGATGTCTGGCCGGCCCAGGGCCAGGGCCAGAGGCTCTACGCCCTCGACGGCCAGCCCGAAGCCAGCCCCCTGGCCATGCGCGCCGCCTCGCGCCTGGTATCGGCCGAGCTGCTGGACGCCTATCGCCGCCGGGGCTGGAACCTGAGCGTCATGCAGACCGTGCTCACCGGTTTCTTCGACACGCCCTACCTGCACCGCGAACCGACGCCGGACCAGCGCGCGGCCGCCCGCCGCGAGCTGGCCGCCCTGGGCCTGGCCGGCCTGGCCGGCGAGCCGGTGCTCAGGCTCTCCCGCGGCCAGGCCAAGCTGGTCCTCTTGGCCCGCGGCCTGGTGGCCCAACCGCGCTTCATCTTCCTGGACGAGGGCCTGGAGGCCCTGGACGCCCCCACCCGCCGGCGGATGCTGGCCCGCCTGGCGGCGGAGCAGGCCCGCGGCGCGGCCCTGGCCATGGCCAGCCACCGCGCCGCCGACCTGCTGCCCGGCCTCAGCCACGCCCTGGTCCTGGAGCGGGGCCGCATCGCCGCCCAGGGGCCGCGCGAGCAGGTCGCCCCGCCCCCGGCCCGCCCGGTCCAACCCGCCCGGCCGGCCCCGCCGCCGCCCCCGACCGCCGGCGGCAACGGCCACGGCTTCCTGGTGCGGGTGAGCCGGGCGGACGTCCACCTGGAGGGCCGCCGGGTGCTGACCGGGATCGACTGGCAGATCAAGGCCGGGGAGCACTGGGCGGTGCTGGGCCCCAACGGGGCGGGCAAGACCAGCCTGCTCCGGCTCCTCGCCGGCGAGCTGCTGCCGGCCCTGGGGGGGCGGGTGGAATGGTTCGGCGGCGGCCCCCGGCCCAGCCTGGGCGAGCTGCGCCGGCGCGTCGGCCTCGTTTCGGCCGATCTCCAGACCGGGCACAAATACGCGCAGACCGGCCTGGAGACGGCCATCAGCGGGGCCATGGGCAGCATCGGCCTCAACGCCCGGCCCAGCGCCCCGCAGACCGCCGCGGCCAGGCGCTGGCTGGATCGCCTGGGTCTGGCGCACCTGGCCGGCCGCGACGTGCGCGGGCTAAGCTATGGCGAGCTCAGGCGGTTCATCATCGCGCGGGCCATGGTGGGCGAGCCCCGCCTGCTGCTCCTTGACGAGCCATTCGCCGGCCTGGACCAGGCGGCGCGGGAGGAGGTGGCCGAGCTGCTGACCCACCTGGCCGGCTCCGGGGTGGGCCTGGTGCTGGTCACCCACCACGCCGAGGACATCCTGCCCTGCGTGGGCCACGTGCTGGAGCTGGAGGGGGGCCGGGTGGCGCGGATGGGGGCGCGGGAAAGGGCGGAGGCCGTCGGATGACGGCCTCCGCCACGGCAAGCGGCGATCAAAGATGGAAAAAGCTAGGATGATTAAATGGATGCTGGCCGGTTCAATAGTCGCGGGGCGCCGGAGGAGTCTCGCGGCCATGAAGGCGGGAGAAGGTTGTCTATTTGGCCTTCTTCTGTTTGAGGAAGTAGACCACGCCTCCCACGGCCAAGACCGCGAGCAGGCCGAGGGGCAATAGATACTGGCTCATGTCTTCTCCGTTTCCTCGGCTGGACCTTCAGTCAAGCGATAAGGTTGCTCTCCAGAAGCGAGACTTTTCCACGCCGGAAAATCCCACCTGTAATCGTCGAAATGACCCTACGCCCGCTGGCCGGGAGTGTAAATAGGGCGCATCCCTCATAAGTTGCCGCGGCTTTCGCCAGGCCGGACGATGATCGGCTAGGTTTAGGCTTTGGATAACAAGCGGTTGGGCGCATGAGGCAAACCACCCAAGCGCAAGGCGGCGTCCTGGCGACCCCGGATCGCGGCTGGAGCGGAGGGTTCGTGGGTGGCGGGCGGATTACGGGCTAAAAGCGCAGGTTGATGGTTCCGGGCTCGATTTCGCCGCTCCGGCCCGCCCGGCCGATGACCGCGGCGTCGAGCCCCTTGGCTCGCAGCAGCTCCAGCGCCTCCCCGGCCCGCTCCGGGTCCACCCCCATCAGCATGCCGCCGGAGGTCTGGGCGTCGGCCAAGAGGTCGTGCAGGATGGCGTCGGGCGCGCCCTGCACCCGCACGGCCTTCGCGCAGAAATCGCGGTTGGCGTGGCTGCCCACCGGCACCAGGCCCATGGCGGCCATTTCCCGCGCCTCGGCCAGGATGGGCACCGCGCGGGCCTCGATCATGAGCCCCAGGCCGGAGGCGCGGGCCAGCTCCAGGGCGTGGCCCAAGAGGCCGAAGCCGGTGATGTCGGTGGCCCCGCGCACCCCCAGGGTGGCCATGACCTCGGCCGCGCCGGCGTTGAGGGTGGTCATGAGCTGCACCGCGCGCGCCACCGCCCCGGCCGAGGCCAGGCCGGCCTTCAAGGCCGTGGCCACCACCCCGGTGCCCAGGGGCTTGGTCAGGACCAGGGCCTGGCCGGGTTTGAGCCCGGCGTTGGTCACCAGCCGGTCGGGGTGGACCACCCCGGTCACCGACAGGCCGTACTTCAGCTCCGGGTCCTCCACCGAGTGTCCGCCGGCCAGCGCCGCCCCGGCCTCGTGGATCTTCTCCAGACCGCCGCGCAGTATCTCGCGGAAGACCTCGGCCGGGTGCTCCTTGGTGGGGAAGCAGCAGACGTTCATGGCCGTCAGCGGCCGGCCGCCCATGGCGTAGACGTCCGACAGGGCGTTGGCGGCGGCGATCTGGCCGAACAGGTGGGGATCGTTGACGATGGGGGTGAAGAAATCCACCGTCTGTATCAGGGCGATGTCGGGCGTGAGCAGGTAGACCCCGGCGTCGTCGGCGGTGTCGGCCCCCACCAACAGGCGCGGGTCGGCCTCCTTGGGCAGGCCTTCCAGGATGCGGGCCAGGTCCCCCGGCCCGATTTTGGCCGCTCAACCGGCGGCGCGGGCCTTTTCGGCCAGCTTCACGGGCTCGGTCATGGCCGGGATCATCCTTTGTCCGGGGATGGATCGCCAGGGAGCGGCCACGGCCCTGGTTGGAGGAGCTCCGGGTATAGCTCCTGGGCGCAATCCGGGCACAGGCCGTGGCTGAAATCGGCCTGGGAGTGCTGGCTGATGTAGACATCCAACTGCTCCCAGTAGCCATTGTCCTTGCGGATGCGCTTGCACTTGGCGCAGATGGGCAGCAGGCCGCGCAACTGCTCCAGCTCCCGCTCGCGGGCCTTCTTGAGCGCCTCCTGGGCTTCGACCCGTTCGGTGATGTCGTGGCAGGAGCCGATGAAGCCGGCGAAGGCGCCCGAATCGGCGAAAAAGGGGGCGCCCCGGTCGAATATCCAGCGGTAGACGCCGTCGTGGCGGCGCAGGCGATAGACCATCTCGAAGGTCTCGCGCCGGCCGAAGTGGTCGAGATATATCTCCAGGCAGCGGGCCAGGTCGTCGGGGTGCACGCCCTGGGCCCAGCCGTCGCCCATCTCCTGATCCAGGCCGCGGCCGGTGAACTCCAGCCAGCGCTGGTTGAAGTAGTCGCACTTGCCGCTGGTGTCCGCGCGCCAGATCAGGATGGGGGCCTGCTCCACCAACAGCCGGTATTCCTGGAAACTCAGGTTGGGCTCGGTCATGGGAGCCTCCGGTGGCTTGCCTGGAGCCAGGTTAGCAGAGCGGGGCCGCAGGCCGCAACGGCGGCCCGGCCGGTCGGGTCGCCCGTGGGCCGGATCAGCGCCGGGCCAGGGCCATCATCTTGTAGATGGGCAGGCCCGCGGCCAGGGCCACGTCCTCGGTGTTGAGGTAGTGGCCGATGTGCTTGTCCATCAGCACGTTGCCGTCGGCGGGGAACTCTTCGTCGCCGGCCCAGAGCACCAAGAGGAGCTCCACCCGCGGCAAGGCGCGCACGATGACGCTGGCGTCGCCGGCTCCGCCGCCCTCGCGCCCGCCCACCAGCGGGGCCAGGTCCTTCAAAAGCTGCGGCCGCTCGCCGAAGAACCCCACCAGGGGGCTCTTGGCCCTTTTGACGAAGGCCGACCAGTAGAACTCGCCGGACTCCACCTCGCGGAAGGTGATCCACTCGCCGGCCGGAGGGGTTCCGTCGGACCGGGCCAGGTAGTGCAGCACCAGGGCCTGCTCGGCCAGGGGCAGGGCCGGCCCGTCGTCCCGGTGGGCCACGCTGACGGCCCCTCCGGCGCGGGCCACCGTGAGCGGACGGCCGTAGTAGTCCAGCATGAGGGCCTGGCCGTCTGCGGAGGCCTCGGCTCCGGAGCGCCGGGCCACCTGGGTCCAGTCCATGGCCAGGAGCTCCTGGGCGGCCAGATCGTAGCTCAGTTGATAGTCGTCCACGCGGGGCATGTTCGCCTCCCCTCAGCCCGCCTGGCCCTGGTCCGGCCCGGCGGACGGCGGGGCGGCCACCATCTCGCCGTACTCCAGCTTCACCACCCGGTCGGCCAGGTGGAAGAAGCGGTCGTCGTGGCTGACGGCCACCACGGTCTTGCCCTGGGCCTTGAGGCTCGGCAGGTATTGCTCGTAGAAATAGCGCCGGAACTGGGGGTCCAGGTCGGCGGCCACCTCGTCGAAGACGAAGATGGGCTTGTTCTCGATGTAGGTGGTGATGAGCGCCAGGCGGCGGCGCTGGCCGCTGCTCAGGTTGATGTTGCTGAAGCGTCCGTCCGCGTAGGCGGTCTGGCCCTTGAGCTGCATGGTCTCCAGCAGCTCCTCGACCAGGGCCTCGTCCACGTCCCTCAGGCCGTAGAGGCGGTCGAAAAGGTGGAAGTCGCTGAAGATGATGGTGAAGAAGTCGCGGTAGTGGGCGTAGGCGGCCTGGTCGACGGCGTAGTTGTCCAGGTAGACCGTGCCGGCGGTGGGGTAGTAGAGGCCGGTGATGAGCTTGAGCAGGGTGGACTTGCCGCTGCCATTGCCGCCCACGATGAACAGTATCTCGCCCCGGTTGATGGCCAGGTCCAGCGGCCCCAGGCGGAAGCCGCTGCCGTTGCCGGCCTGGTAGCGGAAGCTGACCGCCCTCAGGTCGATGCGCCCGAACTCCCCGGCCGGCAGGGGGCTCTTTTCCAGGGTGTCCTTGACGTCGTCGGCCTGCTCCAGCTTGTTTTCCATGGTCTCGATGGAGTCCAGGGCGAACTCGGCCTTGTAGATGAAGGGCAGCATGGCCACCACCTGGCCCAGGGGGCCCAGGGTGAACAGCACCACGGTGATGACCGAGGAGACGTCTTCGCCCTTGACGTCGCCCAGGCGGGGCAGCACGAAGACGATGGCCGCGATGAGGATGAGGAAGAAGGTCTGGGCGAAGATGTAGTTGTTGATGGCCAGGTGCTCGCTCTCCACCTTGGCGGTGCGGGCGGCCACCGAGCTCATGCGCAGGTGATTCTCGAACAGGTCCTCGGACCGCGCGCGGCTGATCTTCACTTCCTTGAAGCCGTCCACCAGGTTGTTCAGGTGGCGCAGGAAGTCCGTCTCGCGCTGTTTGGCCTGGACCAGCTTTTGGTTGATGCGCTTCTGGGTGCCCTGGTGGACCGCCACCGCCGCCACGATCATCACGCAGCAGATGATGAGCGCCGGCATGGAGATGAAGGCGATGTAGGTGAAGCTGGCGATGAGCATGATCAGGGAGGAGGCGCTGATGGTCAGGTAGCGGGCGCCCTCGAAAAGCACGTCGGTGTGCTCCAGCAGCACCTTGTAGACGTCGGTGCGCTCCAGGCTCTCGAAGGAGCGCAGGTCGCTGCGCCGCACCTTGTCGGCGATGCGCAACTGGGTGTCGTAGATCATCTGGCCGGCGCGCTGGCAGGTGCGGGTGAAGGCGTAGCGGTTGGCCAGGGCGAAGCCCACGATGCACAGGGCGAACAGGGCGAAGTAGCGGAAGTTGAGGCTGTCGGCGTCGAAGTGCTCGGCGGCGGCGTTGACGATGATCAGCGCCCCGGCCTGCAACAGGCCGGCCGCCACCGCCGCGGCCAGGATGCGGGCGCCCTCCTGGCCATAGCCGGCGATCAAGAGCTTGATGAAGCGCGAGTTGAGGATGGACATGCCGGCCGCCCTTTTTCCGCGCCCGCCGCGCAACGGGCGGACGTCGTCTAAACATGCCAGCTTTGCCCGCCGGGGGCAACCCCCTAGGCCGAGCCCGGCCCCGTCCGGGCCGCCGGACGTCACCCAATTTTAACCCGCCGGCGGGGGCGGCCGATTGCGGCCCCGGCAAGGGCGATGCTACGATTGATGGCATCAGCACACCCAAAAACGGACGGCGCGGCCGGCGCGCCGGGAGGCATCCCATGGAGGACAAGCGCAACCTGCACCTGAAGGCCCAGGAGCTGGCCGACTGCTACGCCACCAGCGACCCCCTGGCCGAGATGAGCAACCTGGCCGGCGAGGCCGACCGCCAGGAGGCGGCGCTCAAATGGCTGGCGCTGGCGGTGCTGCACGCGGTCAACGCCAACGCCAAAAAGATCGAGCTGCGCCTGGCCCCCGACGGCCAGGCGGTGGTGACGGCCAAGTACCGCGAGGCGGTGCTGCCCACGCCGGGGGCGGAGGTGGCCGGTCTGGTCCTGGACAGCCTGCGCGAGATCATCCACGCCCAGGGAAGCGACAAGGCCAAGCTGCCCCTGGCCTTCGGCGTGCGCGGCGACAGCCTGACCTTCCAGGTCAAGATCGAGCGCGGCAAGGACGGGACCCAGGAGCTGAGCCTGAAGTTCGGCGAGTAGCCGGCCGGCCCACCGCGCCGGCCTCGGCGCGGATTTCGGCGTCTGGCCGCCGCCCGAAATGGCGCGGGGGCGGGGCGCATCCCCGCCCTTCCGCCTGGCCCCCGTCCCCGCCGCCGTGGGGGTGGTGGTGGGATGGGCGGGGGCTGAGGAAGGGCCGGGAACGACCCCGTCCCGCGCTTGGGAAACCGGACCCTAGCGATCAGATCGATCCGTCCTCAAATGCACCTCCGCCCGCAGCCTGGGGAAGGGCCTTCCCTTCCTCGCCTTCGCCCCCGCCCGGCGGGGGAGGGCGAGGAGGGCTTTTCAAACCACGATGGTGAAATACTCATTCACCTGCAAGGTGAAGCGCGAGAGCACCTCGCGCACCCTGGCCTGGGCCACCAGCGGGCTGGGGCCCAGCCGCTCCAGGCCGGCCAAGGCCTCCTCCACCGCCTGGATGACCTGGCTGGGCGCCACCGGCGAGACATGGGCCAGGCCCGCCCGCTCCGGCTCCAGCCCGGCTTCCATGAGCAGGCGGCCCAGGTGCAGCATGCGCCAGGCGGCCCAGGCGTTGCCCTCCAGGGAATAGCAGGCGTCGGGCCAGCAGGCCATGACCAGCACCCCGTGATAGCCCCGGCCCAGGGCGCCGAGCACCCATTCCGGGTCCACCCGGCCGGCGCAGGGCACCCGCACCAGGCGGGCGGCGGCCGGCCAGGCCTTGCCCTCCAGCCGGGCGGCGTCCAGCGCCCGGCCGGCGGAATTGGCGCAGGCCAGCACCAGCAGGCTGGGCTCCGGCGCGGCCGCGGCCAGGGGATCGGGCGCGGGCAGGCCGGCGGCGGCCTGGCGGGCGTGGCGGGCGTCCTCGCCGCCGGGCGGGCTGATGGCGTCCATGGGGCACTCGGCCGCGCAGGTGCCGCAGGCGGTGCAGGCCAGGGGATTGGGATAGGGCCGCCGGTCGCGCTTGGTCATGGCCCCGCGCGGACAGACCCGCACGCAGGTCAGGCAGATGGCGCAGCGGCGGCGGTCGATCTGGGGAACAGCGGTCGGCGCGCTCACCCGGCCCCGGCCCAGCAGCGCGGTCACGGCCAGCAGGGTCTGGCCCAGCTCGGCCGGCCAGGCGCTAGGATCGGCGGCCCGCCCCCGGGCCGGCCCCAGGGCGAAGACCCCGGCCCGGCTGGTCAGGCTGGGCAGGGCGGCCACTCGGTCGGGCTGCAGGAAGCCCTCGGCGTCGGCGGCCAGGCCCAGGCGGGCGGCGAACTCGCGCCAGGCCCTGTCGGGCGCGGGCAGGCCGTCCACCGCCGCCAGGTCCAGTTCCTCGCTGAGCGCCAGGTCCAGTATCTCCTCGTGGAAGGTCAGGAGCAGGCCACCGGCTGAGGCGGTCAGCGACAGCGCGCCGGGCTCGCCGGGGCGGGTCAGCTTGATTATCGGCGCGCCCAGGCCCTTGACGGTCTGGGTCAGCGCCTCCAGGTCCGGGGCGGCCAGCTTGGTCTGGCTGGTCAGAATCAGCGCCCGGCCGTTCAGCTCGCCGGCCACCCGGGCGGCGGCGTGCAGGGCGGCGCGGGTGGCGGCGGGGCTGGCCTGGCCGCCCAGGCCCAGCAAAAAGCCCACCCTGGGCGGGGCGTCGCCGACCAGGCGGCGCAGGTGTTCGGGCGCGTCCAACAGGGCGATAAGCTCTTCCAGGCGCACTAGGCGGTCGCTGGCCAAGCCGGCCAGCGGCCCCAGGTTGGGGGCCTGGGGCGGCCCCTGGGCCAGGATCACCGCCCCTACCCGGCGGACGTGGGCGCGGCCCTGGCGGTCCAGCAGGCGGGCCGTGAAATCCCCGGCCGTGCCCATGAGCCCCAGGAGCTCGCCCCCGGCCATGACCTCCAGCGCCGGGTCGGCCTCGATCACCTTGGCCAGCTCCGCGGCCTCCTGGGCGGCCTCCGGCCCCAAGAGCGGCTCCGGCGGGGCCAGGCGGCGGGTGGGGGCGAGCAGGGTGACGGCGCGGCCCTGCCGGGCCAGGCCCTGGGCGGCCCGCAAGGCCATCAGGCCCTGACCCACCACCAGCGCGTCGGGGCTCACCTCAAGCTCGCGGCTGGCGGCGGGCTCGCGGCCGGCCGCCTCGGCCAGGGCCATGGCCAGCACCTCCAGGGCGTCGGCCCGCGTCTGGCAGGGCTGGCCGGACGGGGCGCGGTCGTAGAGGTCGGCGTGAAAAAGTTCGCCGGCCGCCAGCCCCGCCTGGGCCAGGGCGGCGGCCAGGGGCCCGGCCCCGGCCGCCTGGGGGCAGGCCCCCACCAGACCCAGCTCCAGGCCCAGCGCGGCCGCCTGGCGGGCGGCCTCGGCTGCGCCTTCGGGGTGGCAGGCCTGGCTAACCTCGATGACCGGGCCGAAGGCGGAGTCGGCCTCCATCGCCCAGCGCAGGCGGCGGAACTCGACGCCCTGGCCGCGGGGCCGGCCGCCCCGGCAGAGCAACACGGCGCGGGCGGGGGTGGGGCTCATGCGGCTGCCTCCAGGTATTGCAGGGTTCGCAGAGCGGCGCGGCCGGCCGAGGCCACCGCCTCGGCCACGTCCATGGGACCCAGGGCCGCCCCGGCGGTGAAGACGCCATCGCCGCCGGCGAGGAAGCCGAAGGCGTCCAGGTCCAGGCCCAGGGCGGCGGCCAGACGGGGGTTGTCGGCCCCGGCGGCCATGCCCACGCTGAGCGCCACCAGGTCGAAGTCCCGCGCCTGGGGGGCCTGGCCGCTCTGGGCCTGATACTCCAGGCGCACCCCGCCGCCGGGGCCTTCCCAGACGTCGTAGGGCAGGGCGCGCACCAGCTCCAGCTCCTCGCCGGCCGCGGCCAGGAATCCGTCGGGGTCGTGGCCGTAGCTTTGCAGGTCCATGTAGAAGACCGTGACCGCCGCCCCCTGGCGGGCCTTGAGGGCGCGGCCCAGGCGCAGGGCGTAGCCGCAGCAGACCCGCGAGCAGTAGTTGCGCCCCAGGCGCTGGCGGCTGCCCACGCACTGGATGAAGGCGATGCGCCGGGCGGGCGCGCCGTCGTCGGGGCGCACGGCCATCCCCCGGCGCTTGACCATCTCCTCCAGCTCCAGGGCCGTCAGCACCCCCGGTACCCGGCCGTGGCCAAGACGCTCCTGCTCCCCGCCCGGACAAGGCGCGAAGCCGCTGGCCAGCACCACCGCGTCCACGTCCAACCCCCGCTCCACGCCCACGGCCCCGAAGTCGATGGCCGCCTGGGGGCAGGCCTCGGAGCACAGGCTGGAGCGGCCGTCCATGAAGTGCAGGCAGCGGGCCGGGTCGATGGCCATGAGCGGGCGGTCGCCGGGGGCGCGCGGGGCGCGCAGGGCGCCCTCGGCCGCGGCCGGGCATAGCTCGACGCACACTCCGCAGCCGTCGCAGCGCGCCGGGTCGATGTAGGCCGGCCGCTGGCCGACCCGCGCCCGGAAGCCCCGGCCGGCGCGTTCCAGGCCCACGAGTTCGGCCCGGCGCAGGATGGTGAGCCCCGGCGCTTGCAGGGCCGCCTCCAGGCGGGGTGCGGCCAGGCAGGCGTTGCACTTCAGGCAGGCGTCGGCGGCCTTGCAGGCCAGGGAGGCGGCGTGGCCGCCCAGGAAATCGTCCTTTTCTATGAGCGTCACCGCCACCCCGGCCCGGGCCAGCTCCAGCGCCGCGCTGACGCCCGCCACCCCGCCGCCGATCACCAGCACATGTCGCGCCATGCTCGCCTCCCGCGCCTACAACCCGCAGGCGTCCAACAGCGCCGGCAAGTCGGCCTGGGCCGCGGGCATGGCCAGATGCACGCCATTGACCAGGCCCCCGGCCTTGATCTCCTTGACCAGCGCCGCCGCCGCGTCCCGCTGGCCGGGTTCGCCCACCTCGACTCCGGCCAAAAGCGGGATCGGACCGGCCCCCACCCGCCCCCAGAAGCCCTCCAGCGGGGCCGGGGTCTTCAGCGGCAGCGTGACCAGGAATCCGGCCCCGGCGTTGATCTTCTTGCGCAGCTTGGCCGCCTGGGGCTCCCAGGGCGTCGCCGCCGGGGCGGCCGCCGCGCCCAGGAAGAACCGGGGCGCGCCCATGAGTTCGGCCCCGGACAGGTCGCGCCCCTGGGCCAGGCGGCCGGCCAGCAAAAGGGCCTGCACCGAGTCCAGGTCGTAGACCGGCTTGGCCTGGGGGTGGTCGCCCAGGGTGGTGAAGTCGCCGCTGACCACCAAGAGGTTCTCCACCCCGGCCGCGGACATGGCCATCAGGTCGCCGGTCATGGCCAGGCGGTTGCGGTCGCGGCAGCAAAGGGTGACGATGACCTCGGCCGGGGTGTGCTCCACCAGGCGGTGGGCCGGCCACCAGGGGCTCATGCGCGGCACCGCGCCGCGGTGGTCGCTGAGCACCAGGGCGTCCACCCGCTTGGCCAGGGAACCGGCCAAATCCATGAAGGCCGCCAGGTCCGCGCCACGCGGCGGGTCCAGCTCCAGGCTGACCACGAACGGCTTGTCCTTGAGGGCCTGGGCGAAGCTAGTCATGGGCGCTGTACCTCCTGAGATAGGCGGCGTGGGTCTGGGCCCCCGGCAGGGCCGGGCGCGAGAAATCCCTGGGCGGGGCCAGACGGTCCAGGTCGGCCAGGCGGCCGCTGGCCGCGAGGCTGGCGTGGATCAGGCTCCAGGCGCAGTCGCGCTGGGGGTCGGTCTCGCACTTGCCCTCCACCGCGCCGCCGCAGGGGCCGTTCTGCATGCCCTTGGGGCAGAGGCTCACCGCGCAGACCGCGCCGGTGAAGCCGAGGCTGCAATCGCGGCAGGCCCGGCAGCGCTCCTCCCAGCGGCCCACGTCCTGGTTCACGCCGATGAAGGTGGTGTTGAGCCCGGCCAGCACCGGCGTCCCCGGAAAGCGCTCGGCCAGAAACTGCACCCCGGCCCCGCAGGCCAGGGAGAGCACCGCGTCGCAGTCCTCCATCTCCCCGGCCAGCTCGTCCAGGAATTCGCGGTCGCACTGGCGCTCCACGCAGGCGGTGGCGAAGGCCTGCTCGCGTTCGGCCAGGCGGGCGGCCAGGTCCAGTTGGGCCGCCAGGATGCCGGCCTCCTTCTCGCCGCCGGCCAGGCAGACGGCCACGCAGGTGCCGCAGCCGGCCACCAGCACCCGCCGGTAGTCGCTCACTGCCGCGACGATCTCCTCGAAGGGTTTGCGCTCGGCCACGATCATGGATTCACCTCCAGTGACGCCGCGAATATTTCCGCGGGCCGCGCGTGCAGGGGGCTGGGCCCCAGCTCGCGGGCGCGCCGGGTCATCATTTCCACCGCCTGCGCCCATTTGGGGGCGTCGCTGGCCCCGATGTGGAACATCTCCAGGCGGGTGGGCTCCAGCCCGGCCTCGGCGATGAGCTCCTTGGCGTGGGCCACCCGCTCCTTGGCCCGCAGGTTGCCTTCCAGGAAATGGCAGTCGCCGATCTCGCATCCGCTGACCATCACCGCGTCGGCCCCGGCCCGGAAGGCGGCGATGAGGTGCAGCACGTCCACCTTGCCGGTGCACAAAAGCTTCACCACCCGCACGTTGGGGGGATATTGCAACCGCAAGCTACCGGCCATGTCGGCGGCGGTGTAGGTGCAGTAGGTGCAGATCATCGCCAGGATGCGCGGCTCGTAGCGCTGGTCCTCGGCGGTCATGGTTTCCTCCCCGGCCCTGCTACAGGGCCATCAGCTTGGCCAGCACCTGGTCGTCGCGGTGGTGCTGCACCTGGATCAACTTGCGCGGGCAGGCGCTGGCGCAGTTGCCGCAACCCTGGCAGGCGGCCGGGTCGATGTAGGCCACGCCCTCCTGGTTGATCCTGGGCACCCCGTAGGGGCAGGTGCGCACGCAGGTCAGGCAGGCCACGCAGCGCTCGGCGTCCACCACCGCCACCTCGCCGCCCACCAGCATCTGGTCCTGGGCCAGCACCCCGGCCGCGCGGGCGGCGGCCGCCTGGGCCTGGGCCACCACCTCCTCCAGGAATTTCGGCGCGTGGGCGCTGCCGGCCACGAAGCAGCCGGCGCTGACGAAGTCCACCGGCCGCAGTTTCAGGTGGGCCTCCATGAAGAAGCCGTCGGCGTCCCTGGGCAGCTTCAAGGCGGCGGCCAGGGGCGCCGAGGCCGGATTGGGGCGCACCGCCGCGGAGAGCACCAGGCGCTCGGCCGCCAATTCCAGCTCCTCGCCCAATATCTGGTCGCGCACCCGCACCGTGAGGCCGCTCTCGTCAAACTCCACCTGGGGCGGGGTTGCGACGTCGAAGCGCACGAAGAGCACGCCCAGTTGACGGGCCTCGCGGTAGAGAAGCTCCTTGAGCGAGAAGGTGCGCAGGTCGCGGTAGAGCACCGCCACCTGCACGCTGGGATCGGCGCGCTTGACGGCGATGGCGTTGGCCACCGCCTGGGTGCAGCAGATGCGCGAGCAATAGGGATGCTCCGGCTCCCGGCTGCCCACGCACTGGATCATCACCACGCCCTTGACCCCGGCCAGGGCTTCAGCGCCCCGACCCAGGGCCTCGTGGAACTCCAACTGAGTGACGACGCGGGGGTCGTCGCCATAGCCGTATTCAGCCGGGCGGTAGGGCTCGGCCCCGGTGGCCACGATGAGCGCGCCGTGCTCGAAGCTCTGCTCGCGGTCGCCGCTTTTGACGCGGCTCACGAACTGCCCCACCCGGCCGGTGGTCTCCTTCACCTCGCTCATGAGGTGCACCCGGATCAGGGGATGCTGGCGCGCGCGGTCGATCAGCTCCGCCAGCCAGGGCCCCACCGCCTGGCCCTCGGCGGTCTGGCGGATGCGCCGGGCCAGGCCGCCCAGGGCGTCGGAGCGCTCCACCAGGTGGGTCAGGAAGCCCTGGTCGGCCAGGTTGAGCGCGGCGGTGAGCCCGGCCGGGCCGCCGCCCACCACCAGCCCGGCCTGCACCACCGGGGCCGGGAACTGGTGCAGGGGCTCCAGGAGCCCGGCCCTGGCCACGCTCATGCGCACCAGGTCCTTGGCCTTGGCCGTGGCGTCGGCCCGCTGGGCCTGGTGGACCCAGGAGCACTGGTCGCGGATGTTGGCCATCTCAAAGAGATACGGATTGCGGCCGGCGCGCCGCAATGCGTCGCGGAAAAGCCCTTCGTGGGTGCGCGGGCTGCACGAGGCCACCACCACCCGGTTCAGGTCGTGCTGGGCGATGAGCGCGGCGATCTTGTCCTGGCTGTCGGTGGAGCAGGTGAACAGATAGTCGGTGGCCATGGCCACGCCGGGCAGGCTCCGGGCGTACTCCACCACCCCCGGCACGTCCACCACCCCGCCGATGTTGATGCCGCAGTGGCAGACGAAGACTCCGATGCGCGACGGCTGTCCGGCCAGGTCGGCCTCGGCCGGGAACTCGGCCCGGCTGACCTGGCTGCCGCGGGCGGGCGATAAGAGCGCGCCGGCCCGGGCCGCCGCGCCGGAGGCCTGCATCACGGTGTCGGGGATGTCGCGCGGGGCCTGGAAGGCGCCGCAGACATAGACCCCCGGCCGGCTGGTGACCAGGGGGTCGATCTCCTGGCGGGCGGCGAAGCCGAAACGGTCCAGCTCCACCCCGATGCGTCCGGCCAGCTCCATGCCGGCCGGGTTGGGGCTGAGGCCCACCGATAGCACCAAGAGGTCGAAATTCTCCTGGTGCAGCTCGTCGTTCTCGTCGCGGTACTCCAGGATCAGGTCATGGCTGACCGGGTCCTCCAGCACCCGCGAGATGAGCGAGCGCTCGTAGCGCACCCCGTGCTGATCGCGGGCGCGCTCGTAATAGCGGTCGAAGCCCTTGCCCTGGGCGCGGATGTCCATGTAGAAGATGGAAGGCTCCAGGCCGGGCACGTGCTCGGCGGCGATGACCGCCTGCTTGGTGGCGTACATGCAGCAGACGTAGGAGCAGTAGTCGCGGCCGATGCCGGCGTCGCGGCTGCCCACGCACTGCAACCAGGCCACCTTCCTGGGCTCCCGGCCGTCGCTGGGGCGCTTGACGTGGCCGCCGAAGGGGCCGGAGGCGCTGAGCACGCGCTCGAACTCCAGGCTGGTGAGCACGTTGGCGTAGCGGCCGTGGCCGTACTCCTCGCGCAGCTTGGGATCGGTGGGCACGAAGCCCGGCGCCAGCACCAGCGCGCCGACCTTGAGCGTGACCTCCTGGGCCAGCATGTCGTGGCTGATGGCCCCGGCCTGGCAGACGCCCACGCACTGGTAGCACTCCGAGCAGATTCCGCAGGCCAGGCAGCGCTCGGCCTCGGCCTTGGCGGCCGCCTCGTCGAAGGCGCCCATCACCTCGCGGAAGTCGGCGCGGCGTTCGGCGGGCGGGGCTTCGGGCGGGCGCTGGCGCGGCGCGCGGGCCACCCCGACCGCCGAGCCGCGGGCCAGGGGGCGCGCCGTCCGGCGTCCGGCGGTCAGGTCCTCGCCGTCCAGGAAGCGGCGGATGCTCTCGGCGGCGGCCTTGCCCTGGGCGATGGCCCGGACCACGGTGTCCGGGCCGTTGACCAGGTCGCCGGCGGCGAAAAGCCAGGGCGTGGCGGTCTGGAAGCTCACCGGGTCGGCCTTGAGCGTCTGGCCGCGCCCCAGGTTCAGACCCAGCTTTTCGTCGAGGAACATGGGGGCCGGGGCCTGGCCGATGGCCGCGATGGCCGCATCCACCGCGATCAGCCGCAGGCTGCCCTCCACCGGCCGCGGCCGCCGCCGGCCGGAGAGGTCCGGCTCGCTCAGCTCCATGGCCGTGACCTCCACCTGGGCCAGGCGGCCGCCCGCGCCCAGGAACCGGATGGGCGCGGTGAGGAACTCGATTTTGATCCCCTCGGCCAGGGCCTCCTCGACCTCCTCGTGGTAGGCCGGCATCTCGGCACGGGTGCGGCGGTAGAGGATCGTCACCTCTCGGCTGCCCAGGCGCAGGGCGGTGCGGGCGGCGTCGATGGCCACGTTGCCGCCGCCGATCACCGCCACCCTTTCGCCGGGGCGCTCGGCCTGGCCCAGGGCGGCGGCGCGCAGGAAATCCACGCCGGAGAGCACTCCCGCGAGCTCCTCGCCCTCCACGGCCAGCTTGAGGCCCTGGTGCGCGCCCACCGCCGCCACCACCGCCGCGAAACCCTGTTCGCGCAGGTCCATGAGGCTCAGGCCCGGCCCCACCGGCGAATTAAGCTTGATCTCCACCCCCAGGCGCCGGATGTACTCGATCTCGTAATCCAGAATCTCGCGCGGCAGGCGGTAGGCCGGGATGCCCACCCGGAGCATGCCGCCGGCCACCGGCAGGGCCTCGTGGATGACGCTCTTGACGCCCGCCAAGGCCAGGTAGTAGGCGCAGGAAAGCCCCGCCGGGCCGGAGCCCACGATGGCCACCCGCTCCGGGCGTGGCTTTGGCAGCGCGGGCAGGTCCATCTGGCCCTGCTCCAGCTCCCAGTCGCTGACGAAGCGCTTCAGCTCGCGGATGGCGATGGCCTGGTCCACGTCGGCCCGTGCGCAGGCCGTCTCGCAGGGATGGGTGCAGACCCGGCCGCAGACCGCCGGCAGGGGGTTGTCGCGCCGGATCAAGGCCAGCGCCTCGCGATAGCGCCCCTGGGCGATGAGCGCCACGTAGCCCTGCACGCTGATGCCGGCCGGGCAGGCGTCCTTGCAGGGGCTCACGCCCAGCTTGTCCACCGCGTAGGCGGCCGGGATGGCTTGGGGGAAATGGCGGTAGATGGCCTTGCGCTGGTTGAGGCCCAGGTTGAAATCCGCCGGCACCTGGACCGGGCAGGCCTTGAGGCACTCGCCGCAGCCGGTGCACTTCACCTCGTCTATGAAGCGCGGCTGTTTGCGCAGGGTCAGGCTGAAATCGCCCGGCTGGCCATCGAGGGCCAGTATCTCGGCCCGGCTGATGATCTCGATGTTGGGGTTGGCGGCCACCTCGATCAGCTTGGGGCTGATCATGCAGGTGGAGCAGTCGTTGGTGGGGAAGGTCTTGTCCAGGCGGGCCATGACGCCGCCGATGGAGATGTCGCGCTCCACCAGGTGGACCTTGTAGCCGGCCGCGGCCAGGTCCAGGGCGGCCTGCATGCCGGCGATGCCGGCCCCGGCCACGCAGACCGCGCCGCTGACCGGGGCGTCTGGGTTCAGGCGGTCTTGGCTCATGCGCCTGGCCTCCTTTGCCCCGCGCCCAGCCCGACCTGGGCCAGCAGGGGGGCGGGGTCGGTGAGATGGCGGCCCAGCCAGACGCGGGCGTCCGCGAGGCCCAGGGCCAGGCCGATCAGCTCGGTGAAGTAGAAGACCGGCAGGTGGACCGCCCGCCCCAGCTTCTGGGCGATCTCGGCCTGGTACAGGTCCAGGTTGGCCTGGCACATCTGGCAGCCGGTGACGATGCAGTTGGCCCCCCGCTCCAGGGCGCGCTCGTAGAGCCGGCCCACCAGGGCGTGGACCAGGTCGGGCCGGGCCACGCTGTGGGAGGCCCCGCAGCAGTCGGTCTTGAAGGGCCAGTCGATGACCGCCGCCCCCAGGCCGGCCAGGAGTTCGTCGATGCCGGTTGGGTTCTCCGGCCGGGGATGGCCGGTGACCCCCGGCGGGCGCTGGCCCTGGCAGCCGTAGTAGCAGACCGGCCTGAGGCCGTTGAGGGGCGTGGTCGCGGCCTCGGCGATGCGCCGGGTCAGCTCCGGGCTGGTGAGATAGGAATTGAGCTCCACGACCTGGGCCGCCAGGGGGTCGCCCGCCATTTCGCTCACCGCCGGCAAGAGACCGTGGCCGCCGGCGGTGAGCTCGGCCTGGGCGCTTTTGAGCCGGTTGAAGCACAGGGCGCAGGGCACCAGGAGCGGCTGCGGACCCGCCGCGGCCAGGGCCAGGTTGCGCGCGGCCAGGTTCAGCGCCGCCACGTGATCCAGGCTGTGGGCCGCGCTGGCCCCGCAGCAGTTCCAGCCGGGAAGCTCCACCAGCTCGATGCCCAGCCGATCCGCCACGGCCTCGATCGATTCGGCGTAGTCGCGGGCGGTGGCCTCCAGCGAACAGCCGGGATAGTAGCCCACCCTGGTCATGGCCTGGCCTCCCTGGCCCGCGCCTTTAGCTGGGCCAAAAGGTCGCGCGCCCTTCGCCTTGGCGGAAGGAGCTTGATGCGCCCGCGCTTGAGCATGGCCAGGCCCAGCTTGGCGTTCTTTAAGGCCTCCGGCCCCAGGGCGCCGCCGCTTTTCAGCATGAACCGGGCCAGCAGCTCGCCCTCGAAAACCCGGCCGCGCTTGAGCACCCCGCCCAGGAACAGGCGATGGAAGAGCAGGCTGCGGGCCTCGGCCACCGGAGCATTGGCAAGGGCCAGCTCTTCCTTGAGCCAGTCCATGAAGCGGGGCAGGTCCACCTGGTTGGGACAGCGGGTCAGGCAGGTCTGGCAACTGGCGCAGACCCAGACCGTGTTGGCCGCCTTCAGGCGCTCCACCTGCCCCAGTTGGGCCAGGCGCACCACCTGGTAGGGGTGCAGGTCCATGGCCCAGCCCAGGGGGCAGCCGTTGGAGCATTTGCGGCAGCCGTAGCAGGCGCTCAAGTCCGCGCCGCACTGCGCCCGCGCCCGCGCCGCCAGCTCGCCGCTGGGGCGGATGGCCGCGGCCGCGCGCTCCGGGGTTGCGTTCATGACGACCTCCCTGCGTTGTCCGCCAACCGCCGCTAGCCCAGGATGCGGCGCACCTCGGCCAGGAGCTCCTCCGGCTCCGGCGGCTTCTCGATGTAGCCGTCCGGGGCGGGCACGTTCTGGTTCTTGAACTTGTCCAGCACCTTTTGCGAATGGAGGAAGGTCTTCCGGGCCAGGCCGGAGATGATGAGCACCGGGATGTCCTTGTAGTCGGGGCTCACCTTGATGTCGCGGTACATCTTGATGCCGCTCTCCTTGGGCATCATCACGTCCAGGGTGATGAGCGCCGGCTTCTTCTCGCGCACCTTGCTCATGCCCTGCTCGCCGTTCTCCGCCACCGTCACCCGGTAGCCGTTGCTCTCCAGCAGGGTGGAGATGAAGGTGCGCAGGTCCATTTCGTCGTCCACCACCAGGATCCTCTGGGACATGGCTGTTCTCCTTTCCCTCCCGCGACCTAGAGGGTGTAGGTGCGCTCAGGGTTCTTGATGGCCATCACGTGGCAGTGCGCCCGCCGCGCCACCTGGTCCACCGTGCTGCCGTAATGGGTCTGCTCGCGCTGGCTGGCCCCCACCGAGCCCATGACGATCAGGTCGATGGGGTGGTCGCGGCTGTAGCGCAGTATCTCCACGAAGGCGGTGCCGGCCTTGACCGCCCAGGCCGTCTCCTTCACTCCGCCCAGGCGGCCGGCGTAACGCTGCTTGAGATCGGCCAGCGCCTTGGCGACCACCTCGTCGGAGGCGTAGGTCACGTCGCCCGGCGGGGCGTGTTCGTCGGTCTCGGTGGGGGTGTAGCGCAGGGTGGAGTGCAGCACGTGCAGGATGTGCAGCTTGGCGCGATAGCGCTCGGCCAGGTCCACCGCGTGGATGAAGGCGATCTCGGCGTCCTCGGAAAAATCCGTGCAATATAAAATGTCATGGTATCCGGTCATGGTTGCGCACCCTCCTTTCCCGGCCGGCGCGCCGGCGCGGCCTGGTCTAAGTCTCCTTGGCCGACGGGGGGCTCCCGGCGGCCGGTGCGCGCCCCCGGCGGGGCAGGATCAGCCGGAACGTCGCGCCTTGGCCGGGCTGGCTTTCCCATTCCACTCGGCCGCCGTGCTCGCCGGCGATCTTGTTGCAGACCATCAGCCCCAACCCGGTGCCGGCGGAGCCCTTGCTGCTGTAGAAGCCGGAGAAGATGCGCTCCCTGGCCTCCGGCTCCAGGCCGGGCCCGTTGTCGCTGACCCACAGGCAGACCTCGCCGCCGGCGGCCTCGGCCCCGGCCCGCACCCGGCCGCCGCTCACCTCGCTGGCGGCGTCGATGGCGTTGGCCACCAGGTTCAGCCAGGCGTCGGCCACCGCCCGCTCCTCCACCTCCGCCTCCAGCGCGGCCTCGCCCCCGCACCATTCCAGGGTCACGTCGCGGCGGCGGGCCTCCGGCCCAAGATCGTCCAGGGTCTCGCGCCCCAGCCGGCAGAGGTCGGCCTGGGCCAGCTCCGGCTCGCGCGGCTTGGCCAGGGTGAGCAGGTCGTTCACCAGCTCCTTGACCCGGCTCAGGTTGCGCTCCACCATCTCCAGGCCCTGGCCGGCCACCTCGCTCCGGCCGTGCTCCAGGCCCGAACGCACCAGGTAGGCTCCGCCGCGCAAGCCGGCCAGCATGTTCTTGAGCGAATGCACCAGGGCGCTGACGGTCTGGCCCACCGCCGCCAGGCGTTCGCTCAAGAGCGCCTTGGCCGTGGCCTCCTGGACCCTGCGCTCCAACTCGCGGGTGTAGGCGTCCAGCTCGGCCCGCAGGCGCAGGCGCTCTCCGGCCCTCTTGAGCGCCACGGCCAGGGCCTCGTCGCGGATGGGCTTGGTGATGAAGTCGCTGGCGTCCAGTTGCAGCGACTGGATGGCGAGATCCAGGTCGCCGTGGCCGGTGATGACGATGACCTCCACGCCGGGGCTCTGGGCCTTGATGCGCCTGAGCACCTCGATGCCGTCCAGGCCCGGCATCTTCAGGTCGGTGATGACAATGTCCGGCCGGACCTGGTCAAAAAGCTTGAGCCCCTGGGCGCCGTCCTCGGCCGTGGCCACGGAATAGCCCTCGGCGGTCAGGTCCAGGGCCATCAGCCGGCGGATGCCCGGCTCGTCGTCGATCAACAGCAGGCGGTTGTATTGGGGCGTGCTCATGCCGCCGCCTCCTCCCCGGCCACCGGCAGGTCCAGCCGGAAGATGGTGCCCTGGCCAGGGGCGCTTTCCACCGCGATGGTTCCGCCGTAGTCGCGCACGATGCCGTAGGAGATGGAAAGCCCCAGGCCGGTGCCCCGGCCCACTTCCTTGGTGGTGAAGAAGGGCTCGAAGATGCGGGCGGTGAGATCGGCCGGGATGCCGGCGCCGTTGTCGCTGACGCTCACCCGCGCGTGGCCGTCTTCGCGCCAGGAGCGCACCGTGATCTGGCCGGCCAGGCCGGGCTCGGTCTTGCGGCGGTCCTCGATGGCGTCGCGGGCGTTGAGCACCAGGTTGATGAAGACCTGCTCCAGGCGGTTGGCGTCGGCCCAGACCACCGGTGGATCGCTGGAAAGCTCCAGCTTGACCTCGATGTCGTGCAGGTGGAGCTGCTGGCCCAGCAGGTGGAAGACGCCCTGGATGGGCTGGTTGATGTCCACCCGGCCGCGGGCCACCTGGGCCTTGCGGCCGAACTCGCGCAGGTGGTTGATGATGCGCTCGGCCCGGCGCACCTGGGCGGTCAGCTCGGCCGCGACTTCCTTTAGCATCTCGGCGTCGGGGGCGCGGCCGGGCCGGGCCTGCTTGGCCAGCAGGCTGCCGGCGGTGGCGATGACCGACAGGGGCTGGTTGAGCTCGTGGGCCACGCCGGCGCTCATCTCGCCCAGGGTGGCCATCTTGGCCGCCTGGACGAGCTGCTGCTCGGTCTCCAGCACGGCGCTGATGTCGGCGGTGGTGGCGATGACGGCCTTGCGTCCCAGGTGCTCGCCGTAGGCGGCGCGGATGTTGACGAAGAACGGGCTGCCGTCGGCGCGCACCTGGTGGACGCGGGGCAGGAAGGCCTCGCCCTGGGCCAGGAAGCGGCGCACCCGCTCCTGGTCGGCCGGGTCGGTGAGGCTGAGGAAGCTGCACCCCACCAACTCGACCTTGGCCCGGCGATATTCGGCCGCGGCGCGGTCGTTGGCGTCCAGAATCTCCAGGCTGTCCTGATCGAAGACCAGGATGGGGTTGGGGTCGTTGTTGAAGAAAAGGCGGTACTTCTCCTCGCTACGGCGCAGTTCGCTTTCCAGGCGGCGGATGGGAGTGATGTCGGTGGCCATCTCCATCACCGCGTTGATCTTGCCGTGCTTGTCCAGGATGGGGGCGGTGAGGTTGAGGATGTGGATCTCCTGGCCGTCCTGGCCCACCACGGTCTCCTCGGCCGAATGCACCCGGCCGTCGGCGAAGGTCTTTTCCACCGCGCAGGAGGGGCACTTGGCCGCGCGGCCCTTGTAGGCCACGTAGCAGAACTCGCCCACCTTGTCGCCGAAGTCGCGCTCGAACATCTTGTTGAAGGCCACCAGGCGGAATTCGCGGTTCTGCACGCTGATGTGGCAGGGCACCTGTTCGAAGAGGGTCTGGAACTGCTGGCGGCTCTCGTGCAGGGCCTCGGTCTTGTCCTTGACCGCCTGGCGCATGGCCTCGAAGGATTCGGCCAGCACCCCGATCTCGTCGTCGGTGAAAGGCCGCACCGGCTGGTCGTAGTCGCCCTGGGCGATGGAGCGGGTGGCGGTCAGGAGCGAGCCCAGGGGGCGGTTGACGAAGAAGAAGGTGAAGACGGCCAGCACCCCGCCCACCACCACCACCGCGACCAGGGCGTAGGCCACCACCTGGCGGGTGGCGGCGGCCACCTCGGCGTCCACGCCGCTGAGGCTGAGCCCCACGTCCAGCACCCCCAGCACCGTCTGGTCCGGCGGGTGGGCGTGGCAGGGGTCGGTGTAGCAGGCCGGCTCGGTGTAGATGGGGTTGATGATGCCCAGCACCCGGTGAGGGGGCTGGTCCAGCCCGGCCCGGGTGGTGAAGATGCGGCTGGTGCGGGCCGAGGGCAGGCGCTCCAGGGGCCGGTCCTTGAAATGGCAGGCGTAGCAGGCCTCGGCCTGCATGTCCACCAGCGCGCCGATCTCGCCCTTGCGGCTGCTGAACATGATCTGGCCCTTCTTGTTGAAGACCCGGATCACGTCCACCCCCTCCTGGCTGCCGATGGCCTCGATGGTGGCGTGGACGCTCTCGCGCTGGTCCTTGAGCATGGCGTGGCGGGTGGCGCGCTTGACCGTGTCGCTGAACCAGCGTCCGCTCTGGGTGATGCCGGCGATGGAGTTCTGCTCCTGGGCGCGGATGCCCAGCACGGCCAGGCCGCTGCCCAGGATGATGAGCGACAACCCCACCCCGGCGGTGAGCTTGAAGGAAAGCCGGCGGGTGAACTTAAGGGGGCCGATGTTGGGCCGCGCTTGCGCCATGCGTCGTCTCCTTGCCTGGCAATAAAGCAGGAGGCGTGCCAGGGTGGCCGCCGATTAAAGGTGGGCTATTACATCGTGTTAGCTGATGGAGAATGGCCGTGGCCACGGTAGTGTTGCATTATATTGCAACGCAACGTTGCGCGCGTTGCTGCAACATCGCGCAACGGCGAGGCCTCGCTAGGGCGAATCGATCCCCAGCCGGCGCATGCGCCGCCACAGGGTGGTGCGGTCGATGCCCAGGGCCAGGGCGGTGCGGGCGCGACTCCAGCCATGGGCGTCCAGAATCTGGACCAGCTCCTGGCGCTGGGGGTCGGGGGCGGCGGGGGCGCCGGGAGGGCGTTGGCGGTCGCGCAGGTCGCGGGGCAGGTGGTCGCACTTGATGATGTCGCCCTGGCAGAGCAGGCAGGCGTGCTCCAGGATGTTCTCCATCTCGCGCACGTTGCCGGGATAGTCATAGTTGAGCAGCACGTCCAAGGCGTCGGGCGAGAAACGGCAGATGTAGGTGCCGCGCTCCACGTTCTTGCGCTGGATGAAGCGCCGGATCAGGAGCGGGATGTCCTGGCGGCGCTCCCTGAGCGGCGGGATGTGGATGCGGATCACGTTGAGGCGGTAAAAGAGGTCCTCGCGGAAATGCCCGGCCGCCACCTGGGCGTCCAGGGGCTTGTTGCAGGCGGCGATGATGCGCACGTCCACCTTGACCGTCTTGGACGCGCCCAGGGGATAGAACTCCTGGTCCTCCAGCACCCTGAGCAGCTTGGCCTGCAACGAAAGCGGCATCTCGCTGATCTCGTCCAGGAAGATGGTGCCGCCGTCGGCCAGTTGAAAGCGCCCCGGCTTGTCGCGGCTGGCCCCGGTGAAGGCCCCGCGCAGATAGCCGAACAACTCCGATTCCAGCAGGTTTTCGGGCAGGGCCGCGCAGTTGACCTTGATGAAGGGCAGTCCGCGCCGGGGGCTCAGGTTGTGGATGATGTTGGCCAAGAGATCCTTGCCGGTGCCGGTGGGGCCTTCCACCAGCACCGTCACCGGGGTGGGGGCCACCACCTTCAGGGTCTCGAAGATGCGCGCCACCTGGGGCGACTCGCCCACGTAGTCCTCCCAGGTGTAGGAGCGGGCGACCTTCTTGTCCAAAAAACGCACCAGGTGGAAGCTCTGCACCACCTCCACCCCGCCGACGATCCTGCCGGTGCGGTCGCGCAGGGGGCCCACCGATATCTTCACCGGGGCCACCGAGCGCCCGCCCTGGCGGATGAAGACCGCGTCCAGGTTGTACTGGGTCTGGCCGGTCATGATGGCCCGGCTCAGGGGGCAGTCGCCCTCGCAGAGAGTGGATTGGAAAACTTCGCGGCAGGGGCGGCCCAGGGCCGCCTCGGCGCTCAGGCCGGCCATCTGTTCGGCGGCCGGGTTCATGAAGGTGACCCGCAGGTCGGTGTCCACCGCCACCACGCCCAGGGCCAGGCAGTCCAGCACCATCTCCGGGGTGGCGGGGTTGGGGGGGGGCGTGGCGTGGTCGGGCATGGCCGCGTCTTTCCGGGCCGGGGAGGCCGCCGCCGGCCGCCCAGGCTTGCAGCATCCTGCTTAATTCGCTATAGGTAATATACCATTCAGCGCGAGGATGAGCCAAACTCCGCGGAGGACGAGAGCGTGAGCAAGTATTATCTGATGCAGGACGCGGAGCGCTGCATCGGCTGCCTGGCCTGCGAGGTGGCCTGCAAGTCCAACAAGGGCCTGGGGCCGGGGCCCAGCCTGTGCAAGAACCTCCAGGTCGGCCCCAACGACCGCGGCGGCATACCCAGTCTGCGCATGGTTTTTTTGCCCTGCTTCCACTGCGAGGACCCCTGGTGCCTCAAGGTCTGCCCCACCGGCGCCATCCAGAAGCGCCCCGCCGACGGCATCATCTTCATCGAGCCCTCGCTGTGCATCGGCTGCAAGAGCTGCATCATGGCCTGCCCCTGGGGAGCCTGCCAGTGGGACCCGACCCAGAACAAGGCGGTCAAGTGCGACTATTGCAAGGATCGCCTGGACCGGGGGCAGTTGCCGGCCTGCGTCACCTGCTGCCTGTCCCAGTGCCTGTCCTTCGGCCGGGCCGAGCGCCTGCCCGACGACCGCCGCCGCCGCTTCGCCCAGGCCGTGGCCGCCGGCGAGCCGGGGCCGCGGGGTTACTAGTCCTCCCATGAGCGCCATCAGCGAACCGGGCCTCTTGGCCCGCTGCCGCCGGGCCGCCCCGCCGGACCTGGCCCACTACCAGGCCGCCGGCGGCCTGGCGGGGCTCAGGCGGGCCGCGGCCATGACTCCGTTAAACATCGTGCTGGCCCTGCGCGCGGCCGGACTGCGCCGGGGCCGAGGCGACTGCGCCCCGGTCTACCTGGAGTGGTGGCGGCTGGCGCTGGCCGGCGAGCCGCCCCTGCTGGCGGTGGACCTGCGCGCGGCCGACGTGCTGGACCTGGCCCCGGCCGCGCTCATGCGCGGCGACCCCTTCGGTCTGATCGAGGCCCTGGCCATCGCCGCCCTGGCCCTGGGCGCCAGCCGGGTCCGGTTCGGCCTGGACCGCCAGAGCTTCGCCCAGCAGGCCTTCGTGCAGACCGCCCTGGCCGCCTTCATCGCCGGCGCGCCCCTGGGCGAACGCACCCCGCGCCTGGAAATGGAGTTCCTGGAAGGCCAGGCCCCGGCCGCGGCGACCGGAGCGGAACCCACGGCCCAACCGATGCTGGTCCACGACCTCCAGACCTGGCACCAGGTGGGCCTGGTCTTCGCCCTGGGGCCGGAGACCTATCGCGCCCTGGGCCGGGGCGACCAAGCCGGCGCCCGCCTGCTCACCGTCTCCGGCGCCGGCCGCGAACCGGAGCTGGTGGAGCTGCCCCTGGGCGCGCCGCTCAGGGAGGCCCTGGCCGGCCGGGTGGAGGGCGACTCCTGGCTGGGCCTGGCCCTGGACGGCGGCCAGGGCGGCTTCCTGCCCCCGGAGCTGGCCCAGACCCCCCTGGCCCCGGAGGAGCTGACCGCCCTGGGCCTGCACCCCGGCCCGTCCGCCATCGCGGTCCTGGGGCCGGAAAGCTGCGTGGTGGACCTGACCCGCCAGGCGCTCACCCGGATGCTGCGCCGCGCCGTGGGCGAGGGCCAGGCCAGGCCCCTGCCCCGCCAGTTGGTGCAGCACGCGCTCCGGCTCATCATCGAGATCGCCCAGCGCCGGGGCCGGCCCGGCCACCTGGAGCAGCTCCTGGCCCTGGGTCGCCGGCTCCTGGCCCTGGGCTCGCCGGCGGCCTGGCCGCTCATCAGCTCGCTCAGGCACTTCGCCCCGGCCTGGCAGGCCCATCTGGAAGGCCGCGGCTGCGCGGTCTACGACGCGGCCTGCCCCCAGGCCGCTCCCTGCCAGGCCAGTTGCCCGGCCGGCATCGACATTCCCAGCTTCCTGGCCCTGGTGGGCCACGGCCGCCACGCCGAGGCGGTGGCGGTCATCCGGCGCGACAACCCCCTGCCCTACATCTGCGGACTGGTCTGCCCCGCCCCCTGCGAACGCCCCTGCCTGCGCGGCGAGCTGGACCAGCCGGTGTCCATCCGGGCCATGAAGGCCGTGGCCGCGGCCGGCGCCCTGGCCGCGGGCGGCTATCCCCGCCCGGAGCCCGCCCCGGCCACCGGCAAGCGGGTGGCGGTGGTGGGGGCCGGCCCGGCCGGGCTCGCTTGCGCCTGGTTCGCGGCCCTCAAGGGCCACGCGGTGACGATCTTCGAGGCCGCCGACCAGGCGGGTGGAACCGCCTTCATGGGCATCCCGGCCTACCGCCTGCCCCGGAGCGTCATCGCCGCCGACGTCAAGGGCATCACCGACATCGGGGTCCGGCTCGTCACCGGCCGCGCCCTGGGGCGCGATTTCAGTCTAGATGACCTGCGCCGGGAGGGCTTCGACGCCGTGTTCCTGGGCATCGGCGCCACCCAGGGCTATCGCCTGGGCATCCCCGGCGAGGACGAGCACGCCCCGGTGCTGGACGCGGTGGGTTTTTTGGCCGCGGTCTCCCAGGGCCGGGCCGGCCTGCCGGCCAGCCAGGTGGTGGTGGTGGGCGGCGGTAACGCGGCCATGGACGCGGCCCGCACCTCATTGCGCCTGGGGGCGGAGAAAGTCATCATCGCCTATCGCCGCACCCGCGAGGAGATGCCGGCCCACGACGTCGAGGTGCGCGAGGCTCAGGCCGAGGGCGTTGAGCTGCGCCTGCTCTGCATCCCGGTGGCGGTTGTGGGCCAGGACGGCCGAGTGACCGGCCTCAAGTGCCTGGCCGCCCGGCCGGGAGCGCCCGACGCCAGCGGGCGGCGGCGGCCGGAGCCGGTCCCTGGCAGCGAGTTCGTCATCCCGGCCGGGGCGGTCATCGCCGCCATCGGCCAGCAGCCGGAGCTGGCCGCGCTGGGCGAGGCGGCCGGCGAGGCCGGCCTGGTCAAGCGCACCATCATCACCCATCCCATCAGCGGCCAGACCGTCCTGCCCTGGCTCTTCGCCGGCGGCGACGCCGTGACCGGCCCGCGCACGGTGGTGGAGGCGGTGGCCGCCGGCAAGCGCGCCGCCCAGGCCATGGACGCCTGGCTCATGGGGGCCGACCCGGTGGCCGCCGTGGAGCGGCCCCAGCCCCGCCTGCGGGTCGAACCCCTGGTGCTGACCAGCGAGGAAAAAGCCGCCATCGCCCGCCAGCCCCTGCCCCAGCGGCCGGCCTCCGAGCGCCGGGGCGATTTCCATCCCGTGGAGCTGGGCCTGACCCCGGCCCAGGCCCAGGCCGAGGCCCGGCGCTGCCTGCGCTGCGATCTGTGCATCGGCTGCGGGCTCTGCCAGACCGCCTGCGCCGAGATGGAGGTGGGGGCCCTGGTGCTCAGCGCCACCGCCGCCGGCCGCCTGGCCTTCCTGGATCAGACCGGCCCGGCCAAGGCCTGCATCGGCTGCGGGGCCTGCGCCAGCGCCTGCCCCACCGGCGCGCTCTTGATGCAGGACCAGGGCGGCCAGCGCCGGCTATCCCTGGCCGGGGCGGTCTTCGCCGAGCTGCCCCTGGTGGCCTGCACCGTCTGCGGCCGCCCCTTCGCCACCCCGCCCTACCTGGAGCGCCTGGAGGGCCGCCTGGACCCGGCCCAGGCCACGGTGGCCGCCGCCCACCGCCAGATCTGCCCGGAGTGCCTCCGTCAGAACCAGGCCGCCCGGCGCTGGCCCGGCGGCCCCGCGCCCCAGCGCGGGCTTTTCCCGGCCCGCCGCCTGCCGCCGGGCCTGGGCTGAGGCCTGGTTTTCCTTGCCCCCGGCGGCCGCCCGCCCTATGTTTGAAAAAAGAGATCGCGCCGCGCCAGGGAGGTGGGCAGCATGGAAAAGCAGTGGAAATGCTCGGTCTGCGGCTATCTGCACCAGGGCAGGCACGCCCCGGACGCCTGTCCGCGCTGCGGGGCGGGCATGTATCAGTTCATCCTCTACGAGCCCCTGCCGCCGGAGCTGGAGGCCAAGCTGCGCGCCGCCTTCGCCGGCGAAAGCCAGGCCTACGTGCGCAACCTGGCCTTCGCCCGCCGGGCCGACGAGGAGGGCTTCGGCCAGGTGGCCCGCCTGTTCAAGGCCGTGGCCGAGGCCGAGCGCGTGCACGCGGACGAATACCTGAAGTTCCTGGAGGGCGTGGCCGGCTCCACCGAGGAGAACCTGAAGCGGGCCTTCGAGAACGAGATCAAGGCCAAGCAGGACATCTACCCCGGCCTGGTCAAGGAGGCCTTCCGCCTGGGGCGCGAGGACGTGGCCTGGAGCTTCATCCGCTCCCGCGACGTGGAGGGCCGCCACGCCGACCTTTACAAGGCCGCCCTGGGCGCCCTGGTCAACGACCGCGAGCTGGACTACCACGTCTGCTCGGCCTGCGGCTATGTCTTCGACGCCCAGCCGCCGGACGAGTGCCCGGTCTGCAAGAGCCCGCGGGAAAAATTCAAGCGGATCGCCTGAGGCCGGGCCAAGCCCGCCCGTCGCCTCGGCGCGGCCTGGCGGCCGCGCCGGGCCGGGCATCCTGCCCGGAGATCACCTGCGTGACGGGGTGGTGGGTCGAAAGGTTGGTTAGGTTTGGTCGGGGCGGGCGGATTTGAACCGCCGACCCCCTGCGCCCAAGGCAGGTGCGCTGCCAGACTGCGCCACGCCCCGATTAACCTTTTGGTTTCGCTGTGTTAGTATGGGCGGGGTTCATCCCCGCCCGTCTTGCGCCCCCGGCCAGGCGGCCAGGAAATCACGTATCTTATCAACCATGGCCCGCAAGGCCTGGCCGCGGTGACTGATGGCGTTCTTCTCCGCGGTGCTCAACTGCGCCGTGGTGAGACCCCGGTCGGGCAGCTCGAACAGCGGGTCGTAGCCGAACCCGTTGGCCCCGCGCGGGGCCAGGCCGATGCGGCCTTCCAGGCGGCCCTGGGTGACCAGCACCCGGCCGTCGGGCAGGCAGCAGACCATGACGCAGACGAACGCCGCGCCGCGTTTTTCCGCCGGCGTCCCGGCCAGCTCGCCCAGCAGCCTGGCGTTGTTGGCCGCGTCGTCGTGGGGCGCCCCGGCGTAGCGCGCGCTGTGCACCCCCGGCCGGCCGTCCAGGGCCTCTACCTCCAGGCCGGAGTCGTCGGCCAGGGTGGGCAGGCCCAGGGCGCTGGCCACCGCGCAGGCCTTGAGCCGGGCGTTCGCCTCGAAGGTGTCGCCGGTCTCCTCGACTTCTTCCCGAAAGCCCAGCTCGGCCGCCGTGCGCACCCGGACGCCCAGGGGCTCCAAAAGCGCGGCGATCTCGCGGCGCTTGCCGGCGTTGTTGCTGGCCAGGACCAGTTCCATCAGCAATACCCCAAGGCCCGGCGCTGGGCGGCGAAGACCTCCTCGGCCGCGTCGAGGCCCATCCGCAGCAGGCGGTCCAGCTCGTCGGGGCGCATGAACCCCTGCTCGGCCGTGGCCTGCATCTCGATCACCCGCGCCGCCGGCCCCAGCACCAGGTTCAGATCCACCTCGGCCGCGCTGTCCTCGGCGTAGCACAGGTCGGTCAAAAGCCGGCCTTCCACCCGGCCCAGGCTCAAGGCCGCCACCTGCATCAGGGGCTCCAGCCCCAGCCCGGCCAAGGCCTGGGCCAGGGCCACCCAGCCGCCGCTGATGGCCGCAGTGCGGGTGCCGCCGTCGGCCACCAGCACGTCGCAGTCCAGCCGGATGGTCCAGCCGGCCAGCCTGGTCAGGTCCACCGCCGCCCTGAGCGAACGGCCGATGAGCCGGCTGATCTCCTGGGCCCGGCCCCCGCCCTGGTGGTCGCGCTTGGTGCGGGTGTGGGTGGAGCGCGGCAACAGCGCGTATTCGGCCGTGACCCAGCCGCGGCCGGGCTCCGGCCCCATCCAGCGCGGGGAGCCGGACTCCAGGCTGGCCGTGCACAGCACCTGGGTGGCCCCGAAGGAGCAGATGGCGCTGCCCTCGGCGTAGGGGTTCACCCCGGCGCTGATGGCCACCGGCCGCATCTGATGGGCGGTGCGGCCGTCCAGCCTGGCTTGGGTCATGGCGTTCCTCGCAAACGATTTCGGCGGCGGCCGGCGGGCCTATGGCCGCATGCCGGCTGCAAGATTGGTAAATCTAGCCCAGGGCCGGGTGGGTGTCAACCGGACGGGCGGCGGGCGGCGAGCCCCACTCTCATCTCCGCTGAACATCGCGCGCAAAAACCGCTTGACTGTTCAGCGGGCGGGCGCTATAACACCGTTAACCTGCCGGGCGTTGGTCCGGCGGCCCTCGACCCCACGGGAAGACCAGGCGTGAAACAGGCTGCCCACATCGCCAGCACCGCCAACCGTCAGCGCCGCCCCGGCGCGGCGGGCGCCTTCCCGTCCCTGGACCTGGCTCTGGCCCTACCCACGCTGAACCCCTCCGCTGGGGGGTTCGGCGTATCCGTACTCTAGGCGGACTGCCGCCGGCCGCTTCCGGCCGCCAGCTCCGCCGAAGCTTCCCCGAAGCCAAAATTAAGTCGCAGCCAACGCCGTCGCGGCCCTTTTCGCGCCGGCGACGCCCCGCCGGGGCCAACCAGTGGAGACAGCCCATGTTCCGCCGCATGTTCGCCAGCGACCCCGTGAAACAGATGCAGACCCAGTTGGCCGCCTACGCCCCGGACCCCGCCCTGTGGCGCGAGGTGGGCGCCTATCTGGCCGCCGGCCGCCGTCCGGCCAGCCCCGCCGCCCGGGCCGCCCTGCGCGCCTACCTGGACCTGCGCGAGGGCCTGGGGGCCAAGGCCGCCTTCCGGGCCGGCGGCGAACTCAGCTACGCCGCCCTGGCCGAGCACTGCCGGGCCTTTTTCGCCGGCTATGACGAGCCGGCCGGACTGGAGCCCCACCAGTGCCGGGCCTGGGCCCGCTTCTGCCTGGCCGCCGACCACCTGCTGGCCAAGGCCAGCGAGGCCGCGGCCCAAAAGGGCAACGTCTCCCGCAAGCTGTCCGAACAGGCCCAGGCCAGGCTGGCGCAGGTGGCCGCCGATTTCCTGGCCCCGGCCCAGGAGCAGGCCCGCGAGGCCGCCCGCCGGGTGCGCGGCGAGCGCCGCCAGACGGCCACCCAGGCCGCCCCCGGCGCCCTGGCCGCGCCGGCGGCATAGGCGGCCGGCGCATCGTCCTCCTGCCTGGCCCCCGGCCCTCCGCCAAGCCCACGGACCGGGGCGGCCGGCTCGCTGCAAAGGGCCAGGCGCGACCCCACGGACGCGGTTCCTCCACTGGGACCGCGCCCTTTTTTAGGGCCATCCAGACTAGGGCAAGGAGGTTTCTCGGCGCTTCCGGCGGCGCGGCGGGTCCGCGTCCGGCGGGATGGTCAGCGGCGGCGGATGAGCTTCAGGCGGGGGTCGTCGTCCTTGACCAGGAAGCTGACCGGCTCCGGCCCGGCCTGGCCCAGCACGCTCAATCCGCCCACGATCAGGTAGTTGAGGGCGTCGCGCAGGTTGCCCTGGCTGTAGAAGCCCTCCTGGGTGTCGGCGGTGCTGACCTCGGCCGACCAGACGGCCAAGTCGCGCCGGGGCTGGCCCTGGGCCTGGTTGAGATAGGCCGCCAGGCGCAGGCGGTAGAAATGGCGGGTGACCAGGCGGGGCTCGTAGCGGGTGTAGCCCGGCTCCTCCACCTCCTTGGTCACCTTCTTGCCGTCCCTTTCGGTGGTCACCTTCACCTTGCGGCCGGGTTCGTGCACCGCGCGCATCTCGGCGCCCTGGCTCATCTCGGCGTCGAAGGCGTAGGTGAGCAGGTATTCGGCCGTCTGGGTGGTGTCCAGGCGGTACATGGAGCTGGTCAGCACCAGCCCGATCTTGTCGGCCACCTCGCGCTCCAGCAGGGGATCGGAGCGCTGGTCGGCCTGGGGCAGCACCGCGAAACGCGCGCCGGGGAACAGGCCCTGGGCGCGGGCAGGGTCCAGGTAGGCGTTGACCGTGACTTGGCGGCCGCAACCGGCCAGGCCGAGCAGGGCCAACAACAACGGCAACAAAAACCAGCGGCGGGCGATGAAGTTGGCGGGCATGGGCTCCCTCGGCTGGGATTGGGCGGTGCGCGGCCCCCGCCAGGGGCCCTGGCGCGATGATAGCAAAGGCGCCGCTCAGGAAGAACTGTGAATTTGTATATACAATATGTGGTATTAGTATTAAAAAATTATATTATATATTGAGCATGTGATCTATTTGCGCGGTTTTTCCCAGCTTTGGCTACAGATTTATCCCTTGACGCCCCTGGGCGCCGGGCCTAACATTGACTAGCCTGCCCGTAACGCCTGTCGCATGCTATCGGCCTGTGCGCGGAGCACTGCTTCAATGTTGCACGCGGACACTTGCCCCCGCTGCGGGGGCGATGACGTGCGCCGCTCCATGCGGGTGGGCGGGCGCGAACGGTTTGTCGGCCGGTTCACGCCCTGGAAGCCCTATCGTTGCCGGGACTGCAACCACCGTTTCTGGGCCCTGGCCCCCCGCCACGGCCAGCCCCTGCCCGACAGCCAGCGCGAAGCGCCCTAGGCCAAGCCCGCCAAGTCGATCGCCAACAGGATCAGCCACAAAGCCATCAACGGCCAGAGGTGGCGGGACACCGGCTGGGAGCCCAGCCGGCGGGCCAGGCCCATGCCCCGGCCCAGCCAACGCGCCAGGCTCAGGCAAAGGACGCAGAGCACCAGCGAGGGCGAGAGCAGGATCAGGGGCGCGCTGAGCCCGGCCAGGTCCAGGGGTGGGTTGGACGCATAGTACACCGCCAGGGGGCGGGCCAGGCTGTAGCCGGTGAAGGCCGCGGTGGCCAGCGCCCCCATGAGCGCCGGCAGCCCGGCCCACCAGTGGCGGCGCCAGAGCAGGTAGGCCAGCACCCCGGTCAGGCCGGCCGCCGCCAAGAGCCCCAACGGCCCCATCCCGGCGACATCTCGCAGGATGTGGGGAGTGCTGACCAGGGCCACCAACCCGGCCAGGGTCGGGGCGGCCGCGGCCATTATCGCCTTGAACATGACCTTGCGCTGGCGGAAAACCTCCTCCTCGCCGGCCAGGGTCACGTCCGCTGACATCGTCGCTTCCCTCATGCGCGCAACTCCAGGCTGGTTGAGCCCGGCCGGACGCCGAAGCCGCGGCGTCCGGCCGGGGCGAAAGTAGGCGCTAGTGGGCCGTGGCCGCGCCGGCGCCCTTGGGAATGCGCACGTGCTCCACGATGTCCTGCACCTCCTGGGGAGGCGCCTTGGTCACCGCCGAGATGGCGATGGCCACCACGAAGTTAAGGCACATGCCCACGGTGCCGATGCCCTCCGGGGTGATGCCCAGGAACCAGTTTGACACGCCCATGAACTTGGTCTGGATGATGTACACGGCGGTGAAGGCGATGCCGGCGATCATGCCGCCGATGCAGCCCTCCTTGGTGGTGCGCTTGGTGAAGATGCCCAGGATGATGATCGGGAAGAAGCTCGACGCCGCCAGGCCGAAGGCGAAGGCCACCACCTGGGCCACGAACGCGGGCGGGTAGACCCCGAAATAGCCGGCCAGGATGACGGCCACGCCGATCATGACCCGCGCCACGGTCAGCCGCTGCTTCTCGGTGGCCTTCTTGTTGATGACGCGGTAGTACAGGTCGTGGCTGATGGCCGAGCCCACCACCAGGAGCAGGCCGGCGGCGGTGGAAAGGGCCGCGGCCAGGCCGCCGGCCGCCACCAGGGCGATGACCCAGGGCGGCAGGTTGGCGATCTCCGGGTTGGCCAGCACCATGATGTCCTGGTCCACGTAGAGCTCGTTCTTGTTGGCGCTGGCCTTGTTGGTGATCAGCGGCTGGCCGAACTTGCCCCTTTCGCCGCTGAAGGTGGGCTTGCCATCGAAGGCCGCGCCGGCCGAGTAGTGGATGCGCCCATCGCCGGCCTTGTCGAACCAGATGATAAGACCGGTCTTCTCCCAGTTCTTGAACCAGCTGGGGACGATCTCGCCGGCGTGCTGCTTGCGCAGGGCGTCCAGCGCCGCCGGGTCGCCGGGCAGGGTCATGCCCTTGGCCTGGGCCAGGGTCTCCAGGCTGTAATACTTGCCGTTCAGGGAGTTGATCATGTTGTAGCGGGCGAAGGCCGCCACGGCCGGGGCGGTGGTGTACAGCAGGGCGATGAAGACCAGGGCCCAGCCGGCGCTAAGGCGCGCGGCCCGCACGCTGGGCACGGTGTAGAAGCGGATGATGACGTGGGGCAGGCCCGCCGTGCCCACCATCAGGGCGAAGGTGATGCAGAAGACGTTGAGCATGCTGGTGGCTTCGGTGGCGAAGGTGGCCGTGTAGGCGTGGAAGCCCAGGTCCTTGGCTATCAAGTCCAGGGTGTCCAGCAGGTACTTGCCCGCGTCGGGCCCGGCGCTGATGGTGCTGCCGAAGCCGATCTGGGGCACCGGGATGCCGGTGACGTGGGCGCTGATGGCCCAGGCCGGGATGAGGTAGGCCACGATGAGCACGCAGTATTGGGCCACCTGGGTCCAGGTGATGCCCTTCATGCCGCCCAGGGTGGCGTAGATGAACACGATGATCATGCCGATGATGACGCCGGTGTTGATGGGCACCTCCAAAAAGCGGCTGAAGACGATGCCCACGCCGCGCATCTGGCCGGCCACGTAGGTGAAGCTGACGAAGATGGCGCAGGCCGCCGCCACCAGGCGGGCGGTGTCGCTGTAATAGCGGTCGCCCACGAAGTCGGGCACGGTGAACTTGCCGAACTTGCGCAGGTAGGGGGCCAGCAAGAGGGCCAGGAGCACATAGCCGCCGGTCCAGCCCATCAGGTAGTAGCAGCCGGGATAGCCCAGGAAGCTGATGAGGCCGGCCATGGAGATGAAGCTGGCCGCGCTCATCCAGTCGGCGCCGGTGGCCATGCCGTTGGCCAAGGGCGGCACGGACGCGCCCGCGACGTAGAAGCCCTTGACGTCCTTGACCCGCGAGCGCCAGGCGATGAAGATGTACAGGGCGAAGGTCAGGCCCACGATAATGTAGGTCCACATCAGGATTGACGACATGCTGCCCTCCCTCCCCTACTCTTCCACGTCGAATTCGCGGTCCAGCCTTCGCATCGCGGCGCAATAGACGAAGATCAGGGCCACGAAGACGTACATGGATCCCTGCTGGGCGAACCAGAAGCCCAAGGGGAAGCCGCCCAGCCGGATTTGGTTGAGAGGATTGACCAGGAAGATGGGCAGCACGTAGCCCACCAGGAACCAGACGCCCAACAGCACCAGCAGCAGCTTGAGGTTGCGCAGCCAGTACTCCTTCAGGTCCTTGCCCATACCCCTACTTTCCTCCTTCCTTGTTCCGGCCTCCGGCCCCTGAAAGCCTTTTCCCCATCTTGGTTCTCTCAGGGCCTGACAGCGGCCATCATTGTGTGATTGTGATTGTTCCCTTGCGCAAGTCTAGTCCGGGCGGGGGTCGGGCTGTCCATAAGGGGCAACCCTTATTTGCGGGGAGGGAAGCCCTACTTTTGAGAACTTGTGAATGTTTGCTTGTGAAGGGCGATCCGAAAAAAAGAGGGCGCGCCGGTTGCGGCGCGCCCTCCACGGTTGGGCGCTGGCGGGGGCCGGCCTCCGCCGTGCGGGATTATATGCGCTACTCGGCGCCCACCCCCAGGTAGGTGCGCACCTTCTGCTGGGCGAACTTCTCCTCGGCCTCCTTCTCCTGGGTGGCCAGGCTGACCAGCCAGCCGGCCACGAAGGCCAGGGTCATGGAGACGATGGCCGGGTTGCGCAGGCCGATGATGGGCTGGGCGTTGCCGAACACGTCCACCCAGACGGTGGGGCTGAGCACGATCATGGTGGCCGAGACCACGGTGCCCACCAGGATCGACCAGACCGCGCCCTGGGTGGTGAACTTTTTCCAGACGATGGAGAGCAGCAGGGCCGGGAAGTTGGCGCTGCAGGCGATGGCGAAGGTGAGGCCGACCATGTAGGCCACGTTCTGGCCCTTGAACAGGATGCCCAGAAGGACGGCGGCCACGCCGAAGATCACGGTGGCGATCTTGGCCACCTTGACCTGCTCCTTCTCGCTGGCCTGGCCCTTCTTGACCACG
The DNA here is from genome assembly GCA_049322275.1 of Thermodesulfobacteriota bacterium. Classification (GTDB taxonomy): domain Bacteria; phylum Desulfobacterota; class Desulfarculia; order Desulfarculales; family Desulfarculaceae; genus JACRDC01. The sequence continues at coordinate 126,946 of JBMORH010000057.1, forward strand.
TTGACGAAGATGTCGTGGGAAAGGGCCGAGGCCCCGGCCAGGGTCAGCCCGGCCACCACCGCCAGGATGGTGGCGAAGGCCACCGCGGCGATGAAGCCCAGGAAGGGGGTGCCGCCCAAGAGCTCGGCCAACAGCGGCGCGGCCATGTTGCCGCCCTTGTCGATGCCGGTGATGAGGCTGCGCCCCACCAGCACGCTGGCCCCGAAGCCCACCACCGGGATGATGCAGTAGAAGTAGCCGATGAAGCCGGTGGCGTAGAGCACGCTCTTGCGGGCGGCCTTGGCGTCGGGCACGGTGTAGAAGCGCATCAGGATGTGGGGCAGGCCCAGCAGGCCGAACATCAGGGCCAGGCCCAGGCTGATGGCCTCCAGGGGGCTGGTCACCAGGCTGCCGGGCTCCAGGGCGGTCTGGCCGTACTTGGCCGCCACCGCCGCGTAGAGGTTGCCGGGGCTCATGCCGAACTGGGCCAGCACCAGGATGGTGAGCAGGGTGACGCCGCACAAGAGCAGCACCGCCTTGATTATCTGCACCCAGGTGGTGGCGATCATGCCGCCGAAGAGCACGTAGGCCAGCATCACCACGCCCACGATGATCTCGGCCACCTCGTAGGGTATGCCGAACATCAGCTTGATGAGGCTGCCCGAACCCACCATCTGGGCGATGGTGTAGGTGAGCAGGGTGACCACGCCGCCGATGGCGCTGGCGATGCGCACCGGCCGTTGACGCAGGCGGAAGGCCACCACGTCGGCGAAGGTGTACTTGCCCAGGTTGCGCAGGGGCTCGGCGATGAGGAACATCAGCGCCGGCCAGCCCACCAGCCAGCCCACGGCGTAGATCATGCCGTCATAGCCCTTGAGCGAGGTGAGCCCGGCGATGCCCAGGAACGAGGCCGCCGACATGTAGTCGCCGGCCAGGGCGAAGCCGTTCTGCAGGCCGCTGACGCTGCGGCCGGCGGCGTAGAACTCCTTGGTGGTGCGGGTGCGCTTGGCCGCCCAATAGGTGATGGCCAGGGTGAGGGCGACGATGACGAAGAAAAAGATGATTGATTCGGCGGTGGGCTGGCCCAGCGTGGTCTGGATGGCTTTTTCCGCGGCTTGCTGCATCATCCCCCCCTTGCCTACAGCTGGTCCTTGAGGCGCTTGACTTCGCCGTCATAGGACGAGTTGGCCCAGATCACGTAGACCACCGTCAGCACCCAGGACAGCACGATGACCAGCACCCCCAGGGGGATGCCCAGGGTGGTGGCCTCGCCCACCTTCTGGGCCAGGAAGGGCTTGTCCACCGCCACCAGCAGGATGTAGCCGTAGTAGATGATGAACAACAGGATGGTGAGGATGATGGAGACCGTCCAGCGCTTGCTCACCAGGCGCTTGAAATCCCGCGAGGCAAGCAGTTCGTCCGTAGTCTTGGGCATTGGCACCTCCCGACAAGGTTTCATCCCGCCAAAGGCCGCCGCCCCGCCGGAGCAAGGGCGCATCCTTGTGAACATGGGCCAATCGTGCTTTAGCCGCGGGCGGGAGTCCATGGGGGAAGACCCGTATTTCGGGGAGGGATGGTCCTATTAAAAGTGGGGAGCGCCCCTGCCGAAAATCACAAGGTAACTAGCTAGATGGGCCAGTCGGCCGGGATGGGCTATGTGCGCTTGTTATTACAGTTTGGACCGGCGGAATTGTGCGCTTGTTATCGTGTTTGGCGATGGTTTATGTGCGCTTGTTGTCATGGCTTGGCGGGTTGGAAATCCGGGGCCTTCAGTGCTTGATCACGTCGTAGAGGCTACCCAGATCCTGGTGGCGGAACAGCGTCCCCAGCTCGGACATGAGCTGGTTGGTGCAGGCCTCGATGCGGGCCAGGTCGGCCTCGCTCACCGCCTGGTGGTCGATGTAGGAGAGCAGCTCGTCCAGGCGGCTGAGCTGCTCGACTATCTTGGGGTTGACCGTCTCGCCGGCCAGGCGCTGGCTGACGTCGTGGATGAGGCGCTGGCAGGAGTCCATGCGCAGGCGCATGGCCGCCTGGGTGGGTCCCATCGCTATCATGGCTATCGCTCCCGCCACACGCCGCCCCGGCCGCGGCGCATTTCGATGACTTCCCAGCGCCCCTGGTCGTTGACCAGGGAGTTGACCGCGAAGCTGATGAGGCTGAGCACCAAGGCCCCGCCCACCGCCGGCCAGAAGCCCTCCACGCTGAACCCGGCCAGCAGCGACCCGGTTAGCCAGAGCATCAGGGCGTTGACCACGATGGTGAAAAGGCCGAGAGTGAGGACGTTGATGGGCAGGGTGAGGACCAGGACCACGGGGCGGATGAGAGCGTTGATGACGCCCAGGAACAGGGCGGCGATGAAGGCCCAGCCCACGGAGTCCACCCGTATGCCTTCGAACAGGTGGCTGACCAGGAGCAGCCCCCCGGCGTTAAACACCCAACGCAATAGGAGTCCACGCATGGGGCAAAGCTATCACGCCGGCCAGCGCCGCGCAACACCCGCCCCCGGCTTGCCCTGGCCGGCCGGCGCGGCTACAGTGTAGGCAGGCAAAGGGCGCGGCGGCGGCCCCGCGCGCCCGCCTGGCCGGAGACCACCATGCGGGAGAGGACGCCATGAGCGAGTTGACCTGCGGCCGGTCGCGGCCGGCCCCGGCCGGGCCGGCGGCCAACCCTCTGGACGACCCCCAGGCGCGCCAGCGCCTGGCGGATTTGGAAAACGAGATCGGCGAACTGTCGGCCGAGCTGGCCGGGTGCGCCCAGGAGGCCAAGGACCTCTTGGCCCGCGAGGCGGCCGGCGAGGGCCCCTTCGCCGCGCGCATCCACGAACTCAAGCAGCGCCGCATGATGCTGGCCACCGAGATACAGCACCGCAAGGCCCGCATCAACGCCCTGCTCTGGGGCGGCTGAACCGGCGGGCGGCGGCCGCCCGACGGACCTGGGGAGCACACGCCATGCAGAAAAAGCTTCTGATCGGAGTGGACGGCAGCCTGGCCGCGGAAAAGGCGGTTGATTACGTGGGGCTCATGGAAGGGGCCATGATCCGCGACCTGGCCGTGAGCCTGTTCTACGTGATGAACCCCATCCCGCCCTATCTGCGCCGCGAGGCCGAGCGGGACGGCGCGGCCTTGAAGCGCCTGCGCGCCCTGGAGACCAAGAACCGCGAGCAGGCCGGCCAGGTGCTGGAGCACGCCCGCGAGCGCCTGTTGCGCCACGGCCTGAAGGAGGAGCAGGTGGCGATCAAGGCCCACCCCCGCACCTCCGACGCGGCCCACGACATCCTGTTCGAGGCCGAGCAGGGGCTCTACGACGCCCTGGTGCTGGGCCGGCGCGGGCTCAGCAAGGCCCAGGAGCTGTTCATGGGCAGCGTCACCAACCAGGTGGTGCAGCACGCCATGCGCATCCCGGTCTGGGTGGTGGGCGGCCGGGTGACCAGCCTCAAGGTGCTCTGCGCGGTGGACGGCAGCGAGGGCAGCCTCCGGGCGGTGGACCATCTGGCCTACATGCTGGGCGGCAACCCGGAGTGCCAGGTGACGCTGTTGCACGTGGGGGCCGTGCTGGCCAGCTACTGCCCGGTGGAGTTCGGCCAGGACCTGGCCCAGGAGATCGAGGGCGACCTGATGCACTCGGACCGGGAATGCATGGACGACTTCATGGTCCGGGCCATGCGGGTGCTCAGCGAGGGCGGACTGGAGCCGGAGCAGATCGAGGCGCGCGAGCGCGAGGGCGCCCTGGGGGTGTCCTCGGCCATTCTCAAGGAGGTGCGCGAGGGCGATTTCGGCACCGTGGTCCTGGGCCGCCGGGGCGAGAACCGCTCCTTCTTCCTGGGCCACGTCAGCGACAAGGTTCTGGCCGGGGGCGAGAACCTGGCCGTCTGGGTGGTGGGCTGATGGCCGACCGCCTGCCCCCGCCAAAGCGGCTCGGCCCCCGGCTCTGGCGCCTGGGCACCCGCCACCAGCCCAGCTTCCTGGTGCGCGGCCAGGACCAGTCCGCCATCTTCGAGGTGGGCGTGACCCTGAGCGCGGCCGTTACCCTGGCCCAGTTGGACGCCTTGGGCGCGCCCCGCGAGGAGATCGGCCAGGTCGTCATCGCCCACGCCCACGCCGACCACAGCTTCGGGGCCGTGACCCTCATGGCCGGCCTGCCGCGGGCCGTGTTGCGCATGACCGCCGGCGGCCGGGCGGTGCTGGCCAAGCCCGGCCTGGCCGCCCGCTTCCGGAGCGAGGACGGCTACACATCCGCCGCCGTGGCCGAGCGCGAGAACCTGGCCATCCGCCCGCCCCGGCCGGCCGCCTCCCCGGCCGACCTGGCCTGGCGGCCCCTGGAGGCCGGCGACGCCCTGGACCTGGGCGGGGCGCGGCTGGAGCTCCTGGCCTCCGACGGCCACGCGCCCGACGGGCTCATGGCCTGGCTGCCCGGCGAGGGCGCGCTGTTGGCCAGCGACTCGGCCGGGTTCCTGGACCGCGGCCGGCCCGGCTTCCCGCTCTGCTTCGTCTCCTGGCCGCAATACATGGCCACCCTGTCCGCGGCGGCCAAGCTCGGGCCGGCGGTGCTGGGCCTGGGCCACCAGGAGGAGCTGTGCGGCCCGGTGGTGGCCGACTACCTGGCCGCCACCGCCCAGCACCTTGAGGCCGAGCGGCGCTGGCTGAGCGGCCGGGTGGCCCAGGGACGGGAGCCCGACGACGTGGCCCGCGACTACTTCGCCCGCTGGTACCACGACGACCTGACCATATTCTCGGCCGAGGGCATCTGGGCCTGCTGCCGGCTCCTGGTGCGCCGCAGCCTGGAGCCATAGCCCCGCGCCCGCTCCCGACGACCCCAACCCCGCGCCAAGGAGGCGATCATGGCCGACGAGCCGATGCTCAAGAACATCCCCTTCGCCGAGCCCCAGGTCATGGCCGACCTGGTGGCCTACCAGCCCGGCCAGGTGGTCAGCCGCACCCTGGCCCAGAACCCCTTCCTCAGCCTGACCTTGTTCGCCTTCGACCAGGGCGAGGGCATCAGCGCCCACACCGTGCCGGCCGACGCCCTGGTGCTGATCCTGGACGGGGCGGCCAGGGTGACCATCGGCGGCGAGACCCTGGCCTTGGCGGCCGGCCAGTGCGTGGCCATGCCCCATGGCGTGCCCCACGCCCTGGACGCCGACCAGCCCTTCAAGATGCTCCTGGCGGTGGTGCGCAAGCCCCAGCCGATCGGGCTGTAGGCGCGCCGGCCATGGACGACCGGCGCCGGGTGACCACGCTGGTGGATCGGGCGGCCTGCACCGGCTGCGGGCTGTGCGTGCGGGTCTGCCCCTCGCGCACGCTCAGCCTGGTGGATGGCAAGGCGGCGGTGACCGGAGCGCGCTCGCTGAACTGCGGCCACTGCCAGGCGGTCTGCCCCACCGGGGCGGTGACGGTGGCCAGCCTGGACCCGGAGCAGGCCCGCTTCACGAGCTTCGCCGCCGACCAGCGCTGGCTGGCCCCCGGCCGGGCCGACCCGGCCCAACTGGCCCGCCTCATGCTGAGCCGGCGCTCCTGCCGCAACTACCAGGACCGGCCGGTGCCCCTGGAGCTGCTCCACGACCTGGTGAAGTTCGGCCTGGCCGCGCCCAGCGGCACCAACAGCCAGCTCTGGACCTTCGCCATCCTGGCCGACCGGGGCGCGGTGCTGGCCCTGGCCCAGGGGGTGGGGCGCTTCTTCGCCGACTTGAACCGCCTGGCGGCCAAGGCCTGGCTGCGCCGGGGCCTGGCCCTCATCGGCCGGCGCGAGCTGGAGGAGTATCACCGCGAGCACCACCAGTCGGTGAGCGAGGCCCTGGCCGAGTGGGAGGCCACCGGCAGGGAGCGCCTTTTCCACGGCGCGCCGGCGGCCATCGTGGTGGGCAGCCGGCCGGGGGGCTCCTGCCCGGCCGAGGACGCGCTGTTGGCCAGCCAGAACATACTGCTGGGGGCCCACGCCCTGGGCCTGGGGACTTGCCTGGTGGGCTTCGTGGTCGAGGCCCTGCGCCGGCGGCCGGGGTTGAAAAGGCTGTGCGGCGCCGCGGCCGACGAAAGCGTGCACGCGGTCATCGCGCTGGGCTGGCCGGACGAGAAATACGCCCGCCTCACGGGCCGCCGCGACCCTGGGGTGCGGGTGGTCGCGGCCGGCGGCTCAGGCCCGGCGCACGGTCACCACGCACTCGGTGAGGTTGTTGCCGCCTCCGGCCGGGTCGTAGGAGTGCAATAAGCCGGTCTGCAGGCGCTGGTCGGCGATGCCCCGGCCGTGGGTCCGGCTCTGCCAGGGCGAGCGGCGGCCGAAGCCGTGGTAGAGGAAGACCGCCTCCGGGTGCAGCCAGGGGGTCAGGCTCAGGCGGCCCTGCTGGCGCTCGCCGCCGTCGCCCTGCACCTCGATCAGGTCTCCTTCGGCCAGGCCCAGGGCCTCGGCCGGGTCCGGGTGCATCCACAGGCTGTTTTCCGGCATCAGCTCGTTCAGGAGCGGGTTGTTCATGGTGTGGCCGTGGTTGTGGAAGGCCGGCCGGCCGAAGACGAGCCGGAAGCGGCCGGGCGCGAGCTCCGGCGGCGGGGCGTAGGGAGGCAGGCTGGGCAGGCCGGCCTGGGCCAGGCGGCTGCTGGCCAGCTCGATCTTGCCGGATGGGGTCTTGAACTTCAGCCCCTCGGCCCGGTCCCAGAGGATGGGCCGCCCGGCCAGGGAGACGAAGCCCTTGGCGCGCAGCTCGGCCAGCTCCAGGCCGGAGCCCTCCAGTTGGTAGCGCCAGAGATCCTCCACGCCGTCGTAGTCGAAGTATTGCCCGACGCCCAGGCGGCGGGCCAGCTCGCGGAAGATCCACCAGGCCGGCCGGGCGTCATAGCGGGGCTCGATGGCCTGGTCGCGCATGATGACTTCCGGCCGGGGGCCGTTCTTGACCGCCAGCAGGTTGGCCCGCTCCAGGTAGGTGGCCTCCGGCAGGATCACGTCGGCCGCGTGCCAGGCGGTCTCGCTGTAGTTGACGTCGATGGCCACCACCAGGTCCAGCTTGGCCAGGGCCTCAAGCTGGGCCTGGGGGTCGGGCAGGCTGACCAGGGGGTCGTGGCGGTAGGCGATGTAGGCCCCCAGGGGATAGGGCAGTCCGGTCTGGATGGCCTCGTACATCAGGTGCATCAGGCCGGCCTCGCCGTCGAAATGGGCCAGGCGGCCGCCGGCCCCGTCCACCCGCTCCTCGGCCACGGCCGGTATGCGGTCGCCGAGCTTGTTCAGGCCCTTCTTGCCGGCGTCGGCCGGGGTCTTGGCGATGATGAGCCCGCCGGGGGTCTCGATGGCCCCCAGCAGCGCGTTGAGGATGTAGGCCGCGCGGGCGGAATAGAAGGACTGGCGGTGGCGGGCGGTCATCCAGCCGGGATGGACCACCACCTGGGGCGCGGCGGCGCCCAGGGCGCGGGCCAGGTCCACGATCTCCCCGGCCGCGATGCCGGTCTGGGCCTCGGCCCACTGGGGCGAGCAGGCCTCCACCGCCTCGCGCAGCTCGTCCAGGCCCAGGCACCAGCGCTGGACGAAGGCCGCGTCGAACAGGCCCTCCTGGAGCACCTGGCGGATCAGGGCCAGATAGAGGGCGTATTCGGTGTTGGGCCGGATCATCAAAAACCGGCTGGCCTTGCTGGCGGTGACGGTCGCCCGCACGTCCACGTAGGTGCATTTGGCCCCGGCCGCCATGGCGTCCAGGAACGCCTTGGCCTCCTTGACCTGCAACGACTCCAAGAGGTTGCGCCCCACCAGCAGGATGTGGCGGGCGTTCTTGAGGTCGTAGGCGAAGCCCTTGCGGCCCCAGCCGAACAGGCTCAGGGCGGCGTGGTGCACGTTGCGGGCGCAGGTGCAGTCGTGGTTGAAGTAGTTGGGCGAGCCCAGGGCCTTGAGGAAGCTCTTGGTCAGGTCGGTGAAGGGGCCGCCGCGGTCGGAGAGGGCCACCGCCCGCCCGCCCAGGCGGCCGATGACGTCCTGGAGCCGGCCGGCCACGAAATCCAGGGCCTCGTCCCAGGAGGCGCGCCGCCACTGGCCGCTTCCGCGGGGGCCGGCCAGGATCAGGGGTTGCTGGGGCCGCTCGGCGTCATATTCGAAGGCCAGGCCCGCCGCGCCCTTGGCGCAGATGCTGCCGCCCATGCCCTTGTCGTTGGGGTTGCCCTGCAGCCAGACCGCGCGGCCGTCCTGCACCTCCACCTGGATGGGGCAGCGCACCGCGCACATGCCGCAGAGGCTCATCACCTTGCGCCGGCCGCGCTCGGCGGCGGGGTTGGCTGGGTTGGAAAAGATCGTCGGTTGATTCATGGCATGCTACTCCCCGGAGGACCGGTTGCGGGGTGGCCCTCCCAAGCCGCCAGCAGTATACCACCAAACAATGTATGGGTATCGTTTAATGCCCCGCACGACGAGGAGCCCCCGGCCTTGGCCGGCGGTGGGGTGGCCGCCGCAAGGCCGGGGGCGAGGGGGGGCGGAATTAGTCCAATTTGCGTTCAAACAGGTGGCCTTGCGCGCAAAGTGTCATGCGGGCCATGGATGGCCTTGCGCGCAAAGTGATGGTCAGGCCCGGACCGGGGGCAGGGCCAGGGCCGCCTGGATTTTGCCCAGCAAGACCTTGAGCCCCACCGGCTTGACGACCACGCCGGCCACCCGGTCGGAGGCCTCGCCGAAGTCATCGCAGGGGCTGCCGGTGGTGATGAGCACCCGCACGTCCCGGTCCAGGCTGGAAAGCCGGCGCAGGCAGGTCAGGCCGTCCATCACCGGCAGGTGCAGGTCCATCATCACCAGGTCGTAGGGCCGGCTGGCCTCCAGCGCCTGCTGGTAAAGCCGCAGGGCCTGCTGGCCGTCGCCGGCCAGACTGACCTTGAAGCCGGCTCCTTGCAGGAACACCTTGTAGATATCCGAAACCTGAGGGTCGTCCTCGACCACCAGGAGGTTGGGGCGAGCCTGAACGGACGGTGTCGGGCCTGGGCCGGGTGCGGTCGACGTCATGGTGCTGGTCCGCCTTTCTGGCCGTTTCAGACCAGGTGTTTATTAGGTCGGGGGCAGGACGGGCGACCTTGCGCGGGGCATGGAGTGATTTGCCGCAATACAATGCATTTTGTGTGCCACTGGCTGGCCGGGGGATGCATGCTTGTTTTCAAGGCGTTAGGGATAAAGACCGGCGCGCGGGGCGTGGTTTGTCCTGTGGGGCGGGACGTGGTGTCTCGCGCGGCATCACCACTACTGGTCGCCTGGGTGTTGCGCCAGCCTGCGGGCCGCCGCCAAAGACCCGCCCGCCGGTCCGGGGCGGACGCGGCGGGCGGGATGGTGGCGGGTGGGCGAGGGGCTGGGGATCAGCCTTGCGGCGGCCGGCCGGCGGCCAGGCGGTGGGCCGCCTCGGCCAGGGGGTCCAGGGTCTCCGGCGCGTCCTCGTTGGTGGACCAGCCGATGAGCTCCTGGGCGCGCAGGCGGCGGGCGCAGGCCGAGCAGAGACGCCGGTCCAGGTGCTCGTAGGCGTGGGGGTCCACCCGGTTCTTCAAGGCCTTCAGGTAGGGCCGGCTGATGGTGGGCGCGCCGCAACTGGTGCAGGGCATGAGCTCCAGGTCCTGCACCGGGCTGCCGGTGATGACGGTCTGGCGATGGTTGCCGCGGTCCATGACCCGGATGGCCCCGGTGGGGCAGACCTGGAAGCAGGCCCCGCAGCCGATGCAGCGGCTGGCCGGACGGGTGTAGTCGTTGAAGGCCAGGCGGTCGGCGGCGGTCTCCTTGAGGCGCAGGGCCTCGGCCCCCACCTCGGAGCAGACCAGTTGGCAGAGGCCGCAGCCGATGCACAGGTCGCAGCGCAGGCAGCGGCTGGCCTCGCCCTGGGCCATCTCGTCGCTGAGGCCCAGCTCGATGTGCATGAAGTTGCCGCGCCGGTCTTCCACCTCGCGTTCGGGCATCTCCGGTCGGCGCAGGCTGGTGCGGCGCTTGGCCTCCACCCTGAGCGGGACCACGGTGTCGCGGCGGACGGGATCGCCCCAGGCGGGGTCCATGGGCTCGCCGGTCAGGCGGCTGTGGATGCTCGCGGCGGCCTGCTTGCCGGAGCGGATGGCCTCCACCACCGTGCGGGGGCCGAAATAGACGTCGCCGCCGGTGAAGACGCCCTCCTCCCTGGTCATGAGGGTCTGGGGGTCGGCGCAGATGAGCCCGCGCTGGGTCTCGACCAGGCTGCCGGCCTCCACGCAGGCCAGGTCGGTGGCCTGGCCGATGGCCAGGATGACGTGGTCGGCCTCGATGCGCATGGTGCGCTGGGGATCGAACAACGGGCTGAAGCGGCCGCGCTCGTCGAAGACCCTGGTGCAGCGCTGGGCGGTGTAGACGCCTTCCGGGCTGACGCTGACCGGACCCCAGGAGCCGTGGATGGCCACGCCCTCGGCCAGGGCGGTTTCGATCTCGCCCGGACTGGCCGGCATCTCGCGCCGCTTTTCCAGGCAGGTCATGTCCACCCGGTGGGCGCCCTGCCTGAGGGCGGTGAGCGCCACGTCGATGGCCACGTTGCCGCCGCCCACCACCACCACCTTGGGCCCCACCCGCAGGTCCTCGCCGCCGCGCACCCGCTTCAGGAAGTCCAGGCCGCCCAGCACGAAGGGCAGGTCCGCGCCCACGATGGGGATCATGCGCGAGACCTGGGTGCCCAGGGCCAGGAAGATGGCGCCGAAGCCCTGGGCGCGCAGCTCGGCGATGGTCTTGACCTCCACCCCGGTGCGGATGTCCACCCCCAGGCGGGTGATCTGGTCGAGCTCCTGGGTCAGCACCTCGCGCGGCAGGCGATAGGCCGGGATGCCGTAGCGCAGCATGCCGCCGGCCTCGGCCTGGGCCTCGAAGACGGTCACGGCGTGGCCCCGGCGGGCCAGGTAGTAGGCGCAGGCCAGGCCGGCCGGGCCGGAGCCCACCACGGCCACCCGCTTGCCGCTGGGCGGCCGCCGCTCCGGCGCGGGATAGGCCCCGTCGTCGGCCAGCGCGTGCTTGGCCGCCACCGCCTTCATGGCCCGGATGCTGATCGGCTGGTCCATCTCGCCGCGCAGGCAGGCCTTTTCGCAGGGGGCCGGGCAGACCAGGCCGCAGGTGTAGGGCAGGGGGTTGTCCTCGCAGATGAGGCCGGCGGCCAGGGCGTGCTCGCCGCGGCCGACCCGGGCCAGGAAGCTGGGGATGTCGATGCGGGCCGGGCAGGTGGCATGGCAGGGCGCGGCCGGGCGCTTGAGGCAGCGGCCCGCGGGGCAGCCCAGCAGGTCCAGGTGCTCCTGCCACTGGGCGTGGAAATAGGTCAGCGAGCTGATGAGCGGCCAGGCCGCGGCCAGGCCGCGGGCCAACAGCTCCTGGGCCAGGGCGGTCAGGTCCTCGATGTGGCTGGGCCGGCCCTTGCCCACCGTGATCTCGGTGACCATGCGGGCCGCCTTGGCCAAAAGCGCCCGGGCCGGCCGGGGCTGGTCCTCGGATAGACGCCAATAGCGGTAGAGCGCCCGCCGGGTCTGGTCCACGATGCACTCGCCCTCGCTCAGCACCCACAGGGTAGAGGGCGTGGGCGTGACGCCGGCGTTCATCAGCTCTTCCGGGGCCAGGGGTATCTGGGCCGCCGGCGGGGGCAGGAACCCGCCCAGGCCGGCGTCCAGGGCCAGGGCCAGGGGGCGGGCGTCGGGGGCGAGCCCGCCGCCCAGGGTCTCCACCGCCTGCCAGAGCTCGCCGCCCAGGGGGGCCTCCACCAGGCCCGGCCGGGCCAGGGGGCCGCCCAGGGTGACCAGGCAGGTGCCGGCCTGCTCGGCGGCGCCCAGGGCGCGGTAGCGGGCCGCACCCAGGGAAAACACCAGGGCCAAGTGCAGCCAGGTCTCCAGGCTGAGGGAGAGGGAGGATGGGTTGGGGCCGTTTTCCGGGGGCTGGCTCCAGACCGAGGGCTGGGCCTCGCGCACCAGCTCCAGGGCCAGCTCCACGCCCTGGTTCAGGCCCCGGTCGTGGATCTCCTCCCAGGCGTTGAACAGCCCGGCCTGGTGGTCCATCAGCTCGGCCGGCAGCCGCAGTTGGCAGCGGCCGGCGTCGCAGGCGTGGGCGGCGATGAGCAGGGCCTCGATCAGGCCGTAGGGGTTGTGGGAGAGCAGATAGGCCCCGGCCTGGTGGCGGGGGTCGGGCTGGGCGGCGTCCACCACCAACAGCCCCGGCTCATGGCGGCGCTGGAGGCGCTGCCAGAGCAGATAGACCGGCTCGGCCAGGCCGCCGCGGTCGCGCAGGCCGCTCTGGCGCACCTCTGCCAGGGCCTCCAGGGGGCTGAGCTGGCGGGCCCGGCCCAGGCCCTGGAAGCCGCCGATGCGCTGGTAGCGCTCCAGGTTGACCGGGGCCAGTTGCTCGCACCAGGCGCTGAGCGCGCGGCCCAGCACCACCGACAATCCGGATGAATAGGCTTCCATCGGCCATTCCTTGTGGCAAGCTGCGTCCGAGGCCGCCGCCGGCCTCCAACGTCCAGGGGCCGGGCGGGGGCGCGCCGCCGCCCGGCCGCGCGGGCGGTTGGCCTACATGCCCGGCCGGGGCACGCCGGGGCCCAGGTTGTCGGCCGCCACCAGGTTGGCGAAGCGCTGGCGGCGGTCGTCGGGCAGGCTCACCGCCTCGCCGAAGCTCAGGCACTGGGTCAGGCACTTGGTCACGCAAGCCGGCTTCAGGCCCTGGTCCACCCGGTCCATGCAGTAGTCGCACTTCACCGCCTTCTTGGAGGCCGGGTCCCACTGGGGGGTGCCCCAGGGGCAGGCGGTGATGCAGCTCTTGCACCCGATGCACAGGGCGGGGTCGATGTAGACGATGCCGTCGCTCTTGCGCTTTTTCACCGCCCCGGAGGGGCAGACCTTGAGGCACCAGGGCTCCTCGCAGTGGAAACAGGGCATGAAGACGAAACGCACCCTGGGCAGGCTGCGCACCTTGATCGGCCCCACGCTGACGTTCTGGCACAGGGCCGGCCCCACGCCCAGGCCCTTGTTGGTCTTGCAATGCACCTGGCAGGCCAGGCAGCCGATGCACTGATCGGAATCTTGCTGCAGGTAGTACTTGCTCATGGTGTCGGCTCCTTTTCCGGCTAGGCCTTCTTGACCCGGACCACGGCCTCGGTCATGGTCAGGCCGCCGCCAGCGGCGTCATAGCTGTGCAATAGCCCCTTCATCAGGCGCTGGTCGGCCATGCCCTTGTTCCAGGCCCTGGTTTGCAGGGGCACCGTGCGGCCGAAGCCGTGCAGCATGAAGACCGCCTCCGGGTGGACCCAGGGCGTCACCTGGGCCTTGCCCAGCGCCCGGTGGCCGTCGGCCGTCACCGCCACCAGGTCGCCGTCGGCGATGCCCAGGGCCTTGGCCCGGCTGGGGTGGATCCACAGCGGGTTGTCGCTGAGGAGCTCGTTCAGGAGCGGGTTGTTCATGGTGTGGCCGTGGTTGTGCACCGCCGAGCGGCCGAAGAGCAGGCGGAACTGGTCCGGCTCCAGGGCCGGGGGCGGATCGAAGGGAGCCAGGTCGGGCAGGCCGGCCTTCTTGAGCACGCTGCTGGCGAACTCGATCTTGCCCGACGGGGTCTTGAACTTCAGGCCATCGGCGCGGTCCCAGAGGATGGGCTCGGAGGCCAGGGAGACCAGGCCCTTTTCGCGCAGTTGGGCCACGGTGACGCCGGTGCCCTCCAACTGGAAGTTCCAGATCTCCTCGATGGTCTCGAAGTCGAACCACTCGCCCGCGTCCAGGCGGCGGGCCAACTCGCGGAAGATCCACCAGGCCGGCCGGGAATCGAAGCGCGGGGCCACGGCCTGGTCGCGCATGTGGATGCCGGGCTTGGCGCCGGGCTTCATGGCCAGGATGTTGGCCCGCTCCAGGTAGGTGGCCTCCGGCAGGATCACGTCGGCGTACCAGGCGGTCTCGCTGTAGTTGACGTCGATGCTCACGACGAGCTTGAGCTTGTCCAGGGCGGCCTTGATGGCCTCGGCGTCGGGCATGCTGGTGATGGGGTCGTGGCGGTAGACGATGTAGGCGCCCATGGGGTAGGGCTGGCCGGTGGCCATGGCCTCGAAGAGCAGGTGCAGAAGGCCGGAGCCGGCGTCGAAGTGCGCGCGCTCGCCGGCCCCGCAGCCGTCCACCCGCGGGTCCTTGGGGGCCGGGATGCGCGCGGCCAGGCTGTTCATGCCCTTCCTGCCCGCGTCGGCCGCGCCCTTGGCCAGGATGACGCCGCCGGGGGTCTCGATGGCCCCCAGGAGCACGTTGAGGATGTGGGCGGTGCGGCTGGTGTAGAAGCTCTGGCGGTGGCGGGCGGTCATCCAGCCGGCGTGGAAGATCACCTTGGGCTTGTCCTCGGCGATCTCGCGCAGGAAGGCCGTTAACTCGGCGGCCGGGATGCCGGTGTGCTGCTCCTGCCATTCGGGGCTGTAGGGCTGCACGAAGGCCTTGATCTCCTCGAAGCCCACCACCCAGCGGGCCACGAACTCGGCGTCGTAGAGGTTGTCCTTGATGACCGCGTGGATCAGCGCCAGGTTCAGGGCGTACTCGCTGTTGGGCCGGATCATCCAGTGGCGGGTGGCCTTGGCCGCGGTCAGGGTGGCGCGGGGGTCGATGTAGGTGACGCGCGCCCCGGCCTTGACCGCCGCCATGAAGTCCTTGGCCTCCTTGACCTGCAAGGATTCGATGAGGTTGCGGCCGTAGAGCACGATGTGGCGCGCGTTCTTGAGGTCGTAGCCGGTGTCGGTGCGGCCCAGGCCGAAAAGGCTCTTGGTGGCGTGGTGGGCGTTGCGCCCGCAGGTGACGTCGTGGTCGAAGTAGTTGGGCGAGCCCAGGGCCTTGACGAAGGCCTTGGTCAGGTCGTTGAACTGACCGCCGCGGTCAGAGAGCGCGATGCCCTTGGCCCCATACTGGTTGATGACCTCCCTGAGCTTGGCGGCCACGTAGTCCAGGGCCTCGTCCCAGCTGGCCCGGCGCCACTGGCCCGCCCCGCGCTCGCCCACCCGGATCAGGGGCGACTGGGGCCGCTCGTCGTCGTATTCCAGGGCGATGCCCGCCGCGCCCTTGGCGCACAAGCTCAGGCCCATGGCCTTGTCGTTGGGATTGCCCTGCAGCCAGGCCACGCGGCCGTCCTCCACCTCCACCTGGATGGGGCAGCGGGTGGCGCACATGCCGCAGAGGCTGTAGACCGTGCGGCGGCCGGGGCTGTCCACGCCGCTGACGTTGGGGGCCTTGTTGATGTTCATGGCACGGATCCTCCTTGTGACCTGGCTAAGCGGCCGCGCGGGGGCCGGGGACCGCCCGCGCGCAGTATTCCCTCTTGGAATTGATCCAAAAGCCCAGGCCGAGCCTAGGACTTGGTAATATTAAAGCACATCCGGGCCGCGGTCCACACCCGGAGGCATTTGATCGAGAATTTGCGCGGATGGCGCGGATGGCTCCGCGGGGCCTGGCCCGCCGGCCGGCTATGCCCCCAGCACCCGTGTCACCATGGGGGGCAGACACCAGACCAATCGGCCGGGATAGCCCAGGTTTTCCAGGTCGATCCGGCAGACGCCCCCGCGCTCGAAGGCCACCAGCACCCAGTCCGGCTGGCCGGAGAGCAACTGGCTGGCCAGGCGGGCCAGATGGGGCAGGTGGCCCACCACCAGGATGCGCTGGGAGCCGGCCAGGTTGCGCAGGTGGTCCACCACCTCCTCCGGCGGGGACATGGGCTTGACCAGCTCGCTCTGGGCGATGAGCCGGTTTTCGAAGCCCAGGGCGCTGGCCACGATCTCGGCGCTCTGGCGGGCGCGGGTCTTGGGGCTGGTGATGAGCGCGTCCAGCGCCAGGTCCAGGCGCTTCAGGGTCCGGCCGGCGTGGCGGACCACCTCGCGTCCCTGGGGGGTCAGGCCCTCGCCGGGGTCTTCCTCCGGGGCGAAGCTGGGCCCATGTTGCATAAGATAAAGCTCCAAGCGGGGCCTCCCACGCGGATTGCACAGTCAGCCCCTATTAAGAAAAGGTTTCGGAGCCTTCTGTCAAGAGGCTTGACCGTTTTTGGCGCAAACTCCCGCGCCCGGCCCCGGCAGGGCTTGCCCGGCCCGCCCCGGCCCCGGCGGCCAAGTTTGCCGGCCCCGCCACTCCCCGGTTCTGGCTTTCGATTGATAAAACCCCGCAATCAGGCGCTTTGTCAGCGCCGGCCGCCGCAGGCACGCCTCTTGCTTGCCTTCGGGGTGGACTCTCAGGAGACGGCATGTCCATCACCGGCGTAAACCAGGAGACCGCGGCGCTTCCGCCGCAGAGCACCTTGATCCAGGGCCAGCGCCTGTCCCAAGTGGGCAAGCAGGTCTGGCGCGCCGGAGAGGGATGGCGGGCGCTGGGCTTCGAGGACATCTTGCTGGAGAAGCTGGTGCCGGCCGGGGTTAACGCCAGCTACGCCGCCGCCAACCCCTCCGCCCTGTCCCCGGCCGGGGCGCTGGGCGAGGAGACGATCATCAACCGGGTCAAGGCCCCGGAGGTGCCCGAAGGCGTCAGCCGCGTGGGCGACATGGTCTATTTCCGGGCCAAGGAGTACGTGGCCGGCATCGACCTGGCCCGGGGCGGGGCGCTCACCGAGCTCTACAGCGGCGACGAACAGCTTTTGTGCGGCAATGGGCTGTGGATGCACTCCAGCCCGGAGGGCGCGGCCGACGGCAGCGGCCTGGGCTATGACATGGCCGCCAACGCCATGCCCAGCGTGAGCATCCAGGGCGACAGCGTGGTGGTGGAAGGCCGGCTCAGCCAGTCCAATGGCTCCGGCGAATACGCCGGCCACCGCTACCGCCGCACCTACAATTTCGACCAGCAGGGCTCCTTCGAGGTGAACAACGAGATGTGGGTGGACGCCGGGGACGTGGCCGCGGCCCGCGAGCAGTTCGGCCGGGACCCCTCGCGGTTCTATGTCTGGGCCAACCCCCTGGACGCCAACCTGCCCAACTATTATTGGAACGCCGAGGGCTCCTGGCAGGGCGTGGCCAACCAATGGACCTACCAGCCCTATGCCCAGAGCCAGGGCGTGGTTCCCAACCGTCCGGCCGGCCAGAGCAACTGGGGGCTGACCAGCCTGCCGGAGATGATGCAGGGCCAGCCCACGGCGGCGCTGTATCGCCCCGGCGGCCCGGCCATCGTGCGCCAGGTCACCGGCGGCGACCTGGCCCAGGTGAACCTGTGGCGCAACGCCGCCGGCCACACCGACCGCACCCTGGAGTTCAGCTCCATCGCCGGCGACCGGCGCTACCTGGACTCTGGCTACGACATCCCCGCCGCCCTGACCGGCGGCGAGAGCTACCGCTACAGCGAGCGCATCAGCGTGGGCCGGGCGGCCGATCTCATCCCCGGCCAGGCCAACGCCGGGGCGGCCAGCGGCTCCCATGCCGGCAACGCCAAGAGCGCCGCCAGCGCATACTTCGCCAACAGCCCCCTGCGCCCCATCTCCAGCCTGAGCGCCTGATCCCGACCCGTTACGATATGGCAAGCCTGATTACGATTTGGTAATCAGAGGCCCGGTTGGCTGCGGGGCTGGCGGCCTTGAACCCAACCTTCAATTGCTGTCCGCCTTTTGCCTTTTTCCGGGTGGCCCGGACAAATCATTGTCCGGGTCGCGTCAGCGACAAGAGGTTTCGGCGCAAGTTCGCGCGGTGCAACCGCCGCCTGCGACGGCCCGTGCGCCCCGCCCCGACCGGCCGGGTAATGTCAACTCCGGCCCCGCCAAGACTCCCCGCGCAGGGCCAGGGTCAGGGCCCCGGCGCTCAGGCGGTCCACCAGGGCCGCGGCCAGATGGTCGCCGCCCAGATAGCCGGGCCAGGCCTCCAGGGGCAGCAGGGAGGCCACCAGGGTGGGGCGCAGGCCCAGCCGCGATTCTATCACCTCGTAAATGTAGGCTATTTCGCCATCGGCCAGCTTGGCCAGGCCCAGGTCGTCCAGGATGAGCAGCTCCAGCCTGGCCAGGCGTTTCAACATCGCCGCCAGCCGGCCGCGGCGGGCGGCGGCCTCCAGGTCGCGGGCCAGATTGGGCAGCCGCTTGTAGAGCACCTCCTGGCCCTGGCGGCAGGCCTCGCGGCCCAGGGCCTGGGCCAGGAAGGTCTTGCCCACGCCGGTGGGCCCGCAAATCAACAGGTTGCGCCGGCCGAGCCGCCAGGCTCCGGCCACCAGCTCGGCCCACAGGGCCGGGGAAAGGCCCCGCTCCGGGAGGCAGCGCACCTGGTCCAGGCCGGGGGCGGCGGTCAGT
Source organism: Thermodesulfobacteriota bacterium (assembly GCA_049322275.1). Classification (GTDB taxonomy): domain Bacteria; phylum Desulfobacterota; class Desulfarculia; order Desulfarculales; family Desulfarculaceae; genus JACRDC01. The sequence continues at coordinate 145,099 of JBMORH010000057.1, forward strand.
CCCGCCCGCCTGAGCCGGACGGCGGCCCGTTTCGCGGTCCGGGCGGCCTCCTCGGCGTCCAGCAGGCCGGCCAGACGCTGGCCAAAGGCGATTCCGCCCTGACGGGGACGGCCGGACTGCTCGCGCAGGGCCTGGGCCATGCCGCAGAGGCGCAGACCGGCCAGGCGTCCGGCCAGCTCCTGTTCGTCCGGGCCGGCGGCCGACTCCGGCGGCGGCGCCACCCGCGGGCGCGGCGAGGCTTCCACCACCGCCAGGCGGCCCAGGGCTTCGGTCATGATGTCGGGCAGTTGCCTACGCGCGGCCATCTTTAACCAGCCTTTCGCGCACCTGGCGCCAGGAGTGATCCAGCTCGCCGGCCGGCGGCTCCGGCCCCAGCCCCAGGCGCTGGCGCAGGCCCAGGCGGGGCAGCCGGGGCAGGCCCGGCGCGGCGGCCGGACTGGCGGTTAGGGCCGGCGGTTCGGGGCCCAGCGGGTCCGGCGGGGGCTGTGAGGTCGCCCAGGCCGGGGGCTCCGGCTCTGGCGGGGCGGGCGCCAAGGGCGCGACCGGTTCGACCGGCTCCAGGATGCGCACCGTCAGGCGAGGCGCGGCCGGGGCCGCCGGCTGGGCGGGGAGGGCGGCTGCGCCCTCGGCCGGCGCGGCGAGACTGGGCAACCGCTGTTCGGCCGCCGGCGGGCAGTCGGCCAGCACCCGTTCGGTGAGCGCGCGGTAGCCCTCGGCGGCCTGGCCCTTGGGGTCGTGCTCGTAGATGGTGCGGCCAAAGGCCGGGGCCTCGGAGAGCTTGACCGAGTATTTGATCGGCGGGCCCAAGCGGGGGCCGTAGCGCTCCTCAAGCTGGGCCATGATCTCGCCGGTCTTCTTGACCCGGCCGTCCACGAAGGTGGGCACTATCCAGCGCAAGTTCAGGGCTTTGTTGTATTTTTTAATAATGGCCAGGCGCTCCTCGAAACGCATCAGACCGCTTAGCGCCACCGGCTCCATGGAGACCGGGCTCAGCACGTGCTCGCTGCAATAGAGCGCGTTCACCAGCAGGGTGTCCCAGCCCGGGGCGGTGTCCATGACCAGGTAGTCGAAGCCGCCCTCGTAGTGCTCCAGGGCCTCGGCCAGCACCGCCTCCGGGGCCATCTCGCGGCGGGCGATCTCCATCTTCACCGCCGCCAGCTCGTTGCCGCCGGCCAACAGCCACAGGTTCTCGCGGGCCTCGCACAGGGTCTCCAGCGGGTCGGCGAAGCCGGCGATGACCTCGGCCAGGCCGCGCTGGGGCTTCACCCCCAGCATGTCGTTGCACTGGGCCTGCACGTCGGTGTCCACCAGGAGCACCCGTTGGCCGGCCAGGGCCAGGCCGTGGGCCAGGCTGACCGCGGTGCCGCTCTTGGCCACCCCGCCCTTGAGCAGGCTGACCACGATGCGCTGCATGCGCGGCCCCGCCTTCTGGCCCAACTGCCGGCGCAGTATAGCGTCCATTTTCTCGCCTCCCTGACCAAAGCGTGAATCAGCCCCCGCCCTGGTCTAGGCAAAATGCCTGCCAGCGCCGGGCCGGTCAGGGTCTTGGCGGATTTAGTTAATTATTGCGAAGTATTGAAGCATAGAGCCCGACCGCGCCCCCGTCGGGGCGGCCAGGTGGCGGCAGGAGTAATTACCAAATCGTAATAGAAGCTGATGCGCCACGCCTAACCGCGCAAGACCAGACCCTCGATGCGGCGGCATTCGCGCAAGAGCAGGCCGCGCTTCTCGGTGGTCTCCAGCATGCCGAAGCGCTCCAGGTAGGCCCGCACCAGCTTGCGGCAGGTGAGCACCGCCAGGGCCGTGCCCTCCACCTTGGCCACGCCCAGGACCTCGGCCGCCAGGGATGGAGTCACGTCGTCCAGCTCCACCGGCGAGGGCGAGCAGGTCCGCCGGGGCGCGGGCCGCTTGGCCGGATCGGCCTGGCATTTGGCTTTTCCGGCTTGGCCCAGCCAATTCAAGAACGCCATCGCCGCACCTCGCCTGCATGGGGCATATGCAATGGTCTCGGCGTCTTATCGGCCAGGATGATGACTTGCTTTAGTGTTTATCGCCAATCTTGCCGCAGACTGAATCAAATTAGCATGAATCACTGCATTTTGGCAAATGTATAGCGAAGAGGCGCCCCGCTGGCGGCCCCGCCCGGCCCCGGTTTGAGGGGTCCGGGCGGGGCCGGGGCGAGGGAGGGGTCTCGGTTGCGCTGCGGGATCACTTGCGGGGGCTTTTGGGGTTCTCGGCGCCTTCGCTGGGCCGGCCGAAGCCGGCGCAGTCCACGCCCTTCAGGGGGTGGTTCCTGGCGTACATCTTCTTGAGATAGCGGGCCGGCACGTGGGGGTAGTAGGTGGCGATGGTCTGCTGGCTGCGGTCCTGCTCCACGGGCGCGATCTCGTACTGGTCGCTGCCCAGGCCGTTATTGACCGCGCCGTAGATCTGCTGCTCCACGTCCTTGCCTTTGATGAGATTGAGCTTCTTGTCGCCGCTGGCCATGCAGCCGCACTCCTCGGCGGCCGAGTTGTGCAGGCCGGGAGCGGCGTTCATCAGGTCGATGCAGGCCTTGTCGATGGCCACCGGGTCATAGGAGGCCAGCACGCCGATGCCGTTGACGATGGGGGTGTCGGTCCAGCCGTAGCAGTCGCAGATGGGGGTGATGTCCACGGCGTAGTTGAGGAAAAAGGCCTTGCCCGGCTCCTTGGTCAGCATGGCGGCCAGGGCCGAGTCGGCGATGCGCCGGCCCAGGATGTCCATCTGGTCGTTGCGCTGGATGGCCCCCACCCCGGCCATGTTGATGCACAGGTTGGCGCAGGCGAAACAGTAGACGCAGCCCTCGGCGTCCAACTCCAGGCCCTTTTCGGTGATCTTGACGCCGCCCTCCGGGCAGCAGTCCTGGCAGAGCTGGTGCCATTCACAGTCGAGGCCCGGACAGGCCGCGTGGTTGACGATGGGCTTGTCCCCGGCCAGGCCGCCGTGCAGGTTCATCTTGCCCCGCTTGCTGGCCCCGCCCACGCCGATGTTCTTGAGCGCGCCGCCGTAGCCCCCGGCCGGGTGGCCCTTGAAGTGGGCCACCGAAAGCAGGGCGTCGGCGTCGGCGATGGCCCGGCTGACGAACTGCTTGTGCAGGTAGTTGCCCCGCCCGCCCAGGTCCACCACCACGTCGTCGGTGCCCAGCCAGCCGTCGGCGATGACCACCGGGCAGCCCATGGTGGCCGAGGTGAAGCCGTTCTTCTCGGCCGTCTCCAGGTGGTCGATGGCCAGGGTGCGGCTGATCCAGGGGTGGTAGCTCATGGTGGTGGTGTCGGTGACGAAGGGCCGGCAGCCGCGGTCCTTGAGCGCCTCCACCAGGGTGCGCACGATGACCGGGCGCAGGTAGCCCACGTTGTAGGCCTCGCCCATGTGGGTCTTGACCGCCACCAGGTCCCCGCGCGAGAGGTTGTCCAGCCAGCCGGAGTGCTCCAGGAGCTGGCGGCCCTTGATGGCGGTGGATTCCAGAAAGCGGCGGGCGCGGGCGTCCATGAACCATACGGTGGATTTGGCCATGCCTTGCTCTCCTTGGGCGGGGGGCCTCGCACTCACCGCCGCGAGAAATTTCCTGTCATTGCGAGCGCAGCGAAGCAATCTCTTGATTTCTGGGATGATTAAGAGATTGCTTCGTCGCCTGGCGGCTCCTCGCAATGACAAAAAGACGCCATCTGCGCTCCGCCCTACAACCCGGCCAGCTCGTCCAGGCGCCGCTGGCGCTTCTTGGCCAGGTTCTTGAGCGCGCGGGCCAGCTCCGGCATGGCCATGAGCTTCTCGGCCGCCTGGCGGTAGAACGCGGCCGCCTTTTCCTCGGCCTGGCGGGCGGTCGCGAGGGCCTGGGCCGGGTCCAGGCCGGCCGGGTCGCCGCGCCGGCGCAGGAAGGGGTCGCGGAAAAAGCCCTCGACCGGCTCCAGGATCATCTCGGTGACGTTCTCGCGCCGGGCGCGCAGCACGGCCTCGCGGTTCTTGGCCGCGTCGGCGGCCAGGCGGGTGAAGACCCCGGCCAGGCCGGCCAGGCCGGGGGACGCGGCCAGGCCGGCGTAGAAGGCCTGGTCGGTCTCTTCCAGCTCGGCCGCGAAAGCCAGGATGCTGCCGAAGTTGGTTAGGGGCATGCCTTCCTCGCGCGGGGCGGGGCCGGAGGCCCCGCCTTGCTGGTTCACCAGCGGGTGATGACCACCTTGGCGTCGGTGAAGAACTGGAATATCTCGCGGCCGTGGCCCTTGAGGTCGCCGAACATGCTCTGGCCCGCCCCGCCGAAGGGGAAGAAGCTCATGGGCGCGGCGATGCCGATGTTCACCCCGATCATGGAGGGCTTGGCCTGATACTTGAACTGGCGCACGGCCTTGCCGCTCTGGGTGTAGATGCAGGCGCTGTTGGCGAAGCCCCGGCTGTTGACCAGCGCGATGGCCTCGTCCAGGTCCCTGGTCCGCACGATGGCCACCACCGGGCCGAAGATCTCCTCCCTGGCGATGGTCATCTTCGGGGTGACGCGGTCGAAGACCGTCGGCCCCACGAAGAAGCCGCCCTCGCAGCCGGCCACGGAGCAGCCGCGCCCGTCCAGGATCAGCTCGGCCCCCTCGGCGATTCCCTTTTCGATGTAGCCCAGCACCTTCTGGCGGTGAGCGGCGCTGACCACCGGCCCCATGTTCACCGATTCGTCCAGGCCGTCGCCCATCTTGATGTTGGCCGCGGCGGCCTTGAAGGCGGCCACGATCTGGTCGGCGGCCTCGCCCACCGGCGCCAGGATGGAGCCGGAGAGGCAGCGCTGGCCGGAGCAGCCGTAGAAGCTGGTGATGAGGGAGGGCAGCGCGGCCTTCAGGTCGGCGTCGGGCATGATGACCACGCAGTTCTTGGCCCCGCCCAGGGATTGCACCCGCTTGCCGGTGGCCCCGCAGCGCTCGTAGACGTAGCGGGCGGTGGGGGTGGAGCCCACGAAGGAGACGCCGGCGATGTCGGGGTGGTCCAGGATGGCGTTCACCACCTCGCGCGAGCCGTGCACCAGATTCACCACGCCCTCCGGCAGGCCCACCTCCTCGTCGATCAGCTCGAAGACCTTGGTCTGGGTCAGGGGCACCTGCTCGCTGGGCTTGAGCACGAAGGTGTTGCCGCAGACGATGGCGTAGGGCAAAAACCACCAGGGCACCATGGCCGGGAAGTTGTAGGGGGCGATGGCCGCGAACACGCCCATGGGCTGGCGCTCGGCGTAGCAGTCGATGTCCTTGGCGATGTCCTCCAGGCAGTAGCCGGCCATCATGGTGGTGACGCCGGTGGCGTGCTCCACGTTCTCGATCATCCGGCGCACCTCGCCGCGGGCCTCGTCGATGGCCTTGCCCTGCTCGCCGGTCAGGGTGCGGGCGATGTCCTCGAAATTGGCCTCGAAGACCTCCTTCATGCGGAACAGATAGCGGGCGCGGGTGAGCGGCGGGGTGGTGCGCCAATCCCAATAGGCCTCGCGGGCCGCTGCCACGGCCCGGTCCAGGTCGGCGGCGCTGGAGTGGGGCACGCGGGCGATCTTCTGGCCGGTGGCCGGACGCCAGACGTCGCCGAAGGTCTCGGTGGCCGCGGCCACCCACTGGCCTCCGATGTAGTTCTTGAGCACTGGCTGCGGCATGGTTCCTCCCGGAGTTGCTGTCGGGGTCGGGTTGCGGTGGCGGTCGCCTGGAGGCCAATCGGACGGCAGGGGCGATGGCCGACCGGGATGGCGCGCCTGCCCGGCCCTTTCACAAGGCACCCCCCCAGGGATTCGGACAAGCGAAGCCGGCATCCCGGTCGGCCTGGATACACGGCGACGTTCGTCCCTGACCCTAGCCCAGGACGGCCAGGCGCGTCAAGATAAATGTATATACAATTATGATAGAACGACTTGCGGCCGGGATCAGGCCCGGCGGCTGGCGGCGGCGAGATCAGATTCCTGGCGCAGGCTCAAAAGCTCCCGCTCCACTTCATCTATATGGTCGAGCATTTCCTGGGCGGCCCGCTCGCCGTCGCGGGCTTGCAGGGCGGCCAGGATGCGCTCGTGGGCGCTGAGCACCCGGCGCGAGAAATCCGGACCGGGGCGCAGGTGGACCTTGCTGTCGGCCAGCAGCGAATTGACCAGGTCGGTGATGAGGATCAGCACCGGGTTTTCGCTGAGATGGGCCAGGGTGCGGTGGAAGTTAACCTCGTCGGCGGAGCCCACCAGACTTTCGCCCCGGCTCAAGGCGAGGCGGCAGGCCTCGTTGAGCGACTCCAGGCGCTCCAGCTCGCCCTGGCGCAGGCGGCCGGCGGCCAGGCGGGCCAGGTAGGGCTCCACCACCCGGCGGGCCTCGGAAAGGTCGGTGATGGAGATATTCTTGAAATGCAGGAAGTTTGCGATGGAGTCCTGGGTGGTCTGCATGTCCGGGGCCATCACCTCGGCCCCGCCGCCCGGCCCCTGGCGGATGGTCAGAAAGCCCATCACCTCCAGCACCCGCAAGGCCTCGCGCATGGTGTTCTTGCTCACCCCGAAACTGGCGATGAGCTCCCGCTCGGCCGGCAGGCGGTCGCCGGGCCTGAGCTGGCCGGCCAGGATGGCCTGGCGGATCTGGCTGATGATCTCCAGGGCGGCCTTCTTGGGGCGGACCTCGTTGAACATGAACGGCGTCTCCAGGGGCGGGCGGCGGCAGGTTGGGGCCAGTATAGGTCGGCGGGGGCGGCGTGTCAAAAAATATAATTTACATATATAGCGATAATTAAAGTGAATTGAGCCGGACAGGCGGGGGTGGTCGTCCTAAACCCGGCGGCAGGCGCTCAGGCCGCCCGGCAGCCATCGCCGGCGGCGGCGGCCCGCACGGCGGCCAGGCCGTTTTCGCCCAAAATTTCCAGCAAATTTAGCAGTATGCGCGCCGTGGCCCCCCAGATGATCTCGCCCTGGTGGCTGAGCGCGGTCTGCCGGAGCGTCATGCCCTGCCAGCAGACGTCGGTGGGCTGGTAGCAGGCCGGGTCCAGCACCTTCAGAAGCGGCACCACGATCATGCGCTCCACCTCCACCGGGTTGGGCGCGAAGCGCGCGGACGGCTCCACCAGCCCCACGAAGGGCGTGACCAGGAAATTGGTGATGGTCAAGAGCTGGTCCAGGCGGGCCACCACCTCCACCAGGCCCTCGCAGACCCCGATCTCCTCGCAGGTCTCGCGCAGGGCGGTGTAGGCCAGGTCCGGGTCGTCCGGGTCGGCCATGCCGCCGGGAAAGCTGATCTGGCCGGCGTGATGGGGCAGGTGGCTCGTGCGCTTGGTGAAGACCACCTGCAGCCCGCCCGCCTGCTGCCACAGGGGCATCAGCACCGCCGCCGGTCGGGCGTCGGGGGTGTGGAGCCGGCGGGGCTCGCGGCCATCCAAGGCCGCGGCCAGGGCCTGGGCGGTGTTGCGCAGCAGATCGGTCATGACGCGGCTATTCTACCCCCGGACGGGGCGGGCGTCATATGCCAAGGCGGGGATGAAAACCTATAGCCGCGCGACCGGGCGGCGGCTGATGGTTCACCAGCCGCCGGGGGGGCGCAGGGGCTCCATGTCGAAGAAGTTGTTCATGCCGCGCCAGAGGTGCTCCTCGCGCACCTCGCGCACGCGCACGTTCTCGGCCACCATCAGGGCGCGCAGCTCGGCCAGCTTCAGCGGCGGGGCCACCAGCACGCTGATGGCCTCCCAGCCCAGACCCAGCGCCGCCTGCCATTGCTCCACCCCGGCCAGCACCCGTCCGGCGGCGTCGACCAGCAGGGGCTGGAAGGGCTGGCCTTCGGCCATGGCCCGGCGGACGCGTTCGATCTCGCCCCGCTCGGCCGGCACAAAGAGCCGCTCGAACTCCGGGTGGGGCGTCAGCTTGCGGGGGTCGCGGACCTCGTACATCGATAACCGCTCCTGGTCTCGGCAGGGGGCAGTTTAACCGCGCCCGCCGGCCCCGGCAAGGTTTTTACGCCGCTTGCCACCCGGATGCCGCCTGGTCTATTAATGAAGGGGCTCCAAGACCGGGAGGGGGGCATGGCCGGCGCGGACAAGCTGATGAGCCTCAAGGAAGCGGTGGCCGCACTGGCCCGGCCGGGCATGAGCGTGGCCATGTGCGCGGGCCTGGAGGGCTTCGTGCCCTTCGCCGCCGGCCACGAGCTGATCCGCCAGGGCGTGGGCGATCTCACCCTGGTGGCGCCCATCAGCAACATCCTGTTCGACCAGATCATCGCCGCCGGGCTGTGCCGCGAGGTGATCGCGGCCTGGGTGGGCAACGTCTCCACCGGCATCGGCTACAACTTCCGCCGCGCGGTGGAGCGATCCCGGCCCCGGCCGCTCAGGGTGATAAACCACAGCAACTTCTCCATCACCCTGGCCCTGGAGGCCGGGGCGCGCGGCCTGCCCATGGCCGTCAGCCGCTCGCCCCTGGGCAGCGACATCCCCCGCGACAACCCGCACTTCGCCCCGTTCACCTGCCCGCACAGCGGCCAGAAGCTGCTCTCCATCCGGGCGCTGAACCCCGACCTGACCGTGCTGCACGTGCAGCGGGCCGACCGTTTCGGCAACTGCCAGGCCTGGGGCGCGCTGGGATTCTCGCGCCAGGCCGCCCTGGCGGCCAAGGCGGTGCTCGTCACCTGCGAACAGATCGTGGCCCCGGAGGTCATCCGGGCCGACCCGGACCGCACCTTGCTGCCGGGGTTCGCGGTGGGCGCGGTGTGCGAAGTCCCCTGGGGCGCGCACCCGGCCCCGGTGCAGGGCTACTACGGCCTGGACAACGCGTTTTTCCTGGAATACGCCGCGCGCACCAAGAGCGAGGAGGGCAGCAAGGCCTGGCTGGACGAGTGGGTGCATGGGGTGCCCGACCGCGCGGCGTATCTGGACAAGCTGGGCCGCGGCCGCCTGAACGGCCTGATGGTCGCGCACCCGGCGAAAGGCGAGGCGGTGGAGTGGGGGTGGTAGAGGAGGCTTCCGCTTGACCGTCAGGGCCACAATTTGTACAATTGCACTCAGATGACTCAGTGAGTCAAGTTGTACAACTCGTGAGGTGAAATATGGAAAACACTGGTGACATCCAGTCCTCTTGGGCGCGGCTGCATTTTTCTGAATTGATGAATGACGTTGCCTACAACCGCAAGCGGGTCCGGGTGACCCGGCGTGGGCACCTGGGCGGGGTGGCGGTGGTGCCACTGGAGGACTTGGAGCTTTTGGAGGCCTTGGAGGATCGTCTGGATCGCAAGGACGTGCTGAAGGCGCTCAAGGAGGTCGAGGCCGGCGATTATGTGAGTCAGGCCGAGCTAGAGAAGGAACTGGGGCTCTAGGCCATGGCCCCGGAGGTGATCTGGGCTGGCAGCGCCGCGCGCGCCCTCAAGAAAATAGACAAGGACGCCAAGGTCAGGATACTGACCGAGGTAGGGCGGCTGGCTGCCCAACCATTCCCGCCGGGCAGCAAGAAGCTCAGCGGCAGCCCTGCCCACCGCCTGCGGGTGGGCGATTATCGCGTGGTCTATCAGTTCGACGAACCCAAGGGCCGGATCGTGGTGCTCAAGGTGGGGCATCGCAAGGAGGTTTATACGCGCCTGCCGGAGTTGAAGGATTAGGGGACAGCGCTGGGGCCGCATGGTAGGGCTGATGGTGGGGCACCCGGCGAAAGGCGAGGCGGTGGAGTGGGGGTGGTAGACTTTCAGTAAATTCCGGGGGGAGCCATGGATAATACGCACTATGTCAGAACTCCTAAATTTCCCTTCAACATGGCTTCTTGGTGTAGTGAAAAGTCTCAATCTGTGCTCTTTACCTTTACGACTTTATTGTCGATGATTAATAGGTGCACCGATTTAAATCAGGAAACCCGCGAGTATTTACAAGCAATTATTTCCGGGGGCATATGGAATGGCAGCAAGTTGCTCGCCCTGTCATGCGGCGCAGACTGGCAACCAATGGATGCTGACGATATCTTTGGAAAAGGTCGTGAAGGCCTTGAGAACATATTAGTTGAATATGGCCTCCTAAGTGAGACTAGCCAAGATAGAATCAAATGGAATATACTTCAATTTTATATATCGATTGAGGCTCTGGTCGATGGTCCCAGAGTTCCCAATAGAACCTTGCTACATGCTCTACTAGCTAAGAGAGAGTTGGATCATTCTGGAGTGACATTAATATCGGAGCTTCTTGAAAAAGTAACAATGGGTGATTTAGATTGGGATAAATTTGTGGAAGAAGCAAAAATTATTATCAATCATGTAAAGACAGATTTGGATACCATTTATTGAGAAACAAAGTGATCACAAAAGGCCGGCAGCCTACAATTATTTTCTTGCGGCTGCGCCGCCGGGACAACGAGTTGTCCCGGCCACCCAGAAGGGGCAACGCGGCATTTCCCCCTCTTGGGTAGCCCGGACAGCTTGCTGTCCGGGTGCCGCAGGCACAAGAGGATAAGCCACGGCCTCTGCCTTGAACCGCACCGCCGAGCCAGCCCTCTTGCGGCTGCGCCGCCCAGACAATAAATTGTCTGGGCCACCCAAGAGGAGAAACAGGCCGGTGGCTTTTTTCCGGGTGGCCCAGACGGCGCCAGCCGTCTGGGTGCCGCAGGCACAAGAGGACTGGCTGCCGCCCAGCGAGCAAACTCCAAGGCATGTAACTTGGCTTTCACCGACGGCATAGTCCAATTCGTGACTTTCTCCTGCTATCACCGGCGCAGGCTGTTAGACCATGACCGATGCAAACAAGCCGTCATCGCTGTCTTGTCCAGCGAGCTAGTCAGGCAGGAGGCCGATTGCCTCGGCTTCGTGGTCATGCCGGACCACGTTCATGCCATGTTGCATGTGAGCAAGGCCGGCCTGATTTCTATGTTTATGAAACAATGGAAACAACGCAGCTCAGTGCAAATCAAGCGGTTGCTATCCACGAACTTGATTAACTACTCGGCCAAATTCAGGCTTGACGAGCCGGTTTGGTAGCGAAAGTACTATGCCTTTGAACTGCACACCGAAACCAAGCTGCTGGAAAAGCTGAACTACATGCACCAGAACCCGGTGCGAGCCGGGCTGGCGGCCAGGGCTGCGGACTGGCCCCATAGCTCGGCCGGATGGTATGAACAGGACCCGCCGGTGGCCGTGGCCCAGGTGGCCTACATGCGCCTGGGCGCGGGCAAGGGCGGCGCGCGATGAATGGCACCGCGCCGCGCATCTGGATCGACGCCGACGGCTGCCCCCGGCCGGTGAAGGAGGTGGTCTTCCGGGCCAGCCAGCGCCTCAAGGTGCCGGTGGTCATGGTGGCCGACCGCATGCTGGGCCGGCCCGGCTCGGTGCTGGTGACCACCGTGGTGGTGCCCAGGGACATGGACAGCGCCGACAAGCACATCGCCGAGAAGCTGGACCCCGGCGACCTGGTCATCACCGCCGATTTGCCCCTGGCGGCGGCGGTGGTGGAGCGCGGGGCCACGGCGGTGAACCCGCGCGGCGAGCTTTACACGGCGGAGAACGTGCGCGAGCGGCTTTCCATGCGCGACTTCATGATGGGCCTGCGCGAGACGGGCGAGATCATGGGCGGGCCGGCCCCCTATGGCAAAAAGGACAAGGAGCGCTTCGCCGCCGCCCTGGACCGCTGGCTCACCCGGAGGCTTTGTCGATAGGAGCAAGGTTTGGACTACTCCCCCGGCGACATCATGGTCAGCGCCGCCGCGCGCGAGATCGCCGACGGCGAGGTGGTCTTCGTGGGCATGCGCCTGCCGCTCTTGGCCTTTCTGCTGGCCAAGGAGACCCACGCGCCCCAGGCGGTGGGGGTGTTCGAAAACGGCGTGATCCGCGATCGCGCCGCCGCCGGGCCGATCATCACCATGGGCGACCCGCCCAACCAGACCGGGGCGGTGCGCGTGGGCGACCTGGCCGAGGTGATGACCCTGCTCTCCGGCGGCCGGGTGGGGGTGGGCTTCATCGGCGGGGCCCAGGTGGATGTCCGCGGCAACGTCAACACCCACCAGGTGGCCGGCGAAAAGGGCCTCACCCGCCTGCCTGGCTCCGGCGGCGGGGCGGACATCGCCTGCCTGGCCGGCCGCCTGCTCATCATCATGACCCACCAGCGCCGCCGTCTGGTGCCGCGGGTGGATTTCATCACCAGCCCCGGCTGGGGCGACGGCCCCGGCTGGCGGCGGGATCAGGGCCTGGTCCGGGGCGGGCCGGCGGCGCTCATCACCAGCCTGGGGGTGTTCCGTTTTCCGGCCGGGCGGGCGGTGCTGGCCAGCCTGCACCCCGGCGTGGGGTTGGCGACCGTCAAGGCCGAGACCGGCTGGGAGCTGGAAACCGCCCCGGAGCTGGCCCAAACCCCGGCCCCCACCGCCGCTGAACTGGCCATCATTCGGCGCTTCGACCCCGACCGGTTCTGGACCGGCTAACCCCGCCCGCGCCGGGAAGCTTGCCGATTGGCGCTCCTTGGCCTATCCTTCGCCTCACTGTTTTGGGTTGACAAGCGATGTCCGGAATAATTAGGTTACAAAATAGCTGTAAAATAGTTATCGCATAGCGCGGGCCTCGTGGGCGGAGCCGGCTGCCGCCGGCAGGCCCATCGGGCCGGGCCGGAACATGGAAATCACAGCCAGCAGCCAGGCGGGACGACACGAAATGAGCATAGCCGACGAACCCCTCAGCCGCCCCATGGAGCCGGAAGCGGGCTCCGGCGCAGCCGAAGGGAGCCCCCGCCGCAAGGCCAAGTTCGAGGTCTACGGCGAGGAGATGATCGAGAAGGAAGTCAAGCAGAGCGGCAACTCCGGCCGCGTGTACCTGCCCCCGGAGTGGGTGGGCAAAAACGTCAAGATCATCCGCATCGACTGAGCGCGGGACAAGCGAAGGCAAGGGTAAAGGTGAACTCCGTGAAGCTGCGCCGCATGGGCTCCCAGGACGTTGAGCAGGTGGTCCGCATCCAGAAAAGCATCACCCGCCAGCCGGTCAGCCAACGCTGGCGGGACATGGTGGCGGCCCACGTGGACAACGACGAGCAGGTCGGTTTCGTGGCCGAGGTGGATGGCAAGCTGCTGGGCTTCGTCATCGGCGAGATCAAGGTCGGCGGCTTCGGCAGCGAGGTCACCGGCTGGATCGAGATGGTGGGCGTGGACCCGGAGCAGATGGGCGGCGGCGTGGGCCGCGCCCTGGCCCAGGCCCTGTTCGGCTATTTCCGCGAGCAGGGCGTGGCCGAAATCCTCACCGCCGTGCGCTGGGATTCCGGCGACATGCTGGCCTTCTTCAAGAACCTGGGCTTCGACCGCAGCCCCTTCATCAACCTGAAGCTGAGCAAGGACGCCTAGCCCGCCTGGTCCGGCCAGGCCGGGAGCCGGGCCTGGGGGTCAATCCGTTGACAGATCGCGCGCCGACGGGCCGGGGTTTTCACCCTTCAGGCCCGTCGTTATTTTGACGATAACCGCCGGTCTGACGCTGCGCACCCATGTGCAGCCCGGTTCACACCGCTGGCGGTCCCATCTCCCAACTACCTGTAAATTTGGACGATTACAGAAGAGTTTGCCGGGCGCCGCTTCGGGCCGCCAGGGCAATTCCTGCCGCCCCCGTCAGGCCCCTAACCGATAACACGCTGTAATTGTTATTATAATACAAAGCGCTCGCGTTTTGGCCTTGGATTTGCATTAAATTGCGGCAACCAAGGTCTGGAGGCCAACATGAGCGCGACCACTGCCTATCCCCACGGTTTGACCCGTGTCATCTTCGAGTCCCTGGTGGCCCTGACCCCGGAGCTGATGGCCGAGGGAGAAAGCTGGTCGCCGGAGCTTCTGGCGCGGGTGGAGCAGGACGTGCGCCGCCGCCTGGCGCCCGAAGGCGGCCCGGCCGAGCGCCTGATCTTCGACATGGTCTTCCGCCGCTCCTTCGCCGAGGCCAAGGACCTGCTTCTGGGCGGCGAGCTTCGCCAGCCCGTCCGCCGCCGGCGTCCCAGCGTGGCCCCGGCCGCCCAGCCCGCCCTGGCCTGAGGCCGGCGGCCCCTCCCCCGGCTCCCCGCGCCCCGCGGCCTCTGGCCGCGGGGCTTGTCTTTGACTTCGCTCCGCCGGGAGGCTAGACTTGCCCCATGCCACCTAGCACCGTCTCCACCCCGCGAGCCTGGCTGGCCTCAGCGGCCCTGGCGGTCTTGTTGCTCACGGTTGCGCCGGCCGTGGCGGCGGAGCCCGCCTGGCGGCCGCTGGCGCCTGGGCTGGATTTCGCCTTTCTGACCGCCGAGGCCTCGGTGCGCGCCGGCAGCCCCCGCCTGGCCCTGCTACGGGTGGATCCCGCGCGCCACCGTTTCCGCATCCTGGCCGCCTCCGAGGGCCAGGACGGCTTCCACGCCGCCGAGTGGCGGCGGCGGACCAAGGCCCTGGCCGTGTTCAACGCCGGCCAGTTCACCGCCGAGCGCAGCTACCTGGGCCTGTTGATCCAGGACGGCCGCCGCCGCGGCAACCAGGTCTCCCACCTGGAGGCCCTGTTCCTGGCCGAGCCGGAAGACCCGCTGCTGCCGCGGGCCAGGGTGCTGGACCTGCACTACACCGCCTTTTCCGCCGAGGGCAGCCCCTATCGCCAGGCGGCCCAGTCGCTGATGTTCCTGGACCGCTTCGGCCAGATCCGGGTGCGGCGCTCCCAAAAAATCGCCCATCGCACCCTGGTGGCCGAGGACGGCCAGGGTCGCATCTGGGTGCTGGTCAGCGAGGGCAAGCACACCTTGTGGGAGCTGGCCAAGGTCATCGCCGAGGCCAACCTGGGGCTGCGCGAGGTGATGTGCATGGACGGCGGGGCCGAGGCCCAGTTGGACGTGCAGGTGGGCGATTTTGGCTATCAGCAGATCGGCGGGCCCAGCGAGTCGCCGGACCTGCCCCTGCCCTGGCCCTCGGCGGCCCTGCCGGCGGCGGTGGCCGTCTTCCCGCGCTGAAGGGGAATGGGCCGCCGGGACCGGGAGGGACGGTCCCGGCGGCCAGGGTGGAAGGCTCCCCGGCATGCCGCCGGGGGGTGGTGAGGAGTGGTCGGCCCGGGCCGGCAGGCCCGCCGCCACCAGAGTCCGTTCGCCTCTCTACTGGCGTCCTGCGGCCGCCGGGTCTAGTCGGCCTGGCGGCGCAGGAACGTGGGCACGTCCAAATCGGCCATGCCGGCTCCGGCCGGGCGCGAGCCGCCGCCGCGGGCCGTGGCCGCCGGCCGGCTGCTGGCCGGCGTGGAGCGCACGTAGCGGGGCAGGTCGATGTGGTCGATGGCGGCCAGGTCGACCCGCTCGCGCTCACCGCCGCCGGCCACGGCCACCCGAGGGGGGATCGTTTCGCGCTCCGACACCTTGCCGCCGATGCCGGTGGCGATGACGGTCACCCGGAGCTCGTCGCCCATGCTGTCGTCGATGACCGTGCCCCAGATGATGTTGCAGTCCTCGTGGGCCGCCTCCTGGATGAAGGTGCTGGCCTCGCTGATCTCGTCGATGGTCACCTCGGCGTTGGCGGTGATGTTGATCAAGAGGCCGCGGGCGCCCTCGATGCTGATGTCCTCCAAGAGCGGGTTGTTGATGGCCCGCTGGGCCGCCTCCAGGGCGCGGTTGTCGCCGCTGGCCTGGCCGGTGCCCATGAGCGCCACGCCCATCTCGCTCATGATGGTGCGCACGTCGGCGAAGTCCAGGTTGACCAGGCCGGGGGTGACGATCAGGTCGCTGATGCCGCGCACGGCGTAGAGCAGCACGTCGTCGGCCCGCCGGAACATGTCCACGAAGCGGCCGTGCTTGGGCGCCAGGGAGCGCAGGCGGGTGTTGGGGATCACGATCAGGGTGTCCACCACCTTCTTGAGCTCGGCCACGCCCTCCTCGGCCTGGGCCATGCGGCGCTTGCCCTCGAACTCGAAGGGCTTGGTCACCACCGCCACGGTCAGCGCGCCGACCTCCTTGGCCACCTCGGCGATGACCGGCGCCCCGCCGGTGCCGGTGCCGCCGCCCAGGCCGGCGGTGACGAAGACCATGTCGCTGCCGGAGAGCAGCTCCTTGATCTTGTCGCGGTCCTCCAGGGCGGCCTGGCGGCCCACTTCGGGATCGGCCCCGGCGCCCAGGCCGCGGGTCAGGTTGCGGCCCATTTGCAGCTGCACCCTGGCCTTGCTGCGCTCCAGGGCCTGCACGTCGGTGTTGGCGCAGATGAACTCCACGCCGCGCAGACCGGCCTCGATCATGTTGTTGAGCGCGTTGTTGCCGCCGCCGCCGATGCCCACCACCCGGAGCTTGGCTCCGGCGTCCAGGTTGTCCATCATCTCGATTTCGATTGGCATGGGGTTCCCTCCCGACCTTGCTTCGCCTGCCTATTATTTCTTCAGCGGCCCCCGGTCGTCCCCGCCACCCACGGGGCGGCCCGGTCGCCTTGTCGCCTTGTCGCCTCGACGCCCGCGCGCCACCCGGCGCGCCTAGGTCAGCTCCTTGAACCAGCGGCGCATGCGCGCCACCACCCGGTTGAAGATGTTGCCGTCGCGGATGGGGAACCGGCGCCGCTGGCGGTTGCGCGCGCCGTAGAGGATCAGCCCCACCGCGGTGGCGTACATGGGGTTGTTAACCACGTCGGCCAGCCCGCCCACGCCCATGGGATAGCCGCGGCGGGCGGGCATGTTGAATATCTGCTCGGCCATCTCGGTCAGGCCCTCCAAAAGCGAGGAGCCGCCGGTGAGCACCACGCCGCTGACCACCTGCTCGGCGAATCCGCTCTGCTTCAGCTCGCTCTGCACCAGGCTCAACAGCTCGTCCACCCTGGCCTCCAGGATGCCGGCCAGCACCTGGCGCTTGACCCGGCGCGGCTCGCGCCCGCCCACGCTCTCCACCGGCACCACCTCGTCCTTGCCCACCAGGGAGGCGAGGCAGCTTCCGTAGCGGCGCTTCAAGGCCTCGGCCGCGTTGAGCGGGGTGCGCAGGCCCACCGCCAGGTCGGTGTCCAGGTTGTTGCCGCCCAGGGCCACGCCGGCGGTGTGGCGGATGGACTCCTGGCTGAAGATGGCCAGATCCGTGGTGCCGCCGCCGAAATCCACCAGGGCCACGCCCAGGTTCTTCTCCTCCGGGGTCAGCACCGCCTCGGCGCTGGCCAGCGATTGCAGGACGATGTCGTTGACGTCCAGGCCGGCCTGGTTGCAGCACTTGATCAGGTTGTGGGCGGAAGCCACCGCGCCGGTGACGATGTGCACCTTGGCCTCCAGGCGCACCCCGCTCATGCCCACCGGGTCCTGGATGCCGTCCTGACCGTCCAGGATGTACTCCTGGGGCAGGGTGTGCAGCACCTCGCGGTCGGTGGGGATGGCCACCGCACGGGCCGCCTCCACCACCAGGGCCTTGTCGCGGGCCGTCACCTCCTGGCCGCGGATGGCGATGACCCCGTGGCTGTTGAAGCCCTTGATGTGGCCGCCGGCGATGCCGGTTATGACCGAGCCGATCTCGGTCCCGCTCATCATCTCGGCTTCCTCCACCGCCTTCTTGATGCTGGCCACGGTGGTCTCGATGTTGACCACCACGCCCTTGCGCAGGCCCTCGGAGGGGTGGCTGCCCATGCCGATGATGTCCACCCCGTTGGCGGTCACCTCGCCCACCACCGCGCAGATCTTGGTGGTGCCGATGTCCAGGCCGGTGATGCGCTCGCCCCTGCTCATGCCGCGCCCCTCCCCAGCCGCACCACCGCCCGGCGCGGCCCGCCCAGGTCGATGAGCAAAGCGCGCATGAGTTCGCCGCGGCGCTGCAGGTCCTCGATCACCGGGCGCAGGCCGGCCAGGCGCTCCAGGTGGTCTTCCAGGCCCAGGCGCACGGTGGGGGTCAGGTCGTTGAAGACCAGGCTCAGGCCCCAGACGCGGTCCAGGTGAACCTCGCTCAGGCGGCCGGCCAGGGCCGGCGCGGCGGCCGGCAGGGCCGCGATGAGGTCGCGGGCGTCCCGCAGCAGCCCCAGCATCTCGTCGTCGGGCTGCAAAAGGTCGGCCTTGCTCAGCCCGGAGATGGCCGGCAGGTCCAGGGTCTCGTCGGCGCGCACCGGGGTGAAGGGCTTCATGTCGGCGCCGAGGTAATAGAGCTCGTCCTCCACCAGGGCCAACAGCACCGGCCGGCGCTCGCGCACGGTGATGCGCACGCCGTGGGGCCAGTCCCGCTCCAGCCCGGCCCATTCCACCCAGGGCACCGCCCGGATGCGGGCCTCGACCTTGGCCACCGGCAGGGAGAGCAGGCTGCTGTCGGCCCCGATCTGGGCCGCGCGCAGGATCTCCAGCCGGCTCAGGTTGTCGGTGCCCAGCACCACCGCCTCGCGCACGGCGAAGGCCCCGCCGTGGGCCAGGGCCGCGTAGCCGCCCAGCAGCAGCAGGCCCGAAAACGCCATGAAACCCAGCACCGCCGCGGCCCGGCCCAACAGGCCGATGCCCGCGCCCAACCCGCGCAACGCCGCCGCCCGCCGGCGCTGGACGTCCTCTGCCCGGCAGGCCACCCGCTGGCAATCCAGGCGCGCGCCCAGGTCGCGGCCGGCGCTGAGCCGGCCGCTGGGGCGGTAGCCGCGCTTGCGCCCCAGTCTAAACATCGCCCACCACCTCGACTTCCGGCGCGAGATCGACCCCGCAGGCCTCGCGCACTCTCGCGCGCACCCGCTCCATCAGCGCCAGCACGTCGGCGGCGCTGGCCCCGCCGGCGTTGACGATGAAGTTGGCGTGGCGGTCGCTCACCACCGCCCCGCCCTGGCGCCAGCCCTTGCAGCCGGCGGCCTCGATCAGCCGGCCGGCGAAATCGCCGGGCGGGTTCTTGAACACGCTGCCGGCGGTGGCCGCGTTCAAGGGCTGGCTGGCCGCCCGGCGGGCCAGGATGGCGCGCGCGCGTTCGGCCACCGCGCCCGGATCGTCGGGGCTGAGCCGCAGGCAGGCGGCGAGCACCAGGGCCCCGGCCGGCAGCCCGCCCCGGCGATAGCCGCTCACGAGCGCCCCGCCGGCCAGGGTTTCGCGCCGGCCGTCGGGCATAAGCAGATCGACCGATTCGACCAGGTCGCTCATCTGGCCGCCCGCCGCCCCGGCGTTGTTGGCGATGGCCCCGCCCAGGCTGGCCGGGATGCCGGCCGCCCATTCCAGCCCGGCCAGGCCGGAGGCCGACGCCAGGCGCACCAGGGCCGGCAGGTGCGCCCCGCCGCCGGCCAGCATGGCCGCGCCCTCCACCCGCGCCAGGGCCAGCTCCCCCTCCAGGGTGAGCATCACGCCGGGATAGCCCCGGTCGCCCACCAAGAGGTTCGAGCCCCGCCCCAGGGCCTTGACCGCCACCCCCGCCGCCCCCGCCGCGGCCACGACCAGGGCCGCCTCCTCGGCGTTTTGCACCCGGCACAGGCACCAGGCCGGCCCGCCGACGCCCCAGGTGGTGCGACCGGCCAGGGGCTCGGCGAAAAGGGCGCGGTCGCCCAGATGGCGGCGCAGGGTTTCCATCAGCTCAGCGCTCACCTTCCGGCTCCGGGGCGACGAGACTCTCGCCCAGGCGCCAGACGTCGCCGGCGCCCATGGTGAACAGCACGTCGCCCTGCTCCAACAATCCGGCCAGGCGCGCCGCCGCCGTCTCGGCCGCGCCCAGGTGCTCCACCCGGCGGTGGCCGTGGGCGCGGATGGCCTCGGCCAGGCGCTCGGCGCTCACGCCCTTGATGGGCTTCTCGCCGGCGGGGTAGATGTCCAGCACCAGCAGCTCGTCGGCCCCGTAGAAGGCGGTGGCGAACTCCTCGAACAGGTCCTGGGTGCGGGTGTAGCGGTGGGGCTGGAAGACCACCACCAGGCGCTGCTGGGGGAAGGCCGACCGCGCCGCCTCCAGGGTGGCCCGGATCTCGGTGGGGTGGTGGGCGTAATCGTCCATCACCAGCGCGCCCTGGGCGGTGCGGCCCTTTTGCTCGAAACGGCGCTTGACCCCGCCGAAGCCGGCGCAGGCGGCCAGGGCGGTCTCCACCGGCACGCCCACCTCCACCGCCGCGGCGATGGCCCCCAGCGCGTTCTGCACGTAGTGCCGGCCGGGCAGGGGCAGGCGCGCCCGGCCCCTGGGCTCGCCGCGCAGCAGGAACTCGAACTCGGTGGCCAGCCCCTGGCTGACGATTTCCCGCGCCTGGTAATCGGCCTGGCTGGTGACGCCGTAGGTGATGGCGCGCTTGCGCAGGCGGGGGATGAGCCCGGCCAGGCGGGCGTCGTCCAGGCAGACCACGGCCGCGCCGTAGAAGGGCACCTTGTTCATGAAGCGCACGAAGGCCTCGTCCAGGGCCTCGTCGCTGCCGTAGAAATCCATGTGCTCGCGGTCGACGTTGGTGACCACCACGACCACCGGCGACAGGATGTTGAAGCTGCCGTCGCTCTCGTCGGCCTCGGCCACCAGGAAATCGCCCTTGCCCAGCCAGGCATTGCTGCCCAGGGCGCCCAGGCGTCCGCCCACCACCACGGTGGGGTCCAGGCCGCCGGCGGCCAGCAGGTGGGCCAGCATGCTGGTGGTGGTGGTCTTGCCGTGGGCCCCGGCCACGGCCAGGCCGTACTTGAGGCGCATCAGCTCGGCCAGCATCTCGGCGCGGGGGATGACCGGGATGAGCAGCTCGCGGGCGGCGGCCACCTCCGGGTTGTCCTCCTTCACCGCGCTGCTGATGACCACCACGTCCGCCCCGCCCACCTGCTCGCCGATGTGCCCCACGTGGATGGTCGCGCCCAGGGCGGCCAGGCGGCGGGTGGCCTCGCTGGCCTTCAGGTCGCTGCCGCTGACCCGGTGCCCCAGGTTGATGAGCAGCTCGGCGATGCCGCTCATGCCGATGCCGCCGATGCCCACGAAGTGGATGTGCTGGTGCTTCTGGTACATCAGGCCGCCTCCCGCATCAGTTCCAGGCACCGGCCGGCGATCCGGCGCGCGGCGTCGGGCCGGCCCAGGGCCAGGGCGGCGGCCTCCATGGCGATGAGGCGGCCGGGGTCGTCCATCAGCCCGGCGATGACCGCCGCCGCCCGCTGGCCGGTCAGTTCGGCGTCGGGGATGACCAGGGCCGCGCCGGCGGCCTCGCGCGAGCGGGCGTTTTTGGTCTGGTGGTCGCCGGCCGCGTGGGGATAGGGCGCGCAGACCGCCGCCCGGCCGCAGGCGGCCAGCTCGGTGAGGGTGCCGGCCCCGGCCCGGCAGACCACCAGGTGGGCCTGGCCGTAGAGCCGGCCCATGTCGGCGAAGAAATCGCCCACCTGGGCGCGGAAACCCCGCTCGGCGTAGGCCGCGGCCACCATCGCCCGGTCGGCCGCCCCGGTCTGGTGGATGAAAAACAGGCGCTCGCGCCGGTCGGCCAGGTGGGCCAGCGCCGCCGTCAGGGCCAGGTTCAGGCTGTGGGCGCCCTGGCTGCCGCCCAGGACCAGCACCCGGAACTCCACCGCCGGATCGGGGCGGGCGGCGGCGGCCACGCGCGCCTGGTCGAGGAGATCGGCGCGCACCGGGTTGCCGGTCAGCTCGCACTTGGCGGCCGGGAACTGGGCCTGGGCCTCCGGGAAGCTGATGAAGACCCGGCGGGCCAGGCGGGCCAGGATGCGGTTGGTCAGCCCGCCCAGGGCGTTCTGCTCCTGCACCACCAAGGGCGCGCCCATCAGCCGGGCCATGAGGCCCAGGGGGAAGGCGGCGTAGCCGCCCACGGCCAGCACCAGGCCGGGGCGCAGGCGGGCGATGAGGCGGGCGGCGGCCAGGCAGGCCAGGGGCAGGCCCATCAGGGCCTTGAGCCGCTCGACGAGGCCCCGGCCCCGGAGCGCGCGGGCCGGGATGGCCGCCAGGGCGAAGCCGGCCTCGGCCAGCGCCCGGCTTTCCAGGGCCTTGCCGGTGGAGACGAAGGTGACCGCCAGGTCCGGGCGCAGCGCGCGCAGGGCCTGGGCCACGGCCACGCCGGGGAAAAGATGCCCCCCGGTGCCGCCGCCGGCTATCAGCACCGCCCCGCTCACGAGGCCCGCTCCCGCGCGGCGGCCACGGACATCAGGATGCCCACGCAGGCCAGGTTGACGATGAGCGAGGAGCCGCCGTAGCTGATGAAGGGCAGGGTCAGGCCCTTGGTGGGCAACAGGCCCATCACCACCCCGGCGTTGACGAAGGCCTGGAGCCCGATGATGAGGGTGCAGCCCAGGGCCAACAACGACCCGAAGGCGTCGCGGCAGGCCAGGGCCGCCCGCAGACCGCGCCAGATCAGGACCATGAACAGGCCCAGCACGCCCAGGATGCCCATCAGGCCCAGCTCCTCGCCCAGCACCGAGAGGATGAAGTCGGTGTGGGGTTCGGGCAGGTAGAAGAGCTTCTGCATCGAGCCGCCCAGGCCGGCCCCGCTCAGTCCGCCGGAGCCCAGGGCCATGAAGCTGTGGATGATCTGAAAGCCGGAGTCGTTGGGGTCGGCCCAGGGATCCAGGAAGGCCCACAGCCGCTTGAGGCGGTAGCTGAACAGGGCCACCAGCAGGTAGAGCGCCGGCAGGCTGGCCAGCACCAGCCCGGCCAGGTGGACCGGACGGGCGCCGGCCACGAAGAGCATGGTCAGCGCCAGGGTCATCAGGGTGAGGCTCATGCCCAGGTCGGGCTCGGCCAACACGGGCAGGGTTAGCGCCAGGGCCACCCCCAGGGCGGGCAGGAAGGCGCGCAGCAGGCTGGTGACCTCGTTCTGGCGCAGGGCGAGGAAGCGGGCCAGGTAGAGGACCAGGGCCAGCTTGGCCAGCTCGGCCGGCTGCAGGGAGAACCAGCCCAGGCGCAGCCAGCGGGCCGCGCCGCCGGCGCGGTGGCCCAGACCGGGGATAAGCACCAGCACCAGGGCCACGAAGACGCCGATGATCAAGGGCAGCGACCACTTGCCCAGGTCGCGGTGGTCGCGGGTGGCCAGGAAGGTCATCACCACCAGGCCCGCCGCCAGGTGGCCGAACTGGTGCTTGACGAAGTGGGCGGCGTCCAGGTAGCGCTTCTCGGCGATGGCGCTGCTGCTGGAAAAGACCATGACCAGCCCGATGCCGGTGAGCGCCAGGGCGCTGACCAGAAGCCAGGGGTCCACCACCCGGCGGGCCGGCTCGGCATGGGCCGCGGGGTGATATGCCGGCCGGGGTTCAAACACGGCTCGCCTCCGCGCGCACCAGGGCCTGGAAATGATCGCCGCGCTGGGCGTAGCCGGTGTAGGCGTCGAAGCTGGCGCAACCCGGCGAGAGCAGCACGGCCTGGCCGGGCCGGGCCAGGCGGCGGGCCTCGCCCACGGCCGCGGCCAGGTCCGCGACCACCAGGCTGGGGGCGAGCCCGGCGATCTGGGCGTGGATGGACGGACCGGCCTCGCCGAAGCAGATCACCTGGACCACCTTGCCGGCCATCTGGGGGGCCAGGTCGGCGAAGCGGCCCTCCTTGTCGCGCCCGCCCAGAAGCAGCACCACCGGCCGCGCCAAGGCGGTGAGCGCCGCCTGCACCGCGCCCACGTTGGTGCCCTTGCTGTCGTCGTAGAAGGCCACGCCGGCGATGTCGGCCACGTGCACCAGGCGGTGGCCCAGGCCCCGGAAGTTGTCGATGACGCCCTGCACCGCCGCCGGCAAGGCCCCGCAGGCCAGGGCGGCCAGGCTGGCGGCCAAGAGGTTCAGGCGGTTGAAGCCGCCCACCAGGGGGCTCTTGGCCGCGCTCAGCCGCAGGCCGGCCGAGCCATGGTTCGGCTCCAGCACCAGGTCGTCGCCCTCCAGCCAGCCGCCGGAGTGGGGGTGCGGCCGGGCGGAGTAGGCCCAGATGCGGGCCGGGGCCTGGTAGAAGCGCCGGCCCACGGCGGGGTCGTCGAAGCACAGGATGGCCAGGTCGTCGCCGTGCTGGTTGCTGAACAGCCGGAACTTGCTGTCGGCGTATTGGTCGAAGCCGGCGTAGCGGTCCAGGTGGTCGGGGGTGATGTTGAGCAGCACCCCCACCCTGGGGCGCAGGTGGACCATGGTGTCGGTCTGGAAGCTGCTGATCTCCAGCACCGCCCAGTCGATGGCGTGGGGCTGGGCCACCAGCTCGCAGAGCGGGGTGCCCAGGTTGCCGCCGCTGAAGACCTTCAGCCCGGAGGCCGCGAGCATCTCGGCCACCAGGGTGGTCACGGTGGTCTTGCCGTTGGTGCCGGTTATCATCACCGCCGGGGCCTTCAGCAAGCGCCAGCCCAGCTCCATCTCGCCGATGACCTCGGCCCCGTGCGCGGCCGCGGCGGCGATCTCCGGCCGGCGGTGGTCCACGCCGGGGCTGAGCACGATCAGCTCGGCCCAGGCGAAGTCCTCGTCCCGGTGGCCGCCCAGGCTGAGGCTCACCCCCAGCTCGGCCAGGCCGGCGGCGGCCGGGGGCGCGGCGGCGGCGTCGGTGGCGCGCACCACGGCCCCGTGGGCCGCGCCCAGGCGGCAGACCGCCGCCCCGCTCACGCCCAGGCCCACCACCAGCATTTTCTTGCCGCGCAGGTTCACTTGAGCCGCCTCACCGTAGTTTCAGGGTGCTGAAGGCCACCAGGGCCAGGATCACCGCGATGATCCAGAAGCGCACGATGACCTTGGGCTCTGCCCAGCCCTTGAGCTCGAAATGATGGTGCAGGGGGGCCATGCGGAAGATGCGCTTGCCGTGGGTCATCTTGAAGAAGCCCACCTGCATGATGACGCTCAAGGCCTCCACCACGAAGATGCCGCCCACCACCGTGAGCAGTATCTCGTGCTTGGTGGCCAGAGCCACGCAGCCCAGCGCCCCGCCCAGGGCCAGCGAGCCGGTGTCGCCCATGAAGACCTGGGCCGGATAGGTGTTGTACCAAAGGAAGCCCATCACCGCCCCGGCCATGGCCCCGCAGAACACGGTCAGCTCGCCCACCCCGACCACGTGGAAGATTTGCAGGTAGGCGGCGGTCTTGGCGTTGCCGCTCAAGTAGGCCAGGATCAGATATGCGGCCGCGGCCACCAGGAAGGGGCCGGCGGCCAGGCCGTCCAGGCCGTCGGTCAGGTTGACCGCGTTGCTGGCCCCCACCAGGATGAAGACCGCCAGGGGGATGTAGCCCCAGCCCAGGTCCGGGGTGACGAGCTTGAAGAAGGGCACCGCCAGTTGGGTGTTGTAGCCGGGATGGAAATAGAAGGCGCAGGCCCCGGCCGTGGCCACCGCCGCCTGGAGCAGGAACTTGGTGCGGGCCCTGAGGCCGCCCTCGTTGCGCCGGGCCACCTTCTTTAGGTAGTCGTCGGCGAAGCCGATGGCCCCGAAACCCAGGGTGAGCCCCAGGGCCAGCCAGAGATAGAAGTTGCGCAGATCGCCCCAGAGCAGGGTGGAGACCGTGACCGCGAACAGGATCAAGAGCCCGCCCATGGTCGGCGTGCCGGCCTTGGCCCGGTGGCTTTGCGGCCCCAGCTCGCGGATGTGCTGGCCGATCTGGAGCTCCTGCAATTTGCGGATCAGCCAGGGCCCCAGCACCAGGGCGATGACCAGCGCGGTGATGACGGCCCAGATGGTGCGGAAGCTGATGTAGCGGAATACGTTGAAGCCGCTGACCAGGTCGCGCAGGGGGTAGAGGAGGTGATAGAGCATCAGGCTATCTCCCCGGTGATGAGCGCCCTGACCACCTTGTCCATGGCCATGGAGTGCGACCCCTTGACCAGGACCACCTCGTCCTCCTCAATCAACTCCTGGGCCGCCGCGATCAAATCCGAGCGTTCGGCGAAGGCCAGCGCGGCGCCGGCCGCCAAGCCGGCCTGCCGCGCCCCGGCCGCCACTTCACGGGCCTGGGCGCCCAGGGCCAGCACCAGGCGGCAGCCGGCGGCCACGGCGGCGCGCCCGGCCTGCCGGTGCAGCTTGGCCGCGCTCGGCCCCAGCTCCAGCATGTCGCCCAGGATCAGAACCCGGCCCCGGCCGCCGGCCACGTCGGCGAGCGCCGCAAGCCCGGCGGCCAGCGAGGCCGGGTTGGCGTTGTAGGTGTCGTCCAGCACCCAGAAGCCGAAGAAGCCGCGTTTTTGCTCCAAGCGTCCCGGCGCGGGCGCGAAGGTCTCCAGCCCGGCCAGGATGGCCGCCGGACCCTGGCCCAGGGCGTGGGCGGCGGCGGCGGCGGCGCAGGCGTTGATGACGTTGTGCCGCCCCGGCCCGGCCAGGCGCACCCGCAGCGGCTCGGCCTCCGGCAGCCAGAGGCTGAAGGCCACCCGGCCGCCCAGGGCGGAGGCGTCGCCGCAGCGGACGTCGGCCCTGGCGTGCGCGCCAAAGGTGAGCACCCGGCATTCCAGGCGGCTGGCCCAGGGCGCCAGCAGGGGGTCGTCCAGGTTGACCACCGCCGTGGCCGAGGCGTCCAGGCCCCGCCAGAGCTCGGTCTTGGCCTGGGCGATGGCGGCGAGCGAGCCCAGCGGCCCCAGGTGGGCCGGCCCCACGTTGGTGACCAGCCCCACCTCCGGCGCGGCGATCTGGGTCAGCCGGGCGATCTCGCCGGGGGCGCTCATGCCCATCTCCAGCACGCAGGCGGTGTGGGCCTCGTCGAGCCCCAGCAGGGTCAGGGGCAGGCCGATGAGGTTGTTGAAGTTGCCCTGGGTCTTATGCACCCGGTGGCGCTGGCCCAGGATCGCCGCCAGCATCTCCTTGGTGGTGGTTTTGCCGTTGCTGCCGGTGAGGCCGACCACCAGGGCGTCGTGCTCGCGCCGCCAGGCCGCGGCCAGGTCGCCCAGGCCGGTCAGGGTGTCGGGCACGGCCAAGAGGCAGGCGTCGGGCATGGCCGGCAGGCCAAAGCCAGTCCGCACCAGGGCCGCCGCCGCGCCGGCGGCGAACGCATCCGCCACGAAGTCGTGGCCGTCGAAGTTGGGGCCGGTCAGGGCCACGAAGAGCTGCCCCGCGGCGATGCGCCGGCTGTCGGTGCACACGCCGCTGAAGGCCGCCTCCGGCCACGCGCCGCTCGCCGCCGCTTGGGTGGCGGCGGCCACGAAGCGGGCGTCCAGCCTAGCCACGCGCCTTCTCCCGCGCCGCGCGCGCCTTGAGCGCCTGGGCCGCCTGCTCGCGGTCGTCGAAATGGCGCTTGACCCCGGCCACGATCTGATAATCCTCGTGCCCCTTGCCGGCGATTAGCACCACGTCGCCGGGGCCGGCCGCGCCCACGGCCGCGGCTATGGCCTGGGCGCGGTCGGGCTCCCGCATGTAGGCCGGCGGGTGGGCGCGGCCGAAGTCCTGGGCCGGCCGACTGCCGGCCTCGGCCAGGCCGGCCTCGACCATGGCCATGATGGCCAGGGGGTCCTCGCCGCGGGGGTTGTCGCTGGTCAGGATCGCCAGGTCGGCCAGCTCGCCCACCACCTTGCCCATGAGCGGGCGCTTGCCGCGGTCGCGGTCGCCGCCGGCCCCGAAGACGCAGAACAGCCGGCCGGGGGTCAGGGGCTTGAGCGCCCCCAGGGCTTGCCTGAGCGCGTCGTCGGTGTGGGCGTAGTCCACGAAGACCGCCGGGCCGCCGGCCACGCCGGCCACCCGCTCCAGGCGGCCGGGCACGCCGGCCAGGTCGGCCAGGCCCGCGGCCACCTCGGCCCCGCGCAGGCCCAGGGCCAGGCCCGCGGCCGCCCCGGCCAAGAGGTTCTGGAGGTTGTAGCGCCCCACCAGGGGAGTGGCGGCCAGGAAATCCCCGCCCGGCCAGACCACCCGGCAGACCCCGCCGTCCAGGCCCAGGATCACGTCCTCGGCGGTCACGTCGGCCGGGGCGTCCAGGCCGTAGGTCCAGACCTTGATCCCCTGGCTCCGGGCCAGCTCGGCCAGGCCGGCCCCGCGGGGGTCGTCGGCGCAGATCACCGCCTGGGGCTCCTTGCCTCTGGCCCGGCTTTCGGGCAGCAGGCGCTCGAACAACAGGCGCTTGGCCGCGAAATAGGCTTCCAGGTCGCCGTGGTAATCCAGGTGGTCCCGGCTCAGGTTGGTGAAGACGCCCATGTCCAGGGCCACGCCGTCGGCCCGGCGCTGCACCAGGGCGTGGCTGGATATCTCCATCACCGCCTGCTCCACGCCCTTTTGGCGCATGTCGGCCAAGAGCCGCTGGACCTCCACGGATTCGGGCGTGGTCATGGCCGCCGGCCGGCTCTGGCCGGCGTAGCGCACGTTCACGGTGCCGATGACGCCCACCGGACCGCGCCGGGCCAGCACGGACTCGATCAGGTAGGTCACGGTGGTCTTGCCGTTGGTGCCGGTCACCCCCACCACGGTCATGGCCTGGCTGGGGTTGCCGTGGAACTCGGCGGCCATTAGCGCCAGCGCCCGGCGGCTGTCGGGCACGACCACCTGGCAAAGGTCGCCAACCTCAGGCAGCGCGCGCTCCACCAAAAGGCAGGTCGCGCCGGCCTGGGCCGCGGCCGGGGCGAAGGCGTGGCCGTCGGCGGCCGCGCCGACCAGGGCGGCGAAGATCACGCCCGGACCGGCGGCGCGGGAATCGCAGGCCAGGCCGGCGATCTCCCCGGCCGGGGGCTGGCCCACGATCTGGTGGTCGGGCAGCACTTTGAGCAGGTCGGCCAGCCGCATCAGGCGCCTCCCTCGGCCGGGGTCAGGGTCAGGCTCAGGCCCTGGGCCGGGTCCAGGGGCTGGCCCGGGGCCGGCTCCTGACGGGCCACCCGGCCCCAGCCGCTGAGTTTTATGGGCAGGCGGCGCTCCTGGGCCAGCCGGAGCACCTGGCGCAGGCTGTGGCCGCGCAGGTCGGGCGCCTGGCCGGCGGCCAGGGCCGGGGCCGGGTCCTGGGGGGCGGGCGGGGCCGGCGGGGCCGGGGCGGCGGCGGCCGGGGCCTTGGCCTTGGCCATCACCGCGCCGGGCGGGGCGGGGGCGATCTCCAGCGAGGCCAGGGCGGCGCGGGCGATGGCCGCCCAGGCCGGACCCGCCACCACGCCGCCGTAGTGCTGGCCGCGGGGGGTGTCGATGAGCACCAGGATGGCCAGCTTGGGGTCCTCGGCCGGCAGGAAGCCGGTGAAAAGGGCCAGGTAGTCGCTCTGGCTGTAGCCGCCTTTGGGGTCCAGCTTCTGGGCGGTGCCGGTCTTGCCGGCCACGGAGTAGGGCTCCACCCGGGCCAGGGTGCCGGTTCCGCCGGGCTGGGTGACGGCTTCGAGCATCTGGGTGAGCTGGCGGGCCTCGCGCTCGCCCAGCACCCGGCGCACCACGGTGGGGGTGGTCTCGCGCACCAGGTGGCCGGACTGGTCCACCACCGCCTTGACCAAATGGGGGCGCATCAGCACGCCCCGGTTGGCGATGGCCGCCACGGCGCTGGTGAGCTGCAGGCCGGTGACGGCCACGCCCTGGCCGAAGCAGATGTTGGCCATGTCCACCGGCCGCCAGGCGGCGGGCGGGCGCAGGATGCCGCCGGTCTCGCCGGGGAGATCCACCTGGGTCTCCTGGCCGAAGCCGAAGGCCCGGAAGGTTTCGTAAAGGGCCGCCCCCCCCACCGCCTGGCCCACCTTTGCCGCGCCGATGTTGCTGCTGACCTTGACGATCTCGGCCAGGTTCAACTGGCCGTAGGGGTGGGTGTCGTGGATGACGCGCCCGCCGATGCTCCATTCGCCCTGCTCGCACCAGAAGCGCCGCTCCGGGGGAACCTTCTGGCTGGCCAGGGCGGCGGCGGCCACGAACATCTTGAAGGTGGAGCCGGGCTCGAAGGGGTCGGTGATGACCCGGTTGCGGTAGGTCTCCTTGGGATAGGAGCCGAAGATGTTGGGGTTGAAAGCCGGCAGCGAGGCCAGGGCCAGCACTTCCCCGGTCTGGGGCGCCATCACCACCGCCTGGCCGCCCTGGGCGCGGTGGCGGGCCACGGCGGCGGCCAGGATGCGCTCCACCTGATATTGCAGGCGCATGTCCAGGGTCAGGATGACGTGGCGGCCTTCGGGCTGGCTGGTGAAGGCGGCCGGGCTCACCTGGAAGGTGCGGCCCAGGGCGTCGCGCAGGCTGGTGGCGCTGGCGGGCGGGCCCTTGAGCAGACCGTCGTAGCGGGCCTCCACCCCCTCCAGGCCCTGGGCGTCCAGGCCGGCGAAGCCCAGCACGTGGCAGGCCAGGGTGGTGTAGGGATAGAAGCGGCGCGGCTCGGTGATGAGCCCCACGCCCTTGAGCTCCAGGGCGCGCACCGCCTCGGCCTTGTCCGGGCTGATCCGGCGGGCCACGTAGACGAAGGGCTTCTCGCTTTTGAGCCGCTCCACCACCTGGGCCGGGGGAAGCTCCAGGGCCTCGGCCAGGCGGCGGCCGGTCTCGGCGGCGGTGTGAACCGACAGCGGGCGGGCGTAGACGCTGTCGGTGTCCAGGCTGACCGCCAGCTCCTGCTGGTGGCGGTCATAGATGATGCCGCGGCGAGGGACCAGGTCGACCTTTTTCTGAAACTCGCGCCGGGCCAGCTCGGTCAGGCGCTCGCTCTGGAAAACCTGCAAGTCCACCGCCCGGCCCATGAGGGCCAGCCCCATCAGGGCGAAGACGCCCCCCACCGTCAGCAGGCGCAGGCGGACCTGACGCCGGGGGTCTTTGACCGCGGGCCGGATCACGGCAGGCTCCTGGTCTGCTCTGGGCGCGCCGGCGCGAGCCCCAGGCGGGCGCCCTCCTGCTCCAGGCGCTCCGGCGCGCGCAGGACGCCCAGCTCCACCTTGAGGCGCAAGCCTGTCTCCATCAGTTCGCGCTGGGTCTCCAGGCCGCGGCTGATCTCGTAGGAAACGTCGAAGGCCCGCCAGGCGGTGTAGGCGTAGAGCAAGGCGGCGCCCGTGACCACCACCACCAGCGCGATCAGCATCCGCAGGTTGATCTGCACCCGGCGTTGGCCGAATGCGACCCGGTTTTGCACCACGTCGATGCCCACGTTCATGCCTGCACCTCCGTGCGTCGGGCGGCGCGCAGGCGGGCGGAGCGGGCGCGCGGGTTGGCGGCCAACTCCTCCGGCCCGGGCCGCACGGCCTTCTTGGTCAGCGGCGTGAACAGCGGCTTTTTGCCGCAGGCGCAGACGGCCAGGCGGGGCGGGCAGTCGCAGGGCGCGGCCCAGGCGGTCATGGCCTGCTTGACCCGGCGGTCCTCCAGGGAGTGGTAGCTGATCACGGCCAGGCGTCCGCCGGGCTTGAGCAGGCGGGGGGCCTGGGCCAGGAAGCGTTCAAGCTGGCCCAGCTCGTCGTTGACCAGGATGCGTAAGCCCTGGAAGGTCTGGGTGGCGGGGTGGGTCTGGCGCTTAAAGCGCACGGCGGCCGGGATGGCGGACTCGACCACCTGGGCCAGGCGGCCGGTGGTGACGATGGGGGCCTTTTCCCGCTCGCGGGCGATGGCGCGGGCCACGCGGCCGGCCAAAGGCTCCTCGCCCAGCTCCCTGATGGCCCGCGCCAGGTCTTTTTCGTCCAGGCGGGCCACCAGGTCGGCCGCGCTCTCGCCGGCCGCGCCCATGCGCATGTCCAGGGGCGCGTCCAGGCGGAAGGCGAAGCCGCGCCCGGCCTGGTCCAACTGCATGGAGCTGACCCCCAGGTCCAGTAGCACGCCGTCGGCCCCGGTCCAGCCCAGGCCGGCCAGGTGTTCGGCCAGGTTGTCGAAGGTGTCCTGCACCAGGTTCACCCGCTCCGCGAAAGGGGCCAGACGCCGGGCCGCCAGGGCCAGGGCCGCCGGGTCGCGGTCCAGACCCAGGAGCCTGCCATCGGGATCGCTGGCCGCCAGGATGGCCTCGGCGTGGCCGCCGGCCCCCAGGGTGGCGTCCACGTAGAGGCCGCCGGGACGGGGCGACAACGCCGCCAGGGTTTCGGTCAACAGGACCGGCCGATGGGGAGCCGCCATGATCGTCCGCCCTAGCAGGGGGTCGAAAACACCCTGCTGGGCGCGCCAAGGATGGCGCGCCGAAAAGCGCCGTCCCCAAGGGACAAGCTTTTCGCCGAATTGGCCGAATTCACTTCGGCCAATTCGGGCTGAAAAAGTCCATGGACGGACTTTTTCAGCACCTTGACTAGACGCCCAGCTCGGCCATGAAGGAGCTGAGGTCGCCGAAGCTCTGGCGGATGCGCTCCCGCTCGGCCTGATAACGGTCCTTGTCCCAGATCTCGAAATTACCTTGCATGCCCACCAGGAATATCTGGCCGTCCAGACCGGCCACCTCCCGCAGGGCGGGCGGGATGAGGGCGCGCCCCTGCTTGTCCAGCGTTTGGTCGCTGGCGCCGCTGATGAAATAGCGGCGGAAGGCCTGCACGCGGGGATCGACCTTGGAAAGGCGGCTGACCTTCTCGGCTATGGCGTTCCACTCGGCATAGGGGTAGGCTACCAGGCAGTTATCCGAGGCGGTTATGACCAGCCGCTCCTCGCCGGCGCCCTCGCGCAGGGCGTCGCGGAAGCGGGTGGGCACGGCCAGCCTGCCTTTGGCGTCCAAAACGTGGATGGACCACCCGGTGAACACTAAGGCCCCTCCGGCCCAGGTTCGCTACCACTACATCCCACTTTATACCACCGAGGCCCACTATATGGCCGTCGGGGAAGGTCTGTCAAGAAAATTGGCCAGTTTATTGGAAATTCGGCCGTCGGCCCTTCGGCAAATCGGTCTGAATTGCCTGAAATCCACCCCCGCGGCCGGCCCCGTCCGCCATGTCACCGGGGCGGGCCTGGCTGGGTCAAATGTGGCGCGCGGCCGGCCGGGCTGTGAAAAGCGGCTGGGGGCCGAAACCATGAAGGGGTTGTTGTCACGGGAAAATCCGTTGACGCTCCCGAAGCCGGGCTGATATGTTCCTTTTGTTGCCGCCAGGAGCCTGGCGGACCGGCTCCGGCCGGCGGGAGCGGGGCGCGTCCTGGGGGCGCGGGCCGGCGGTTGCGGCTGTTTGCCGGTAAATCCGACGCTTACCAAATGGCCCCGGTCATGGTAAGCTTTTTCGCATCGACGCCTTGACCATGATCCCCCCTGGCCTGGAGGCGGCGCCGCGTTCTGGACGCCGACCATCGCGCAGCTGGAGGTTTCAGCATGGAGGATCAAGACCTGATCCTGGGTTCGCTCCTGGACGACCTGGCCGCCGAGGCCATGGTGCTGGAGCCGGGCGACCTGATGACCTATGGCGACGTGCTTTCGCGCCTGGAGCAGCTCATCGTGGTTTCCGAGGGGCTGGGCGCCGCCGTCTTCCTCCAACTGCTAACGGGTCTCAAGGCGCTGATGGAGGGCATGATCCTGGGACAGGTCCCCGACCAGGCCCAGGGCGTGGCCAGCCTCACCGGCGGCATAACCCTGGCCCAGTCCCTGCTGCGCGGCGAATCCGGCGCCCCGGAAGTCGCGGACTTCCTGGCCGCCCAGGGCCTGGCCGAGGGGCCCGCGCCAGCCCCGGCCGCGCCAGCCCCGGCCGCGCCTGCCGACGAGCCCGCCGCGCCTGCCGACGATCCCGCCCCGGCCGCCCCGGAGCCAACGGCGGCGGAGGCCGAGGCCTTCGCCGACGAGGACGAGGAGCTCCTGGCCGGGTTCGTCACCGAGGCCCTGGAGCACCTGCAATCCATCGAAGTCAACGTGCTGCTGCTGGAAGACACCCCGGAGGACCAGGAGATACTGGCCGCGGTTTTCCGCCCCTTCCACACCATCAAGGGCGTCAGCGGCTTTTTGAACCTCCTGGACATCAACCACCTCTCCCACGCGCTTGAAAACCTCCTGGACCAGGCCCGCGCCGGCCGCCTGACCATCGAGGGCCAGGCCATCGACGTGATCCTGGCCGGGGTGGACATGCTGCGCCAGATGATCCTGGAGGCCCAGGCCGCTGCCCAGGAGAAGCGCCCCCGCCGCGCCTTTTCCACCACCGCCCTGGAGCAGCGGGTGGAGGCGGTCATCGGCGGCGTGGCCGAGGGCAGCGCCGCCCCGCCGCGCCTGGGCGACGTGATGGTGGAGAAAGGCCTGGTGGCGCGCGAGGCGGTGGAGGAGGCCCTGGCCGAGCAGCGCGAGCGCCCCGACCGCGCCCTGGGCGAGATCCTGCTGACCAAGGGCGCGGCCGGTCCGGCCGAGGTGGCCGAGGGCCTCAAGGCCCAGCGCGCCCTGGCCCAGTCCCGCCAGGTGCAGGCCCAGGAAGTCAAGATCGACACCGTCAAGCTGGACAACCTGTTGGACATGGTGGGCGAGCTGGTCATCGCCCAGAGCATGGTGGCCGCCAACCCCAGGGTGCAGGCCATCAACGACCGCAAGCTGGCCGCCGACCTTTCCCAACTGGGGCGCATAACCACCGAGCTGCAAAAAACCACCATGGCCATGCGCATGGTGCCCATCAAGCAGACCTTCCAGAAGATGGTCCGGGTGGTGCGCGACACGGCCAAGAAGCAGAACAAGCTGGTGCGCCTGGTGCTGGAGGGCGAATCCACCGAGATCGACCGCAACATGGTGGAGAAGTTCTACGACCCCCTGGTGCACATGGTGCGCAACTCGGTGGACCACGGCATCGAGGCCACCGCCGAGCGCGCGGCCACCGGCAAACCGGAGGAGGGCACGGTGACGCTGGCCGCCTACCACAAGGGCGGCAACGTCTGCATTGAGATCCGCGACGACGGCAAGGGCTTGAACCGCGACAAGATCGTGGAAAAGGCCATCGAGCGCGGCCTGATCGACAGCGCCGAGGGCCTGAGCGACGAGGAGGTCTTCCTGCTGATCTTCGAACCGGGCTTCTCCACCGCCGACGTGGTCACCGACATCAGCGGCCGCGGGGTGGGCATGGACGTGGTCAAGCGGACCATGGAGGAGCTCCGGGGCAAGATCGAGATCAAGTCGCTGCCCGGCCAGGGCACCACCTTCACCATCGCCCTGCCCTTGACCCTGGCCATCATCGACGGCATGGTGGTGGAGGCCGGCGGCGAGCGCTACATCCTGCCCACGGTGGCGGTGGTGGAATCCTTGCGCCCCCGGCGCGAGGAGTACAGCACCGTGCAGGGCCGGGGCGAGATGATCATGATCCGGGGCAATTTGCTGCCCCTGGTGCGCCTGCTGGAGGTCGTCGGCGACGGCGCCGAACGGGTGGAGCCCTGGGACGCCTTGGTGGTGGTGGTGGAGCACCACGGCCAGCGCCGCTGCCTCTTGGTGGACCGGCTCATCGGCCGCCAAGAGGTGGTCATCAAGTCCCTGGGCGAGAGCCTCAAGGAAGTCAAGGTGGTGGCCGGCGGAGCCATCATGGGCGACGGGAGGGTGGGGCTGATCCTGGACGTGGAAGGCGTGTTCAAGGCCCACGAGACCAAGCGGGTCTAGGCGGACGGATTGGGGCATGGAAACAAGCAGCATGGAAGACAAGGCCGGGCCCGCCCGCGAACTGGGCGGCAAGTACCTCACCTTCATCCTGGGCGAGGAAGAATTCGGCCTGGAGATACTCAAGGTCCGCGAGATCATCGGCATGCTGGAGATCACCAAGGTTCCCCAGACGGCCGCCTTCGTGCGCGGGGTCATCAACCTGCGCGGCAAGGTGATCCCGGTCATCGACCTGCGGCGCAAGTTCGGCCTGGCCCCCCGCGAAGACGACGAGCGCACCTGCACCATCGTGGTGGAGGTGGCCAGCCCGGCCAGCGGCCAGCGCCTGTTGATGGGCATCGTGGTGGACCAGGTGCGCGAGGTGGTGGCCGTGCGCGGCGAGGACGTGGAGCCCACCCCCAGCTTCGGGATGGAGCTGGACACCGCCTACATCCTGGGCATGGCCAAGCTCGAAGGCGGGGTCAAGATCCTCTTGGACATCGACCGCGTGGTGGGCGACAGCCAGATGGTCACGGCCTAGGCGCGGTGAGACGCTAGCCCATGTCCGCCTCCCGCCAGCCGCCCGCCGAGCCACCGGCGGCGTTCGTCCCCCCCCACACCGGGCTGACCGGCGGGCTCAACCTTTCCGACGCCCAGTTCCAGCGCCTGTCCAGCCTGGTCTACAGCCTGTGCGGCATCCACCTGGGCGACAGCAAGCGCGAGCTGATGCGCGCCCGCCTGGCCAAGCGGCTCAGGGCCTGCGGCTGCCACGACGTCAAGCAGTACATGGAGCGGCTGGAGAACGACGCCAGCGGCCACGAGCTGGTCTGCTTCCTCGACGTCATCACCACCAACAAGACAGATTTCTTCCGCGAGCCCAAGCATTTCGAGTTCCTGGCCGGCGAGGTGCTGCCCAGGTTGGACAAGCTCTGCGCCGCCGGCGAGCCGCTCAGGCTCTGGTCGGCGGCCTGCTCCACCGGCGAGGAGCCCTACACCCTGGCCATGGTCCTGATGGAGAACCGCGCGCACTGGGAGCGCCGGGGGGCCTCGATTCTGGCCTCGGATCTCTCCACCAAGGTGCTGGACCAGGCCCAGAGCGGGGTCTACGCCCTGGAGCGCACCGTGGACATCCCCCGCGCCCTGCTCACCCGCTATTTCCAGCGCGGCATGAACCGCTGGTCCGGCCATGTGCGGGTGCGCCCGGAGCTGCGCAACCTGGTGCAGTTCAAGCGCATCAACCTCATGGACGCCTTCAACTTCGAACGTCCCTTCCACGTGATCTTCTGCCGCAACGTGATGATCTACTTCGACAAGCCCACCCAGGAGCGCCTGGTGGAGAAGTTCCGCCAGTGCCTGGTCCCCGGCGGCCACCTGTTCGTGGGCCACTCGGAGAGCCTGACCGGCATCAAGCACCGCCTGGCCTTCGTGCGCCCGGCGGTCTACCGCCGCCAGGATTAGGCCGGGGCCGCGCGCCGACCGGGCGCGGAACCCGCGCAGGGGAGACAACGCATGGCTTATCAACCCGGCCGGCCCATCCGCGTGCTCATCGTGGACGATTCGGCGGTGGTCAGGCAGGTGCTGAGCAAGAGCCTGGCCGGCCAGACCGACATCGAGGTGGTGGGCACCGCCACCGACCCCTACGTGGCCCGCGACAAGATCGTGCACCTGGAGCCGGACGTCATCACCCTGGACATCGAGATGCCGCGCATGGACGGCCTGACCTTCCTGCGCAAGCTGATGCAGCACCGCCCCATGCCGGTCATCATCCTCTCCTCGCTGACCCAGAAGGGCGGCCGCCTGGCCCTGGAGGCCATCGAGGCCGGCGCGGTGGAGGTGCTCTCCAAGCCGGGCGGCTCCTTCAGCGTGGGCGAGATGGCCGAGCAACTGGCCGAGAAGATCCGGGCCGCGGCCCGGGCGCGGCCCCTGGCCAAGACCCAGACCGAGATCGCGGCCGCGCCGGTGGCCACGGCCATCACCAACGTGGATCTGACCCACAAGATCATCGCCATCGGCGCCAGCACCGGCGGCACCGAGGCCATCAAGCAGGTCCTGGCCCGCCTGCCCGGCACCGTGCCCGGCATCGTGGTGGTGCAGCACATGCCTCCGCGCTTCACCACCGCCTTCGCCAACCGCCTGGACGGCATGTGCCCCTTCGAGGTCAAGGAGGCCGAGGACGGCGACAGCGTCTATCCCGGCCGCTGCCTGATCGCCCCCGGCAACTTCCACATGATGCTGCGCCGCTCCGGCGCGCGCTACTACGTGGACGTCAAGACCGGCCCCATGGTTCACCACCAGCGCCCGGCGGTGGACGTGTTGTTCCGCTCGGTGGCCAAGGCCGCCGGCAAGAACGCGGTGGGCGTCATCCTCACCGGCATGGGGGCCGACGGGGCCGAGGGGCTTTTGCAGATGCGCCAGGCCGGCGCCCCCACCCTGGGCCAGGACGAGGCCAGTTGCGTGGTCTACGGCATGCCCAAGGTGGCCTTCGAGATGGGCGCGGTGGGCAAGGTGCTCTCGCTGGGCGACATCGCCGGCGAGATCATGCGCCTGGTGGCGGCCAGTTGAGCGGGGATGCGGGCATGGGCCAGGTGGTGGACCTCATCAGCGGCCGGCTGCTGCCCGACAGCGAGGACGAGCCGGTGCGCCAGGCGGCCGAGGCCCGGCTGCTGGAGCTGGGCTACACGCCCGACCAGGTGGCGGTGGAGTTCTGGGCCCAGGTGGAGACCGCCGAGGGCCCCCTGGGGGTGCGGGCCGATCTCCTGGTCAGCCTGGCCGGCCGGCCGGCCCTGGTCATCCGCTGCGCCCGCGGCTCGCTGGTCAGCCGCGAGCGCGAGACGGTGGCGGCGGCCCGGTTGGTCAGCCGGCCCTGGGTCCCCCTGGGCGCGGTCTATAACGGCCAGGAGGGCGAGCTCATCGACACCGCCGAGGGCAAGGTGCTCCGGGCCGGGGCCGCGGCCCTGCCGGGGCCGGAGGAGCTGGCCGGGCTGTTGGCCGAGCGGCCGCCCAGGGAGCCCAGCGAGCGCGAGTTCATCCAGGCCGCCCGCGTCTACCGGGCCTACGGGTTCATAAGCTGCCCCGGCCAGTGCACGGTCTGAGGCCGATTTGATTCGACCAGACCGGCCCGCGCAAAAATACGCGGGCGGGATTCATCCCCGCCCGTGTATTTCCATGCAAATATGATGGTGAAATGAAGTCGGGCCGGGCCTCCTACTTGTAGATCACCAGCTTCTGGTCCACCTTGATCGGCTCGCCGGCCTTGAGGTCGTTCCAGCGCATCACGTCCTTCATGGAAACGTCGTAGCGCTGGGCCACCATGAACAGGGTGTCGCCCCGGCGCACGGTGTAGGTGTGCTTGGTCTTTTTGGCCGGGTCCTCGGCCGGTTTCTCGGCCGCGGCCTTGGGCGCGGTCTTCACCTCCGGCTTGGCGGCCGGCTTGGCTTCGGGCTTGGCGGCGGGCTCCTCGGCCGCCGGGGCCGGGGCCGGGGCGGCGGGCGCGCGGGGGGCGGGCCGGGCGCCCAGGCCGTCCAGGCGCTCCTGCAGGGCCTGCACCTTGACGTTGAGCTCCACCAGCTTGTTCACCGCCCCGGCCCGGGCGCGCACCGCCTCCAGCTCCTTCTCCAGGGTCACCAGCCTGAGCATCAGGCCGCTGACGTCCTTTTCCAGCTTGGCCACCCGCTCGGCCGTGCCGCCGGGCACCACGTCGGCGCTGGGCAGGGGGCCGGGGATGCGCTCCGGCATGGCCATCACGGCCCAGAACCCCACCCCCAGGGCGATCAGGCCCACCGCCAGGGCCGACAGGCCCCACAGCCGGCCGCCGCCGCTGTCGCCGCCGCGATAGGACGGCGGCGGGGTCGCCCGTCCGCTGGTGTAACCGGTGTCGGGGGGCTCCTGGCTGATGTCGATGCGGGGGCCCATGCTGTCCAGGCGGTTGGCCATGCTCGCGCTCCTGCCGGCGCTATCGGGCGGCCGGCGGTCCCAGGTGCGGGTTGGGCCGCGGCGGAATTTCCGCGGCGGCTTCCTCATGATTGTATAGCATCCCGGCCCGGTTGCCTCAAGGCGGGCTATTGCCGGCCCACGAAATCGGGGCGAAAGGCCTCCCGCGGCAGCTTCAGGGCGGCGTCGATCTCGGCCAAGAGCCTTGGCCGGTCGTCGGGCAGGCGGCCGGCCAGATCGAGATAGTTGGTGTAATGGTCGCTGAAAAGCCTGGCCGGGCCGTCCAGGGCGGCGATGAGCGCGCGGGCCTCGGCCAGGATCTGATGGGGGGTGCAGAGGGTGAAGCGACCCTTGTCGATCTGGCGCAGGAGCGGGGTGTCCACCTTGGGCACCAGGGTGCGCAGGCGAAGGCTCAGCCGGCCGTGGCGGTTGATGGCGTTGACCACCGCCGCGGTGGCCGCGGCGTGGGCGGCCGAATCGGCCGGCCCGGCCAGGCCCAGCAGCAGGTAGAGGTTCAGCTCCAGCCCGGCCTTAAGGGCCAGCGCCCCGGCCGCCCGTTGCATGGCGCTGTCGCAGCCCTTCTTCACCCTGGCCAGGGTGGGGTCGTGGCCGGATTCCAGCCCCACGTGCAGGCGCTTGAGACCCGCAGCCCGCAGCCGCTTCAGGCCCCCGGCCCCGTGGGCCAGGATGGACGTCACCGAGGCATAGGTGGTGATGCGCTCCAGGGCCGGGAACAGATCCCCGGACGCGCGGCAGACCGTCTCCAACTCCTCGGTGGGCATGGCCAGGCTGTTGCCGGCGGGCAGGAAGATCGCGCGCAGGCCGTCGCCCAGCTCGGCCCTGGCCTGCCTGAGATCGGCGATGATCTCGGCCGTGGGGCGCACGGCGAAGGCCGGCCCGCGCTTGTAGACCATGCAGAAGCTGCACTTGTTGTGCGGGCAGCCGATGGTGGCCTGCACCAGCAGGCTCATGGCCTCCGAGGGCGGCCGGTAGATGGGTCCCACATAGCGCATGATCGCAAATCTCTACCCCCCGACGCGCCGCCGGTCAAGCGCCCGCAGACGATGATCGTTGCGATGTGTTAAAATTACGCTGCCTTGCCAGAAACGGGAGCGGTGCATGGATCAGCGCGGGCAAGCCATCCTGGATCGGGTTTTGGCCAAGGGCGGCCTGCCCAGCCTTTCCCCCATCGCTCTGCGCCTGGTGGAGCTGGCCTCCGACGAGTCGGTCACCGCCGAGGATCTGGCCCGGCTCATCGGCCAGGACCCCGGACTGACCGCCCGCCTGCTGCGCCTGGCCAACAGCGTCGCCTATCGCCGCGCCGGCGGCGAGGTCACCAGCCTGTCGCGGGCGGTGGTGCTGATGGGCCTGCGCGAGGTGCGCATCATGGCGCTTTCCATCAGCCTGCGCGACACCCTGCCGGTCAAGGGGCGCGGCCTGGACTACCGGCCCTTCTGGCGGGCCTCGCTCTACCGGGCGCTGTTGGCCCGCGAGGTGGCCCTGCGCCTGGCCCTGCCCCAGGTGGAGGAGGCCTTCGTGGCCGGCCTCTTGCTGGAGATGGGCCTGCCGCTCTTGCTGCGGGTGCTCACCGCCGAGGAATTGGAGGATTTTCCCGGCCTGGGGGCGTCGTTGCGGGCGCTGCTGACCTGGGAGCAGCGCCGCCTGGGCCTGAACCACCGCGAGGTGGGGGCGCGGGTGATGGCCGAATGGGGCCTGCCGGCGGTCCTGGCCGCCTGCCAGGGGGTGCTGAGCGAGAAATCGCGCGAAAAGGCCCCCCTGCTCAAGGAGGTGGCCGACTTCGCCCGCCAGGCCGCCGAGACCTTTTTCCTGCCCGAAAAGCTCCTGACCGACATCCACCAGACCGCCTGGCGCCTTTTCGGCCTGGACGCCGAGGCGGTCAACCAGTTGATGACCAGCGCGCTGTTGGCCGCCGGCGAGGCGGCCCAGGCCCTGGAGGTGGAGCTGGACCAGGAGGCGGACCTGCTTTTCATCATGGAGAAGGCCAACCAGGCCCTGGTCCAGCTCAGCAGCCGGCTGGAGGACGGCGTGCGCGCCGCCGCGCCCGCTCCGGCCGCCGGGGGGGCGGGGCTGGACTCCGGTCAGTTGCAGCGCCTGCAGGACGAGGCGGTGGCCCACACCCTGGACGC
Source organism: Thermodesulfobacteriota bacterium (assembly GCA_049322275.1). GTDB lineage: Bacteria > Desulfobacterota > Desulfarculia > Desulfarculales > Desulfarculaceae > JACRDC01. The sequence continues at coordinate 186,178 of JBMORH010000057.1, forward strand.
GGTGGCCCACGAGATCAGAAACCCCCTGATGAGCGTGGGCGGCTTCGCCCGCCGCCTGGCCAGGCAAGGGGCTTCGAGCGAGAAGGTCATGCACTACGCCCAGGCCATCCTGGCCGAGGCCGCCCGGCTGGACCAGGCCCTGGCCCAGATCAACAGCCTACTGGCCCCCTATCAGCCCAAGCCCCAGCGGCTGGAGCTGGCCGGGCTGTTGCGCCGGCTGGCCGGCGGCGGCCTGCCGGTGCGGCTGGTGCTGCCCGAAAAGCCGGTGGAGCTGACCGCCGACGGCAACGGGCTGCAAGCGGCCCTGGAGCACCTGCTCAGCTACGCCGCCCACCTGGTGGACCCCGACCGCCGCGGCGAGCCCTTGCGCCTGGCCTTGCGCGACCGCCCGGACTGGGTGGAGCTGGCCTGCCTGGGCCCCGGCCACCCTCCGGCTGGCGGCGCGGACGCCATGGCCCAGCGCAGCTTCGGCCCGGAGCTGGCCCTGGCCCAGGCCCGACGCATCGCCCTGGCCCACGGCGGGGAGGTCACCGTGGGCGCCGGCCCGGCCGGCGACGGCTTCGCCCTGGTGCTGCGCCTGCCCAGGGCCTGAGCGCGCCAAGCGGTTGCCGTGCACCGGGCGTTTCTGGCATAATTGGCGGCATCAGCCAACCACACCCGGAGGATGGGCATGTCCGCCACCGCCGCCAAAAAAGAAGACGCCTCCAGCCTGGCCGAGCGCATCGCCGGCAAGTTCCTCACCTTCGACTTGGCCGAGGAGGAGTACGGCCTGGAGATTCTGCGGGTGCGGGAGATCATCGGCATGATGGCCATCACCCCGGTGCCGCGCACCCCGGACTTCGTCCTGGGCGTCATCAACCTGCGCGGCAAGGTCATCCCGGTCATCGACCTGCGTCTGAAGTTCGGCCTGCCCTACAAGGACCCCGACGACCGCACCTGCGTGATCGTGGTGGAGGTGATGAGCGAGGGCCAGACGGTGCAGATGGGCATCGTGGTCGACCGGGTCAACGAGGTGGTGGACGTCAAGGCCAACGAGGTCGAGCCCACCCCCAGCTTCGGCGTCAACCTGGACACCGCCTTCATCCTGGGCATGGCCAAGGTGCAGGGCAAGGTGAAGATATTGCTGGATATCGACCGGGTGCTCACCACCAGCGAGATGGCCGCCCTGGGCTCGTTTTAATACTAATCCGGCAACGGAAATTTAGTTTTCCATTTGAGGACAAGACGGCGGGCGGGGTTTATCCCCGCCCGCCGTCTTGGTCATGGCGGAAGCCGCAGGCGACGGGGCGATCTCCCGCCGCCTTTATGCTTTCTCCGGGTGGCCCGGACGATTCATTGTCCGGGTCGCGTCATCGGCAAGAGGTTGCCGCGCGCGACCGCGCCGCCGGGCCAACGCCACGCTGCCGCCTGTCTTTTCCGGCTCCTCTCCCCCCAGCGGGGGGAGAGGCCGGGTGAGGGGGCCTTCCGGCCGTCGCTCGGCCTGGGGTTATGCGGGAGCCTCCAGAGCGCCTGTCCGCCGGGCCTTGGCGCCTGGGCGGGCCATGGATGGCTTTTCCCGACAGGCTCCTAGAAGGCCTTGTCGATGGCCTGCTGCAAGGCCTGGTGATCCACGCTCAGCTCGGAGATGAAGGTCAGCCGGCCGCCGCGGTCGAAGACCAGCACCCCCGGCGTGGCGATGATGTCGAAGGCGTCGGCGAAGGGCACCGAATCCTGGGGGCCGACGTCCATGATGTGGGGTGCGGGCAGCTTGTGCTCGGCCGCGTAGGCCTGCACCACCGGGGCCATGGCCTGGCCGTCGGTGTTGATGAGCAGCAAGGTGAAGGGGTTGCCCTCCAGGCGCTTGGCCAGGGCCAGCAGTTGGGGCATCTCCTTCTGGCAATGTGGGCAGGAGACGGACCAGTAGACCACCAGGGCCACCTTGTCCTTGATGGCGGCCTTGAGATCGTGGTTCTGGCCGGCCACGTCGGGCAGGGTCATGGGCGGCATGGCCTTGCCGGGCTTGACCAGGGCCTGGGCCGCGGCCGGGGGCATGAGGGCCGCCAGGAGCAGGGCCGTGAGGAACAGACGCAGCGTTTTCATGACGATGCCTCGCGTTGATGGTCCGTTGCCGTGGGGCGTCCGCCCCGGCCAAGGTTAGCACAGCCCCGGCTTGTCGGCCAGGGCCGCCGGGGGTCAGTTCACGGCCAGCCGGCGCACCTCCAGGGTCACGGGCGGGCGGCCTTCGGGGTTCTGATAGATGTAGCGCAGGGTGACGCTGACCAGGCTCTGCACCGGACTGCCCAGGAAGAGTCCGCTCAGATAGCTCCGGGCGGTGAAGGCCTCGCCGGTGGGATCGTAGACCAGCCAGGAATCGGCCGCCGTGGCCGGCGAGTGGCGCGCGGCCAGGGCCACGTCGCGCTTGGCCAAGGCCCATTCGGCGGTGTCCACCCCGGCCCGCAGGTTATAGACGTGGGGGATGCCCTGGTCGTCCAGGGCCACCAACTGGGCCACGGCCTCGTATTGCCTGACTTGCGCCCCGTTGGTCAAAAGGCTCACCAGCATGACCCGGCTGACGTTATTGAGCCAGGACGGACTCTTGAGGGTTATCTCCGGGTTGGCGGGGCTCAGGTGTTGGGGGGCGTTGAGCAGCTCGGCCCGGCTCATGGCCAGCATCGCGCGGCCCTCGTCCGGGGTCTCCGGCCGGGGCAGCAGCGCCAGCGGACCCAGCGCGGCCAATAGCGCCGCCACGCTGAGCAGCACCCCCAGCCCCCGGCGGTCGGGGCGGGGCTCGGACCATTCCTGCCGGCCCAACAGCGGCAGGGAGTATTCCACCAGCAGGCCCAGGCAGGTGATAAGAAAGGCCCCCAGCCCGGCCGCCCGCAGCCAGGTGGACTGCTTGAACACGGCCAGGACCTCCGGCCGCCACCAGGCCAGGGCCAGGGTGAGCGCCCCGCCCAGGCCCCACCATAGCAGCATCAAGGCCCGCAGGAGCCAGTAGAGGGTCAGGTGGTCGGGTTCGGGGCCGGCGGCGGGCGGGCGCGGGCGCAGCAGCCGGGGCAGGGCCATGAGGCCCAGGGCCAGGGGGGCCAGGGCCAGGTGGGTCAGCGGGGCCCAGCTCACGGCCAGGGCTGGACCGGGACCCAGGCCCAGGGCCAGGAAGACCAGCCGGGCCGTGCGCCTTCCGCCGCCCCAGAGGCGCACCACCAAAAAGGCCGCGCCGGCGGCCAGGCCCCAGAGCAGAGCGGCGGCCA
>JBMORH010000057.1:189417-190205 GCA_049322275.1 Thermodesulfobacteriota bacterium
GGCCAGTAGGCGGAGCATGGGCACGGCCGGCGGCGGCCAGGCCGCGGCCAGGTCCGGGCGCACCCAGGGCGCCAGCAACAGGCCGGCCGCGGCGGCCAGGCCGGCCAGGCAGCCGGCGGTGACGATCTCCCCGCGCGGGCTGAAGGCCGCCTCCCGGCCCAGGCCCAGGCTGATCCCGGCCAGGCGCAGGTTGACGGCGGCCAGGTAGACCGCGCCCAGCCACAGCTTGTAGTTGCCCAGCTCGCGTCCGGCCATGAGCAGGGCCACAAAGACCAGGCCCAGCAGGATGGCCCCCTGCTGGCAGGCCCGCGCCCGCAGCGAGCCGCCCAGCCAGCCGCCGGCCACGAGCGCCGGCCGCGGCCCCCGCGCGGCCGGCCCGGAGCTCGCGCGCGTGCGCAACGACACGGTAATCGGGATGGGCTTTTCCAACCTGATCGCAATCTTCATTATCTTCGCCACCGCCGCCACGCTCAACGCGCACGGGGTGACCGATATCAAGACCTCGTCGCAGGCCGCCGAAGCGCTGCGCCCGATCGCCGGGGTGTTTACCTTCGCGCTGTTCGCCGTTGGGATCATCGCGACGGGGATGCTGGCCGTGCCGGTGCTGGCTGGGTCGGCTGCGTACGGCGTGTCCGAGATGCTGGGCTGGACCTCGGGCCTGCGCCGCAAACCGCGCGAGGCGCGTGCCTTTTACGCGACCATCGCCGCTGCCACGTTGGGCGGGGTCGCGCTCAACTTCACCGAGATCGACCCGATCAAGGCGCTTTACTGGAGCGCGGTGGTCAACG
>JBMORH010000058.1:0-44826 GCA_049322275.1 Thermodesulfobacteriota bacterium
GGTTCCGAGGCGGGCCGCCAGCAGGCCGGCGCCGAGGCCAATCCCAACCAGGCCAAGGCCGAGGGCCTGGCCGCCCCGGCCGCGGCCGAGCGGGCCGGGGGCGCGGCCGCGGCTGGCCCGGCCCGGGCCGCCCTGCCCGCCCACGTGGTGCGCCAGGTGGGCGACCAGATGGCCCAGATGGTCATTCGCCAGCAGAACACCCTGCGCCTGGAGCTGAAGCCCCCCAGCCTGGGCGAGCTGCACATGGAGCTGACGGTCAAGGAGGGCGTGGTCAAAGCCACCCTGACCGCCGAGACCGTGGCCGCCAAACAAGCCCTGGAGGCCGGTCTGGAGCAGCTCAAGCAGGAGCTGGCCCAGCAGGGGCTCAAGGTGGAGCGCATCGACATCGCCGTCAACCCGGACGCCGAGCGCCGCGAGGCCCAGGCCCAGGCCCAGGCTGGCTTCGGCCAGAGGCGGGGGCGGGGCCAGGCCCAGGCCGCCGCCGTGGGCGGGGCGGCCACGACCGAGGACGAAACCGCGCTTCCGGCCTGGCGGCCCGGCCCGGCCAGCGGCCGCGTGAACCTTTTCGCCTAGGAGCAAGGCCCGTGATAAGCCCGACCTACACCGGCCAGGTTTACGACCCCGCCACCGCCACCACCAAAAAGACCGGGGTGGAGTCGGGCATGGGGCAGGAGGCCTTCCTCAAGATGTTCATGGCCCAGATGACCAACCAGAACCCCCTGGACCCCATGGACAACACCCAGTTCACCGCCCAGTTGGCCCAGTTCTCCAGCCTGGAGCAGTTGACCAAGATCAGCAAGTCGCTGGAGGGCCTGGATGCCTTGCAGAAGGCCTATCAGGACACCCAGGCCTTGAGCTACATCGGCCGCGAGGTGAGCATGGAGGGCAACCTGATGCCGGTCACCGCCGGCCAGGCCGGCTCCACCACCTTCACCCTGGCCAGCGACGCCTACGTCAAGGTGCTGGTGACCAACGAGAACGGGGTGACGGTGCTGGACCAGGACATGGGTCGCATGGCCGCCGGCGAGCAGACCTTCATCTGGGACGGCACCACCAGCTACGGCCAGGCCGCCCCCGACGGCGCCTACCGGGTGAGCATCCTGGCCACCGACACCAGCGGCAGCGCGGTCAAGGTCAGCGGACAGACCGTCACCGGCCTGGTCACCGGCTTCCAGAAGGACAGCGCGGGCGTGGGCTACCTGCTTCTGGGCAAGACCGCCCTGCCCATATCCGCCGTCAAGTCGGTGCGCCTGCCGGTGCAGATCGCCTCCGAGGAATCCACCACCAACACCGGCACCGGGGCCAGCGGCGAATCCTCGACCCTGGACGGCATCCTGCAGGGTTTGGTGAACCTGGGCAGCTTGGCCGCGGGGCTTTTGTAGCATCCGGCCCCAGGGGCCGCACCGGTTTTACGAAAGAGATTTCGGGAAAGGAAAACAGCCATGGGCATGCTCTCCGCCATGTACTCCGGGGTCAGCGGCCTCAACGTCCACGGCCGGGCGCTCTCCGGCGTGGCCGACAACGTGGCCAACATCAGCACCCACGGTTTCAAGGCCTCGCGCACCAACTTCGGCGACATCATGGTGCAGTCGCTCACCGTGGGCGGCTCGGTGGTGGACCAGTCCGGCAACGGGGCGCGGGTGCTGAGCGTGCAGAACATGTTCACCCAGGGCTCGTTCGAGAACACCGACGTGCCCACCGACCTGGCCATCAACGGCAAGGGCTTCTTCGCCGTGCGCCGGCCCTTCACGGCCGACAGCGAGAACCAGGGCGAGGTGCTCTACAGCCGCGCCGGCCAGTTCCTCCTGGACAAGGAGGGCTACATGGTCACCCCCACCGGACTGCGGCTGCAGGGCTACAACGTGGACGTGAACGGCAACCTGAACCTGGTGCTGGAGGATCTGCGGCTGACCACCCAGCAGACCGACGCCAACCCCACCACCCAGATCGACCTGTCCATCAACCTCAACGCCCAGGACAGCAAGAATTTCACCCACAGCATCGGCCTGGACCCCGCCAACCAGGAAACCTTCAACTACATGACCAGCACCAGGGTCTATGACTCCCTGGGCGTCAGCCACGACATCAGCCTGTTCTTCCAGAAGCTCACCGACCTCCCCACCGTCACCCCGGACAACACCGCCACCGCCTGGCGGGTGGCCATGTACGAGAACGTTGACGGCGTGCTGAGCCCGGTGCCGGACGCCCGGCCCGACAACACCTTCTACCTGTGCTTCGACACCGACGGCCACCTGACCGGTTCGGTCAACTATTTCGAGGGCGCCGCGGCCACCCGCGACAGCTTCAACAGCAACGCCAAGGTGGCCGACCCGGCGGTGACCATCGTCAGCAACAAGATCGGCGAGCGCCTGACCTACACCGGAGCCGGCAGCCAGGAGTCCTACGAGACGGTGCAGACCTTGACCTACAGCGGGGCCTTCGCGGGCACCGAGACCATCACCATCGGCAGCAAGACCTACACCGTCAGCGGCGCCCTGGCCCAGGACGCCGGCGCCTACGACCTGGCCGAGCAGATCAACAACGACGCCGCCAGCAACACCAACTACTTCGCCACGGTGGACACCACCGGGGCCAACGCGGTGCTCAAGATCTACGCCAACCAGGGCGCCTCCTACACCCTCAGCGCGGCCGGCGCCAACCTGGCCGGCACCCCGGTCACCGCCGAGTGGACCCTGGACGACATCGTGGCCGACATCAACGGCAGCGGAAGGCAGGCCGAGGGCGTGATGCTGCTTTCCAGCAACAGCGCCGGCACCATCGCCATCAACGGCACCAGCGTCAGTTGGACCGCCAACGCCGGCGGCATCCAGGCCACCCTGGACGACATCGTCACCGCCATCAACGCCCACGCGGTTTTAAGCCCCCTGGTCACCGCCCGCCGCGAGAACGACCAGATCATCATCACCGCCGACACCGCCGGCACCGAGTACAACTACACCCTCACCGGCTCCGGAGCCGGCACCGTCATCCCCAGTAGCCGCATGAAGGGCGGCTGGGCCGACGTCACCGCCTCCGGCGTGGAGGCCGCCACGGTTCTCAACAGCGACGGCTCCACCAGCCTGGTGATGCGGCGCAACGACGTGGGGGCCAGCCAGACCCTGACGATGACCAAGGAGCAGAGCCTGGGCCAGAGCCAGGGCCTGTCGTTCGCCGCCTGGACCCAGACCGAGTACGCGGCCAACGGCGAGGGCAACCCCACCAGCGAGCCCTACGGCGAGCGCACCTTCTCCTTCGACTTCGCCGGGGCCACCCCGGCCCAGGAGATAACCTTCGACTTCAGCCCCAGCGCCGGCAGCGCCTCCACCCAGTCGGCCGGGGCCAGCGAGACCTTCTACCTGTTCCAGGACGGCGCGCCCCGCGGCACCCTGCAATCGCTGGACATCAACCGCGACGGCCTGGTGACCGGCCAGTTCAGCAACGGCACCCTGCAGACCCTGGGCGCGGTGGTGCTGGTCAACTTCCAGTCCAACGAGTCCCTGCGCCGTCAGGGCGAGAACCTCTGGTCCTCCACCCTGCAGGCCGGCTCGCCGGTGAACAACCGGCCCGGCCAGGGCGGCCTGGGCTTCGTGGAATCCGGCACCCTGGAGCAATCCAACGTGGACCTGGCGGCCGAATTCGTCAAGATGATCAACTACCAGCGCGCCTTCCAGGCCAACAGCAAGACCATCAGCACCACCGACTCCATGCTGGCCGAGCTCATCAACCTCAAGCGCTAGCCAAGCCCAGCCCCGCGCCCCGCCGGCCGTCCGCCGGCGGGGCGCGTCTTTTGGCCCGGTGGCGTCAAAGCCTTGACCGGCGACCTTTCTTTGACGCCGCCCCCGTCCGCCCAGCCCCCGCCCGCGTCATTCAACGGGCTAATTATGCTTTGGATAACCGCCGGAAGTCCCGTCCGGCGAGATGGCACGCCCCTTGCTGTGCAACCTCGCGAGGTATTGCGCCCCACGGGAGGCCCCATGGACCTGGCAACTGTAATCGGCATCACAAGCGCCTTCGCCCTGGTCGTCGTGGCCATGACCCTGGGCGGCTCCATCCTGATGTTCATCGACATCCCCAGCGCGCTCATCGTCTTCGGGGGCACCCTGGGGGTGACGCTGATCAACTATCCATTGCGCGACGTGCTCAAGGTGGTGGCGGTGACCAAGCACGTCTTCTTCCAGAAGCTCCAATCGGCGCCGGAGATGATCGCCCGCTTCGTGGAGCTTTCCAGCAAGGCCCGGCGCGAGGGCATCCTGGCCCTGGAGCCGGCCGTGCGCGAGCTGGACGACTCGTTCTTCGCCAAGGGGTTGCAACTGACCATCGACGGCGTGGAGCCGCCGGCCATCAAGGAGATACTGGAGACCGAGATCGACTACGTGGCCGAGCGCCACCGGCTGGGGGCCGAGATATTCATGACCATGGGCACCTTCGCCCCGGCCCTGGGCATGATCGGCACCCTGATCGGCCTGGTGCAGATGCTCCAAAACATGAGCGATCCCAGCAGCATCGGCCCGGCCATGGCCGTGGCCATCATCACCACCTTCTACGGCGCGGTGCTGGCCAACATGCTTTTCCTGCCCATGAGCGGCAAGCTCAAGAACCGCTCGGCCGAGGAGGTCATGATAAAGGAGCTGATGTTGCACGGCATCCTGGCCATCGCCCGCGGCGACAATCCGCGGGTGATCGAGCAGAAGCTGCACAGCTTCATCCCGCCCAGCGCGCGCACCAGCGCCTTCCAGTAGGCGGAGCGGAGCGTGGCCCGGCGCAAGACACAGGAGGAGAAGGGCCCCGGCATCGTGGTGCTCTACACCGCCCTGATGATCCTGCTCCTGGCCTTCTTCATCCTGCTCAACGCCATGGGCAAGACCGAGGAGGCCAAGGTCGAGGCGGCCATCAGGTCCCTGCGGTCGGGCTTCGGCCTCTTGAGCGGCGGCGACAGCCCCCTGGGGGGGGAGACGGAGCGTGGCACCAGCGAGATAGCCGCCCCGGTGATGCCGGTGGACCAGGACTACCGCTACCTGCGCGGCCTGGTGCGCTCCCTGGACCTGGACCGCGAGGTGAGCCTGCTGCGCTCGGATGCCAGCCGCACGGTGGTGATGACCGGCGCCCTGCTTTTCGAGCGCGACAGCACCAAGTTGAGCGAGCAGGGCCGGGAGTTCTTGCGCATGGTGGCCGAGGCGGTCAAGGGCGACCAGTATCCCATCAGCTTCTACGGCCACACCGACGACGCGGTCCTGGTGGGCGGCCAGGGGCGCGACAACTGGCGGGTCAGCGCCGAGCGCGCCCTGGCGGTGCTGCGCCATCTGGTCGGTCTGGGGGTGGACCCCAGGCGCCTGGCCGCCTTCGGCCTGGCCGGTTTCCGGCCGCGGGTGACGGTCAGCCACCCCGAACACCGCCGGCTCAACAACCGGGTGGAGATGGTCTTCGACGCCCGCGACCCGGCGGTGGAGAACATCACGGCCCCGGAGCCGGAGCCCAGGGTGGACTTCCGTGGCTTCGTGTTCGATCTGCTGCCCAAAGAGCGGGAGGGCAAGTAGCCATGGCCCGCAAGAGCGGCGGCGACGCGGGCTTCGACCCCCTGGGCTGGATGCTCACCTTCAGCGACCTGGTGACGCTGTTGCTCACCTTCTTCGTCATGCTGCTTGCCATGCGCCAGCCGGAGGTGCAGAAGCTCCAGGCCGCCTTCGGGCTTTTCGCCCAGGGCGGCCAAGGCGCGCTGGAGCTGACCGACCGCAGCCAGATTCCCGAACTGTTGCGCAAGCTGGCCCAGGTCTCCCAGCCCAGGGTGGACGAGCTCAAGCAGCCCGACCAGGACGCCGCCCGGCAATTGGAGTTGCCCGGCGGCGAACCGACCAGCCTGGCCCTGGCCCTGCAGCCGGGGGTCGAGCTGCGCCGCGACGAGCGCGGGGCGGTGATAACCCTGGCCAACGACCTGCTCTTCGCCCCCGCCCAGGCGGTCTTGACCCCCCAGGCCAAGGCCGAGATCGCCAAGGTGGCCGCCCTGCTGCGCTACGGCACCCAGCCGGTGAGCGTGGAGGGGCACAGCGACAACGCGCCCCTGCCCCCCGGCGGGGCCTTCGCCGACAACTACGACCTGTCCCTGGCCCGCGCCCTGGCCGTGGCCCGCCAGCTCATGGACGGCGAGGGCGTGGAGCCAAACCGCATCCGGGTGGCCGCCCTGGGCTCCACCCGCCCCCTGGTCCCCGACGACACCCCGGAGCACCGGGCCATGAACCGCCGCACCGAGGTCGTGGTGCTTTTGGCCGAAAACTAACCCGGAAGGACGACCATGCCCGACGAAGAACTGGAACTGGGCGCCGAAGCCCCGGAGGAAGGCCAAGCCGCCAAGGGCAAGAGCGGCCTGATCAAGCTCATCATCATCGGCGTGGCCGGCCTGCTCGTCCTGGGCGGCGGCGGTTTCGCGGTGTGGAAGTTTTTCCTGGCCAAGCCGGCCGAGCCGCCGGCGGCCGAGGCCACCGCCAAGGCGGGGGCCGACAAGAAGGAGGGCGAGGCCAAGCCGGCCGAGAAGCCCGGCACCGTGGTCAACCTGGAGCCCTTCATCGTCAACCTGGCCGACACCAGCGGCAAGCGCTACCTGAAGCTGACCCTGGCCGTGGACCTGAAGGACGAGGCGGCCAAGAAGAGCCTGGAGGCGCGCATGCCCCAGGTGCGCGACTCCATATTGCTGCTCCTTACGAGCAAGACCTACGCCGACATCAGCCCGGTGGCCGGCAAGCTGAAGCTGCGCACCGAGGTGCTCAGGAGCCTCAGCAACATCCTGGGGGCCTCCGGCGGGGTGCACGCGGTCTACTTCACCGAGTTCGTGGTGCAGTAAGGCCCATCAAGCCAGCGAGGAAGCGGCCATGAGCAAGATTCTCAGCCAGGAAGAGGTGGATGCCCTTTTAAAGGGCATGAGCGGCGGCGAGATCGAGGTGGAGACCGACGTCGGCCCCGGCGCCGACGGGGTGGTGGTCTACGACCTGACCAACCAGGACCGCATCATCCGCGGGCGCATGCCCACCCTGGAGATCATCAACGACCGCTTCGCGCGGTTGTTCCGCACCACCTTGTCCAGCTCGCTCCGGAAGATCGTGGACATGACCACCACCAGCGTGGACATGGTCAAGTTCGGCGAGTTCATGCGCAGCCTGCCGGTGCCCACCAGCCTGCACATCTTCAAGATGGACCCCCTGCGCGGCCACGCCATCTTCGTGCTGGAGTCCAAGCTGGTCTTCAACCTGGTGGAGACATTTTTCGGCGGCAGCGGCGGCGGCGAGGTCAAGATCGAGGGGCGCGACTTCACCGCCATCGAGCAGCAGCTCACCCGCAAGGTGGTCATGCTGGCGCTCAAGGACATGGAGCAGGCCTGGAAGCCGGTGCACGAGATCAACCTGCTCTACCAGCGCACCGAGATCAACCCCCAGTTCGCCTCCATCGTCCCGCCCAGCGACGTGGTCATCGTGGTCAAGTTCGAGCTGGAGATGGAGCACACCGCCGGCACCATCACCGTCTGCATCCCCTATTCCACCGTGGAGCCCATCCGCTCCAAGCTCTACGCCGGCTTCCAGTCCGACCAGCTGGAGGTGGACCACGAGTGGATGCGCCGCTTCCGCGAGCAGCTCAAGGAGGCGGAGGTGGATCTCACCATCGAGCTGGGCCGGGCGTTTTTGCGCAGCGGCGACCTGCTCAAGCTCAAGGTGGGCGACGTGCTGACCCTGGACAAGGACGCCAAGGACCTCCTGGTCGGCATGGTGGAGGGGGTGCCCAAGTTCCGGGGCCGGGCCGGGGTGAGCCGCGGCAACAAGGCCTTCAAGGTCGAGCGGTTCGTGGACCTGCGCAACAGTTGGTGAGACGCCGGAGGCCGGCCGGTTCACGAGCGTGAGGGCGGCGCGGGGATTGGGTTGGAACGGAGCAATCGGGCGGCCGGGGTTTGGCGGCCGCCGGCAAACAAGGAGATCGGACCATGGCCGATGAATGGGGCAACGCGGTGGAGCAGGCCGGCGAGGCGGGCCTGGAGGAGTTCAGCGAGACGGGCGCGGGCGGCCGCGACGCCCACTCCATCGACTTCATCCTGGACATCCCCCTGGAGGTGACGGTGGAGCTGGGGCGCACCTCGATGCTCATCAACGACCTGCTGCAACTGGGCCAGGGCTCGGTGATCGAGCTGAACAAGCTGGCCGGCGAGCCGCTGGAGATCCTGGTCAACCGCAAGCTCATCGCCCGCGGCGAGGTGGTGGTGGTCAACGAGAAGTTCGGCGTGCGGCTGACCGACATCGTCAGCCCCATCGAGCGGGTGAAGTCGCTGGGATGAGACGCCCGACCACCATAGGCGCGGCCCTGGCCCTGGCCTGGGCTGGCCCGGCCCTGGCGGCCGAGGGCGAGCAGATCGCCCAGCCCCCGGACCTGGCCGGCGGCGTGGGCCAGATGCTCCTGGCCCTGGGCCTGGTGCTGGCCCTGGTGCTGCTGCTCTACTGGCTGGCCCGGCGATTTTTGCCCGGCCACGCCGGCCTGGGCCAGGCGGCCGGCCTGCGAGTGCTGGGCCGGCTGGCCCTGGGGCCCAAAAAAGGCCTGGCCCTGGTGGAGGTGGGTCGGCGGGTGCTGGTCGTGGGCCTGGCCGAGCAGGGCGTGAGCCTGCTCACCACCATCGACGACCCGGAGGAGATCGCCGCCCTGGGCGCGGCCAAGGGCGGCTTCGGCCAGGCCTTGCAGCGCGCCGCCAAGGCCCAGGAGGACGGGCGATGAGGCGGGCCTTGGCGGCGCTGACCCTGGCCCTGGTCCTGGGCGCGCTCTTGGCCGGGGCGGCCGCGGCCCAGGCGGCCGAGGCCCCCCTGCGCCTGCCCACCATCACCTTCGGCGTGGAGGAGGCCAAGAACCCGGAGCAGATATCCACCGCCCTGCAGGTGGTGCTGCTCCTCACGGTGCTCACCCTGGCCCCCTCCATCCTCATCATGATGACCTGCTTCACCCGCCTGGCGGTGGTGCTCTCGCTTCTGCGCAACGCCCTGGGCACCCAGCAGATGCCCCCCACCCAGATCATCGTGGGCCTGTCCCTGTTCCTCACCTTCTTCATCATGGCCCCCACCTTCGGCCAGGTGAACGACAAGGCCCTGCAGCCCTACCTGGAGGGGCGCATGGGCCAGCAGGAGTTTTTCGAGGAGGCGGGCAAGCCCCTGAAGGAGTTCATGCTGCGCCAGACCCGCAAGAAGGACCTGGGCCTGTTTTTGCGCATCGCCGGCGAGGAAAAGCCTCTGAACGCCTCGGTGGTGCCCATGACCAGCCTGATCCCGGCCTTCGTCATCAGCGAGCTCAAGACGGCCTTTGAGATCGGCTTTTTGCTCTACGTGCCCTTTTTGGTCATCGACATGGTGGTGGCCTCGGTGCTGCTGAGCATGGGCATGATGATGCTGCCGCCGGTGATGATAAGCCTGCCCTTCAAGCTGATGCTCTTCGTGCTGGTGGACGGCTGGTACCTGCTGGTGGGCTCGCTGGTCAAGAGCTTCTTCTGATGGAGGCGCGCCCATGACCACCGACTTCATCATCGGCTTCGCCCCCTCCTCTTTCTTGTCATTGCGAGGAGCGCAGCGACGAAGCAATCTCTTGTCCCGCGAGGCGCGCCCATGACCACCGACTTCATCATCGGCTTCGCCCGCGGCGCGGTGGAGATCACCCTGCTGCTCTCCCTGCCCATGCTGGGCGTGGGCATGATCGTGGGCCTGGTCATCAGCATCTTCCAGTCGGTGACCCAGATCCAGGAGATGACGCTGACCTTCGTGCCCAAGATCGTGGCGGTGCTGCTGGGGCTGTTGTTTTTCGGCCCCTGGATGCTGAGCAAGCTGCTCTCCTACACCGAGGGCATCTTCACCAACTTCCCCCAATACATCCGCTAGGGCGCGGGAAAGGCTTCACCGGGCGTGCCGTTCGACGACTTCAATCCGGGTCAGTGGGTGGGCTTTCTGCTGGTGCTCCTGCGCGCCGGCGCGCTCATGGTGGCCCTGCCGTTCTTCGGTTCGCCCAACATCCCCAACCTGGTCAAGGGGGGCCTGAGCCTCAGCCTGGCGATCCTCATCACGCCGGCCGTCAAGCTCGACCCGGCGCTGATGCCCCGCGACCTGGCCCAACTGGCCTGGCTGGGCGTGGGCGAGCTGATGATCGGCTTCTTGCTGGGCTTCGCGGTGCGCATGGTGCTGACCGCGGTGCAGATCATGGGCCAGTTGGCCGGCTTCCAGATGGGCTTCGCGGTGGCCAACGTCTTCGATCCCATCGGCGGAACCCAGGTCTCGGTGCTGGCCCAGTTCTGCTACCTGATGGCGCTCTTGGCCTTTTTCGCCGTGGGCGGGCATCTGGCCTTCTTCGCCGCCCTGGCCGACAGCTTCCGCCTGGTGCCGCCGGGCGGCTTCGGGCTTTCCAAAAGCCTGTTCGACCAGGTGCTGCACCTGAGCCAGATCATGTTCAGCCTGAGCATCAAGATCGGCGCGCCGGTGATCGGGGCGCTGATCTTCACCCAGGTGGTCATGGGCGTACTGGCCAAGACCGTGCCCCAGATGAACATCCTCATCGTGGGCTTTCCGCTGACCATCAGCGTGGGCCTGATCTTCCTGTCCATCTCCCTGGCCATCCTGGTGCCGGTTCTGGCCCGGTTCTTTTCCGGGCTGGGGCCCCTGCTCAACAACCTGCTGCGGGCGATGTGAGCCATGGCCGACAAGGGCGCCCAGGACAAGACCGAGAAACCCACCCCAAGGCGACGCGGCAAGGCGCGCGAGAAGGGGCAGGTGGCCAAGAGCCAGGAGCTGGCCGGCGTCGGCGTGCTCCTGGCCGGGCTCACCTCGCTCTACCTGTTCGGCGGCTACTTCTACCAGCAGCTCAGCGAGCTCAGCCGCCGCTTTTTCCGCGACGCCGCCCAGATGCGCCTGAGCCTGGACAGCCTGGGCCAACTGGCCACCGAGCTGTGGGTCTTTTTCTTCGTCACCGTGGCCCCGGTCTTCGTGGCGGTGGTGCTGGCGGCGGTTCTGGTCAACCTGGCCCAGGTGGGCTTCCTCATGGCCGGCGAGCGCATCAAGCCCGATCTCAAGAAGATCAACCCCCTGGCCGGCTTCAAGCGCTGGTTCTCGCTGCGCATGCTGGTGGATCTGTTCAAGAACCTGGGCAAGCTCGCCGTGGTGGGCTGGGTGGCCTACCTGACCGTGGCGGCCGAGTGGGACAACCTGCCCAAGCTGGGCGACATGGAAGTGCGCGAGGCCATGCTCTACATCGTGGCGGTCTGCTTCCGCATCTTCTGGCGGACGGTGCTGGCCATGCTGGTCATCGCGCTTCTGGACTGGGCCTATCAGAAGTACGAGTACGAGAAGAACCTGCGCATGAGCAAGCAGGAGATCAAGGACGAGTTCAAGCAGACCGAGGGCGATCCCCAGATCAAAAGCCGCATCCGCAGCATCCAGCGCGACCAGGCCAGGAAGCGCATGATGGCGGCCATCCCCCTGGCCGACGTGGTGGTCACCAACCCCACCCACTACGCGGTGGCCCTGGGCTATCGGGCCGCCGAGATGGACGCGCCCCAGGTGCTGGCCAAGGGCATGAACCACCTGGCCCAGCGCATCAAGGATCTGGCGCGGGAGAACCGGGTGCCCATCGTCGAGGATCCACCCCTGGCCCGCGCCCTGTACAAGCAGGTGGAGGTGGGCCAGGAGATACCCTTCGAGCTTTACGAGGCCACCGCCACCCTGCTGGCCCACGTCTACCGCCAGCAGAAACGCCAGGACGAGGTCCTCTCGGCCCGGACGGCCAGGGCCTAGGACGGGAGTGATGATCTAGTGGCAGACGCCGTGCAACCAAGCGACCGCCGAGGCTTAGGCCTGGGCGCGCTGAAGCTGGACAACCTCTCCGAGGTGGCGCTGGCCGCCGGGGTGATGGCCATCCTGGTGGTGATGATCCTGCCCCTGCCCACGTTCCTCTTGGACATCCTGCTCACCTTCAACATCACCTTCGCCATCATCATCCTGCTCACCGGCATGTACACCTTGAAGCCGCTGGACTTCAGCGTCTTCCCCTCGGTGCTCCTGATAACCACCCTGCTGCGCCTTTCGCTCAACGTGGCCTCCACCCGCCTGGTGCTGCTGCACGGCGAGGAGGGCACCGCCGCCGCCGGCCAGGTCATCAAGGCCTTCGGCATGTTCGTGGTGGGCGGCAACTACTTCGTGGGCCTGGTGGTCTTCGTCATCCTGGTGCTGATCAACTTCATCGTCATCACCAAGGGCGCCGAGCGCATCGCCGAGGTGAGCGCCCGCTTCACCCTGGACGCCATGCCCGGCAAACAGATGGCCATCGACGCCGACTTGAACGCCGGACTCATCGACGAACAGCAGGCGCGCGAGCGCCGCACCACCATCTCGCGCGAGGCCGATTTCTACGGGGCCATGGACGGCGCCAGCAAGTTCGTGCGCGGCGACGCCATCGCCGGCATCATCATCACCATCGTCAACATCCTGGGCGGCCTGGCCGTGGGCATGCTGCAAAAGGGCATGGACTTCGAGACCGCCGGCGCCACCTACATCGTGCTCACGGTGGGCGACGGCCTGGTCAGCCAGATACCGGCGCTGATCATCAGCACCGCGGCCGGCATCATGGTCAGCCGGGCGGCCACCGAGATGTCCATGGGCCAGGAGTTCAGCCGCCAGTTCAGCCTGCAACCCAAGGCCATCGCCATCGCCGGCGGCATCGTCTTCGCCTTCGGCCTGGTGCCCGGCCTGCCCCACCTGGCCTTCATGATCCTGGGCGGGTCCGTGGGCGCCCTGTCCTGGGTGCTGTTCCGGGCCCAGAAACAGGCCCAGGCCCAGGAGATGGCCCAGCAGGCCACGGCCGCCCGGCCGGCCGCGGCCGCGCCGGGGCCGGAGCAGGTGGAGGCGCTCTTGCCCCTGGACATCCTGGAGCTGGAGGTGGGCTACGGGCTCATCCCCCTGGTGGACGAGGAGCAGAACGGCGACCTCCTTGAGCGCATCCGCTCCATCCGCCAGCAACTGGCCCTGGAGATGGGCATCGTGGTGCCGCCGTTGCACGTGCGCGACAACCTCCAGCTCAAGCCCGGCGGCTACGCCATCCTGATCCGGGGCAACGAGGTGGCCCACGGCGAGCTGATGATCGACTACTACCTGGCCATGGACCCCGGCGACGCCAAGAAGGCCGTCGAGGGCATCCCCACCCGCGAGCCGGCCTTCAACCTGCCGGCGGTCTGGATCCAGGCCGCCCGGCGCGAGGAGGCCCAGTTCGCCGGCTACTCGGTGGTGGATCTCTCCACGGTCATCGCCACCCACCTGACCGAGGTCATCAAGAGCCACTCCGACGAGCTGTTGGGCCGCCAGGAGACCCAGCGCCTCCTTGACAACCTGCAGAAGACCTCGCCCAAGGTGGTGGAGGAGCTTCTGCACCAGCTCAGCCTGGGCGGGGTGCAGAAGGTGCTGCAAAACCTCTTGCGCGAGCGGGTGAGCGTGCGCGATCTGCTGACCATCGCCGAGACGCTGTGCGACTACAGCACGCTGACCAAGGACCCGGACGTGCTCACCGAGTACTGCCGCCAGAAGCTCAACCGAGGCATATTGAAATCCATCCTGGGCCCCGGCGTGCGCGATTTGCACGTGATGACCCTGGACCCGGCGGTGGAGGACGTCATCACCGCCGGCATCCAGCAGACCGACCACGGCGTGTACCTCTCGGTGGACCCGGACAAGGTGCAGAAGGTCATCGCCGGCCTGAACCGGCAACTGGAGCGCTTCGCCACCCTGAGCCAGCCGCCGGTGGTGCTCTGCTCGCCGGTGGTGCGCCGCCATTTCCGCCGCATCGTGGAGCGTTTCGTGCCCAGCCTGTCGGTGCTCAGCCACAACGAGCTGGTCAGCGACCTGAACGTGCACGGCGTGGGCGCCATCAAGCTGGGAGCCTGAGGCTTGACTGAGAGCAGCATGAGGACGACGCGATGAAGGTCAAGCGCTTCACCGCCCCGGACATGGCCGCGGCCATGCGCGAGGTGCGCAAGGCCCTGGGGCCGGACGCGGTCATCCTGGCCACCGGACCGGTCCCCGGTGGCGGGGTGGAGATCACCGCCGCCATCGAGCCGGACCAGGCCCTCTGCGCCGCCCCGGCCCTCCCGGCCGCGCCCCCGACGGCGGCGGCCGCCGCCGCGGCCCCCGCGGCCGACCTGGCCGCGCTGGCCCGGCGGGTGGAGGGGCTCCAGGAGCTGGTCTCGCGCCACCTGGTCATGAGCGAGGCGGCCCAGAACTTCAGCGCCCGGCCGGAGGTGGCCCCGCTCTACGACCACCTGCGCCGGCAGGAGGTGGACCCGGCCATCATCGCCGAGCTCCTGGCCGGCCTGGCCGAGCCCGGCGGGCGCAACCTGGCCGCCCGGCTGGCCATCAGGCTCAAGAAACTCCTGAACGTCTTCGACGGCCCGCTGGCCGACCAGCCCCGGCCGGCCATCTGGGCCCTGGTGGGGCCCACCGGGGTGGGCAAGACCACCACCGTGGCCAAGCTGGCGGCCACCTACGCCCTCAGGCGCCGGCTGAAGGTGGGGCTCATAACCCTGGACACCTACCGCATCGCCGCCGCCGAGCAGCTCATGGTCTACGGCCGCATCATGGAGGTGGAAACCAGGGTGGCCTCCACCGCCGCCGAGTACGCCGCCGCGCTGGAAGGCATGGCCGGGGCCGAGTTGATCCTGGTGGACACGGTGGGGCGCAGCCCCCGCGACCAGGCCAACCTGGACGATCTCAGGCGGGTGCTGGCGGCCGCCCCGCGCACCCAGAGCCACCTGGTGCTGGCCTGCCCCACCCGCGACGCGGACCTGCGGGCCGCCCAGGAGGCCTTCGCCGGCTTCGACCCGGCCAGCCTGATCTTCACCAAGCTGGACGAGACCCGCACCTATGGCCCCATCCTCAACCAGGTGGTGCAAAGCGGCCGGCCGGTGAGCTTCCTCACCAACGGCCAGAAGGTGCCCGACGACCTGGAGACCGCCACCCGCGAGGGCCTGGCCCGGCGGCTTCTGCCGCCGCGCGGCCCCGCCGCCGGGCTATAGGCCGGCGCGCGCCCCGTGACGCAATCGCCCGGCGGTCCGCGACCGCCGCGCTGGATACAAGGAGGCCCCCGATGACGGACCAGGCCCAATCCCTGCGCAGGCTGGCCGCCTTGCGCCGGCTGAAGCAGGCCCCGGCCAACCCCCTGCGCACCCTGGCCGTGACCAGCGGCAAGGGCGGGGTGGGCAAGACCAACCTGGTGGTCAACCTGGCCCTGGCCATGAGCCGCCTGGGGCGCAAGGTGCTGGTGATCGACGCCGACCTGGGCCTGGCCAACGTGGACGTGGTGCTGGGGCTCACCCCGGCCTACACCATCGGCGACGTGCTCAGCGGGCGCAAGAGCCTGAGCGAGGTGCTGGTGGAAGGCCCCGGCGGCATCCGCGTCCTGCCCGCCGCCAGCGGGGTCAGCGAGCTTTCCAACCTGTCCAGCGACGAGAAGCTGATGATCCTCCAGGAGCTGGACGGGTTCGAGACCGACGCCGACCTGGTCATCATCGACACGGCGGCCGGCATCAGCGACACGGTGCTGTATTTCAACACCGCCGCCCAGGACCGCCTGGTGGTGGCCACCGGCGAGCCCACCAGCCTCACCGACGCCTACGCGCTGATAAAGGTGCTCTACACCCACCACCAGGAGCGCAGCTTCAAGCTGGTGGTCAACAACGTCAAGAACGAGGCCGAGGCCAAGCAGGTCTACCGCAAGCTGGCCATGGCCGCCGACCATTTCCTGGGCGGGCTGGCCATCGACTACCTGGGCTTCGTGCCCAGCGATCCGGCGGTCAGCCGGGCGGTGATCCAGCAGAAGCCCTTCCTGCTGGCCTATCCCAACTCGGCCGCGGCCAAGGGCGTCCTGGGCCTGGCCAAGAGCTTCCTGGCCACCCCGGCCGACCCGACCGCCGGCAGCATCAAGTTCTTCTGGCGCAAGCTGGTGGATATGTCGTAACATTTTCAGGCTGGGCCCGCGCCGGGTCCGGGAGGAGCTGGCTGGGCAAGGCATGCAGGGCTACGGCGGCAAAGATGGGCTGACCGGACGCGGGCGCCTGAGCCCCCCGGAGCGCGAGGCCCTCATCCTGGAGCACACCCCGCTGATCCGCTACGTGGCCGGCCGCATCGCCATGCGCCTGCCCGCCCACGTGCCCCTGGACGACCTCGTCAGCGCCGGGGTGCTGGGGCTGATCGACGCCGTGGACAAGTTCGACCCGGAGCAGAACGTCAAGTTCAAGACCTACGCCGAGTTCCGCATCCGGGGCGCCATCCTGGACGAGCTGCGAGCCATGGACTGGGTGCCGCGCAGCGTGCGGCGCAAATCCACCCAGTTGGAGGAGATATTCCAGCAGTTGCAGCGCCGGCTGGGCCGCGAGCCCACCGACGACGAGGCGGCCGAGGAGCTGGGCGTGAGCCTGGACCAGTTCTACGGAATGCTGGACCAGGTCAAGGCCGTCAACCTGCTGAGCCTGGACGACCAAGACAACCCCCTGCTGGGCCAACTGGACGCCGAGCAGGTGCTGGCCGCCCTGGGCCGCGAGGAGAGCGAGGACCCCCTGGCCCGCCTGGGCCTGGCCGAGCTGCGGGCCCAGGTGGCCAAGGCCATCCGGGGCCTGCCGGAGAAGGAAAAACTCGTCGTTTCGTTGTATTATTATGACGAGCTGACCATGCGTGAGATCGGCGAGGTCCTGGGCTACACTGAATCCAGGATCAGCCAAATGCACACCAAGGCCATCCTGCGGCTCCGGGCCCGGCTCCGGGACGTGGTGGCCGCCTGACGCAAGGCCGGGAGAGTTCAATGGCCATCGACACCAAAATGAAGGTCCTGGTGGTGGACGACTTCTCCACCATGCGCCGCATCGTCAAGAACATCCTGCGGCAACTGGGTTTCGAGAACATCGTCGAGGCCGACGACGGCGAGACGGCCATGCGCAAGCTGGAGAGCGAGCGCATCGACTTCATCATCAGCGACTGGAACATGCCCAAGATGAGCGGGCTGGAGCTCCTGAAGTGGGTGCGCAGCCACGAGGAGTTCAAGGACCTGCCCTTCCTGATGGTGACCGCCGAGGCCCAGAAGGAGAACGTCTTGGAGGCGGTGAAGGCCAAGGTCAGCAACTACATCGTCAAGCCCTTCACGGCCGAGACCCTGAGCGAGAAGATCGAGAAGATCTTCAACTGACGCCCGGCCCGGGCCGGCGGCCCCCCGCGGGCCGCCCCGGCCATGGACCCGGCGGGGAGCCCAGGTGAGCCCCGAAATCCCAGTGGCCCCCTCCAGCCAGGACCAGGAGGGGCCCACCCGCAAGGTCCTGGACCAGTCGCAGCTCATGGGCGACGGCTTCGACGAGGACATCCTCGCCGAGATCGAGCGCCGGCTGGACCGCGAGGATTTTTCCAGCGCGGCCAGGCCCGGCGACCGGGTGGAGCTGGACAAGGCCGACCTGCCCAACCTGGAGTCCCTCAGGCCCGCCCCCCCGCCCCCCCAGCTAGAAGTCGATCTCTCCGGCGAGGAAGCCCCCGCCCCCAGCGTGGCGGTGGAGGAGCCGGAAGACCTGCCCCTGGAGGCCCCGGCCAAGAAGCCGGCCTGGGTCATGATCGCCGCCGGGGCGAGCGCGCTGGCGCTCATCGCCATCGGCATCGGCCTCTGGCTCTGGCTGCGCGCCCCGGCCCCCGCCGCCTCTCTCCTGCCCGACAAGGCCAAGCCCAAGAGCGACGGCGGCGTGGTGGTGGAGAAAATGCCCAGCCAGCAGGCCCTCACCGTGGTCCTGGAGCCTTTCCTGGTGCCCCTGATGAAGGGCGGCAAGGAGGGCCGGCTGCTGCGCCTGGCCGTCAGCCTGGAGTTGGGCGATTCCACCGGTCCGGCCCAGTTGACGGAAAAACGCCTGGCGCTGCGCGACGCCATCTACCGCCTGCTGCGCGACCGCACCGCCGAGGACGTGGAGGGGGCGCGGGCCAAGCAGGCGCTCCAGGCCCAGATCAAGAGCGAGATAAACCTGCTGCTGGGCCAGAACCTGGTCCACCAGGTGTTCTTCACCGAGTTCGTGATTACCGGCTGAGCGACCCGGAAGCCAGGCCATGAGCAACGGCTCCATCAACCTGCCCATCGTGATCCAGCAGGCCGGCGACGTCAGCCGGGTGCAGGAGGCGACTCAGCGCGCCGGCGAGGTCCAGCAGCAGGCCGCCGGAGCCGAGGTGGCGCGCGAGCAGGTCCGCCAGCGCCAGGCGGTGCAGTCGGCCCAGCGCGGCGCGGCCGACAACCGGGTCAACGCCGACCAGCGCGGCCGCGGCCGGGGCGGCTCCCCGGCCGGCGGCGGCCAGGGCCAAAAACGCCAGCCCGGCCAGGACCAGCCGGCCCCGCCCCGGCCCGGCGGCGGGGTGCTGGACGTGGTGGTGTGATGAACGAGCTGTGGTGGCTCCTGCTGGCCGCCGACGCCTTGCTGGTGGCGGCGGTGGCCGCCCTGCTCTGGCGGCTGCGCCGGGGACGCGGCCCGGCCGTCGGGCAGCCGCCGCCGGACCTGGCCGGCTTTCTGGCCGAGGCCGACCGCCTGGCCAAGGAATTCGACCGCCTCCTGGCCGAGAAGCGCGAGCTGGTCGCCACCACCCTGAACGGCATCGACCGCCGCCTGGCCGAACTGAACGCCCTGGCCCGCGAGCTGGACCAGCGCCCCGCCCGCGCGAGCGCCCCGCCCGCGGCGGCCGAGCCCCCCGTCGCCCCGGCTCCGGCCGACCCGGCCGACCCGGCCGCCTTCCGCCGCCGGGTGCTGCTGCTGGCCCGCCAGGGCCAGGACGCCCGCCAGATCGCCGCCGCCACCGGCCGCCCCCAGGGCGAGGTGGATCTGGTGCTGGGGCTATCCGCCCAGGGCCGGGAGCCCTAGGCGGTGCTGGAGCTCATCCGCGCCCGTCTGGCCGGGGAGCCCGCTGGCCAGGGTCGCGACCCGGCGGGCGATCCCCTGGCCCGGCTGGCTCCGGGCCGGGTGGTCAGCGCCGAGGTGGCCGGCCAGGAATCCGGCGGACTGGTGCGCCTGCGGCTGATGGGCCAGGAGCTCCTGGCCGAGACCCAGGCGCCGCTCAGGCCCGGCCAGCGCCTGACCCTGACCGTCATGGAGACCAAGCCGCAACTGGTGTTGAGCCTGGGCCAGGGCCAGGCCGCCCCGGCCGGGGCCGGCGGCGCCGCCCGTCTGGCCCAGGCCCTGGCCGCCCTGATGCTGGGCCGCCAGCGCCTGACCGGCGACCTGGCCGCCATCCTGGGCCACGACCCCCAGAAGACCCCCCCGCCCACCCCCCGCGCGGCCGAGCTGATGGCCCAGGCGCAAGACCTGGCCCGCCAGGTGGCGCTGGACCAGGACGCGGCCGGCGACCCGGCCTATCTGCGCCGGCTCATGGGCGCCGCCGGCATGGACCTCATGCCCCGCCTGGCCCGGCTGCTGGCCGGCGGGGGCGAGACCCTGCCCGCCAGCCTGCGCACCCTGTTGCCGGCGCTCACCCGCGAGCTGGGCCCCCACCTGGCCCAGCTGACCCTGGACCAGCCGGAGCGGGCGGCGGCGCTGAGGCAGTTTTTGGCCGCGGCCGAGGGCCTGGCCGAATCCTTCGCCGCCAACCAGCGCCTCAACGCCGAGCTCCTGCCCAAGGAGGCCCTTTTGTTCCTGGGCCTGCCCCTGATGTTCGGCGACGAACTTAGGCAGGGCGAACTTCTCCTGGGCCTGCCCCAGGCCGGGGGCCAGGACGGCGGCGGCGAGACCAGCCTGGTCTTCTTTCTCGATCTGACCGCACTGGGGCCGCTGACCATCGAGGCCCGCATCAAGGACGGGCTTTTGCGGGGCCGCTTCCTGGCCGCCGACGCCGAGCGGGCGGCCTTTTTGGATGATCTGCTGCCGGAGCTGGCCGAGCGCCTGGCCGGCCTGGGCCTGGCGGCCGAGCTCGTCACCGCCGCGCGCCCCGGTCCGGACCAGGCCGAGGACGCGCCCCTGGCCCAGATGCTCAAAAGCCGCGGCCACTACCTCTCCCTGACCGTCTAGCGCCATGGCCGACGCCCAGACACCCCGCGCCAAGATCAAGAAGGCCGTGGCCCTGCGCTATGAACCGGGCCGGGACGAGGCCCCCAGCGTGGCGGCCAAAGGCCAGGGCAAGCTGGCCGAGCGGATCATCGCCCTGGCCCGCGAGCACGGGGTGCCCATCAAGGAGGACCCGGACCTGGTGGAGGTGCTGGCCCGCCTGGAGGTGGACCAGGAAATCCCGCCCGAACTCTACCTGGTGGTGGCCGAGATGCTGGCCTTCGTCTACAGGAGCAACGACCGCTGGCGCGACAACCTGGCCCGCTCCCGGCGCTAGGCAATTACTTCCCCCCGTTCGTCCCCGACCGCCGCCGCGCCGCCGCCGCCGCCGCCATCCCCGCCGCCCCATCAGTGTATATATTTTAATTACAGCTAGTTATCTATACGCCTCCCCGCCGGCCGCGCCTGGCACGCCGGTTGCAGTCTAGGTGGCCAGCCAAGCATCCCCACGAGGTGTGAAACGATGGCCCATGACTATGGATTCGTAGAGGTGAGCCGGGCGGCCCTGGTGCAGCAGCACCACATGGACGTGATCGCCAACAACCTCTCCAACGTCTCCACCCCCGGCTTCAAGTGCGACCGTTTGATCTTCAGCGACCTGATGGAGCGCGAGATGAAGCACTGCCTGGAGCAGGGCCCCCTGCAGGCCACCGAAAACCCGTTGGACGTGGCCATCGGCGGCGAGGGCTTTTTCCAGGTGCAGACCCCCAACGGGGTGCGGCTGACCCGCGACGGCTCGTTCAAGATGCTCTCCGACGGCCGGCTGGTGAACAGCCAGGGCTTGCAGGTGCTGGGCGCCGGCGGCGCGCCCATCACGCTCAACCCCAACGGCGGACTGCCCTTCATCGACGAAAAGGGCAACATCAGCCAGAACGGCGAGCAGGTGGGCGTCATCGGCCTGGTCAAGGTGGACGACGTCAAGACCCTGGTCAAGGAAGGGGCCAACCTCTACGCCGGGGCCGACGGCAAGCCGCCGGCCACCAGCAACGCCACCGACGCGGTGCTGAACCAGGGCTACGTCGAGATGGCCAACGTGGAGGTGGTCAGCGAGATGGTGCAGATGATAAACGCCCTGCGCTCCTACGAGTCCTATCAAAAGGCCTTGCAGGCCATGCAGGAGATGGACGCCAAGGCGGTCAACCAGGTGGGCCGGGCGGCCTAGTTTTCCATGCGAGTCCAGGAGGACTATTAAGCCATGATGCGCAGCCTTTACACCGCGGCCACCGGGATGGGCGCCCAGCAACTTAACATGGACGTCATCTCCAACAACCTGGCCAACGTCAACACCACCGGCTTCAAGAAAAGCCGGGCCGATTTCGAGGACCTGATGTACCAGACCCTGCGCCAGCCCGGGGCCACCCAGTCCGCCGGCCAGATGATCCCCACCGGGGTGCAGGTGGGCCTGGGCGTCAAGCCGGTGGCCATCCAGAAGCTGTTCAGCCAGGGCGACTACCAGAACACCGAGAACCAGCTCGACCTGGCCATCGAGGGCAAGGGCTTCTTCAAGGTGCTCAAGGTGGACGAGGAGGTCTACACCCGCTCCGGCTCCTTCAAGCTGGACAACAACGGGGTGCTGGTGGACAGCAACGGCTACATCCTCCAGCCCCAGTTCACCGTGCCCGACGGCACCACCAGCATCGTGGTGGATCCCGGCGGCCAGATCACCGCCCTGGCCAACAACGGCGACGTGCTCAGCCAGGCCCAGATGACCATCCACAAGTTCGCCAACCCGGCCGGTCTCTTCGCCATCGGCAAGAACCTGTTCCGCCCCACCCCGGCTTCCGGCGCCGCCACCGAGGGCAACCCCGGCGTGGGCGAGTTCGGCACCATCGCCCAGGGCTTCCTGGAGATGAGCAACGTCTCGGTGGTGGACGAAATGGTGAACATGATCGTGGCCCAGCGCGCCTACGAGGCCAACTCCAAGGCCATCCAGACCAGCGACCAGATGCTGCAGATGGCCAACAACGTCAAGCGCTAGGGACGCTGAGCGGAGACAGCCATGAAGATCCTGCCGCGCATCATCGCCGCCCTGGCCCTGCTGGCCCTCCTGGCCGCTCCGGCCGGGCCGGCCGCCGCCGCCGAGACCCTGGCCCTCGCCGGCCACGTCCAGGTGGACGGCGGCAAGGTGACGCTTTTGAGCCTGGCCGCCCCGGACCAGGAGCTTTCCCCGGCCCTCAAGGACGCCCTGGCCGCGGTCACCGTGGCCGGCGCCCCCGGCCTGGGGCGCAGCGTGGTCATCCACGGTTCGCGCATCAAGAGCCTGCTCAAGCAAGCCCACCTGGGCCCCGGCGTCAGCGTGCTCTTGCCGGAGCAGGTGGTGGTGGAGCGGGCCAGCCAGACCCTGGGCAGCCAGACCCTGGCCCAGCTCTACATCCAGGCGGTGAGCGAGCGCCTGGGGGCGCGGGCCAAGGACGCCGACATCCGCGACGTGGACGCCGGGCGCGACCTGGCCCTGCCCGCCGGCAAGCTCACCACCTCCCTGCGCCTGGTGGGCGTCAGCGGCGAGCCCAGCGGCCGGGTGCCGGCGGCGGTGGACGTCTACGTGGACGGCCGCAAGGAGGCCCAGGTGCGGGTGGTGGGCAACGTGGACCTCTACGGCCAGGTGGTGGTGGCGGCCCGGCCCCTGCTGGGCAAGCACGTCATCGCGGCCGAGGACGTGGAGCTGGTGCGGGTCAACCTGGCCGAGGCCGGCCTGGGCGCCCTGGGCGACATCCAGGACGCGGTCGGGCTGCGCACCCGCGCGCCGGTGCCCGCCGGAGCGCCCCTGGATCTGCGCCGCCTGGAGCAGGCCCCGCTGATCCGCCGCGGCGACGTGGTGACCATGGTCTTCACCGGCGAGGGGCTCAAAATCACCGCCAAGGGCAAGGCCGAGCAGATCGGTTTCGCCGGCGGCCGCATCCGCCTGACCAACCTGAACAGCAAGCGCGAGGTCTGGGGCAAGGTCCTGGACTCCGGCACCGTGGTGGTGGAATTCTAGGAGACGAACCATGTGCAAGCGCCTCACCCCGCAGATGCTCCTCCTGGCCGGCCTGGTCCTGGCCTCCGGCTGCGCCACCAGCCCCGGCGCCTTCGACCCCCGCGCCCAGATGCCCCCGCCCAACGACCCGGCCTACAACATGCAGCGGCCGGCCAACACCACCGGCAGCCTGTTCGTGGCGGCCAAGAGCGATTTCTACGGCGACCTGCGCGCCCGCCAGGTGGGCGATCTCATCACGGTGGAGATCGTGGAGAACAGCAAGGCCAAGAAGAAGGACGACTCCAAGGCCGAGCGCAAGAACACCTACGTGGCCGGCATCAAGAACCTCCTGGGCTACGAGGCCCAGTTCCCGCCCCAGCGCGGCGAGAACAAGACCCCCGGCGCCCTGATCGACGCCAATTTCCAATCCAAGCACGACGCCACCGCCGAGCTGACCAAGGAGGACACCATGACCTCCTCCATCGGCTGCACGGTCATCGAGGTGCTGGCCAACGGCAACCTGGTGGTGCGCGGCTCGCGCGAGCTGCGGGTCAACGGCGAGACCCAGTACATCGTGCTCTCCGGGGTGGTGCGCCAGAGCGACGTGACGGCCAAGAACACGGTGATGTCCACCCAGCTGGCCGACGCGCGCATCCAATACACCGGCCGCGGCATCCTGACCGACAAGCAGCAGCCGGGCTGGCTGGCCCGCCTGCTGGACCACGTCTGGCCCTTCTAGACGGCCGAAGCGGAGAAGGCCCCATGCGCAGAACCGCCGCCATATTCATCCTGGCCGCCCTGGCCCTGGC
This sequence comes from Thermodesulfobacteriota bacterium, assembly GCA_049322275.1. GTDB lineage: Bacteria > Desulfobacterota > Desulfarculia > Desulfarculales > Desulfarculaceae > JACRDC01. Next base: position 23,849 of record JBMORH010000058.1, read on the forward strand.
CCTGATGGCCGGCCCGTCCGCCGCCGCCCGCATCAAGGACCTGGCCACCATCCAGGGCGTGCGCGGCAACCAGCTCATCGGCTACGGCCTGGTGGTGGGCCTCAACGGCACCGGCGACAAGTCGGTGACCTTCACCACCCAGGGCCTGGCCAACATGCTCACCCGCATGGGCGTGCGGGTGCCGGCGGCCGACATCAAGGTGAAGAACGTGGCCGCGGTGATGGTCACCGCCGACCTGCCGCCCTACGCCCGCCTGGGCCAGCGCCTGGACGTGACGCTAAGCAGCCTGGGCGACTCCACCAGCCTGGCCGGCGGCACGCTCTTGATCGCGCCCCTGAAGGGCCTGGACGGCAACGTCTACGCCATGGCCCAGGGGCCGGTGAGCGTGGGCGGGTTCTCGGCCGGCGGCGAGGCGGCCAGCGTGAGCAAGAACCACCCCACCGTGGGGCGCATCCCGCGCGGGGCCCTGGTGGAGCGCGAGCTGCCCCTGGACTTCGCCCAGCTCCGCTCGCTCACCGTGAACCTGAACAATCCCGATTTCACCACCGCCCACCGCATGGCCGGGCGCATCAGCCAGGCCCTGCCGGAGCTCAAGGCCCAGGCCCTGGACCCCTCCACGGTCAGGGTGGACCTGCCCATGGCCCCCGGCTTCGACCAGGTGGGCGCCATGGCCCGGCTGGAGGCGCTGGAGGTGGCCCCGGACGTGGCGGCCAAGGTGGTGGTGGACGAGCGCACCGGCACCGTGGTCATGGGCGAGCAGGTGCGCATCAGCACCGTGGCCGTGGCCTCCGGCTCGCTGTCCATCAGCATCACCGAGACCCCGGAGGTGAGCCAGGCCCTGCCTTTCGCCCAGGGCGGCCAGACCGTGGTGGTGCCGCGCACCCAGGTGCAGGCCAGCGAGCAGAAGCGCGCCCTGGCGGTGCTCAACCAGGGGGCCAGCATCGGCGACGTGGTCAAGGCCCTGAACGCCCTGGGGGCCACCCCCCGCGACCTGATCGTCATCCTCCAGGCCATCAAGGTGGCCGGGGCGCTCCAGGCCGACCTGGAGATCATCTAGAGGGCGGGCCGGCGGCGCGCGAGGCTGGCCCGCGGATTGCATGTGGTGGTCATGAACCCCTGACGGAGCACGCGACCGGCATGACCTCTTTGAGCGCCACCGCCAACCTCGACCGCGCCTCCCTGGCCCAGGCCCAGGCCGCCGACCCGGAAAAGCGGCTGAAGGAGCAGGCCAAGCTCCGGCAGGCCAGCCGCATGTTCGAGGCCCATTTCCTGCACCTGTTGACCAAGGAAATGCGCAAGACGGTGAACAAGAGCGGATTCATGGGCGGGGGCTACGCCGAGGAGATGTTCACCGACCTGTTGGACCAGAACCGGGCCGAGCAGGCCAGCGCCGGCCGCTCCATGGGCATCGCCAGCATGCTGGAGGCCCAACTTGGCCGCGAGCGGGTCAAGCGGCCCTCGGCCGCGCGGATGAAGCTGCCCAGCGCCGACCAGGCCCAGGGGCAAGAATTTCCCGCCTATCCGGCCGTGGGCCAGCCGACGCCCTCCTACCGCAACAGCCTGTGGCGGGGGCGCATCCCCCAGCCCCAGGGCCCGGACTTCATGCTGCCGGTGAGCGGCGCCGAGATCACCAGCGGATTCGGCCCTCGCCTGCACCCCATCACCGGCCAGGAGCGCGACCACCTGGGGGTGGACCTGGCCGCGCCCATCGGCACCCCGGTCAAGGCCGCCGCCGAGGGCGTGGTCAGCCAGGCCGGGCCGGCCGCCGACCTGGGCAACCTGGTGGTCATCACCCACGCCGACGGCGCCACCACCCACTACGGCCACCTGGAGCGCATCGCGGTGCAGCCGGGTCAGAAGGTGGCCCGCGGCCAGCAGGTGGCCACCGTGGGCGACACCGGGCTTTCCACCGGCCCGCACCTGCATTTCGAGATCCGCGACGCCGCCGGACAGGCCCGCGACCCGCTGACCAAGCTGGCCATGGGCGTGGACCGCGGCGTCTAGCCAAGGAGAGAGGCCATGCCCGCCAGCCAGACAGAACTGAGGCAGATCCAGGACCTCCTGGTCCAGGAGGTGACCTGTTACCGCGAGCTCTTGGCCGTGGTGGACCAGGAGCGCGCCATCCTGCTCAGCGGCGAGCACCAGGGGCTTAACGCCAGCGCCGAGCGCAAGCTGGAGCTGGCCAAGCGCCTGGAGGCGGTGCGCGCCGAGCGCCTGGCGGTGATGGCCCGGCTCTCGCCCGACCCCCGGCGGCCCCTGCGCCTGCGCGACCTGGCCGCCTCCCTGCCGCCGGCCGAGCGCGCCCCGTTCAAGGCGCTGCTGGGCAAGGCCCAGGAGCTGGCCGAGGCCGTCAACCGCAAGAACCAGTCCAACCAGGGCTTCGTGCAGGAGGCCCTGGACACGGTGGAGCACCTGCTGGGCCTGCTCTCCGGGCGGGGGGGCGGCCAGACCTATGGCCAGGGCGGCCGCCGCCAGGCGGCGCCCACCGGCCCGCCCCGCCTCCTGACCCGCGAGGTCTAGGCCATGCCCAGCATCTTCACCATCCTGGACATCAGCCGCTGGGCGCTGCAGGCCTCCACCCGGCAGTTGGACACGGTCAGCCACAACGTGGCCAACGTCAGCACCCCCGGCTATTCGCGCCAGGAGACCGTGGTGACCACCCGCAACCCGGAGCGCACCGCCGAGGGCTGGTATGGCCACGGCGTGCGCACGGTCAACGTGATCCAGCACGTGGACAAGCTGATCCAGGACCGGCTGACCGACAAGACCAGCGACTTCGGCGTGCTCGACAGCCGCCTGAACCAGCTCACCCGGCTCCAGGCCCTGGCCAACGAGGCCGGCGAGACCGGCCTGGGCCAGGCCATCACCGCCTTTTTCAGCGCCTGGCAGGATCTGGCCAACAACCCCGAATCCACCGCCGTGCGCCACGCCCTGGCCCAGACCGGGGCCAACCTGGCCAGCCGGCTAAGCACCGTCTACCAGGACGTCGGGGCCATCGCCAGGGACATGGACACCTACCTGTCGACGGCGGTGGGCGAGGTGAACAACATCTGCCGCCGCATCGCCTCCCTGAACGACCAGATCATGGCCACCGAGGCCAGCGGGAAATCGGCCAACGACTACCGCGACGAGCGCCAGCGCCAGTTGGAGGCCCTGAGCCAGAAGATGAACATCCAGTGGTTCGAGGACGGCCGCGGCGCGGTGACGGTCTTCGCCGGCATGGGCAAGACCCTGGTGCAGGACAACTACCCCCGGCCCGGCGACCCCGACCCCCTGGGCTTCGCCCCGGTGGCGGGCTACGACAGCAACCAGATCGTCTGGAGCCAGCAGGGCCAGGTGCTGGATCTCAGCGAGATAACCGGCGGCGAGATCTCCGGCTGGCTCCGGGTGCGCGACGTGGACGTGGCCGAGACCCAGGATTTCCTCAACGACCTGACCAAGACCCTCATCGGCCAGGTCAACCTGGTGCACAGCCAGGGCGCGGGGCTGGCCAAGCTCACCGACGTCACCGGCACCTACCAGTCGGTGGACGACAGCACCGGACTCAACGAGACCAGCAACGACCTGCCCTTCAAGGACCTCTTGACCAGCGGAACCCTGACCATCTGGGTCTATGACAACGGCACCCGCCGCTCCTACGACGTCAACATCGACCCCAGCCGCACCCTGAACCAGATCGTGGCCGACATCAACGCGGTGGTGAACCCCCTGGGCGACGCGAACCTCAATCCCCTGGCCTCGGTGGAAGGCGGCAACCGCCTGCGCATCCAGGCCGGGTCGGGCATCGAGTTCGCCTTCGGCCGGGACACCAGCGGCCTGCTGGCCGCCATGGGCATCAACACTTTCTTCGACGGCTACTCGGCCAACAACGTCGCCCTGAACGCGCAGGTGGGGGCCAACGTGCGGCTGATCGCCGCCGGACGCATCACCGCCGACGGCGAGCACGCCCTGGGCGACAACCGCAACGCCCTGGATCTGGCCGACCTGAAGGACGCCGACACCATGGGCGGGGGCGCCCAGACCTTCAACGAGGCCATCATCTCCTGGTCGGCCGAGCTGGGCGCCACCATCGCCAACCTCGCCGACAACCGCACCTTCGCCGAGGCCTCCAAGCAGGAGCTGCTTAACCTGCGCGACCAAGTGAGCGCGGTGAACCTGGACGAGGAGATGGTCAAGCTGATCCAGTACCAGCGCGGCTACCAGATGGCGGCCAAGCTCATCAGCGTGGCCGACCAGCTTTTGGTCACGTTGATGGACGTCAAGCGCTAAAGGCGGGGGAGGGGACATGGCCATCCGGGTGAACCAGGAGACCTTCTATCGCCAGACCGTCTTCGCCCTGCTGCGCATGCGCGAGGGCGAGGCCCTGCTGAACGGCCAGATCGCCAGCGGCAAGCGCATCGGCGCGCCCAGCGACGACGCGGTGGGCTCGATCATCGCCCAGTATTCCCACCGCGGCCTGGAAGAGCTGGTTCAATACAAGCGCAACCTGGGCCACCTGGACGACTGGCTCAAGCAGAGCGCCACCACCATGGCGCACATGAGCGACCTGGCGGCCCAGGCCCGCACCCTGGCCGAGCAGATGGCCACCGGCACCTACACCGGCGAGCAGCGCCAGGCCATGGCGAACCAGGTGCGCGACTTCCTGGCCCATTTCGTCCAGCTTGGCAACACCCAGGTCAACGGCCGCTACATCTTCGGCGGCAGCCGCACCGACGCCGCCCCCGCCCTGGCCGCGCCCAGCGCCGAGAACCCGGCCCAGATCGTGGGCAGCCACAGCGCCGAGGGGCGCCTCTATGGGACCGGGAGCTACGCCGGGAAATTCAGCCGCAACGTCAGCCTGACCGTGGCGGCGGGCTACGCCGGCGGCGCGCCCAGCGCGCTCAACCCCATGGAGGTGGACTACTCCTACGTGGACGACTACGGCCGCACCATCACCGGCAGCGTGACCCTGACCGGCGCGGGCAGCGGCTATGGGGTGGACGTGGGCGACGGGGCGCGGATCTACTGCGACGGCAACGCCTTCGCGGCCGGCGACCAGTACACCTTGCAGATCCACCGCCAGCAGGGCAACGGCCAGGATCTCTACGCCAGCCTGGCCTCGAACAGCCGCATGCAATACAACTATCACCTGGACGACCTGTTCCAGGCCGAGGGGCATGGCGCGGGCGGGTTCGGCAACCTCCTGGACCGCCTGGCCGCCTGGGCCGACGCCCTGGACAAGGACAGCCAGGTCCAGGACTACTTCGAGCCGGTGCCGGCCATCGGCAACGACCGCGCCTCCAGCGCCCAGCCCAGGGTGATGGGCGATTACACCCAGCTCAACGCCCGCAAGTACCAGTTCGTCGCCGGCGGGCCGATCCAGAGCGACGACGCCGACGAGACCGCCTTGCGCAACTACCGCAACTTCAGCGTGGATTTGGCCTATCCCGGCGGCGCGCCCGACGCGGCCAACCCCATGACCCTCAACTACGAGTATTGGGACGGGGCGGCCTGGCAGGCGGACACGGTGATCGTCACCGGCGCCGGCGGCGGCGCGGCGGTGGGGCTGGCCGGAGGCTATGGGGCCACCATCTACGTGCTGGACGCGGCCTACACCGCCGGCGAGGCCCTGCCGCTCGAAATCCATCCGGCCCTGCCGGCCCCGCCCGCGCCCCTGCCCGCGCCCCCGCCCGCCGACGCGCCGGTGACGCCCTCGGCCGGCGAGCCGGTCACGCTCACCTACACCTACCTGGACGCCGGCGTGCGCCGCTGGGCCAGCGTCACCTTCACCGGCAGCGGGGACGACCCGGCCAACACCCTGAGCCTGAATCCGCCCGGCGAGGCCAGCCTGAAGCTCAACCCCGGCGCGACCCTGAACGACGGCGACGCCTGGGACCTCAGCCTGGCCCAATACGGGCAGGGCCAGGCCGCGAGCCAGGAAATGGTGGCGGAGCTTGAAAGCCTGCAAGCCAAGCTGCTAAGATACGCTGGCGACGCGGGCGCCAAGCTCAACCGGATAGAATCGCGCACCAGCTTCATGGAAAGCGACGCCCTGCGCCTCAACGACCGCCTGGAGCGGGTGGAAGACGCCGACATCGCCGAGGTGACCACCCAGCTCAAGACCTACGAGGTCATGTACCAGGCCGCGTTGCAGGCCACGGCCTTGGTGAGCAGCAAGACCCTGGCCGACTATCTGTAAACCCGCGCCGCCGGCATTGGGCGGAGGAAAACCTTGCTGATACTCACCCGCAAGGTGGGCGAGAGCATCACCATCGGCGACGGCTCCATCGTCGTGAGCGTGATGGAGGTCAAGGGGCGCCAGGTGCGCCTGGGCATCACCGCTCCGCCCAACACCCCCATCCACCGGCAGGAAATCTTCGACAAGATCAAGGAGGCCAACCAGCAGGCCATGGCCAACCAGGCCGGCGACCTGGAGCTGGTCAGCGGCATGCTGGGCGATGGAGGCCGGGATGAGTGAGACCGGCGCTCAATCGGTGGTGAAGTTCGCCACCACCCGCTTCGGCGAGGTGGAGGCGCCGGCGGAGCGGGTGCTGACCATGCCCCACGGCATGGTGGGGTTCCCCGCCCTGCGCCGCTACGCCCTGCTGGTCCACCGCGAGGGGTCTCCCTTCCATTGGCTGCAAAGCCTGGACAACCCCGACCTGGCCTTCGTGGTGGCCAATCCGCTGCTCTTCGACCCCACCTACCAGGTGGTGCTGGGCAACGCCGAGACCCGGCTGCTGGAGGTCTCCGATCCCGGCCAGATACAGGTCTGGGTGGTGGTGACCATCCCCCACGGCTCGCCGGACAAGCTGACCGCCAACCTCAAGGCCCCGCTGGTCGTCAACCTGGCAAACCGCCTGGCGGCCCAGGTCATCCTGGACGACCCGCGCTACCCGGTGCGCCAGCCCTTGCCCAAACAGCCGGTCTAGGCTTGGACCAACCCCGGCCCGCGCGCAACCCATCCGGAGCCAGCCTGTCATCGCCAGGACCAACCCCGGCGGGGTTGCCACGCGGCAATCTACGGTTTTCCATTTGATTATTGTGACCGGAGGGCCACGGCCCAAAAGCGCACCGGCCCCCGCGAAGGGGCCGGCGTGGTTGGCCGCGGGTCAGGTCCCGGCCGCTAGATGATCTCGCGCAGGAAGTTGACGATCATGCGGTGGGCCACCTGGTCGGCGTCGACCTGGTATTCGTGGTTGTCGATGCGCCGGCGCAGCTCGGCCACCCGCTGCTCGCGCACCTCCGGGGTGGCGGCCAGGACCTCGGCTGCCTTGGCCATCTCGCGGCTGCGGCCGGAAAGCTCCACCCGGTCCTGGGCCTCGGCCTCGGCCTTGGCCCCGGAGGCGGTCATGGCCTTGCCGCCGCGGCCGGCGGCCCCCGTCCGCTCGCGGCCTTCCAGCGCCTTGTTGGTCAGGCCCAGGGTTTCCTTGATCTGCATGGCCCGCCTTCCCGTATCCCCGCCCCCGCCCGCGCCCCGGGACGATGCGGATATCCGGCGGCCTCCCGCGGGAAGCCGCGCTCGCTAAACCATGTTCTCGTCCACGATCTGCTGGGTGATGACGAACAGCCGCTCCTGCAAGTCGGCCGATTCCTCCTGCCCCAGCACCTGGAGCACCTCGCCGGTCTCAGGTTCGCGCACCATGAAGCGCAGCAAGCCGGTGTTCTCGTCCTGGCCGATGTCCAGGCTGCGGCCGTATTCCTGGCTCAGGCGCTTGAGGGCCGAGTCCTCCAGGCCGCCCGGACCCCCGCCCAGGCCGGGCGCCCGGTAGCCGATGTTGGATACTATCTCGGCGGTGATCTTCTCGATCACCTGCTTGCGCCGCGCCTCGATGCTGATGTTCACCTGATCCGCCGGCTGGGGTTCGCTGGCCATGCGCCGCCGCGCCAGGCGCTGCCCACGGCTGAGCTGCTTGGCGTAGGTTCGCAGAATATTCTGCACCTGGAACGACGTGATGGTCATGGCCTGCTAATCCCCTTCACCTCTCTTATCGGCCCGGCTCTTCGGGAACTTTATCTTTTTTTTCCGCCGCCTGTCAAATGACGCACGGCGCCGGCGCGCTTGTGCGCGGCCCTGGCTTTAGGGTATCATTATAAAGGATAAGAAGGAACTTTCCCTGGGGTTCTCATGGTTGCCCGAACCACAGCCCCGGTCGCGGCCAACGCCGCCGTCTTTGCCGACAACCGGCGGGCGGGCGAGACCGCCCTGCCCGGCGAAGGCCAGGCCCTGACCAGCCACACCTGGAGCCTTAGCTCCGGCGGCCTCTGCCTGGATTTCACCTACCGCCGGCTGGAAAGCCTTTCCGCCCCGGCCGGCCGCCAGCCGGCTCCGGCCGCCCAGCCGACCGCCGCCCAGTCCGCCGCGCCCAAGACCGGCCGCCGCCCCAGCTTCCAGGAGATGCTGCGCCGCCAGCAACTGGCCCAGCTCCTGGTGGAGCCCTCCCGGCCGCCCAGGGAGCGCCAGGCCTTGTTCGCGCCCCAGCTCCAGGCCGAGCCCCTGGCCGGCCCGGTCTGCCGGGCCTATGCCCAGGCCCTGGGCCCCCTGGGCGCGGCCAGCCGCTCCTACACCGCCTGAGCGCCGCCCTTTGCGCCCGCGCCAGCCTTTTTGGCGGGCAGGCCGTTTTTTCCGCCGGGGCAGCAATTGCCGCCCCGGTGACCACCCGGTTTTTTCTCCAGATTTTTCATCATCATTTTAGCCGGTTGCAAAAGCGGGCCGCCCGACGGCTGGCACCGGGGTTGCATGGGTCCATTTCCAGGCGCCAGAGCGGCAATTCCGGCGTCCAATGGCGGCTTCTGCGTGGAGCCTGCGATGCACGTCCTGTGTTTGGGAAGCGACAACCTTGCCCCGGCCCTGCGCGCCCAGGGCTGCCGGGTCAGCCTGGCCGGCCCCCAGGCCGAGGCCGACCTGGTCTGCCCCGCGCGTGATCCGGACTGGCGGGACATTGAGGCGGCCGCCCAGGCCAAGGGTCTGGTTTTCGACGCGGTCCTGGTCACGGACGACATCGGCCGCCGGACGCTGCCCACCGGCCTTTCCGCCGCCGGACCGGTCACCGCCTTCTGGGCCTTGGACGCCCCCCTCAATCGTTTCTGGCATTTCGCCTATGCCGGGCTCTTCGACCTGGCCCTGTTCGACCAGCCGACCGAGGCGGCGGCCATGGCCGCCACGCACCCGGCCAGCCATTGGCTGCCAGTGGCCGTGGACCCGCAGCGCTATCAGTCCGACGCCCGCCCCCAGAGCCGGGCCGGGGCCTGCTTCGTGGGAGTGGTGGACGCGGGCGTGCGACCCAAACGCTCGGCATTGCTTGCTAAAGCCGCTAAAATCACCAGCCTGGCCGTGCGGGGCGGCCGCCAGGACCAGTGGTTCGCCACCGCCGACGCCGCCCGGCTGTACCGCGAGCACCAGGTGGTCCTGAACGAAAACCTGTTCGCCGGCCTGACCACCCGCCCCTTGGAGGTCATGGCCGCTGGCGGCTGCCTGCTCAGCGAGGCCGCGCCTGGCACCATGGACCGCCATTTCAGCGACCTGGAGCACCTGGCCTACTTCGACCCGGACTCTTTCGAGCAAAAACTCGAACAACTGCTGGGCGACCATCGCCTGCGCCTGCGCCTGGCCGAGCAAGGCCGGGCGGCGGTGCGCGCCGGACACTCTTTCCGCCATCGCGCCCGGCAACTGCTCGACCACATAGTCGAAATGTCCAAGCGACCGCCGGAGGAGCGGCCAAGAGCCAGGGGCGGCGAAGCCCTGCGCCGGGAGGGCGAGGCCCTGCTCCTGGCCGGCTTGCGCTGGCCCGGCCCGGCCGGCGACCCGCGCCTGGGCCGCGCCCTGGGCCGCCTGGCCGCCGCCGCCAGGGACGGGGCCGACCCCCTGGCGGCCAGCCGGGGTTATGGCCTGGCCGCCCTGAACCTGGGGCAGGGCCGGCCCGCCCTGGAGCATCTGGCGCGCGCGGCCCAGGCCGGCGGGGAAATCGATCGGCTTGCCTGGGGGTTGGCCGCCTGGCAGCTCGGCCGGAGCGACCTGGCCCGCCAGGTTTTTCGCGGGCTGCCCGGGCTGGCGGGCCAACCGGGCGAGGCCGGCTTCCATCTGGAGGCCGCCGAAATCCTGCGCCGGTCCGGCCAGGGCCTCTGCCCCGGCTTTAACCGCCTCGGCCTGCCCCAGGCCTGGTGGACCGCCTTGGAGCATTTGCTGGAAGCAAGCCGGCTGCGCCCGGCCGATCCCGTGGCCTGGGAGCGTCTGGGCGATCTGCTCCTGGCCCAGGCCGCGCCCAACCAGGCCCACGACTGCTACCTGCGCGCCCGCTCATTGGCTCCCAGTCCGGAGTTGGCCGCCAAATTGGCGCGGGCCGCGCGGGAAGGATATCTGGCATGAACGCCCCTTTGCGCCAAGATGCCGCGGGCGCTTGGTTTTTGGGGGAAGACCCCCTGCACCCCGCCCAGGGGGCCTTGGCCGCGGCCCGGGCGGAGCTGGCGGCGGAGTTTCCCCGCCCCGACCCGCGGGATCTGCTGATCATCGCCGGCATGGGTCTAGGCTGGCACGCCCGCGCCGCCCTGGACCAGCCGGGTCGGGCCAAGGTGCTGGTCTATGAACCCGACCCGCGCGACCTCGCCCTGGCCGCCGCGCTGGGGCCGGAGCTGGCCGGGGCCAGCATCGCCCATGACGACGGCGAGTTGGAAGAAAGGCTTTCGGCGGATCTGGTGTATGGCCGCGTTCGCCGGGTGAGGGTTTTCTCGCCGCCGGCCCACCGCCGGCAGCGGCCCGAACTGGGGGCGCGGGTGTCCCGCCTGGTGGCCGACCAGGTGCGCCGCGCCGGGGTGGACCAGGCCAACCGCGCCGCCAAGCAGGAAACCTGGCTGGAGCACCTGGCCGTTAACTTCAAGCATGTGCTCGATCTGCCGGACGTCGCCGGTTTGGCCGGGCGCTACCGAGGGGCGCCGGCGCTGGTGATCGGGGCCGGTCCTTCCTTGGACGCCAGCCTGCCCCGGTTGGCCGGCGAAAACCTGGAGCATGTGCTCACGCTGGCCGCGGCCTCGGCCCTGGGCCCCCTGGCGCGGGCGGGCCTGGCCCCGGAGCTGGCCCTGGCCCTGGAGGCCAAGGACGAATCGCGCCAGTTCGCCGGGGCCGACCCGCGTCGCACCCTTTTGGCCGCGGCCAGCCAGTCCCACCCCAATCACTTCGCGGCCTGGCCGGGGCGGCGGGCCTTGTTCCACCTCTCTCCCTGGCTGGCGGCGCTCACCGGCGGCGGCCCGGCCCTGCCCAGCGGCGGACACGCGACCAGCGCGGCGTTTTCGCTCGCCGTGCTGATGGGTTGCGATCCCATCGCCCTGGTGGGCCAGGATTTGGCCTTCAGCCAGGGCCGGTCCCATGCCAGCGGCCGCCCCGGCGGCGAAGAGGGCGGCCTGCCCGGCCTGGTCCAGACGCCCGGCATCCACGGGGGCATGGTCGAGACGTCCGAGGTCATGGCTGGTTACATAACCTGGTACCGCGAGGCGGCCGCTTATCTGGCCGGCCGGCCCCAGCCGGTGCGCGTCATCAACGCCACCGCCCAGGGCGCCCGCTTGGATGGCTTCGAGCACATGCTTCTGGAAGACGCCCTGGCGGTTTTGCGCGCCAGCGGCGCCCGGCATGCGCCCCTGGCCGGCGCGGTGGGCCGGCTGGCCCGGCCCGCCGCCGAGGCGGTGGGCCAGGGCCTGGCCCAGGTGCGTGGCCAGGTGCGCCAGGCATTGGCCCAACTGGAATCCGATAGCCTAAACCATTTGCTAGAAGTCTGGCCGGCCACCAGCGCGGTGGGCGAGACCCTGCGCCGCCTGCCGGCCGGGGCGGAGAGCCGGCAGGCGCGGGCGGCCCTGGTCCGGCTGAGCGAGGTTTTGGGCCGGATGTGGGAGGGGCTCTATGCCTGAGCCCAGCCTCGGCTTGATCATGATCCTGCGCGACGAGGCCGCCAACCTGCCCCGCTCCCTGGCTCCGGTGGCCGGCTGCTTCGACGAGGTGGTGGTGGTGGACACCGGCTCCCAGGACGATACGCCCCGCATTTGCGAAGGCTTGGGGGCATCGGTCTTCCACCGGCCCTGGGACCATGACTTCGCCGCCGCCCGCAATCACGCCATCGAGCGCGCCCGCGCCGGCTGGCTGCTCTGGCTGGACGGGGACAACGCGGTCACGCCGGCCGAGGTGCGGGCCCTGCGCCGCGTCCTGCCGGCCAAAGGCCCGGCCATCATCTGGGGCCAGGAGCTGGTGACGCCCGGCGGCCAGCGGCTGTGGCAAAAACGCTGTTTCCCCCGCCGGCCCGACGTGCGCTTCCAGGGCCGGGTGCACGAGCAGCTCCAACACCCGCCGGGCTGGCCCAACCTGGCGGCTCCCATGACCATATTGCATTGGGGCTACATGGACCCCCGGCGGGTGCTGGCCAAGGGCGAATACTACCTCGCCTTGTTGGAGCAATCGCTTGAGGATGCCCCCGGCGACTACTACCTGAACTACCAGGCCGGCCGCTGCCTGTGGAACCTGGGCCGCGTCGAGGCGGCCGCTGCGCGGTTGGAGCGGGCGGCGGCCGCAGAGGCGGCCCGCCGGGACAACCCCGAACTGTGGGCGGCGGCCCAGCACCTGCTGGCCCAGGCCCTGGCGCGCCTGGGCCGCGCCTCCGCGGCCGAGGAAACATTAGACCGTTTGCTAGAAGTTATGCCCAGGCACGGCCTGAGCCATTATCAGCGCGGCCGCCTGGCCTACGACCTGGGTGACTGGGCCGGGGCCGTCGATCATCTTTCCCTGGCCCTGGAGCTGGGCCTGGCGGCGCCGGTGGTGGACCTCGATCCGGTCAGGACCTTGTTTTTCGCCCGCTATTTCCTGGCCCGCGCCCTGGAGCGCCTGGGCCGCGCCCAAGACGCCCTGCCGGTGCTGGCCGCGGCGGTGGCCGGCGAACCCAGCCATCTGGCCGCCCGCACCGACCTGGCCCGGCTGCTCATCCACTGCGGCCGCTCCCGCGAGGCCCGCCCGCACCTGGACCAGGTGCTGGCCGCCCGCCCCGGCGACCGTCGAGCCAATCAATTGCTCGACCACCTGCGAGGCGCGGTGTGAAAAAAACCTGCCTGCACATCGCTTTGCTCACCGACGGCCAGCCGTTTCACGGCGCGTCGCCCGAAGAACAGGCCCTGGGCGGCTCCGAGACCGCCTGCGTGCAGATGGCCCGCGCCCTGGCCCAGCGCGGCCACCGGGTGCAGGTCTTCTGCCGCTGCCCACGTCCCGGCCTCTATCATGGCGTGGTCTACCGCGACCGGGCCGACCTGGTGCAGGCCGCCATCGAGGAGCGTTTCAGCGTGGCCGTGGTCAGCCGATTCTTCAGCGCCCTGGACCTGCCCCTGCAGGCCGGGCTCAAGGCGCTGTGGAACCACGACATCCTGGACCGGCCGGGACTACTGGCCACCAGGCTGGAATCGTTGGACATCTGCCTGGTGCTCAGCCAGTTCCACGCCCGCGACTTCCTGGATCGCCTGCCGGAGCTGGGCGACAAGCTGGCCCTGACCCGCAACGGACTGGACCTGGCCTGCATGGACCAGGCCGCCGCCGGGGTGCACCGCGACCCCCGCCGGCTCGCCTACGTCTCCCGCCCCGAACGTGGACTGAAGCTATTGCTTGAACAAATCTGGCCTCGCCTGCGCGCCCAGCGTCCGGAGCTGGAGCTGCACCTTTGCGGCTATCAGGTGGACGAGGCCGACCTGCCGCCGGCCGTGGCCGCCGAACACCGGGCCATCGCCGAGCTGGTGGCGGCCAGCCCCGGCGTGGTGGTGCGGGGGCCCTTGGCCAAGGCGGCCTATTACCGCCATCTCGCCTCTTGCGGGCTTATGATCTATCCATGCGTTTTCCCGGAAATATCCTGCATAGCCGCCCTGGAGGCCCAGGCCCTGGGCACCCCCCTGCTCACCAGCGACGCCTTCGCCCTGGCCGAGACGGTGGTCGAGCCCGGCTTCCGGGTGGGCGGCGCGCCGGGCTCGCCGGAATACGTGGAGCGCTTCATCAAGCAAGCGCTTGAGCTCCTGGCCGACCCCCGGCGGAGCCAGGCCATGGCCGCCGCGGCGCGGGAGCGGGTGCGCGCCAGCCACGACTGGTCGGCCATCGCCGCCGAATGGGAGGCGCTGTTCCTGGCCCGGATGGGCGAACGCCGCCAGAGCCAGCGCGCGGCCGTGGCCGCCAGCCTGGTCCTGGCCGGAGACCGCCAGGCGGCCGAGCAACTGCTGCAACGCCCCCTGGCCATCCCGGAGGAGGGCCCGCCGCCGGCGGACCCCGACGAGGCCGGGCTGGTGGAGGCCCTGGCCCAGTCCCTGTTGCCGGTGCTGCCCCCGGCCGGCGGGGTGGGCGTGCTGGCCCCGGACCAGGGGCGCACCGCCGCCGCCCTGGCCCAACGGTTGGGCCGGCCGGTGCAGGCCCTGGCCGACGGCCAGGAGCCCCGGCCCGAGCTGGCCGCGGTGGTGGTGCGCGACCGCCTGGAGCGGGCCGCCGACCCGGCCGCCGACCTGGCCCGCGCCCTGGCCTGGTGCGACCCGGACGGCCACGTCCTGCTCTGCGTGGCGGCCGGGGCCTGGCCGCTGTTGATGGCCGGCCACCTGGCCCGCCGCCACGACCTGGGCCGCGAGGAGCTGATGACCCTCCTGGACGGGCGGGCGGTGAGCCTGCGCTATCTCTCGCGCGGCCTGGTGGGCAATGGCCCCCATCGCTACTACGCCGGCCGCTGGCTGGCCCTGGCCCCGGCCGCCGGCCCGGCCCCCAAGCCCCTGGACCCCGATGCCGGCCTTCACCGCGCCCGGCCCGCGCCCCCCGCCCTGCTGGAGGAGGTCAAGCGTGCCGGCCTGGTCTGAGAGCGCGATGCGCCCGGACCCGGCCGACCAGGCGGGCGAGCCGGCGGCGCTGGCGGTGCTGCAACTGGCCCGCCTGGGCGATTTTTTGCAGACCACCCCGCTCCTGGCCGCCCTGCGCGCCCGCCACCCCCAGGCCCGCGTGCTGGCCGTGGTGGCCCCGGCCCAGGCCCCCCTGGCCCTGGGCTGCGGCCTGGCCGACGAGGTGCTGCTCCTGGACCCGGCCGGGCTGGAGGACGCCGCCGCCGATCCCGACCCGGCCCGCGCCCGCGCCCGTCTGGCCGGGCTTTGCGCCCCGCTCTGGAGCCGGCCGGCGCGGGCGGTCTACAACCTGAACCTGAGCCCCCTGGCCGCCGGGGTGGCGGCGGGCTGGGCCGGGGCCGCGCGCCATGGCTGGCGGCTGGGCGGCGACGGCCGCCGCCTGGTGGGCGCGCCCTGGGCCGAGTTCGTCATGTTGATGGTGGCCGACCGCCGCCTGACCCGCCTGCACCTGTGCGACATCCTGGCCTCCTACGCCGAGCCGGCCGGGCCGCCGCTCGCCCGTCTGGCCCAGCGGGTGGACCCGGCCGCCGCCCAGGCCGTGGCCCGGCTCCTGCCGGCCGGCCGGCCCAGGGTGGCCCTGCAACTGGGCGCCAACAGCGACCTGCGCCGCTGGCCGGTGGAAAACTTCGCCGCCCTGGCCCAGGGGCTATTGGCCGCCGGCGCGGCGGTGGTGCTGGTGGGCAGTCAGCGCGAGCGGGTTCTGGGCCGGCGGCTCATGCGCGCCCTGGGGCCGGCCGGGGCGGAGGTCGGCGACCTGATGGGGCGCACCGATCTCGCCGGCCTGGCCGCCGCCCTGGCCGCCTGCGACCTGGTGGTCTCCGGCGACACCGGCAGCCTGCACCTGGCCACCGCGGTGGGGGTCAAGACGCTGGCGCTCTACATGGGGCCGGCCGCCGTGCACGAAACCGGCCCCTATGGCGCCGGCCACCTGGTGCTCCAGGCCCGCGACCACTGCGGCCCCTGCCAGGAGCATTCCCCGGCCTGCGCCGGGGCCGCGCCCTGCCGCCGGCTCATCACCCCGGCCGCCGCGCTCCAGGCCGCCCTGGCGCTGCTGGAAGGGGCCGGGGCCGAACAGGCGGCGGCCGGACTGGAGCTGCCCCCGGCGGTGGAGCCCCTGGCCGGGGAGCTGGACGGCTTCGGCCAGCGCTACCGGCCCCTGCGCCCGCGCCGGCTGGACGCCAGGGCGGCCCTGGCCCTGGCCCTGCGCGAGGCCGGCCGGGTGCTCTTGCGCCCGGCCTACGCCCCGCCCCCGGCCGGGGTGGAGCTGGCCGGCGAATGGCTGGCCCCGCGGCCGGAGGACGCCGCCGGCCTGGCCGGGCTGGCCGCCGCCGCCCAGCGCCTGGCCCTGGCCGCCGCGTCCGAAGACGCCGCCCAGGCCGGGGGCGTCGCCGGCCTGGCCCCCGGCCTGCGCCCCCTGGCCGCGCTGGCCGGGCCGGACGCGCCGCCCCGCCTGGCGGCCGCCTGCCGGGCCGCCGCCGGCTGGCTGGCGGCGGCCGCGGGATAACCTGGCGGTGGTATTGATCTTGCAACCTCTCTGCGTCTGAAGCGCACGGAGGCGATTTGTGGACTTTTTTGCCGCCAACCTGGCCGTGTTGGCCCAGCGTCAGCCCAATCTGGCCCGGATCATCCAGGCCACCCCGGCCCACCCGGAGGCGGTCATCGAGCCCAGCCGCAGCGGCCCGCCCACGCTGAAGCTGGGCAACCTGCGGCTCACCTCCGGGGTGGACCCGGTGCGGGAGGGCCTGGGCCTGGCCGCCGCCGCGCCGGCCGGCCCCCTGGCCGCCCTGGGCTTCGGCCTGGGCTATCACCTGGAGCCCCTCGTGGGCCGCGACCTGGTGGTCTGGGAGCCCGACCCGCGCCTGTTGCGCGCCGCCCTGGACGCCCGCGACCTGAGCGGCCTCTTGACCCGCCTGCGCCTGGCGGTGGACCCGGCCGACCTGGGCGACCTCAGCGGCCGCGCCGCCTATGTCCACCCGCCCTCGGCCCGGCTCTACCCCCGCCAGAGCGAGGGCCTGGCCCGCCGGCTGGACCGGCCCGCCCCGGCCCGCACCCGGCCGGCCCGGCCGCGGGTGCTGGTGGCGCCGCCGGTCTGGGGCGGCTCGCTCAACGTGGCCCACTGGTGCGCCGAGGCCCTGACCGCCCTGGGCTGCGAGGTGGTCACCGCGCCCCTGGACCAGGCCGGCCCGCTCCACCAGCGCCTGCGCGCCGCCGATGTCCCGCCCCAGCGCCTGGACCGGCTCTACGCGCCCCTGGTGCGCTTCTTGGGCGAACTGACCGTGCTGGAGGCCGAGCGCCACCAGCCCCACCTGGTGCTGGCCCTGGCCCAGGCCCCCCTGGACCGCGCCGCCCTGAAGAGCCTGCGCGGCCTGGGCGCGGCCACCGCCTTCTGGTTCGTGGAAGACTTCCGGGTGATGCCCTATTTCCGCGAGGTGGCCGCCAGCTACGACTTCTTCTTCCACATCCAGGGGCCGGAGCTGTCCGCCGAGCTTGAGCGCCTGGGGGCCAACCACAGCTTCCTGCCCATGGCCGCCCACCCTCCGGTGCACCGCCCCCTGGCCCTCTGCCCCCAGGACCAGGCCCGCTACGGGGCCGTGGTGGGTTTCATGGGCGCGGGCTATCCCAACCGCCGCCAGTTCTTCGCCCGCCTGGTGAACCGCGGCCTGCCGCTTCGGCTCTGGGGCGTGGACTGGCCCGACGCCGGACCCCTGGCCGCCTGCCTGGACCAAGAGCGCTACCTGGCGGCCGAGGAGGTGGTCAAGGTCTACAACGCCTGCCAGATGGTGCTGAACCTGCACTCCAGCCCCCTGGCCGGCCGCGGGCCGGGCGGGGCGGATTTCGTCAACCCCCGCACCCTGGAGGTGCCGGCCTGCGGCGGCTTCATGCTGGTGGACCGGGTGCAGGGGCTGGAGCATTTCCTGGCCCCGGGCCGGGAGGCGGCGGTCTTCGACGGCGAGGACCAGCTCATGGAGATGGTGGAGCACTACGGCCGCTATCCGGAGCAGCGCGCCGCCATCGCGGCCGCCGGCCGGCGGCGGGTGCTGGCCCAGCACACCTACTACCACCGCATGGAGGAGCTGCTGACCCGCACCCTGGGCCAGCTCGAAACCTCCGAGGCGGCGCCGCCCCCCGGCGATGCGGCGGCCCAGCGGCTTTTGAACCTGCTGGCCCCGGTCGGGGCGGCGCTGAACTAACCCCCCGCCCGCGGGCGGGGTCCATACCCTGAAGGGAGAGCGAGACATGGAAGTCTGGTTGGACGGCAGGCCCCTGGAGGGCGAGATCGCGGGCAACAACCTGCACGAGCTCCTGGAAGGCCTGATGACGACCCGGATGGGCAACGACCGCACCCTGCGCGAGGTCAAGGTGAACGGGCGGCCCTTCCAGGCCGCCGATCAGGGGCCGGCCCTGGCCGTGACCCGCCGGCAGATCGAGCGCCTGGAGGTGGAGACGGTCAGCGCCCGCGAGGTGGCCCTGCATTTCCTGGCCAACGCCGACGCCTACCTGAAGGCCATCGCCGCCAGCGTGGAGCGGGTGGCCGATCTGTTCCGGGCGGGCGACGAGGCCACGGCCAGCGGCCACTACCTCAACACCCTGGAGAGCCTGCAACTGTTCATGCAGGTCTTGCAGACCTGCCGCGACACCCTGGGCCTGGACTTCAACCTGGCCGGCTCCGGCGGCCAGAGCGTGGAGCGCCTCTTGCGCAAGCTCCAGCGCCTGATCCAGGAGCTGTTGCTGGCCCAGGAGCAGGAGGACTGGGTGCTGCTGGCCGACCTGCTCCAGTACGACCTGGCCGAGGAGATCGGCCACTGGCTGGGGGTGGTGCCCGCGCTGAAGGAGCAGGCCCTGTCGTGAACCCGGCCGCGCAGATGGAGCGCCTGGCGCGGTTGCACCGCCAGATGCTGGGCCTGGCCCGGGCCGGGCTGGACCTGATCGGCCGCGGGGAGCTGGAGGCCTGGGAGGACGTCTGCGTCCAACGCCGCCGGCTCCAGCGCCAGGCCCAGGCCGTCGGCCTGGGTCTGCGGCCGCTGTGGGCCGATTGGCAGGCCGGCCTGGCCCGCCTGGCCGCCGCCGACCCCGACCAGGCCCGGCGGCTGGCCGAGCTTCTGGCCGAGATCGGGCGCACCGGGGGCCAGGTGCTGGCCCTGGACCACCGGGCGGCCCAGGCCCTGCAGGCGCAGATGGAGGCGGCCCGCGAACAGATCGTGCGCCTGGAGCAGGGCTCGCGCCTGGGGCGGGCCTATGGCCAGGCCCTGCGCCCGGCCGCCAGCCAGCCCTTGCAGCTCAGCCGCACCGGCTGACGCCGTATTGCGATCAGAGCCGCCCCTGCCTTGATCGCCCCCCGGCCGGGCAAAGGCGTGGTTTCGCCCGGCCGGGCGCGCGCTGGCGCGCTCTTACCTTGTCCCCGCGCCTCCGGTTTGGTATAGCAGACCCACCAGGCAGCAGCGGAGGCCAAGCATGCAAGCCTATCAAGAGGAGCTGGCCAAGCTTTTGGCCGAGAGCGGGGCGCTGTTCTTCCGCCAGGGGCTGACGCTCAAGGACGGCCGGCCCACCCCCTATTTCTTCAACCTGGGCGTGCTGCGCACCGGCCGCCTTTCCATCGGCCTGGGCCGCTGCTTCGCCGATTGGTTCATGGCCGCCGGCCTGGCCGGCAAGGTGGACGTGCTCTTGGGGCCCAGCTACAAGGGCAGCGCCCTGGCCCAGGCCATGGCCATCGCCCTCTGGGAGCGCCACGGGGTCGAGATCGGCTTCGACTATGACCGCAAGGAGCAGAAGACCCACGGCGAGGCCAGCGGCAAGGCGGCCATGTTCGTCACCGGCGCGCTCAAGGACGGCGCGCGGGTGCTGATCATCGACGACGTGGGCACCTCCATGGCCACCAAGGTGGAGCTCCTCGACAAGCTCAACGCCCAGGCCAAGGCCAACGGCGAGCGCTACGATCTCCTGGGCGTGGTCCTGGCCGTGGACCGCGAGCAGGTGCAGGCGGTCTATGACCAGGCGGGCCGGGTGGTCGTTGGCGCGCGGGGGCCGGACGCCCTGGCCGGCTTCACCGCCAAGACCGGCCTGGCCGTCTGGCCGCTGATCGGCATCCGGGCCTGCGTGGACCACCTGCACCAAATCGGGCTGCCGGTCATGGTGGAGGGCCGGCGCCGGCCCCTGGACGACGGCCTCCTCAACCAGGTGCGCGACTACCTGGCCATGTACGGGCGCGAGGCGTAAGCCCCATGCGCAAGGCCGTCGTCTCGCCGCTGCTGTCGCTCTTGGTGCCCGGCCTGGGCCAACTGGTCAACCGGCAGTTGTTCAAGGGCTCGCTGCTGGTGGCGGCCATGAGCCTGTTGTTCCTGATCTTGCTGGGCTTCGCCCTGCACCAGTTCAGCCTGGCGGTGGTGGCCATCCAGGCGGCCGGGGCCCAGCCCGGCGATTTCGCCGCCCTGAGCGCCCAGTTGCGCCAGCAGGGCGCGGCCTGGCTCTTGGTGATGTTCGGCCTTTTGGCCGGGCTGTGGGTCTTCGCGGTGGTGGATGCCTGGCGCGGCGGCCGGGCCGCCGACCAGCGGGAGGGGAGCTAGAGTCAATGCGCGCGCTGGTCTACGACGAACTGCGCCGGGTCGACATCCAGCGCCTGGCCGAGCGCCTGGCCCAGGTCTGCCTGCCCTCCAACCTGGACGGCGTCTACTGGCTCAACCTGCCCCCGGATCTGCTGAGCCCCGAACAGGCCGCCCATCCCGACTGCGGCCCCCATCGGGTGGCGCTGGTGCTGGAGCCGGAGAACGAAAGCCTGCGCCTGGAGCTTCTGGTGCGGGCCTCCAACAGCCTGCGCTGCGCCTGCACCGCCTATGCCACCGAGGCCCAGCGCAGATTCATGCTCAACTTCCTGGACAAGCTGGTGGCCGAGCTCGACCTGCGCACCTGACAACAATTCATCATCAGCCCGTTTGCACGGACCGACAAATACACGGGCGGGGATAAACCCCGCCCCTACACCAAAGGCATCTTGATGTAGCAACCGTGTTCATGTTCAAGCGGCTAAGGTGAGTGGTTGCCAAGTTTTTTTGTTTTTGACCATGGCGTTGAGGGTGACGATCATCTTTCTCATGACGGCGGTCAGCGCCACTTTGTAGGGT
>JBMORH010000059.1:0-42615 GCA_049322275.1 Thermodesulfobacteriota bacterium
ACAAGGGGCGGGGTCGCATGCCGCGACTGGCGAATCGGGTCGGGCGGCCCCGCGTTCGGAACGAGCCCTGCTCGCTCCCGTAGCTGCCTTTAACATACAAGGGGCGGGGTTTATCCCCGCCCGTCTTGGTTATTACCGCCCGCGGCCCGGCCAATTTAATGTCGGACATGCTTGCGCGGACCGCCTCGCGCCCGCCCGGCCTCAATCCCTCACCAGCACCTCGCGCGGGCGGCTGCCGTCGCTGGGGCCCACCAGCCCATCGCGCTCCATCTGCTCGATCATGCGCGCGGCCCGGTTGTAGCCCACCCGCAAGCGCCGCTGCACGTAGGAGATGGAGGCGTTGCCGGTCTGTTTGACCAGCTCCACCGCCTCGGCGTAGTGCTCGTCCACCTCGCCGCCGCCCACCCCGCCGTCCTCGTCCTCGGCCGCGCCGGCCACGATGGTTTCGTCGTACTGGGGCCGGGCCTGGCTCTTCCAGTGGTCCACCACCCGCTCGATCTCGCGGTCGCTGACCAGGGCGGCGTGGACGCGGCGCAAGGCCGATGAGCCGGGGGGCATGAAGAGCATGTCGCCGTTGCCCAAGAGATGCTCGGCCCCCTGGGCGTCCAGGATGGTGCGGCTGTCCACCCGGCTGCTGACCTGGAAGCTGATGCGGGCCGGGAAGTTGGCCTTGATAAGCCCGGTGATGACGTCCACGCTGGGCCGCTGGGTGGCCAGCACCAGGTGGATGCCGGCGGCGCGGGCCATCTGGGCCAGGCGGGTGATGTGGGCCTCGACCTCCTTGGAGGCCACCATCATCAGGTCGGCCAGCTCGTCGATGATGACCAGGATGTGGGGCAGCGGGCTCAGGCGGGCCGGGTGCTCCGGGTCGGTGGCCGCGCCGCCGGGGCCGCCGTCGGGGGGCGCGATCAGGCCCTCCTTTTCCAGGCGCTGGTTGAACGAGCGGATGTTGCGCACCCCCGCGCTGGCCAAAAGCTCGTAGCGCCGCTCCATCTCGTTCACCGCCCACCGGAGCCCGGCGGTGGCCTCCTTGGGCTGGGTGATGATGGGATAGAGCAGGTGGGGGATGTCGGCGTAGGTGGATAGCTCGATGCGTTTGGGGTCCACCATCAACAGCCGCACCTCGTCCGGAGTGGACTTGTAGAGGATGGAGAGCACCAGGGTGTTGACGAAGACGCTCTTGCCGCTGCCGGTGGCCCCGGCGATGAGCAGGTGGGGCATGCGGGTCAGGTCCTCCACCACCGGCTGGCCCAGGATGTCCTTGCCCAGGGCCACGGCCAGGGGCGAGCCGGCCCGCTGATAGGCCTCGGAGGCCAACAGCTCGCGCAGATAGACCGTCTCGCGCTGCTCGCTGGGGATCTCGATGCCGATCACCGCCTTGCCGGGGATAGGGGCCACGATGCGGATGGAATGGGCGCGCAGGTTCAGGGCCAGGTCGTCGGCCAGGCCGGCCACCTTGCTGATCTTCACCCCCGGCGCGGGCTTGAACTCGTACATGGTCACCACCGGCCCCGGCGCGACCTCCACCACCTGGCCCTGCACCCCGAAGTCCAGGAGCTTCTTCTCCACCAGGCGGGAGTTGTAGCGCAGGGTCTCCTCCTGGTCGGGCGGGCGCTGCCCCTGGGGCTCGGCCAACAGCTCCAGGGCCGGCAGGCTGAACTGGCCGCGCACGAAGGGCAGGCGCGGCTGGGCGGCCGGGGCCACGGCCGGGGCGCGGGGCTTGATGCGCGGGCCGGTCTCGCGGCCCTTGCGGCGGGGCTCGTCCGCCAGCGGGGTCGCCGCGGTGGGCGCGGCGGCGGCGGGCGCTTCAACCGGCCATTCCGGATCGGCCGGAGGCGCCGCCGGCTCCAGGCGGGGGGCGGTCGGCAGGCCGGGCAGGACCGGCCAGACCGCCCAGGCCACCGGGATGAGCCCCACCGCGGCCAGCAGGATCAGCAGCAGCCAGGCCAAGAGCGGCCCCATGACCCGCACCAGGTCCTCGGCCACCGCCTGTCCGGCCGGCCCGCCCAGGGGCCAGGCCGCGCCGCCCAGGCCGAGATTCGCGCCGGAAAGCCCCAGCAGGCCGGCCAGGACCAGGATGAGCCACAGGCAGGCGGCGGCCAGGGGCAGGGTCCAGGCCGCCCCGCGCCGCTTCAGCGCCAGCCAGCCGGCCAGGGCCAGGAACAGGGGCAAAAGCCAGGCGGCCAGGCCGCCCAGCTCATAGGCCAAGGCGGCCCCCAGGGCCCCGGCCTGGCCCAGGAAGTTCCTGACCGGCGGCGCGCCGCCGGGGTTGAGCGGGGTGGGATCGGCCGCGTGGAAGGTCAGAAGCGCGATGGCCCCTCCGCCGGCCGCCAGCCACAGGGCCAGGCAGGCGAGCAGGCGGGGCCAGCGGCGCTGGGGCGGCGGGGTTGATTTGGCGCGTGGGGGCATGGGGGCCTGCAATGGGTTTAGTCTGTCATGGCCGGAAGTTAGGCCACGGCAACAATCTAGGCCATGCCGGGCGGGGTGTCAACCGGCCTGGTCCAGCAGCTCCTGCACCTTGCGGCGGGTCAGCTCGGCCAGGGCCTCGCGGTCGCTGGATTTGAGCCCGGTGGTGGGCAGCGGTTTACCAATGATGACCCGGATGCGGCCGGGGTTGATTAAAAGGCTCTTAGCCGGCAGGGCGTGGGCGCTGCCCACGATGGCCACCGGCACCACCGGCCGCTGGCTCTTGAGGGCCAGCATGAAGCCGCCGCTCTTGAAGGGCAGCAGCTTGCCGTCGCTGGAGCGGGTGCCTTCGGGGAAGATGACCACGCTCACCCCGCCCACGATGCGCTCGGCGGCCAAGGTGATGCTGGCCATGGCCTTGCGGTGGTCGCCGCGGTCGATGGGGATGTAGCCGGCCGCCTTGAGGGCGGGGCCGAAGATGGGTATGGAGAAAAGCTCCTTCTTGGCGATCCAGCGGAAGTTGCGCGGCAAGAGCGACAACAGGGCCGGGATGTCCAGGGCCGAGGAGTGGTTGCAGGCGAAGATGTAGGCCCCGCCCGGCTCCAGGTTTTGGCCGCCCTCCAGACGCACCGGGCAGCCCGCCCCCCAGATCAGGATGCGGCCCCAGAAGCGGGCCAGGTGCTGGGCGCGGTCGTCGCCCAGGCGCAACCAGCCCATAAGCACCACCAGCGAGGCGACGGGAATGGTGGTGAGCAGAAGCCAGAGGATGCTCCAACCGGACCAGATGTAGCGCAGGGGTTTGGGCCAATCCATCTGCGACTCCAGGCTACCCGCGCCCCCGGGCCGGTCTTGCCTCGCCGGGCGGGGTGTGCTAGATTCAAACGGTTTAAATAAAGGAGGCCCCCATGGCGCGCGGTGTAAATAAAGTTATTCTTGTCGGTAACTTGGGCGCTGACCCCGAAATGAAGTACACCGCCGGCGGGACCCCGATCTGCACCTTCCGCCTGGCCACCAGCGAGAGCTTCAAGGACCGCGACGGCAACCAGCAGGAGCGCACCGAGTGGCACCGGGTGGTGGCCTGGTCCAAGCTGGCCGAGCTCTGCGGCCAATACCTGAGCAAGGGCCGCCAGGTCTACGTGGAGGGCAGCCTGCGCACCCGCTCCTGGGACGACCAGGACGGCAACAAGCGCTATACGACCGAGGTCGTGGCCCGCGACGTCCAGTTCCTGGGCTCCGGCGCCGGCGGCGGCTCCGGCTCTGGCGGCGGCTCCGGCGAGTTCGGCGGCCCGCCGCCCCTGGGCGACGAGGACATCCCGTTCTAGGGGCGGCCCAGCGCCCGGACCCAGCCTTTGGCGGCCAGACAGGGGACGTCAGCTATGCACTGGGATTATAATACCAAATTGGCATCAAGCCTATAGTTTTCCGCAAAAGGCAAAACACGGGCGGGGATAAACCCCGCCCCTACGAAATCTGAAGAAAAATTTGCTGTTTTCTTCGTAGGGGCGGGGTTTATCCCCGCCCGTGTATTTCAGCTCAAACCAAAATGGTTGAAAAAATGGCTTCGGTCGCTGGCGCTATTTCTTCTCGGCGGCCTTCTCGCTGGCCGGGGCCGGGGAAACCAGCTCGACCATGGCCATGGGGGCGGCGTCGCCGCGGCGCACCCGGGTGGGGGTCACGCGCACATAGCCGCTCATGCGGTCGTTGAAGCGGGTCTGGGCCTCGCCGAAGAGCTTGCCGCAGACCTTGTGGCTGCGGATGAAGGCCTCGGCCTGGCGGCGGGCGTGCAAATCGCCGCGCTTGGCCAGGGTGATCATCTTCTCGGCCAGGGGTTTGAGCACCTTGGCCTTGACGGCGGTGGTCTCGATCTTCTCGTGCTCAAACAGCGAGGTGACCATGTTGCGCAGCATGGCCTTGCGGTGGGCCGTGGTGCGGGACAGGCGGCGGTTCACGCAACGGTGTCTCATTTTTCCTTACCCCTGGACTCCAGGTCCTCGCGGCTGGGGAAGCTTTCGAGCCCCATGCCGAGGGACAGGCCCATCTCTGCCAGCATCTCCTTGATCTCGTTCAGGGATTTGCGGCCGAAGTTCTTGGTCTTGAGCATCTCGCTCTCGGATTTCTGCACCAGCTCGCCGATGTACTTGATGTCGGCGTTCTTAAGGCAGTTGGCCGAGCGCACGGAGAGCTCCAACTCGTCCACGGTCCGGAACAGATTTTCGTTGAGCGAGGGCTCCTCGCTGATCTCGACGTGCTCCGGCTCCGGCTCTTCCGGGAAATTGATGAAGATGGTGAGCTGTTCCTTGAGGATCTTGGCGCTGAAGGCCACCGCGTCCTCCGGGCGCACCGCGCCGTTGGTGTGCACCTCCAGGGTCAGCTTGTCATAGTCGGTGATCTGCCCCACGCGGGCTTGGGTCACCACGTAGTTGACCTTGGTGACCGGCGAGAACGCCGCGTCCAGGGCGATGACCCCGATGGGGTCGTCGGGGCTCTTGTTGCGGTCGGCGGTGACGTAGCCCTTGCCGGTCTTGACCGTGAGCTCGGCCTCGACCTTGCCCTCCGGCCCCACCGTGCAGATGTGGTGGTCGGGGTTGAGCACCTCCACCCCGTTGGGGCACTTGATGTCGCCGGCCTTGACCACGCCCTCGCCGGCCTGGCTGATGGTCAGGCGGGTGGAGTCGTTGCCGTGGTAGCGCAGGCGCACGCCCTTGAGGTTGAGGATGATGTCGCTGACGTCCTCCAGCACTCCAGGGATGGTGGAGAACTCGTGCAGGACGCCCTCGATGCGCACCGAGGTGATGGCGGCGCCCTGCAAGGAGGAAATCAGGATGCGCCGAAGGGCGTTGCCGATGGTGTGACCAAACCCGCGCTCCAGGGGCTCGCAGGTGAACTTCGCGTAGTATGGAGAGCGGGACTCGTCGTCCACCTCCATGCGCGAAGGCTTGATCAACTCTCTCCAGTTTCTCTCCATGAGAGTCTCCCTAGGGTCGGTTCAGGATTCGGGCGCTACCTTGAGTAGAGCTCGACGATGAGCTGCTCCTGCATGGGCATGGTCAGCTCCTCGCGGGCCGGCAGGGCCTTGACCGAGCCGCGGAAGTTGGCCGGATCGGCCTCCAGCCAGGCGGGAATCTGCCGCCGGGCCACGGCCTCCATGGCCTCCTTGATCTGGGGGATCTCGCGGCTCTTGTCGCGCAGGCCCACCACGTCGCCGGCCTTCACCTTCAGCGAGGGGATGGTTGCCTTCTTGCCGTTGATGGTGAAATGGCCGTGGCGCACCCAGTGCCGGGCCTGGCTGCGGCTGCCGGCGAAACCCAGGCGGTAGACCACGTTGTCCAGCCTAAGCTCCAGGAGCATCAGCAGGTTGTGGCCGGTGACCCCGCGCAGGCGGGCGGCGCGCACGTAGGTGAGGTGGAACTGCTTCTCCACCAGGCCGTACATGCGCTTGACCTTCTGCTTCTCCCGGAGCTGCAGGCCGTAGTCGCTGACCTTGCTGCGGCCCTGGCCGTGCTGTCCGGGGGGATAGGCCCGGCGCTCCACGGCGCACTTGTCGCTGTAGCAGCGGTCACCCTTGAGGTAGAGCTTCTGGGTCTCGCGGCGGCAGAGCCGGCAGACTGAGCCTCGATATCTGGCCAAGGTAATTCCTCCGAAAACGCCCGGCGCCCGCGCGCCTAGACGCGGCGCCGCTTGGGCGGCCGGCAGCCGTTGTGCGGGATGGGGGTGATGTCCCGGATCATGGTCACGTTGAGCCCGGCCTGGCCCAAGGCCCGAAGCGCGGCCTCGCGGCCGGCCCCCGGCCCTTTCACGCTCACCTCCACCGTGCGCATGCCGTTCTCCATGGCCTTCTTGGCCGCGTCCTCGGCGGCCAGCTGGGCCGCGAAGGGCGTGGACTTGCGCGAGCCCTTGAAGCCCTGCACCCCGGCCGATGACCAGGCCACCACGGCGCCGTTGGGGTCGGTGATGGTGATGATGGTGTTGTTGAAGGTGGACTGGATGTGCGCCACCCCCACCGGGACGTTCTTGCGCTCCCGCTTCTTGCCGCGGGTGGTCTTCTTCTGCGCTTTGGCCATTTACTTCTTCCTCTTACCCACCACCGAGCGGCGCGGGCCCTTGCGGGTGCGGGCGTTGGTGCGCGTGCGCTGGCCGTTGACCGGCAGGCCGCGGCGGTGGCGCAGGCCGCGGTAGCAGCCCAGGTCCATCAGCCGCTTGATGTTCATCGAGACCTCGCGCCGCAGGTCGCCCTCGACCTTGTAGGTGGCGTCGATGACCTGGCGGATG
The DNA here is from genome assembly GCA_049322275.1 of Thermodesulfobacteriota bacterium. Classification (GTDB taxonomy): domain Bacteria; phylum Desulfobacterota; class Desulfarculia; order Desulfarculales; family Desulfarculaceae; genus JACRDC01. The sequence continues at coordinate 6,676 of JBMORH010000059.1, forward strand.
CGGTTGACCTCCTCCTCGGTGAGGCGGTCGCTGCGCACGGTGGGGTCCACGCCGGCGCTGGCCACGATCTTCTTGGCCGAACTCGGTCCGATGCCATAGATGTAGGTGAGCGCCACCTCGATGCGTTTGTTGCGCGGCAAGTCGATGCCTGCGATGCGTGCCACTTATCCGCCTCCTAGCCCTGGCGCTGCTTGTGCTTGGGGTTCTTCTTGCACAGAACGCGCACCACGCCCTTACGCTTGATGATGAAGCAGTCCTTGCAAATGCGCTTCACCGAAGCCCGTACCTTCATGGCAAAACCTCGTTTGCGGCCGCCGGGATGTCTCCCGGCCTGCCAATGCTTGCGCCCCCGCTCGGCGTCCCGCGATGCGCGGCGGCCGCGCCGCCGCCTTGGGCGGCCTCAGGGCAGGCTAAGTATGCGCGGCCCGTCCTGGGAGACGGCCACGGTATGCTCGAAATGAGCAGAAAGTTTACCGTCTACCGTCACCGCCGTCCAGCCGTCCTTCAAAACCTTCACCTCGAACCCGCCGGCGTTGATCATGGGCTCGATGGCCAAAACCATGCCCGGCTTGAGTTTCACGCCCCTGGCGGGCGCGCCCCAGTTGGGCACCTGGGGCTCCTCGTGCAGGCCGCGGCCGATGCCATGGCCCACGAACTGCCTGACCACCGAGAATCCGGCCCCCTCGGCCACCGTCTGGATGGCGTGGGAGACATCTCCCAGGTGGTTGCCCGGCCGGCATTTTTCGATGCCGGCCGCCAGGGCGGCCTCGGTGGCCGCCATCAGATCGGCCGCCTCCTGGCTCACCTGGCCCACCGCCACCGTGGTGGCGGAATCGCCGTAGAAGCCATCCAGGAGCACCCCGAAATCCAGGGAGAGGATGTCTCCCTCCCTCAGCGGATCCTTGCGCGGAAACCCGTGGACCACCTCGTGGTTCAGCGAGCAGCACAGGGAGTAGGGGTAGCCCCGGTAGCCCTTGAAGGCCGGAACCGCGCCGCCCGCGCGGCAGATGTCCTCGGCCATCCTGTCCAGCTTCAGGGTGTCGACCCCCGGCCTGGCGGCGGCCTTCACCCTTTCCAGAACCTCGGCCACCAGGCGGCCGGCGCGGCGCATGATCTCCAGTTCGGCCGAACTCTTGATGACGATCATGCGCCTGCCCGACAAGCCGCTAGCCCAGCACCGTCTTGATGCGGCCGAAGATGTCGTCGATGCTGCCCACGCCGTTGATGGCGCGCAGCAATCCCTTGGCCTGGTAATAGTCGATCAGCGGCTTGGTCTGCGCGTCGTAGACCTTCAGGCGATTGCTCACCGTGGCCTCGTTGTCGTCGTCGCGCTGATACAGCTCGCCGCCGCATTTGTCGCACTTGCCCTCGGCCTTGGGCGGATCGAACATCACGTGGAAGCCCTGGCCGCAGGCCTTGCAGGTGCGCCGGCCGGTCAAGCGGCCCAAAAGCTCGCTGCTGGGCACCTCGATGCTGATCACATGGTCGATCTTCTTGGCCATGTCGGCCAGCACCTTGTCCAGGGCCTCGGCCTGGGGCACGGTGCGCGGGAAGCCGTCGAGCATGAAGCCCTTGGCCGCGTCGGGCTCGGCGATGCGGTCCTTGGCCAGGCCGATGACCACGCTGTCGGGCACCAACTGGCCGGCGTCCATGAATTTCTTGGCCTCCAGGCCCAGGGCGGTCTGGTTCTTGACCGCGGCGCGCAGCATGTCGCCGGTGGAAACCTGGGGGATGCCGTAGGCATCGATGAGCATCTTGGCCTGGGTGCCTTTGCCAGCCCCCGGAGGACCCAACAGGATGATGTTCATAACCTCACCTCGCTCCCGATTGAATCGAATCGCCTCTGGCGCCCCTCCCCCGCGGAGAGACCGCCCAGGCCGCGGCCTCCCCTAGCCGTTGCGGCCCTTCATGACGCCCTTCTTCATGAAGCCTTCGTAGTGGCGCTGCAACAGGTGGCTCTCGATCTGGCTCATGGTGTCCATGGCCACGCCCACCACGATCAAAAGCGCCGTGCCGCCGAAATAGAACGGCACGTTGAATTGTCCGATCAGCATCGTGGGCAGCACGCAGACCGCCGCCAGGTAGGTGGCCCCGCCCAGGGTCAGCCGGGTCAGCACCCGGTCGATGTAGTCCGCCGTGCGCTTGCCCGGCCGGATGCCGGGGATGAACCCGCCATACTTCTTCATGTTGTCGGCCACGTCCACCGGGTTGAAGGTGACGGCCGTGTAGAAGTAGGCGAAAAAGTAGATGAAGCCCACGTAGAGCAGGCTGTAGGCCCAGCCGCCCGGCGTCATGGCCTTGGCCGCGTTCTGCACCCACTCCACCTGCACGAACTGGGCGATGGTGGCCGGGAACATGATGATGGAGCTGGCGAAGATGGGCGGAATCACGCCGCTGGTGTTGATCTTCAGCGGCAGGTGCGTGGTCTGCCCGCCGTACATGCGCCGGCCCACCACCCTTTTCGCGTACTGCACCGGCAGCCGCCGCTGGCCCTGCTCCACGAAGACGATCACCGCGATGACCGCGATCATGAAGGCGGTGAGCAAGACCAGCAGGAAGATGGACAGCTCGCCCAGGCGCACCATCTGGAAGGTGTCGATGATGGCGCTGGGCATGCGGGCCACGATGCCGGCGAAGATGATGAGGCTGATGCCGTTGCCGATGCCACGCTCGGTCACCTGCTCGCCCAGCCACATGATGAAGGCCGTGCCGGCGGTCAGGGTGATCATGGTCATCAGTCGGAAGGACCAACCCGGATCGGGCACCACCAGGGCGCCGCCGGGGCTGGTCATGGACTCCAGGCCGATGGCGATGCCCAGGCCCTGCACGATGGACAGCACCACGGTGCCATAGCGGGCGTACTGGGTGATCTTCTTGCGCCCGGCCTGGCCCTCTTTCTTCAGTTGGGCCAGGGTGGGCACGACCACCGTCAACAGCTCCAGGATGATGCTGGCGCTGATGTAGGGCATGATGCCCAGGGCGAAGATGCTCATCCGCTCCAGGGCGCCGCCGCTGAACATGTCGAACAGGCCCAGCAGGGTGGACTTGTAGCGCGCGAAAAAGGCGGCCAGCGCGTCGGCGTTGATGCCGGGCGTGGGCAAGGCGCACCCCACCCGGTACACCGCCAGCATGGCTAGCGTGAAGAAGACCCGGCGCTTGAGCTCAGGTATGCGCGCTATGTTGCCGAAGCCCTGGACAGCCACGTTAGACCAGCTCCACCGTCCCGCCGGCGGCCTCGACCTTGGCCTTGGCCCCGGCGCTGATGCGGTCAACCTTCACGGTCAGGGCCACGCTCACCTCGCCCTGGCCCAAGAGCTTCACCGCGTCGAAAGCGCCCTTGATCAACCCCGCCTCGGCCAGGGCCTGGGCGTCCACCACGCTGCCGGCCGCGAAACGGGCCAGGTCGCGCAGGTTGATCTCGGCCACCTTGGGCGCGAAGATGTTGTTGAAGCCGCGCTTGGGCAGCCGGCGCTGCAAGGGCATCTGGCCGCCCTCGAAACCGGAGCGCACGCCGCCGCCGCTGCGGGCGTTCTGGCCCTTGTGGCCCTTGCCGGCGGTGCCGCCGTGGCCCGATCCCTGGCCGCGGCCGATGCGCTTCTTGTTGCGCCGCGAACCCGGAGCCGGAGACAATTCGTTAAGCTTCATTTCGCCACCTGCCTAGTCTTCCAGCACCTGGACCAGGTGCGAAACCTTGTTGATCATGCCCCGCACGGAGGGGGTGTCCTCCAGGGTGACGACCTTGTTGAGCCGGGTGAGCCCCAGGCCGCGCAAGGTGTCCTTGTGCTTCTGGGGGCGGCCGATGCCGCTTCTCACCAGCTTGACGCTAATCTTGTCAGCCATGGTTGCTTATCCCCTTGGCCCCTTAGGCCTGCACCCGCACCGCGGTGGTGGCCATGTCGCGCTTGCGCGCGATCGAGTCGGCGCTTTTTAGGCAGCGCAGCCCGGCCAGGGTGGCCTTGACCACGTTGTGGGCGTTGTGGGTGCCCAGGCACTTGGTCAGGATGTCGGTGACACCCGCCGCCTCCAGCACCGCGCGCACCGCGCCGCCGGCGATGACCCCGGTGCCCGGCGCGGCCGGCTTCAAGAGCACCTTGCCGGCGCCGAACTCGCCCTGGATCTGGTGGGGGATGGTCCCGCTCACCAGGGGCACGGGCTTCATGTCGCGCTTGGCCTTCTCGATGCCCTTGCGGATGGCCTCCGGCACCTCGTTGGCCTTGCCCAGGCCGGCGCCCACGCTGCCCTGGCCGTCGCCGACCACCACCACGGCCGAGAAGCTGAAGCGGCGTCCGCCCTTGACCACCTTGGCCACGCGGTTGATGTAGACAACCTTGTCGATAAGCTGGTTTTCTTCTTCCAGCCCCTCTCGTCTCGCTCTGCTGCGTCTCTCCAGCAAGGCCTTATTCCTTCACCTAGAAGTGTCCGATCACGCCGCAACCGCTTTGGCTGCGCCGGATTTCTAAAACTCCAGGCCCGCCTCGCGGGCGGCCTCGGCCAGGGCCTTGACCCGGCCGTGGTACAGATAGCCGTTGCGGTCGAAGACCACCTTGGCGATGCCCTTGGCCTTGCAGGCCTCGGCGATGGCCGCGCCCACCTTCTTGGCGGTGGCGATGTTGCCCTTGTGTCCGGCCTCGTTCTTGATGGCCGGCATCAGGCTGCTCACCGCGGCCAGGGTGGAGCCCAGGTCGTCGTCCACCACCTGGGCGTACATGTTGTTCAGCGACCGGTACACGGTCAGCCGGGGGCGCTCCGCGGTGCCGCGGATCTTGCGGCGAACCCGCGCCTTGCGCTTGGCCCAGGCCACCTTGGAGGGATTGGTCTTGCCCATGGTAAACCCCTAACCTACTTGACGCCGGCCTTGCCGACCTTGCGCCGGATGACCTCGCCCTGGAATTTGATGCCCTTGCCCTTGTAGGGCTCCGGGGGGCGATACTTGCGCAGGTTGGCGCAGGTCTGGCCCAAAACCTCTTTGTCGTAGCCCTTCAGGGTCACGATGGTGTTCTTCTCCACCGAACCGGTGACGCCCTCCGGCAGAGGGAAGACCACCGGGTGGCTGAAGCCCAGCGCCAGCTTCAAGGCCCCGCCGTCCATCTCGGCCTTGTAACCCACGCCGACGATTTCCATCACCTTGGTGAAGCCCTGGCTGACGCCGACGACCATGTTGTTGAGCAGGCTGCGGCTCAGGCCCCACAGGGCGCGGCCCTGCTGGGTGTTCTCCCGCGGGCTCACCCGCAGGACGCCGTCCTCGCGCTCGATCTGCACCATGGGGTGGAACTGGCGGCGCAGGGCGCCGTTGGGCCCCTTCACCTCCACCTCCTGCCCATCGATGACAACCTCGACCCCGGCGGGGAGGCTGATGGGAAGTTTGCCGATGCGGCTCATGGCTGCTACTCCTCGCCCCTACCAGACCGAGCAGACCAGCTCGCCGCCCACCTTGTCCTGGCGGGCCTGGCGGTCGCTGATGACGCCCTTGGGGGTGGACAGGATTTGGATGCCCAGGCCGCTCATGACCCTGGGAATCTCGTCGTGCCCCACGTACACGCGGCGGCTGGGCTTGCTCACGCGCTTGATGCCCTCGATCACCGAGCGGTTGCCCTGATACTTGAGCTTCACGCGCAGCACGCCCTGGCGGTCGTCGGCCTCGGCGCCGTAATCGAGGATGTAGCCCTCCTCCTTGAGCACCCGGCAAATGGCCACCTTGAGCTTGGAGGAGGGCATGGCCACCTCGCCCTGGCGCGCCATGATGGCGTTGCGCAGGCGGGTCAGCATGTCGGCAATGGGATCGGCTAAAGACATGACCCTTCTCCTACCAACTGGACTTGATCACGCCAGGGATCTCGCCCTTGAGCGACATGTTGCGGAAGCAGATGCGGCAGATGCCGAATTTGCGCAGGAAGGCCCGCGGACGGCCGCAAATGGGGCAACGGGTGTAGGCGCGCACCTTGAATTTGGGCTTCGCCTTGACCTTGTTCATCATCGCCTTGGTGGCCACTTCAAATGCCTCCGGAACTTGGGCTTAGGACCGGAAGGGCATGCCCAGCAAGCTGAGCAGGGCGCGCCCTTCCTCGTCGGTCTTGGCCGTGGTCACGATGGTTATGTTCATCCCCTTGACCTTGTCGATCTTGTCGTAGTCGATCTCAGGGAAGATGATGTGCTCCTTGACGCCCAGGGTGTAATTGCCGCGGCCGTCGAAGGCCTTGGCGCTTACACCCCGAAAATCGCGCACGCGCGGCAGGGCCACGTGCATCAGCTTGTCCAGGAAGAACCACATGTAGTGGCTCCTGAGCGTCACGCTGGTGCCGATGGGCATGCCCTCGCGCAGCTTGAAGGCCGCGATGGAGCGCTTGGCCCGGTTGACCATGGCCTTCTGTCCGGCGATCAGGGTCAGCTCCTCGGCGGCCTGGTCCAGCACCTTGATGTTCTGGATGGCCTCGCCCACGCCCATGTTCAACGTCACCTTGACCACTTTGGGTATCTCGTTGACGTTCTTATAGCCGAACTGCTCCTGGAGCTGGGGGGCGACCTCGGCCAGGTACAGGGCCTTGAGCCGGGGGGTGACCTTGATGACGGCCGGCTTGCCGGTCTTGGCCGCCGCCGCCTTTTCGGGCGCCTTCTTCTCGGCCCCCTTCTTGTTGTCGGCGCCCTTCTTGGCCGGCGCCTTGTTGTCGGCCTTTTTCTTTTCTGCCATCTTCGCGCTTTCCGTCGTTGAAGCCGCGTTCAATCCCGCGGCTCGTCCCGCGTCAGACCGGGAGCCTGTCGCCCTAGGCTTCCAGCTCCTGGCCGCATTTCTTGCAGATGCGCACCCGGCGGCCGTCTTCCAGCTCCTTGACGCCGATGCGCACCGCCTTGTTGCACTTGGCGCACATGATCATCAGGTTGCTGATGTGCAGGGGCGCCTCTTTCTCCACGATCCCGCCCTGGCCCTTCTGGTTGGGCCGCGTGTGGCGCTTGATCAGGTTGATCTTCTCGACGACCGCCCGCTCTTTCTCAGGGTAGATCTTCAGAATCTTGCCGATCTTGCCCTTGTCCTTGCCGGCGATGACCATAACCCGGTCGTTCTTCTTGATCTTGAGCTTCATGGCACCACCTACAGCACTTCAGGCGCGAGGCTGACGATCTTCATGAAGTTGCGCGCCCGGAGCTCGCGGGCCACCGGACCGAAGATGCGGGTGCCGATGGGCTCGCGGGCGTTGTTGATCAGCACCGCCGAGTTGTCGTCGAACTTGATGAAGGTGCCGTCCGCGCGGGCCACTTCCTTGGTGGTGCGCACCACCACGGCCTTCATCACGTCGCCCTTCTTCACCTTGGAGTTGGGCAGGGCCTCCTTGACCGAGACCACGATGATGTCGCCCAGGCTGGCGTAACGCCGCCGGCTGCCGCCAAGGACCTTTATGCAGTACAACCGCTTGGCGCCCGAGTTGTCCGCGGCCAGCAGGTTGGTCTCCGGCTGGATCATGGCTAATGCTCCTTCGTTTGGGGCCCTAGGCCACCCGCTCCAGGATCTTGCTGATCCGCCAGCGCTTCATGCGGCTCAACGGCCGGCTTTGCCGGATCAACACGGTGTCGCCCACGCGGCATTCGTTCTTCTCGTCGTGGGCGGCGAACCGGTTGCGGCGGCGCACGTATTTCTTGTAGACGGGGTGCTTGACCAGGCGTTCGACCAGCACCACCACCGTCTTGTCCATCTTGTCGCTCACCACCACGCCCGTGAGCGTCTTGGCGTTTCCGCGATCCTTCTCTGCCATGGGACCCGCTCTCTCCTGGCCCGCTGGGGGCCCTCTAGGCCTGGGCCAGCTCCTTTTGCCGAATCATGGTCAGCACCCGCGCGATGTCTTTCTTGGTCTGGGGAAGCCGCATGGGGTTCTCCAGTTGCCCGGTGGAGTGCTGAAACTTCAGGTTGAAAAGCTCGTCCTTCAGATCCTTGAGCCGCGCGTTGAGCTCCTCCAGGGAAAGCTCTCTGGCCTCGCTAGCCTTCATGACCCACGCTCCTTTCCAGGATCCGGGTGGGGAAGGGCAGCTTGTGGCTGGCCAGGCGCAGAGCTTCGCGAGCCACTTCCTCGCTGACGCCATCGATCTCATAGATCACCCGGCCCGGCTTGACCACCGCCACCCAGCCCTCCGGCGCGCCCTTGCCCTTGCCCATGCGCGTCTCGGCCGGCTTCTTGGTGATGGGCTTGTCCGGAAACACCCGGATGAAGACCTTGCCGCCGCGCTTGATGTGGCGGGTGATGGCGATGCGGGCCGCCTCGATCTGGTGGTTGGTCATCCAGCCGCGGTCCAGCGCCTGCAGTCCGAACTGACCGAAGTTCAGCTCGTTGCCCACCAGGGCCTTGCCTCGCATGCGGCCCTTCATCTGCTTGCGGTGCTTTATTCTCTTGGGTGCCAGCATGGTGATGCCGCCCTTTCAGCCTCGGTTCAGGACCGGATTGCGGCCGCCGTCGGCCGCGCCTCGTCCAGCACCTCGCCCTTGAAGATCAGGACCCGCACGCCGATGACCCCGTAGGTGGTCCTGGCCTCGGCGAATCCATAGTCGATGTCGGCGCGCAGGGTGTGCAAGGGCACCCGGCCCTCGCGGTACCATTCGCGCCGCGCCATTTCGGCCCCGCCCAGGCGACCGGCGCACTGGATGCGGATGCCCTGGGCGCCGAACTTCAGCGCGCTGGTCACGGCCCGCTTCATGGCCCGGCGGAAGGCGATGCGCCGCTCAAGCTGGCTCACCACGTTCTCGGCCACCAGCTGGGCCTCCACTTCGGGCTTGCGCACCTCGTGGATGTCGACCATCACGTCGCGGCGGATGCGCTTTTCCAGCTCCTTCTTCACGGCCTCGATCTCCGCGCCCTTCTTGCCGATGACGATGCCCGGCCGCGCGGTGTGGATGCGAATCTTGGCCTTGTCCGCCGCCCGCTCGATCTCGATCTTGGCGATGCCCGCGTGGGCCAGCTTTTCCTTGAGGAACTTGCGGATCACGTAGTCCTCGTAGACCAGCGCCGCGTAGTCCTTGCTCGCGAACCAGCGGGAATCCCAGGAACGGATCACGCCCAGCCGGAAACCTATCGGGTGAGTCTTCTGTCCCAAACCCTCGTCTCCTTCTCTATTTCTCGTCAACCACCACGGTCAGGTGGGCGCTGCGTTTGCGGATGATGTAGGCCCGCCCCATGGCCCTGGCCCGCCACCGCTTCATGGTGGGGCCTTCGTCCACGTAAGCCGCCTTGATGTAGAGGTTGTCCACGTCCACCCCAGGCTGCTGGCTGGCGTTGGCCACCGCCGAGTTGACCACCTTCAGGAAGATCCCGGCGGCCTTCTTGGGGGTGAACTTCAGCTTGCCCAGCGCGTCGCCCACCTTCAGGCCGCGGATGGCGTCTGCCACCAGGCGGGCCTTCTGGGCCGAGATGCGCACGAATTTTGCCTTGGCAATCGCTTCCATGTCACCACCCACTTACTTCTTGCCGCCCTTGGCCTTGCCCTTCTTGTCGCCGGCGTGGCTGAAGAAGGACCGGGTGGGGGCGAACTCGCCCATCTTGTGACCCACCATGTTCTCGGTCACGAAGACCGGGATGAACTTCTTGCCGTTGTGCACGGCGAAGGTGAGCCCCACGAAGTCGGGCATGATGGTGGAGCGCCGGCTCCAGGTCTTGATCACCTTGCGGCTGCCCGTGCTCTGGGCGTCCTCGACCTTGCGGGAGAGGTGCTCGTCGATGAAGGGTCCTTTACGCAGGCTACGCGCCATTTCTCACGCTCCTACTTCTGGTACCGGCGCCGCACGATGAAGCGGTCGCTGGGCTTCTTGCGACGGGTGCGGTAGCCCTTGGTGGGGGTGCCCCAGGGGCTGACCGGATGCCGGCCGCCGCTGGACTTGCCCTCGCCGCCGCCCATGGGGTGGTCGACCGGGTTCATGGCCACGCCGCGCACCTGGGGACGCTTGCCCTGCCAGCGGGTGCGGCCGGCCTTGCCCAGGCTGACATTCTCGTGGTGCTCGTTGCCCACCTCGCCCACCGTGGCCCGGCAGCGCAGGTTGACCCGCCGAGTCTCGCCGCTGGGCAGCTTCAAGGTGGCGTAGCCGGACTCCTTGGCCATGAGCTGGGCGTAGGTCCCGGCCGAGCGCACCATCTGACCGCCCTTGCCAATCTTGAGCTCCACGTTGTGCACGTGGGTGCCCAGGGGGATGTTCTCCAGCGGCAGGGTGTTGCCGGGCCGGATGTCGGCCTTGGCCCCGCTGACCACCTCGTCGCCCACCGTCAGGCCCTTGGGGGCCAGGATGTAGCGCTTCTCGCCGTCGCTGTAGAACAACAGGGCGATGTTGGCGCTGCGGTTGGGGTCGTACTCGATGGCCGCCACCCGCGCGGGGATGTCGGTCTTGTCGCGCTTGAAGTCGATGATGCGGTACAGCCGCTTATGGCCGCCGCCCCGATGGCGGGCGGTGAGCCGGCCCAGGTTGTTGCGGCCGCCGGTTTTCTTCAGCGGCTCGACCAGGCTCTTTTCGGGCGCGGACTTGGTTATCTCTTCGCTCACCAGTTGGGTGACGAAGCGACGCCCCGGCGAGGTCGGCTTAAAGGTCTTGATGGCCATGGAATCGTCCTTCTATTAACTTGACGCGCTGAAAGCGTTCGCCGGCGTTTGCCTAGGCCCCCTCGAAGAACTCCACCGTCTGGCCGGGGGCCAGGGTGACGTAGGCCTTCTTCCAATCGCTGCGCTTGCCGGTTATGCGCCCCACGCGCTTGTCCTTGCCATCGAAATTGAGCGTGCGGACCTTGAGCACCTTGACCTTGAACAACTCCTCGACGGCCCGGCCTATCTCGATCTTGTTGGCCCGCCGGTCCACCTCGAAGATGAGCTGGTTGCCCGTCTCCTTGGCCAGGGTGCCCTTCTCGGTGATCAGCGGCCGCCGCACCACCTGACGCAGGTCTTTCACGACAGCGCCTCCTCGATTCTCGCCACGGCAGGCTGCAGCAGGACCAGGGCGTCGTGGCGCAGGATGTCGTAGACGTTGAGGCCCTCGGCCCGGAGCACCTTGACCTTGGGCACGTTGCGGCTGCTTTTCTCCAGGATCTCGTCGGGCTGGTGGGTCACCACCAGGGCGTCGCTCAGGGCGAAGCGCCCCAGCACCTCGACGAAAGCCTTGGTCTTGATGGCCGCCAGATCAAACCCGCTCATGACCACCAGCTTCTCCTCGCGCAGCTTGTCGGAGAGCGCCACGCGCAGGGCGGCCTTCTTCACCTTCTTGGGCACCGTGTAGGCGTAGGAGCGGGGATGCGGCCCGAAGATGGTGCCGCCGCCGCGCCACACCGGCGAGCGCCGGCTGCCGGAGCGCGCCCGGCCGGTGCCCTTCTGGCGCCAGGGTTTCTTGCCGCCGCCGCGGACCTCGTGGCGGACCTTGGTGTCGGCCGTGCCCTTGCGGCGCTTGGCCAGCTGCCAGAGGACCACCTCGTGCAGCAGGTAGGGCTTGAGCTCGGCGCCGAAGACGGCCTCGTTGAGCTCGATCTCGCCCACCTTCTCGCGCTGGGAGTTGTAAACGTCCACCTTAGGCATCTTGTCCACCCGTCGGAATCGGCCCTTAGGCCTTTTCCACCAAGACGATGCCGCCCACCGCGCCGGGCACGGCGCCCTTGACCAGCATCAGGTTCTGTTCCGGACGCACGTCCACCACGCTCAGGTTGCGCACCGTGGTGCGCTGGGCCCCGTGTTGGCCCGGCAGGCGGGTGCCCTTGAAGACCCGCGAGGGATCGGCGGATGCGCCGATGGAGCCCGGGGCGTCGTGGGTGGTGCAGCCGTGGGTGTCGCGGCCGCCGCCGAAGCCGTGGCGCTTGACCACGCCGGTGAAGCCGCGGCCCTTGCTGGAGCCGGTCACCTTCACCTTTTCGCCGGGGGCGAACATCTCGGCCGTAACCTCCTGGCCCACGCTGTAGGCGCCCGCGTCGTCCACCGCGAACTCCTTCAGCACCGCCTTGGGCTCCACGCCGGCCTTGGCGTAGTGGCCCTTCTGCGGCTTGTTGACCCGCTTGGCCCTCTTGGCGCCATAGCCAAGCTGGACCGCGCTGTACTTGTCCTTGTCGGGCGTCTTCACCTGCACCACCGTGCAGGGTCCCAGCTCGATCATGGTCACGGGGACCTGGCGGCCCTCGCCCACAAAGAGGCGGGTCATGCCCAGTTTCTTGCCGATCAGACCCTTCAACATGGCTGCCACCTATGCTCCGCGGCCGGTGCCGTTAAAGCCCTAGAGCTTGATCTCCACGTCCACGCCCGCGCTCAAGTCCAGCTTCATCAGGGCGTCCACCGTCTGCTGGGTGGGCTCCAGGATGTCGAGCAGGCGCTTGTGGGTGCGGATCTCGAACTGCTCGCGGCTCTTCTTGTCGATGTGCGGCGAACGCAGCACGCAGAATTTGTTGATGACCGTGGGCAGGGGTATCGGCCCCGCCACCTTGGCGCCGGTGCGCCGGGCGGTTTCCACGATCTCGGCCGCCGACTGGTCCAGCAGCTTGTGGTCGTAGGCCTTGAGGCGGATGCGAATCTTCTGGTTCGTGATCATGGGAAACTCCCGCGCCCGCCGTGGTCTTGGTTTTCGCCAGCCGGCGGGGGCTGGTCTTGCGCTGTCGCGTATTACTCGATGATCTCGCTGATTACGCCGGCGCCCACGGTGCGGCCGCCCTCGCGGATGGCGAAGCGAAGCTCCTTCTCCATGGCGATCGGGGTGATGAGGCTCACCTCGATGGCCACGTTGTCGCCCGGCATCACCATCTCAACGCCCTCAGGCAGCGTCACCACGCCCGTCACGTCCGTGGTCCGGAAGTAGAACTGCGGACGGTAGCCGTTGAAGAACGGAGTGTGGCGGCCACCCTCCTCCTTGCTCAGCACGTACACCTCGGCCTTGAACTTCGTGTGCGGGGTGATAGAGCCAGGCTTGGCCACCACCTGACCCCGCTCAACGTCGTCGCGCTTGGTGCCCCGCAGCAGAAGACCAACGTTGTCGCCGGCCTGCCCGCTGTCCAGAATCTTGCGGAACATCTCCACGCCCGTGCAGACCGTCTTAACCGTCGGACGGATGCCGATGATCTCGACCTCCTCCTGAATCTTCACCGTGCCGCGCTCGATGCGACCCGTCACCACCGTGCCGCGACCGCTGATGCTGAACACGTCCTCGATCGGCATCAAAAACGGCTTGTCGGTCTCCCGAACCGGCTCAGGCACGAAGCTGTCCACCGCCGCCATCAGCTCCAGGATCGGCTGGCACTCAGGGCAGCCGTCCTTGCCGCAGCCGCAGTTCAGAGCCTTCAGCGCGCTGCCCTTCACGATCGGAGTGTCGTCGCCGGGGAACTCGTACTTGCTCAAAAGCTCGCGAAGCTCAAGCTCCACCAGCTCGATCAGCTCCTCGTCGTCGACCATGTCAACCTTGTTCAAAAACACCACGATCGCAGGCACGCCCACCTGACGCGCCAAAAGAATGTGCTCCCGCGTCTGCGGCATCGGACCGTCGTCCGCCCCAACCACCAGGATCGCGCCGTCCATCTGCGCCGCGCCGGTGATCATGTTCTTGATGTAGTCCGCGTGGCCAGGGCAGTCCACGTGCGCGTAGTGGCGGTTCTTCGTCTCGTACTCCACGTGCGCCGTGGCGATCGTGATGCCGCGCTCCCGCTCCTCAGGCGCCTTGTCGATCTGGTCGAACGGTATGAACTGCGCCTGACCGTGAGACGCCAGGCACTTCGTTATCGCGGCCGTCAACGTGGTCTTGCCGTGGTCGATATGCCCAATCGTTCCCACGTTCACGTGAGGCTTCTTGCGCTCAAACTTTGCCTTGGCCATAGCTTAAATCCTCCTCTAGGCGGCCAGGCCCTGTCGCCTGGCCTCGCGCTCGGCCCGCACCTTTTCCATGACCTCCTGGGCCAGTCCGGCGGGCATGGGGTCGTAATGGGAAAACTCCATGCTGAAGGTGGCGCGCCCCTGGGTGGTCGAACGCAGGTCGGTGGCGTAACCGAACATGCTGGCCAGCGGCACCAGGGCGTTGACCACCTGGGCTCCCGAACGCGCGTCCAGCGACTGCACCCGCCCGCGGCGGGCGGAAAGGTCGCCCATGACGTCGCCCAGGAAGTCGTCGGGAGTGGTCACTTCAAGCTTCATCATCGGTTCGAGCAGCATCAGGCCGGCGGAGCGGGCGGCGTCCTTCAGGGCCATGGAGGCCGCGATGAAGAAGGCCCGCTCGTTGCTGTCCACCTCGTGGTAGGAGCCGTCGACCAGGCTGACCTCGACATCCACCATGGGGAAGCCGGCCAGCACGCCCTTTTCGCAGGCGTCCTGGGCGCCCTTGGCCACCGCGGGGATGTATTCGCGCGGGACCACGCCGCCCACGATCTTGTCCTTGAAGACGAACCCGCTGCCCGGCTCGCCGGGGGCGATCTGGATCTTGACGTGGCCGTACTGGCCGCGGCCGCCGCTCTGCTTGATGTAGCGGCCCTCGGCTCCGGCCGGGCCCTTGATGGCCTCGCGATAGGCCACCTGGGGCGCGCCCACCTCGGCCTCGACCTTGAACTCGCGCTTCAGGCGGTCGACGATGATCTCCAGGTGCAACTCGCCCATGCCCCGGATCACGGTCTGGCCGGTCTCCTCGTCGCTCATCACCCGGAAGCTGGGGTCCTCGGCGGCCAGGCGGGCCAGGGCCGTGCCCAGCTTCTCGGCCAGGGACTTGTTGGCCGGGCGGATGGAAAGGCCCATCACCGGCTCCGGCACGAACATGGATTCCAGCAGCAGGGCGCGGCCGGGCCGGCAGAGGCTGTCGCCGGTGCTGGCGGTCTTGAGCCCCACCGCGGCCACGATGTCGCCGGCGTAGACCTCCTTGACCTCCTCGCGCTGGTTGGCGTGCATCTTCAGCAGGCGGCCGATGCGCTCGCTCTTGTCGCGGCTGGCGTTATAGACCGTGTCGCCGCTTTTCAGGCTGCCGGAATAGACCCGCAGGAAGGTGAGCTGGCCCACGTAGGGGTCGGTCATGAGCTTGAAGGCCAGCGCGGTCAGCGGGGCGTCGTCCTGGGCGGTGACGGCCACCTCGGCCCCATGATCGTCGGTGGCCTTGATGGCGGCCACGTCCAGCGGGCAGGGCAGGTAGTCGAGCACGGCGTCCAGAAGCGGCTGGATGCCCTTGTTCTTGAAGGCCGAGCCCAAAAATACCGGGATGACGGCCGCGGCCAGGACGCCCTGGCGCAGGCCGCGCTTGATCTCGGCCGGGCTCGGCTCCTCGCCGGCCAGGTAGCGCTCCATGAGCTCGTCGTCGAATTCGCAGGCGGTCTCGATCAGCTCGGTGCGGGCGGCCTGGACGGCCTCGGCCAGCTCGGCGGGGATGGCCTCGGCCGTCACCTGCATGCCCTTGCTGGCCTCGTCAAAGCGAAGGGCCTGGCGGCCGACCAGGTCCACCACGCCCTCGAACTTGTCCTCGTTGCCGATGGGCAGTTGCATGAGCACCGGGCGGCAGCCCAGGCGCGCGCGCATCATCTCCAGGCAGCGCTCGTGGTCGGCGCCGGTGCGGTCCATCTTGTTGATGAAGGCCAGGCGGGGCACCCGGTAGCGGTCGGCCTGGCGCCAGACGGTCTCGGACTGGGGCTGCACCCCTCCCACCGCGCAAAAGACGGCGATGACGCCGTCGAGCACGCGCAAGCTGCGCTCCACCTCGATGGTGAAGTCCACGTGGCCGGGGGTGTCGATGATGTTGATGCGGGTGTCTTTCCAGAAGCAGGTGGTGGCGGCGCTGGTGATGGTGATGCCGCGCTCCTGCTCCTGGGCCATCCAATCCATGACGGCGGCGCCGTCGTGCACTTCCCCCAGCCGATGCGACACACCGGTGTAGAAGAGAATTCTCTCGGTTGTGGTGGTCTTGCCGGCATCGATGTGGGCCATCAGCCCGATGTTGCGATGCCTGACCAGGGGAACCTGCCGTGCCAAAACCCTAACCCTGAATGCCTTTCAGCCTTTAACAAGCGGGCGCGCCCGCCGTGATGAGACAAAACTGGAGAATGCCCGCGGCCTTGCCGCTGTCCTCTAAGCGCCGGCGTCAATCGCGCTATCCAAAACCCGCCGCCGCTCGCCCGGCGTGAACCGCCGGGCCCTGCCCATCTTCGGTTATCAGAGAGGCCCTGCCCCGGCCGCGCATCCGGCGGCGGGGCGCCGACCCGCGCCCTACCAGCGGTAGTGGGCGAAGGCCTTGTTGGCTTCGGCCATGCGGTGCGTGTCTTCCTTCTTCTTCACCGAGCTGCCGCGGCCGGCCGCGGCGTCCAGTATCTCGGCGGCCAGCTTGTCGGCCATGGTCTTGCCGTCGCCGCGGCCGCGGGAATAGCCGATGATCCAGCGCATGGCCAACGCCTGGCGGCGCTCCGGGCGAATCTCCACCGGCACCTGGTAGGTGCTGCCGCCCACGCGCCGGCTCTTGACCTCGATCATCGGGCGCACGTTCTCCAGGGCCTTTTCGAAGATCCGCAGGGGATCCTCGCCGCTGCGCTCGCGGATCTTGTCCATGGCGCCGTAGAGGATGCGCTCGGACGTGGATTTCTTCCCGTCGTACATCAGCTTGTTGGCGAACTTGGCCAACGTCTTGCTGCGGTACTTGGCGTCGGGCAGGATCTCCCGCTTGGGTACTTCGCGTCTCCTGGGCATCGTTCGCTATCCGTCCTCTTTTGGCTGCCCTAAAGAGCGATGCCCCCTCAACCGTTTCATCAGGGGCATCGCCTTCGCCCACCGGGGGCGAGTTCGGCTTACTTGGGCCGCTTGGCTCCGTACTTGGAGCGGCCCTGCCGGCGGTCCTGCACGCCGGTGGCGTCCAGGGTGCCGCGGATGATGTGGTAGCGCACGCCGGGCAAGTCCTTCACGCGGCCGCCGCGGATGAGCACCACCGAGTGCTCCTGCAGGTTGTGACCCACGCCGGGGATGTAGGTGGTCACCTCGATGCCGTTGGTCAGGCGCACCCTGGCCACCTTGCGCAGAGCCGAGTTGGGCTTCTTGGGCGTGGTGGTGTACACACGGATGCACACGCCGCGTTTCTGGGGGCACTCCTGCAAGGCCGGGGTGGCCTTCTTCTTGCGCACCTGTTCGCGCCCCTTGCGCACCAGCTGGTTGATCGTCGGCAACGAAAGCCTCCTGGCTCGGCTATGGCGCCCGCTAGCAAGCGCCGGAAACATCTGCCTAAACTTCCCGCCCCCTGGGGCGTCACCCGTCCGTCACCTCGCGGGCGAAAGCACGTTCGCCCCCCTTGCCCCCCAGGAGCAATGCGATAAGCGAGCGTCCGTGGAAGTGCTACTTTTACCGCGCCCGCCAGGGCCTGTCAAGGGCCTTTTGGCCCCCGTCGGCCCCGGCAACCGGGGTCCCGGCCCGGCCCAGGGCTCCGAGGGCCCCGCGCCTGGCTCAGCCATCCAAATATAGACCAAACTCAACCCGTTGGCAACCCCCGGCCTTGGCCGGCGGCCGCTTGCCAACCCCTCCCGCCTTAGCGGGCCTATCTGCGGGCCGGGGCCGCCAGCAGCCCCGGCCGGAGCAACGATGTTAGAGCGCCGCCTCGCTGTCGGGCTGGTCGCGCTCGCTCAGGATGCCGTCCTCCAGTCCGGACTCGCCCATGTCCTCGGCCAGCGCGTCGCTGAGATCGTCCTCGCGGTAGCGGCTGGAGGGCCGATAGTCGGCCGGAGCCTCGGCGTGGGGGATGTGCTGGTTGCGGTACATGCCCAGGCCGGTGCCGGCCGGGATGAGCCGCCCCATGATGACGTTCTCCTTCAGGCCCTTCAGGTCGTCGACCTTGCCGGCGATGGCCGCCTCGGTCAGCACCTTGGTGGTCTCCTGGAAGCTGGCCGCGCTGATGAAGCTGTCGGTGGACAGGCTGGCCTTGGTGATGCCCAGCAAAAGCGGCTCGGCCGAGGCCGGCATCTGGCCCTTGTCCAGAAGCCGCCGGTTCTCCTCGTCGAAACGCCACTTCTCGACCTGCTCGCCCATCAGGAAATTGGAGTCGCCGGCGTCCTTGATGCGCACTCTTCGCATCATCTGGCGCACGATGACCTCGATGTGCTTGTCGTTGATCTTCACGCCCTGGAGGCGGTAGACCTCCTGCACCTCGTCGACCAGGTAGCGGGCCACTTCCTCGGTGGAGCGTGTCTTGAGCAGGTCGTGGGGGTTGATGGAGCCGTCCATCAGGGGCTCGCCGGCGCGGACGAAATCGCCCTCGTGCACGGTGACGTGCTTGCCCTTGGGGATCAGGTATTCGCGCTTGTCCTCGTCGCGCAGGTTCGGGTCCACCACCACCTTGCGCTTGCCCTTGGTCTGCTTGCCGAAGCTGACCACGCCGTCGATCTCGCTGATGACCGCCGTCTCCTTGGGCTTGCGCACCTCGAAAAGCTCGGCCACGCGCGGCAGACCGCCGGTGATGTCCTTGGTCTTGGTGGTCTCGCGCGGGATGCGCGCCAGCACGTCGCCGGCCCGCACCTGGTCGCCCTCCGACACCATGATGATGGCGCCCACCGGCAGCAGATAGCGGGCCTCGCCGCGGCCGCCGCTCAGGCGGGCGGTCTTGGCGGTGCCGGGCTCCTTGATGGAGATGCGCGGACGCAGATCGGCGTTGCGCGACTCCACCGTGACCTTGGTGGAGCGGCCGGTCACCGGGTCCAGGCGCTCCTGCATGGTGACGTTCTCGATCACGTCGCCGAACTTCACCTCGCCGTCCATGTCGGTGAGGATGGGGCTGGTGTAGGGGTCCCACTGGGCCACCACGTCGCCGGCCTGGGCCATGTCGCCGTCGTTGTAGAGCAGGTGCGCGCCGTAGTTGATCTTGTAGCGCTCGCGCTCGCGCCCGCCCTCGCCCATGATGGCCAGCTCGCCGTTGCGGTTCATGACCACGCGGTGGCCGGTGCTGCTCATGACCGTGACCAGGTTGATGTACTTGACCAGGCCGGGGTAGCGGGCCTCCACCTTGGACTGCTCGGCCCGCCGCGCGGCCGCGCCGCCGATGTGGAAGGTGCGCATGGTCAGCTGGGTGCCGGGCTCGCCGATGGACTGGGCGGCGATGATGCCGATGGCCTCGCCCACGTCCACGGGCTTACTGTGGGCCAGGTCGCGGCCGTAGCATTTGGAGCAGACGCCGCGCTTGCACTCGCAGGTGAGCACGCTGCGGATCTGCACCCGCTCCACGCCCGCCTCCTCCAGCTTGCTCACGCCGTCCTCGTCGATCTCGGCGTTGGCCGGGATGAGGACGTCGCCGGTCAGGGGGTCGCGCACGTCGCGCAGGGCCGTGCGGCCCAGCACGCGCTCGCCCACGTGCTGGATGACCTCGCCGCCCTCGCGCAGGGCCTCCACCTCGATGCCGGTGATGGTGCCGCAATCGATCTCCACCACGATGGCGTCCTGGCTCACATCCACCAGGCGACGGGTGAGGTAGCCGGAGTTGGCGGTCTTCAAGGCCGTGTCGGCCAGGCCCTTGCGCGCGCCGTGGGTGGAGATGAAGTACTGGAGCACGGTCAGGCCCTCGCGGAAGTTGGCCGTGATGGGCGTGGCGATGATCTCGCCGGAGGGCTTGGCCATCAGCCCGCGCATGCCGGCAAGCTGTTTCATCTGGTCCTTGCTGCCGCGGGCGCCGGAATCGGACATCATGAAGATGGGGTTGAAGCTGGTGGTGGTGATCTCGGTGCCGTCGGCCCCCTTGATCGTGTCGAAGCTGATCTCGTCCATCATCTCCTTGGCGACGTCCTCGGTGGCCTTGGCCCAGATGTCCACGGCCTTGTTGTATTTCTCGCCGTCGGTGATGATGCCGTCCTTGTACTGCTTCTCGATCAGGCGCACCTCGCCCATGGCCTGGTCCAGGATGCCCTGCTTGGCCTGGGGAATGATCATGTCCTGCACGCAGATGCTGATGCCGCTCTTGGTGGAGTGGAAATAACCCACGTCCTTCAGGCGGTCGGCCAACAGCACGGTGGCCTTGGTGCCGGCGCTGCGGTAGCACATGCCCACCAGGCCCTTCAGGGTCTTTTTGTCCATCACCAGGTTGATGCGCTCGAAATCGATCTCGGTGGGCAGTATCTCGTAGAGCAGTACCCGGCCCACCGTGGTCTTGTAGCGCTTGCCCTGCAGGCGGCACTCGATGGCCGCGTGCAGATCCACCGCGCCGGAGTCATAGGCCATGCGGACCTCGGCCGGGTCTGAGAACTTCATGCCCTCGCCCTTGGCCAGGGGCCGCTCGCGGGTCAGGTAGTAGAGCCCCAGGACGATGTCCTGGTTGGGCACGATGATGGGCTCGCCGTTGGCCGGGGAGAGGATGTTGTTGGTGCTCATCATGAGCACCCGCGCCTCGATCTGAGCCTCGATGGAAAGCGGGACGTGCACGGCCATCTGGTCGCCGTCGAAGTCGGCGTTGTAGGCCTGGCAGACCAGCGGGTGGAGCTGGATGGCCTTGCCCTCCACCAACAGCGGCTCGAAGGCCTGGATGCCCAGGCGGTGCAGGGTGGGGGCGCGGTTCAATAGCACCGGGTATTCGCGCACCACCTCCGACAGGGTGTCCCACACCTCCGGGGTCTCGCGCTCCACGAGCTTCTTGGCGCCCTTGATGGTGGTGACCAGGCCCTTGGCCTCCAGGCGGTGGTAGATGAAGGGCTTGAAGAGCTCCAGGGCCATCTTCTTGGGCAGGCCGCACTGGTGCAGGCGCAGATCCGGGCCGATGACGATGACCGAACGGCCGGAATAGTCCACGCGCTTGCCCAGGAGGTTCTGGCGGAAACGGCCCTGCTTGCCCTTGAGCATGTCGGAGAGGGATTTGAGCGGGCGCTTGTTGGGGCCGGTGATGGTCTTGCCGCGGCGGCCGTTGTCAAAAAGGACGTCCACGGCCTCCTGGAGCATGCGTTTCTCGTTGCGGATGATGATGTCCGGCGCGGCCAGCTCGTGCAGGCGGCGCAGGCGGTTGTTGCGGTTGATCACCCGGCGGTAGAGGTCATTGAGGTCGCTGGTGGCGAAACGGCCGCCGTCCAGGGGCACCAGGGGCCGCAGGTCCGGCGGCAGCACCGGGATGATGTCCATTATCATCCAGTCGGGCTGGTTGCCGCTCTCGCGGAAGGCGTCGATGACCTTCAGCCGCTTGGCCAGCTTCTTGCGCTTGGCCTCGCTGGTGGTGGTCACCATCTCGGCCCGCAGCTCCTCCCACAAGGGCTCCAGGGTGACCTGGCGCAGGAGCTCCTGGATGGCCTCGGCGCCGATGCCGGCCTTGAACTGGTTGCCGTATTCGCTCTTGAGCTGGCGGTAGCGCTCCTCCACCACCAGCTGGGCCTTGGCCAGGCCGGGCACGTCGCCGGGGTCGAGGATGATGTAGCTCTCGAAGTAGAGGACCTTCTCCAGCTCCTTCAGGGTGAGGTCCAGCAGGTTGCCCACCTTGGAGGGCAGCGACTTGAGGAACCAGATGTGGGCCACCGGGGTGGCCAGGTCGATATGCCCCATGCGCTCGCGGCGCACCTTGGACTGGATGACCTCGACCCCGCATTTCTCGCAGACCACGCCGCGGTGCTTCATGCGCTTGTACTTGCCGCAGTTGCACTCGTAGTCCTTGGTGGGCCCGAAGATCTTGGCGCAGAAAAGGCCGTCGCGTTCGGGCTTGAAGGTGCGGTAGTTGATGGTCTCCGGCTTCTTGACCTCGCCGAAGGACCAGGCCTTGATCTTCTCCGGGCTGGCCAGGGAGATCTTGACCGCGTCGAAGGAAAGCGGGTCCTTGGGCTTGGCGAAGTAGCTGTAGAGGTCTTCCAAGTGACTTCTCCTTAAAGCGAGAGAGTTGCTTCTGCAATCGGCTACCCTTGGCCGGCCGGGGCCGGCGGGGCTGGTTTGCCGTGCGGAGCCTGGTCTCGGTCAGCGGCCGGCGGCGACGATGCCTCCCGTCATTGGGCCGCCGCGGCCTCGGTCCTGCTCTCGATCATCTCCACGTCCAGGCAGAGCGCTTGCAGCTCCTTGACCAGGACGTTGAAGCTTTCGGGCAGGCCGGCTTCCAGGTTGTTCTCTCCCTTGACGATCTTTTCGTACATCCGGGTGCGCCCGGCCACGTCGTCGCTCTTCACCGTCAGGAATTCCTGCAGCGAGTAGGCGGCGCCATAGGCCTCCATGGCCCAGACCTCCATCTCGCCCAGGCGCTGGCCGCCGAACTGGGCCTTGCCGCCCAGGGGCTGCTGGGTGACCAGCGAGTAGGGGCCGATGCTGCGGGCGTGGATCTTGTCGTCCACCAGGTGGTGGAGTTTGAGCATGTACATCACGCCCACGGTCACGGCGCGGTCGAAGGAGGCTCCGGTGCGCCCGTCGCGCAGCCGGGCCTGGCCGGTGGGCGAAACGCCGGCCAGGGTCAGGAGCTTCTGGATCTCCTGCTCGCTGGCGCCGTCGAAGACCGGGGTGGCCACCGGCACGCCGTAGCGCAGGTTCTCGGCCAGGGGCAGCAGGTCCTCGTCCTTGCTGACGGTGCTCATGAGGTCGGCCACCTCGGCCGGCGAGTAGACCTGCTCCAGGAAGGCCTTCAGGTCCTTGATCTTGGCCTTGGTCAGCGCCTTGTTCTTGGCGTCGTTCACCGCGTCCACCAGGCGGCCGATCTGCTGGCCCAGGGCCTTGCTGGCCCAGCCCAGGTGGGTTTCCAGCACCTGGCCCACGTTCATGCGGCTGGGCACGCCCAGGGGGTTGAGCACGATGTCCACCGGGGTGCCGTCCTCAAAAAAGGGCATGTCTTCTTCGGGCAGGATGCGGCTGACCACGCCCTTGTTGCCGTGGCGGCCGGCCATCTTGTCGCCCACGCTGAGCTTGCGCTTCATGGCCACGTAGACCTTGACCATCTTGATGACGCCCGGAGGCAGCTCGTCGCCCTTCTTCAGCTTGGCCACCTTGTTCTCGAAGGCCTGGCGGATGACGTCCACCTGCTCCAGGTAGCTGTCCACGATGCGCTCCAGCTCGGCCTGGATGCTCTCGTCGGCCCCGGCCAGGTCCACCTCGCGCAGCAGGCGGATGGGCAGGTCCTTCAGGTGCTCGTCGGTGATGGGCGTCTTCTTGGGGATGATGGCCTTGCCCTTGTCGTCCTTCAGCGGCGCGGCCAACTGCTTGCCCACCAAGAGCAAGTTGAGCTGGGTCAGGGCGTTGCCGCGGATGATGCCGATCTCGTCCTTCTGGTCCTTCATCAGGCGGGCCACCTCGTCGTCCTCGATGGCCTGGGCGCGCTCGTCTTTTTCGATGCCCTTGCGCGAGAACACGCGGGCGTCGATGACGATGCCCTCCACGCCCGGCGGCACGCGCAGGCTGGTGTCTTTCACGTCCCCGGCCTTCTCGCCGAAGATGGCGCGCAGGAGCTTCTCCTCCGGGCTGAGCTGGGTTTCGCCCTTGGGCGTGATCTTGCCCACCAGGATGTCGCCAGCCTTGATCTCCGCGCCGATGCGGATGATGCCGGCCTCGTCCAGGTTCTTCAAGGCCTCCTCGCCCACGTTGGGAATGTCGCGGGTGATCTCCTCTTTGCCCAGCTTGGTGTCGCGCGCCACCGTCTCGAACTCCTCGATGTGCACCGAGGTGAAGATGTCCTCCTTGGCGATGCGCTCGCTGACCAGGATCGAGTCCTCGTAGTTGTAGCCGCCCCAACTCATGAAGGCGACCATGACGTTGCGCCCCAGGCCCAGCTCGCCCTGGTCCACGGCCGGGCCGTCGGCCAGTATCTGGCCCTTCTTCACCCGTTGGCCGCGCACCACGATGGGCTTCTGGCTGGTGCAGGTGTTCTGGTTGCTGCGCTGATACTTGGTCAGCTTGTAGATCTTCACTTGGCTGTGGGGCTCGTAGGGATTCAAGGGCTTGTCATAGCGCACCACGATGCGCGCCGCGTCCACGGCGTTGATCACCCCGTCGGCCTCGGCCACCACGCACACGCCGGAATCGCGCGCCACCACCCGCTCGATGCCGGTGCCCACCAGGGGCGCGTCGGTGCGAAGGAGCGGCACCGCCTGGCGCTGCATGTTCGATCCCATCAGCGCGCGGTTGGCGTCGTCGTTTTCCAGGAAGGGCACCAGGGAGGCGGCCACGGAGACGAGCTGGTTGGGGCTCACGTCCATGTATTCGACTTCTTCCGGGCCCACCATCATGAACTCGCCGGCCTGGCGGACGCTGACGATGTCGCGCTGGAACTTGCCGTCCTTGTCGATGGGCGCGTTGGCCTGGGCGATGGCGTGGTCGGCCTCCTCCAGGGCGGAGAGGAAGCGCACCTCGGTGCTGACCCGGCCGCCGCCGGCCAGGCGGTAGGGGGTCTCGATGAAGCCGTAGTCGTTGACGCGCGCGTAGGTGGACAGGCTCACGATCAGGCCGATGTTGGGGCCTTCCGGCGTCTCGATGGGGCAGATGCGTCCGTAGTGGGTGGAATGGACGTCGCGCACCTCGAAGCCGGCCCGCTCGCGGGTGAGTCCGCCCGGCCCCAGGGCCGAGAGCCGGCGCTTGTGGGTCACCTCGCTCAGGGGGTTGGTCTGGTCCATGAACTGGCTGAGCTGGCTGGTGCCGAAGAACTCCTTGACCACCGCGCTGACCGGCTTGGAGTTGATGAGATCATGGGGCATCAGGGCCTCGATCTCCTGCAGGCTCATGCGCTCCTTGATGGCCCGCTCCATGCGCACCAGGCCGATGCGGTACTGGTTTTCCAGAAGCTCGCCCACCGCGCGCACCCGGCGGTTGCCCAGGTGGTCGATGTCGTCCACCTGGCCCTCGGTGTCCTTGAGCTCGATCAGAAGCTGGACCGAGCGTAGGATGTCGTCCCGGCGCAGGGTGCGCAGATCTTCGTTCACGTCCAGGCCCAGACGCAGGTTGAGCTTCAAGCGGCCCACGGCCGAAAGGTCGTAGTGCTCCGGGCTGAAGAACAGGTTGTTGAAGAAGGTGCGGGCCACCTCCAGGGTGGGCGGGTTGCTGGGCCTGAGCTTGCGGTAGATGTCGACGATGGCCTCGTCCTCGCCCTCGACCTTGTCCAGCTCCAGGGTGTCGCGGAAGCAACTGCTGGTGCGCATGCCGTCGATGTACAGGGTGGGCACCTCGGTCACGCCGGCCGCCCGCAGCTTCAAGAGCGCCTCGTGGCCGATGGGCTGGTTGATGCCCACGATCAGCTCGCCGGTGTTGGGGTCGGGCAGGTCGATGGCGGCGTAGCGGCCCACCAGGTCGTCGGGGTCCACCAGTATCCACTGCACGCCCAGCTCGGCCAGGCGGTTCAGGGCGCGGCGGGTCATCTTCTTGCCGGACTTGACCAGGGGCTTGTTGGTCTCCGGGTCGATAACGTCGCGGCTGACCTCGCGGCCCATCATGATCTCGGCGTCCACCTTGCGCTGGACCTGCTCGCCCTCCAGGCGGTACCACTCCTTCTGGTACATGGTGTCCAGAAGATCCTGGGCGCTGTAGCCCAAAGCCTTGAGCAGGAGCGTCACCGGGAACTTGCGCCGGCGGTCGATGCGCACGTACAGGATGTCCTTGGGATCGAACTCCAGGTCGATCCAGGAGCCCCGGAGCGGGATGATGCGAGCGCTGTAGAGCAGCTTGCCGCTGGAGTGGGTGCGGCCCTTGTCGTGGTCGAAGAAGATGCCGGGGGAGCGGTGGAGCTGGCTGACCACCACGCGTTCGGTGCCGTTGACGATGAAGGTCCCGCGGTCGGTCATGAGCGGCAGGGTGCCGAAATAGATCTCCTGCTCCTTGATGTCGCGGATGGACTGCACCCCGCTTTCCTTGTCCACGTCGTAGACCACCAGGCGCACGGTGAGCTTCAAGGGCGCCTCATAGGTCATGCCGCGGGCCAGGCACTCGTCCACCTCGTACTTGACTTCGCCGAAGGAATAGCTGACAAACTCCAGCGACGAGGTGCCGGAGAAATCGCGGATGGGGAATACGCTCCTGAAGACCCCCTGCAGGCCGATCTCCTGCCTCAGCTCCGGCGCGACATCCTTTTGCAGGAAGCGCTCGTAGCTCTGCTTCTGCATGTCGATCAGGTTGGGGATGTCGATGATCTTGGCGATCTTGCCAAAATTTTTGCGGACCCGCTTCCTGGTCTCGGTCGCCTGGCTCATGGACTCTCCTTCGGAGAAGGGTGCGGGGGCGTCCTAAACTGTCACGCCCCGGGTGGCCGAACCACCAAACACGGGCACCCGGCGGCACCTAGGCCGCTCGCCCGCGCAAGCGGCCCGGCCCTGCCGGGGGGCGATGTATTTTTTTGGCCGCTTCCCGGCGGCGGGGCCTGGCCGCGCCGCCGGGAAGGCTGTCTGCATGCAAGCGGGGCGGCGCCCTACTTCACCTGCACCACGGCGCCGGACTCTTCCAGCTCGGCCTTGATCTTCTCGGCCTCTTCCTTGCTCACGGCCTCCTTGACCGGCTTGGGCGCGCCGTCCACCAGGTCCTTGGCCTCCTTCAGGCCCAGGCCGGTGATGGCCCGCACGACCTTGATCACCTGGATTTTCTTGTCGCCGGCGCTCTCCAGGATGACGTCGAACTCGGTCTGCTCCTCCTGGACGGCTGCCTCGGCGCCACCGGCCATGGGCATGGCGCCCACCATCATGGGGGCGGCGGCGCTCACGCCGAAGGTCTCCTCCAGCTCCTTGACGAGCTCGGAGAGCTCCAGCACGGTCATGTTCTTGATGAACTCGATCACTTCGGCTTTGGTCACGGCCATTTTAACGTTTTCCTTTCCTGCCGGCCGGGGCTTGTCGGCCGCCGGCCCGATGCGACGAAATTAGTGGAATCATGCTCCCGGTGCGCCGGTCTAGGCGGCCTCGGCCTTCTGGTCCTTGATGGCGTTGAGCGCGTTGAGCAACGAGCGCGGCACCGCCGCCAGCACGCTGACCAGATTGCGGGGCACGCCGTTCATGGCGCCCAGCAACATGGCCAAAAGCTGCTCGCGGGAAGGCATCTTGGCCAGGTCCGCCACCTGGGCGGCGCTGATCAATTTGCCCTCCAACACCCCGGACCGAAGCTCAAGCTTGGGATTGATCTTGGCGAAATCCACCAAGATCTTGGCCAGGGCCACCGGATCGTCGTAGGCGATGGCCAAACCGTTGGGTCCCGTCAGCTCGTCGGCCAGGAGCGCGGCGGAAGAGCCCTCGCCGGCGCGCTTTAGCAGCGTGTTCTTGACCACCACGTACTCAAGGCGGTTCTCCCTGAGCTTCTGGCGCAGGTCGGTCATCTGCTCGACCTTGAGCCCCGTGAAGTTGGTCAGCACGCATGCCTTGGCGCGACCGAGGCGCTCGGCCATGGCATCGACCACGACCTGTTTTTCGCTGCGGTTCACCTCTGGCTACCTCCTTGTGGGCCGGCATCCGATATCCGCCGACCCGCCTGTTGCCTGGACCACGTCCTTGAGTCAGATCAAGGAGGTGAGCACGATTCCTCTATCGTCACACCTGCCCCGTCGCTCTCGGCGGGTGACCCATCTCCGGGTCATTAGAGCCTATCGCCAGGCCGCCCGCTGTCTCTGACCGCAGCGCAGGTCCAGAGCGTCTATGTATACGGGGGCCGGGCCCCCGTTGAGACCGTCTAGGCCTTCACCGCCGCCTTGACCTCGGCGGTGTCCAGGCGCACGCCGGCGCCCATGGTGGTGCTGACGGTGACGCCCTTGACGTAGGTGCCCTTGGCCGTGGCCGGCTTCAGGCGCACCAGGGTCTCCATCAGGGCGTCCAGGTTCTCCTTCAGCTTTTCCTTGCCGAAGCTCTTCTTGCCCACCGGCGCGTGCACCACCCCGCCCTTGTCCACGCGGAACTCGATCTTGCCGGCCTTGATCTCCTTGACCGCTTTGGCCAGGTCGAAGGTCACGGTGCCGCTCTTGGTGTTGGGCATCAGGCCGCGCGGGCCCAGGACGCGACCCAGCTTGCCCACCGAGCCCATCATGTCCGGGGTGGCCACGGCGCGGTCGAAATCGGTCCAGCCGCCGGCGACCTTCTCGACCAGGTCGTCGCTGCCCACGAAATCGGCCCCGGCCTCCAGGGCCTCCTTTTCCTTCTCGCCCTTGGCGAAAACCGCCACCCGCACCGGCTTGCCGGTGCCGTGGGGCAGCACCACCGTGCCGCGCACCATCTGGTCGGCGTGGCGGGGGTCGACGCCCAGGCGCACCGCCACGTCCACCGACTCGTCGAACTTGGCGTAGGAGGCGCCCAGGGCCGCCTCGATGCCGTCCTCGAAGCCATAGCGCTTCTGGCGATCAACCTGGGTGCGAACCTCGTTGTACTTCTTGCCGTGCTTGGCCATCGTCATGTCCTCCGTGCGTTTGCGCACAGTTACGTGTGCTCTCGGCCTGGCCAGGCCTCCACGTGCTCTGGGTTGATTGGGCCTACTGAACGACCTCCAGGCCCATGGAGCGGGCGGTGCCCATGATGGTGCGCATCGCCTGGTCCAGGTCGCGGGTGTTCAGGTCGTTCATCTTCTCCTGGGCGATCTCGCGGATCTGGGTCAGGCTGATCTTGCCGACCTTGTCCTTGTTGGGCGTGGCCGAGCCCTTGGGCACGCCGGCGGCCTTGCGAAGCAGCACCGCGGCCGGCGGGGTCTTGGTCACGAAGGTGAAGCTGCGGTCGGCGTAGACGGTGATGACCACCGGGATGATGGTGTCGCCGATGCCCTGGGTGCGGGCGTTGAAGGCCTTGCAGAATTCCATGATGTTGGCGCCGTGGGGGCTCAAGGCCGGACCCACCGGCGGGCTGGGGTTGGCGCGGCCGGCCGGAATCTGCAACTTGATGTTGGCAACGACTTTCTTGGCCATGGTGTCTCCTGCTGACGGCCGGCGCCCGCCCACGATCGAACCTCCCGCGCGCCTTCTTGGGGCGGGAGTCTGGGGCGGCTGGTGATCCGGCTAGATTTTGGTTACCTGGACGAACTCCAGTTCCACCGGGGTGGCCCGGCCGAAGATGCTGATGAGCACCCGCAGCTTGCCCTTGTCGGGATGGACCTCCTCCACGACCCCGTTGAAGTTGTTGAAGGGGCCGTCGATGACCCGCACCTCGTCGCCCTCGCGGAAGCTGTACTTGGGCCGGGGCTGCTTGGCCCCCTCCGCCATCTGAGCGATGATGCGGTCGGCTTCCTCCTCGGTTATGGGCTGCGGCGCGGTTTCCGTCCCCCCCACGAAGCCGGTCACCTTGGCCGTGGCCTTGACCAGGTGCCAGGTGGCGTCGTTCATTTCCATCTCGACCAGGATGTAGCCGGGATAGAACTTGCGGGAGGACTCGCGCCGGGAGCCCTTGACCATCTCCACCACCTTCTCCATCGGCACCAGGATTCGGCCGAAGTAGTCGGACAGGCCGTGGCTCTTGACCCGCTCGGCCAAGGCCTCGCGGACCTTGTTCTCGAACCCGGAGTAGGTGTGGACGATGTACCAGTGCTTGGCCAAGCCTCGCCCCCTAACCCATCTTGATGAGCGCGCGCACGATATTGCCCAGCGCGTAGTCCACCAGCGCCAGGAACACGCTGGAGAGGATGACCAGCACCAGCACCACGCCGGTGCTGGACATGGCCTGCTTGCGCGCCGGCCAGGTGACCTTCTTCAGCTCGGTCTTGACCTCGCGCAGAAACTGCACCGCCTGGCCCAGCCACACCGCCGGCCCGCCAGGCTGCGCGTCCTTGTCTTTTTCCTTGGCGCCTGCGCGGGCCGGTTTGGCCGGGGCCTTGTCCGCTCCGGGCTTGGCGGCCGCGCTGTTGCGCGCGGGCTTGCTATCCTTGGCTTCGGCCATGGCCATCCCGCTTCCCGCCGGCGGCGCGCCGGGGCGATCAGCTAAAAAGCCGCCCTGCCCCGCTCCGGCCCAGGGTGGGCCGGCCGGGGCCGCGCCGTCGAAATCACAGTTTGGGTGGACTGGCAGGCCTGGAGGGAATCGAACCCCCAGCCTTCGGATTTGGAGTCCGACGCTCTAGCCTAGTTGAGCTACAGGCCTGCAACCACCAGTCAACAAAACTACTTGCCTTCGCGATGCACCGTGTGGGCACGGCACGAGCTGCAAAACTTCTTGAACTCCAGCTTGTCGGGCGTGCGCCGCTTGTTCTTGGTGGTGCTGTAGTTCTTGCGCTTGCAATCCTGGCAGACCAGGTGAATGATCTCTCTGGGCATCTGTCGCCGCCTTACTCGATGATCTCGCTGATTACGCCGGCGCCCACGGTGCGGCCGCCCTCGCGGATGGCGAAGCGAAGCTCCTTTTCCATGGCGATCGGGGTGATGAGGCTCACCTCGATGGCCACGTTGTCGCCCGGCATCACCATCTCAACGCCCTCAGGCAGCGTCACCACGCCCGTCACGTCCGTGGTCCGGAAGTAGAACT
Source organism: Thermodesulfobacteriota bacterium (assembly GCA_049322275.1). GTDB lineage: Bacteria > Desulfobacterota > Desulfarculia > Desulfarculales > Desulfarculaceae > JACRDC01. The sequence goes on from JBMORH010000059.1 coordinate 36,915, forward strand.
GCGGACGGTAGCCGTTGAAGAACGGAGTGTGGCGGCCACCCTCCTCCTTGCTCAGCACGTACACCTCGGCCTTGAACTTCGTGTGCGGGGTGATAGAGCCAGGCTTGGCCACCACCTGACCCCGCTCAACGTCGTCGCGCTTGGTGCCCCGCAGCAGAAGACCAACGTTGTCGCCGGCCTGCCCGCTGTCCAGAATCTTGCGGAACATCTCCACGCCCGTGCAGACCGTCTTAACCGTCGGACGGATGCCGATGATCTCGACCTCCTCCTGAATCTTCACCGTGCCGCGCTCGATGCGACCCGTCACCACCGTGCCGCGACCGCTGATGCTGAACACGTCCTCGATCGGCATCAAAAACGGCTTGTCGGTCTCCCGAACCGGCTCAGGCACGAAGCTGTCCACCGCCGCCATCAGCTCCAGGATCGGCTGGCACTCAGGGCAGCCGTCCTTGCCGCAGCCGCAGTTCAGAGCCTTCAGCGCGCTGCCCTTCACGATCGGAGTGTCGTCGCCGGGGAACTCGTACTTGCTCAAAAGCTCGCGAAGCTCAAGCTCCACCAGCTCGATCAGCTCCTCGTCGTCGACCATGTCAACCTTGTTCAAAAACACCACGATCGCAGGCACGCCCACCTGACGCGCCAAAAGAATGTGCTCCCGCGTCTGCGGCATCGGACCGTCGTCCGCCCCAACCACCAGGATCGCGCCGTCCATCTGCGCCGCGCCGGTGATCATGTTCTTGATGTAGTCCGCGTGGCCAGGGCAGTCCACGTGCGCGTAGTGGCGGTTCTTCGTCTCGTACTCCACGTGCGCCGTGGCGATCGTGATGCCGCGCTCCCGCTCCTCAGGCGCCTTGTCGATCTGGTCGAACGGTATGAACTGCGCCTGACCGTGAGACGCCAGGCACTTCGTTATCGCGGCCGTCAACGTGGTCTTGCCGTGGTCGATATGCCCAATCGTTCCCACGTTCACGTGAGGCTTCTTGCGCTCAAACTTTGCCTTGGCCATGGGACACTCCTTATGGCGATGGAAATCCGGGGCCTTTCGCGCTGGGGGTCGCCCCTGGTTTACGCCTGTCCAAACTTGGTGGAGCCCACGATCGGGCTTGAACCGATGAACCTCTTCCTTACCAAGGAAGTGCTCTACCTACTGAGCTACGTGGGCGTATCCTTAATAGTTTATCGCGTCGAACCGGTTTTGGCCACTGGGGGCGGGGCCGCGGAAACTGAAATTGGTGGTGGGGGGAGGATTCGAACCTCCGAAGGCTTCGCCGGCAGATTTACAGTCTGCTCCCTTTGGCCGCTCGGGAACCCCACCTTGTTATTATCACTAAGTTTTTCGGCCAGCAGCCGTTCGCGCCCGCCCATCCGGGAACCTCGGCGCGTCCCACCTCCAGCCCTGACCGTCAGCCAGTCTGGAGCTGGCGGTGGGAATCGAACCCGCAACCTGCTGATTACAAATCAGCCGCTCTGCCAGTTGAGCTACGCCAGCCGAAGCTGCTAATATAGCGTCGCATTACCGCTCCGGCAAGAATAAAAGCGCGCAACTTTCCCTGCCCAGCGGGTCCGGGCGCAAGCTGCGACAATAATACACAAACCTGGCCAACTGGCAACCGCAAAAAATTACCGGAATCTCCCTGGGTTCTCTCCGGGGGCCGCCTTGCGCCCTCCCTGGCCCCGCTTTATATTCATTGATAGACGCGCGCCTGGCCGGAGCCTATCCGCAGGCCGCCACACCTTTGCAAGGACGTTAGGATGGAAAAGCACCACGAGTCCGGCGAACCCCAGGGCAACCCGCCCGACCAGAAGCAGATGGAGCGGGAGCTCAGCGACTATCTGAGCCAGAAATACGGCGCCCAGAGCCGCGCCCTGGCCCCGCGGCTGTGCCCCCTGCCCGAAGCCGACCAGCCGGCCGAGGACGGGGTTTGGTCCAAGATCAACTTCAACATGCGCCCGGAGGAGATGGTCGCCTACCTGGACCAGTACATCGTGCGCCAGGACGAGGCCAAGGCCGTTCTGGCCACCAAGGTCTGCACCCATTTCAACCGCGCCCGCTACCTGGCCCAGCGCGCCAGCGCCGACCCGGCGGACGGCGTGGGTTTGATCAAGAATAACGTGCTGATGATCGGCCCGACCGGCGTGGGCAAGACCTACATGGTCAAGCTCATCGCCGCCAAGCTGGGCGTGCCCTTCGTCAAGGGCGACGCGACGAAGTTCAGCGAGACCGGCTACGTGGGCGGCGACGTGGAGGACCTGATCCGCGACCTGGTCCACGAGGCCGGCGACGACATCGAACTGGCCCAGTACGGCATCGTCTACGTGGACGAGGTGGACAAGATCGCCAGCGCCCACAATCTCATCGGCCCGGACGTGAGCCGCACCGGCGTGCAGCGCGCCCTGCTCAAGCCCATGGAGGAGACCGAGGTGGACCTCAAGGCGGCCCACGACCCGATCTCCCAGATACAGGCCATTGAAAAGTATCGCAAAACCGGTAAACGCGAGAAGCGCTCGGTCAACACCCGCCACATCCTGTTCATAATGTCCGGGGCCTTCGGCGGCCTGCCAGAGATCATCAAGCGCCGGCTGAACCAGAAATCGGTGGGCTTCGCCGCCCCGGTGCGCGCATCCGGCCTGGACCAGGAGTATTTCCAGCAGCTCACCAGCCAGGACCTGGTGGAGTTCGGTTTCGAGACCGAGTTCGTGGGCCGGCTGCCGGTCACGGTGGTGTTGGAGGAGCTGACCGCCGACGACCTGCACGAGATACTCAAGAATCCCAACAACCCGGTTATCATCAGCAAAAAGCGCGACTTCGCCGCCTATGACATCGACCTGCGCTTCGAGCCCGCCGCGCTGCAAATCCTGGCCGAACAGGCCGCCGAACTCAAGACCGGCGCCCGCGCCCTGGTCTCGGTGCTGGAAAAGGCCCTGCTGCCTTTCGAGAAGCGCCTGCCCAGCACCGACATCCGCGAGCTGGTCGTCACCCCGGAGCTGGTGGCCGACCCCAACGCCGCCCTGGCCCGGCTCCTGGCCGACCCGGCCGACGCCGAGCTGGCCCGGCGCTTCGACGACGCCGCCCGCAGCGAGCGCCTGGAGCTGATGAAGATGATCGGCAAGCGCCAGAGCCTCTACGCCGGCCGCCTGGCCGCGCCGCTCACCCCCGCCCGCATGGACCTCATCGCCGACGAATATTACCGGGTCGGCATGACCCTGGGCGCGGCTTTTGAGCAGGTGCTGGCCAAGCTGGAGCAGGTGCGGGACTTCGAGGTGGCCTTCCACGAGCGCTTCGGCCTCAAAATCCGTTTCGACGAGACGGCCGAGGTGGCCATCCTGGCCGGCACCGCGGTGGAAGAATGCAGCGTCGGCGACTACTTGCAGCGCCTGAGCCACGTGCTGGAGCCCGGCCTCAAGCTCGCGCGCGACCGCACCGGTCTGCACACCTTCCACCTGCCCCAGGAGGCCGTGCTGGACACCGAGAACTACCTGCGCGGCCTGTTCCAGAAACACTACGCCACCACCCTGGCCCAGTAGGCCAGACGATTGAAATGCAGGCGGAGGGGAACTTTTAGCGATAAAGTTCCCCTCCGCATCTCCCCTGCCCGAAACTTTAGGCTATTATTAATCGGTCAACCCCGGCTATCAGCGCCTAAACTCCGGCCTTTTAGGAGGGGGTCCGGGGGAGCCCTTTTGGGCCACCAAGAGGATGCCCCCGCCCACAACATAAAATGATAGGCATCAGCAAGCTCTATTGCGGCACGGTCGAGCCTTCGGACGCGTTGCGCTACGGCCGGCATTCGGGCAAGTTGCCCAGTCATTTGTTGCAGTTCTCCGCCGACAAGAAGCCGGTGGTGGTCTGGAACATGACCAAGGCCTGCAACCTGAAGTGCATGCACTGCTACGCCCACGCCACGGCCGGCCCCAGCCCGTCCGAGCTGACCACCGCCCAGGCCAAGGCCATGATCGACGACCTGGCCCAGTTCGGCGCGCCGGTCATCCTGTTCAGCGGCGGCGAGCCCCTGATGCGCCCCGACCTGCCGGAGCTGGCCCGCTACGCCGTGGGCAAAGGCATGCGCGCGGTCATCTCCACCAACGGCACCCTGATTAGCGCCGACAAGGCCAAGGAACTAAAGGACATAGGCCTGAGCTACGTGGGCGTGAGCCTGGACGGCCTGCCGGCGGTGCATGACAAGTTCCGGGGCGTGGCCGGGGCTTTCGACCAGGCCCTGGCCGGCATCCGCAACTGCCTGGCCGCGGGGCTCAAGGTGGGCTTACGCTTCACGGTGTTCAAGCACAACGCGGCCGAGGTGCCGGGCATCTTTGATCTGCTGGAAACCGAAGGCATTCCGCGGGTCTGCTTCTACCACCTGGTCTACGCCGGCCGCGGCAGCCGGCTCATGGACGAGGACCTGGACCACGCCGGCGCCCGCGCGCTGCTGGACCTCATCATGGACCGCACCAAGGCGCTTTTCGCCAAGGGCCAGTGCCCGGAGGTGCTCACGGTGGACAACCACGCCGACGGGCCGTATGTGTATCAGCGCCTCTTGCGCGAGGACCCGCGGCGCGCGGCCGAGGTGCTGGAGCTTTTGGGCTGGAACGAGGGCAACAGCTCCGGTCGGGGCATCGGCTGCGTGAGCTGGGACGGCGCGGTGCACCCGGACCAGTTCTGGCGCCACCTCACCGTGGGCAACGTGACCGAGCGGCCTTTCAGCCAGATTTGGACCGACCTCAGCCATCCGGTGCTGGGCAAGCTGAAGGACAAGCGCCCCCACCTCAAGGGCCGCTGCACCGACTGCCGCTGGCTGGACATCTGCGGCGGCAACTTCCGCGTGCGCGCCGAGGCCGCCACCGGCGACCTCTGGGCCCCGGACCCGGCCTGCTACCTGACGGATGAGGAGATCAAAAAGCAGGCGTAAGTTATTACGCGGCCTTAGGCATTTCGCTATAGGTCCGGCCGTTCAAAAGACGGCCGGCCTTTTTCTTGTTGGTCCCGCCCCATTGCTTGAAAAAGAACGGCACCCGAGCCCGTTGGCATTGGTCGCGGAGGTCCAGCACCCACTCGCTCAGCATGGGCCGCGCGCCCGGGCCAGACTCGCCCCCTACGATCACCCAATTGATGCCGTCCAGGTTCAGGTCCGGAATCGGACCAAGCAGCGGCTCCAAGGACAGGAACTTCACGGCGGCCGGCACCTGGCGCAGGTGGTCCACCCGGAAGGCATAGTCCGCATTTTCTACGGTCACGCCCTGCCAAATATTGGGGGTCCAGGACAGGCTTGCTGCCAGTTCCGCAAGTCGTTCCGAGCGCTTGGTCAGCACTTGGTAGCGGTGCTGGTTGGCGACCCGCATCACCTTGAAGACTTTTTCAATGAAAGTGAAAGGCACCTGTTCGTGGAACAGATCGCTCATGGAGTTGACGAAGACCATCTGAGGCTTGTTCCAGCCCATGGGCGCGCTGAGCATGCGCTCGTGCAGCGTGACGTTGAAACCGTTGGCGTAGTTGGGCTGGCCCATGGCCTGGAGCCGCTTGGCCAGCCGCTCGGCATAGCAATGCTTGCAGCCAGGACTGATTTTGGTACAGCCCGTAACTGGGGCCTATCCAGAATTTTGTGTTTGAGGCATATGAAGGCTTGAGGAAGGAGCCAGTATGCCGAGGAAGTCAAAGGGGCTGAAGGTGCCCGAAGGTTCGCTGCCCAGGATCAGCGAGTCGGTTCTT
>JBMORH010000060.1:0-40745 GCA_049322275.1 Thermodesulfobacteriota bacterium
TTGGAAACTGATGAGCGACGATCCCTTGCTTCTCTTGGCCATCACGTACCCCCGGAAAGAGCTAGGGCTATACATTAATATAGCATAGATTCTACGGGCTGTCATGGCTTATAAGGATAGGCGCATCAAATGATTCATAAGATAGTTCACCAGGCAGAGTGTATATGCTCGCAACATCCAATATCGGATCAGCTTTTCCACGGGGATATAAAGTGGTGACTTTATCCTGAACCCATTTTGCAACGTTCAGAAAAGGAAAAAACAACTTATGTAATTGAAACCATGAAAATGGGTGATCAGGATCGCAGACACTTTCCCAAATTGAGACCGCGCCCCAAAGGTGAGATACTGGTTTATAGGTCTTCCATGAATCCCATATCGCCCTTCTGCTAATGCCTACCAATCCAGACGCTGCTTCCCCTAATTCAAGGTCTTTTTCGCAAAGATAGACTGCCTTGTTCACGCTAACATCTTCGGGGCGGTGCTGTGCCATGTACAAAATATGTCGTATCACATTTCCCGTAATTTCGCCCTTGGTAACCCGTTCTTTAGCTTCTTTATCAGTAAATGGTTTGGCCATGCAAGACTTGGCAATGGAGCCAAAACCGCCCAGCGGAGACAATAATGGCTGGACCGCCTGATAGCTCGCCTGGTCAAGAATCTCGAGAGTAAGCATGGCCCTTTCTTCAGGCTTCAACCCCGGCATCTCTTCAAGTGCCAATGGTACCCTTTTAAGTTCGGCGGGGTCATTTTTTGCCTGATTGGCCGCCCATATTGTTGCGCTTGAGACCAGTGCTTCACATCGAGCTTCATTTTCAACAAACAGCATTTTTGCCAGAAGGTATTGCTCGGCCAAATCGATGAAAGTTTTGTTGGGGTTCAAAATGCGCAGGGCAGGCATCTTCCAACCTTTCCGTTTTGCTTGTGGGGGCATAGGTTATGCGGGGTTAAATGCATCAGGCCGTGTTGGCGTCTGCATTCAAGGCGTGGCAGGGATGCGGCTAGGTGTGCACTGAGCTGTCAATCGAAGCTTTATCGACCCAAGGACCTACCTTCACTTCCCGCAGGATTTCTTCCTCAGCCCGATCCTTGGCCACGTCCAGCTCATAATCGGCTTGCAGGCCCAGCCAGAACTCGGCCGAGGTGCCCAGGTAACGCGCCAGGCGCAAGGCGGTGTCGGCAGATACGCCGCGCTTGCCAAGCACAATCTCATTGACCCGGCGGGGAGGTATCTTCAGCTCGCGGGCCAAGGCGTTCTGGCTCAGGCCCAGGGGGGTCAAGAATTCTTCCAGCAACACTTCCCCCGGATGCAACGGCGCTAGCTTCTTGGCAGCCATGACAGCCTCCCTAGTGGTAATCCACTATCTCAACTTCGTAGGCGTCGCCTTCTCTCCAGAGGAAACAGACTCGCCACTGGTCATTGATGCGGATGCTGTGCAAGCCCTTGCGGTCCCCGCCCAGGGCCTCAAGCCGGTTGGCCGGCGGTATCCGCAAATCATCCAGGCTGCGCGCCCGGTGCAGCATCCGGAGCTTCCGCAAGGCCACCCTTTGCAGGTCATGGGGCAGACGGCGGGAGGGTGTCCGGTTGAACACCTTCTCCGCTTCCTTGCCCTTGAAGCTCTTGATCATGGCCTAATGATATAACGGATTCCGTTATGAAGCAACGGGAGCTCAACCCTTGGGCCGTAACGCCACCACTTTCTTCACTACAGGCCGGCTCAGGGCCTCGGCCACCTTGCCGTCCACCAAGTCCGCCGCCTGCTTCAAGGGATCATTGGCCAGGTGGCTGTAGCGCTGAGTCGTGCTGGGCTCGCTGTGCCCCAGCACCGCGCCGATCAGCGGCAGGGACAGGCCCGAAGCCGCCCCCAGGCTGGCCCAGGTGTGCCGCAGGTCATGCAGCCGGACTCCCTCCAGATCGGCGGCTGCCCTGATCCGACGCCAGGGGCCGTTGAGGTCTTGCAGGTGCGTGCCCAGCTTGAGGCCGGGCAGGACGTGGGGGTTGCCGGCGGCGCGGGGCAGGCCCGCCAGAATCTCCATGGCATGACTGCCCAGGGGGATGGTCTTGCGGCCGGTCTTGCTGTCCGGCAGGAACACGCAGCCGCGTTCCAGGTCCACCCACTCCCAGCGCAGGCCCAGGACTTCGCCCAGTCGCGCGCCGGTCAGCAGCAGCAGGCGGATCGCGGCAATTGCATAGAGGTTCTCGCGGCCCTCCGCTTCGACCTGGGCCAGCACCGCCCCCAGGCGGGCCAGTTCCTCGGCCGAAAGGTAGCGCTCCCGCTTGTTCTCCTTGAAACGCTCCACATGCCGGCAGGGGTTGCCCTGGGCATCGCTCCTGAGCCCCCAGCGCACGGCCAGGGTCATCATTTTGGACAGCACGGCCAAGACGCGGTTGGCCTGAATCGGAGTATCCTTCCCCACCTTGTGGTGCAATCTGGACACGTCCGCCCGGCTCACGGCATCAACCTTCATGCTGCCTACAACCGGTAGGATGAAGCGCTCGATCAAGCGCCGGTCCCTGAATATACTGGCCGGCTTTTTCTTCGCTTGGGCATGCTCTGCCAGGTAGCGGCCCGCCAGGTCCTTCATGGTGGGAGCGCTGCGCCCCTGGGCCTTGGCCTCCGCAGGGTCCTTGCCCCTGGCGACGTCGGCCAGCATTTGCCGGGCCAGCTTGCGGGCCTCGTCCGGAGTCAGCCGGCCATAGGTCCCCAAGGTGGTCCGCCGGCTCCTGCCTCCGGCTCGGTATTGGATGCAGAACGACTTTACTCCGGAGGGCTTCACCCGGAGCCCGAAGCCCGGCAGGTCGTCATCCCACAGCAATGTGTCGCCTTGGACCTCGGGCTGAATGGAGTCAATAAAGCGCTTGGTGAGCTTGGCCACGAAAAGTCCCCTGTGTTTCGGGTAAGCACCAGGTAAGCACCAGAAGTAAATTTGTGGAGGATTTTATCGAAACCAATGTGATCTTAGCAAGACTTTTTATTAGCTATTTCGCGGAGCAGCGAATTGAGGCGTATTCCAGGTAAGCAGCAACCGTGAGACTTAAAATCCCCAGCCCGAATAGGGCGTGCGGGTTCGAGTCCCGCCCCAGGCACCAAGCAATTTAAATTAGTTTTAGTGGTGAGGCCCGGCCCACGCGCTGGGCCTCACGTTGCCGACAGGAAGCATGTTAGGAAGCAATCGGCGCGATTTGGGCCCTGTTGGGCGGTCGTTGCGAGCCAAAAAAGCTTGGACCCGGCCGCCAGGCTCTTGCTAGGCTGGGACGAATCAACCTCCAGGAGCCCCCATGGCCGCCAAAGCCAAGACCAGCCCCGCCCCCTGGCGCTGGACCCTCACCCTCATCGGCGTGGGGATCACCCTGGCCTGGGCCGCCCTGGCGGCCCTGCAACCGCCTCTGGTCCACGATCTGCTGGAGTCCCTGGACAACCAGTTGGTTGACCTCCGCCTGCAACTGCGCGGGGCGCAACAGCCCGCCACGCCGGTGGTCATCGCGGCCCTGGACGAAAAGAGCCTGGACGAGATCGGCCGCTGGCCCTGGCCGCGGCCGGTGGTGGCCCAGCTCCTGGAGGCCCTGGGCCGCTCCGGGGCCGGGGTGATCGGGCTGGACCTGGGCTTTTTCGAATCCGAGGGCAGCCTGGCCCTGGGCTACATCCAGGAGGAGCGCCAGAAAGTCGCCGACCCCGGCGTTCAGGAACTGCTGGACCGCCTGGCCGGCCGCCTGGCGGGCGACCGCGCCCTGGGCCTTGCGGTGGCCTTCTCCCCGGCCCCCATCGTGCCGGGCTATTTCCTGCACATGTCCGCCCAGGGCGTGGGCCACATAACCCCGGAACAAGCCGAGGCCCGGCGCAAGGAGTTGCTGGGGGCGGCCTTCCGCTTCGTCAGCTTCCTGCCGGGGGCCGACGAGGCCAGCCTGCCGGTGCCCACCGCCTATCTGGCCGAGCCCAACGTGCCGGAGCTGACCCAGGCCAGCCCGGCCCTGGGCTACTTCAACGTGCTGCCCGACCCGGACGGCAACTTCCGCAGCGTGCCGCTGGTCATCCGCCTGGACCAGGGCCAGGCCGCGGGCGGAGCCCCGGCCCAGGTGGACTACCTGCTGCCGCTGACCCTCTCCATGCTCCACGCCTATGAAGGCCGCGCGGCCTTCGCCCAACTCCAGGAGCTGCGCCGGGCCGAGCTGGGGCTCAAGGCCGCCGTCGAGCAGGGGCAGGTGAATGAAACCGAAGCAAAAGAGGCGGCCCAGGCCCTGGACCAGGCCCGCAAGGAGCTCATCGCCGCCTGGTCCGACCTGGCCCCGCGCCTGGTGCTGGGACCCTACGGCGTGGTGGAGGTCCGGGTGGGCGGCAAGGCCATCACCCCCCAGGCCGACGGCTCCCTGCGGCTCAACTTCCGCGGCCCGCGGGCCAGCTTCCCAACCTATAGCTGGACCGACATCCTGCACGGCCGCCTGCCCGCCGACGCGCTCAAGGACAAGCTGGTGGTGGTGGGCGGCTCGGCGGTGGGAGTGGGCGACGTGCGCCCCACGCCCTTCGACCCCCAGTTGCCCGGGCCGGAGATCCACGCCACCGCCCTGGACAACATCCTCTCCGGCCAGTGGCTCTTGCGGCCGGACTGGGCCCTGGGCGCAGACCTGGCGGCGATTCTCCTGCTGGGCTTGCTGGCCTCCTTCATCATGCCCCGGTTCTCGGCCGCCCGCGCCTTGGGCTTGTTCATGATTCTGGCCTTGAGCTTGATAGCCTTCAACCATTGGTTCGCCTTCGCGCGCCACCGCTGGGAGCTCAGCCTGGTCTATCCCATGCTGAGCCTGTTGACAGTCTTCCTCACCCTCACCGCCCTGAGCTTCCTCAAGGAAGAAGGCGAGAAACGCAAGGTGCGCCGGGCCTTCGCCTTCTACCTCAGCGAGGACGTCATCGAGCAGGTGCTCAAGGACCCCAGCCGCCTGCGCCTGGGCGGCCAGCGCCGCGAGCTTTCCATCTTCTTCAGCGACCTGCAGGGCTTCACCTCCATCAGCGAGAAGCTGGACCCGGAGCAGCTCACCACGCTGTTGAACGACTACCTGGGCGACATGACCGACATCATCCTGGAGGAGGGCGGCACCCTGGACAAATACGAGGGCGACGCCATCATCGCCTTCTGGAACGCGCCCCTGGACCAGCCCGACCACGCCATGCGGGCGGTGCGCGCCAGCCTGCGCTGCCAGCAGCAATTGGCCTTGCGGCGGAATGAATTCAAGCAACAGGCCGGGGTTGAGCTCTACATGCGCATCGGCCTCAACTCCGGCGAGGTTGTCGTGGGCAACATGGGCTCGGCCAAGCGCTTCGACTACACCATGCTGGGCGACGCGGCCAACCTGGCCTCGCGCCTGGAGGGGGCCAACAAGGTCCTGGGCACCTACATGATGGCCAGCGAGGCCACCTGGCGTCAGGTGAGCGACCAGGTGGCCGGCCGGGAGCTGGGCCGGCTGCGGGTGGTGGGGCGCAAGGAGCCGGTAAAAGTCTTCGAGCCCCTGGGCATGGCCGGTCAGTACGACCTGACCCCCTGGGAGCCTTTCGTGCGCGGCCTGGAGTTGGTGGGCCAGGGCCGCTGGGACGAGGCGGCGGCCGCCTTCGCCGCCCTGCCCGATGACCCGGCCAGCCGCGCCTACGCCCAGCGCTGCCAGGAGCTCAGCGGCCAGACGCCCCAGGCCTGGGACGGGGTCTGGAACCTCACCAGCAAATAGGGAACCCGCCCGGACTGGCGGCCGGCGCGGCCGGCGGCGGGAGTTTTTAGCATTAAGGGCTTACTTTCAGCGCCCTTCTTTGGTAATAATCGTCCAGCATTCGAACTTCGACATTTGGAGCCGGCATGTCCCAGGACAGGCTGCCCCCCGGCGTTGCGCCTCCGCCTCGCGATCCCGCCCCGGAGGGCGCGGCCAAGCTGAAAAGCGACATCAACCATCTGCTGGCCGTGTTGGGGCCGCCCGGCCAGGAAGAATTGTCCCTGGCCCGCCTGGTGCGCAGCGAGGCCCACTACCGCACCCTGTTCGAGACCGCCGCCGACGCCATCTTCATCCTGGCCGATGGCCGGGTGCTGGATTGCAACCCCAGCGCGCTGGCCATCTTCCGCTGCTCCCGCCAGGAGATCGTCGGGCGCGAGTTGGGCGACCTCTCCTTCGTCAGCCAGGCCGGCGGCGCCCCCGCCCCCGAAACCGTGGCCGAGTTCGTGCGCCTGGCCCAGGCCGGCCAACCCCAGGCCTTCGCCTGGTCGCTGCGCCGCTGCGACGGCAACGACTTCGCGGCCGAGATCAGCCTGAACCGCCTGGAGATGGAGGGCCAGCCCTACCTGCTGGCCGTGGTGCGCGACGTCAGCGACCGGGTGGCGGCCGAGACCAGGCTGCGCCGCAGCGAGGAGCGCTTCCGCCGCCTGAGCGAGAATGCGCCGGTCATCATCTACACCCTGAACGGGGCCGGGGCCTTCACCTATGTCAACCCGGCCTGGGCCGCCCGCCTGGGGCACGCCCCGGACCAGGTGCTGGGGCGCTACTTCGTGGATTTCGCCCCCCCGGAGCGGGCCGGCGAGCTGGCCCTCTTGTTCAAGCGCATCCGCGACCAGAAGGCCGTCCTGGAGACCACCGGCGAACTCCTGCACCAGAACGGCAGCCGCCGGATCTTCGCCATGAGCGGAGCCCCCTACCTGGACGACCAGGGCCGGGTCATCGGCATGGTGGGCATGCTCAAGGACGTGACCGAGCAGGTGCGGGCCGAACAAGCCCTGGTCGAAAGCGAGCGGCGGCTGCGCTCGGTATTGGAAAACGCGCCCGATCCGGTGGCCATCTACGACCTGGCCGGCCGCTTCCAATACCTGAACCCGGCCTTCACCCGCGTCCTGGGCTGGCGGCCGGAGGAGCTGATCGGCAAAAAGCCCGACTTCGTGCCCGACGAGGAGATGGAAGCCAGCCGACGTTTCTACCAGCGGGTGCTGGCCGGCGAGACCGTGCACAGCTTCTCGACCCGCCGGCGCACCAAGGAAGGCCGCCTGGTCCACGTCTCCCTGAGCGCCGCGCCCCAGCGGGACAACCAGGGCCGGGTGAGCGGGATGATCGTGACCCTGCGCGACATCACCCAGCGCACCCTGGCCACCCAGGCGTTAAAAAAGAGCGAGGCCAGCCTGGCCCGGGCCCAGAAGATGGCCAGCCTGGGCAACTGGGAGCTGACGCTGGCCAGCGGCGAGCTGTCCTGCTCCCAGGAGGTTTACCGGATCTACGGCATCGCCCCGGGCCCGGAGCGCATCACCCTGGATATGTTCATGCAGTCGGTGCACGCCGAGGACCGCGACATGGTGCGGGAGCACCTGGAGGCGGTGGTCCACCTGCGCCGGCCGCTGTCCCTGGAGCACCGCATCGTGCGCCCCGGCGGCGAGGAGCGGGTGGTTTTCCAGCAGGCCGAGGTGGAGCAGGACGCCCAGGGCGTCCCGGTCAAACTGGTGGGCGCGGTGCAAGACATCACCCAGCGCCGCCGCTCCGAAGAGCAGATGCGCCTGTTGGCCCGCGTGTTCGAGCACACGGTGGAAGGCATCGTGGTCACCGACGCCCTGGGCCGCATCCAGATGGTCAACCGGGCCTTCACCCAGATCACCGGCTACAGCTCGGTCGAGGCGGTGGGCCAGGACCCCAGGATGCTCAACTCCCACCGCCATCCGGCCGAGTTCTTCGCCCAGATGTGGCGGGATTTGACCGACAAGGGCCACTGGCAGGGCGAGATATGGAACCGGCGCAAGAACGGCGAGGCCTATCCGGAGTGGCTGACCATCACCGCCATCAAGGACGCCCAGGGCCGCACCGCCCACTACGTGGGCGTGTTCCACGACATCACCGAGGCCAAGCGCAGCCAGGAGCAGATATCCTATCAGGCCTACCACGACGCCCTGACCGGGCTGCCCAACCGACAACTGTTCAACGACCGCCTCAAGGTGGCCCTGGCCCAGGCCCAGCGCCGCGGCCGCGGCCTGGCCGTCCTGTTCCTGGATCTGGACAACTTCAAGCACATCAACGATAGCCTGGGCCACGCCATGGGCGACCTCCTGCTGGTGGAGGCGGCCCGGCGCCTGGTGCGCTGGGTGCGCGACGAGGACACCGTGGCCCGCCTGGGCGGCGACGAGTTCATCATGCTGCTATCGGCGGTGGGCGAGCCCGACGCGGCCGGCCAGGTGGCCGACCGCATCCTGGAATCGCTCTCCGAGCCCATGCAGGTGGGCGGCCAGGAGCTCTACATCACCGCCAGCATCGGCATCACGCTCTACCCCTACGACGGCGGCGACCCCCAGACCCTGGTGGCCAACGCCGATTTGGCCATGTACCGGGCCAAGAGCGATGGGCGCAACAACTACAAGCTCTTCACCCCGGCCATGAACCAGGTGGTGGTCCACCGCATGGAGATGGAGCGCAGCCTGCGCCAGGCCCTGGCCAAGGGCGAGTTCGCGGTCTACTACCAGCCCAAGGTCGAGCTGGCCGGCGGGCGCATGGTGGGCCTGGAGGCCCTGGTGCGCTGGCAGCGGCCGGGCCACGGCCTGGTGGCCCCGGCCGAGTTCATCCCCCTGGCCGAGGAGACGGGCCTCATCGTCCCCATCGGCCAATGGGTGCTGAGGACCGCCTGCGCCCACGCCAAGCGTTGGCACGACATGGGCCACGCCGGCCTGCGGGTGGCGGTGAACCTCAGCCCGCGCCAGTTCACCCAGCGCAACCTGGTGCAGATGGTGGCCGAGGCCCTGGCCGAGACCGGGCTCACGCCCGACTGCCTGGAGCTGGAGGTGACCGAGAGCGTGCTGATGCACAGCGTGGAGGACGCCATCGCCACCATGGAGCAGCTCAACGCCATGGGGGTGCGCCTGTTCATGGACGACTTCGGCCGGGGCTATTCCTCGCTCTACCACCTCAAGCGCTTCCCCATGCAGGCGCTCAAGATCGACCGCTCCTTCGTGCAGGACGTCACCAGCAACCCCAGCGACGCCTCCATCGTCAACACCATCATCAACATGGGGCGCAGCCTCAACCTGCAGGTGGTGGCCGAGGGGGTGGAGACGCCGGAGCAACTGGAGTTTTTGCGCGATAACCAGTGCGATCAGATGCAGGGTTTCTTGTTCAGCCGGCCGGTGCCGGCCGAGGAGATCGAGCGGATGCTCAAGCAGACCGTGGTGGTCCATTGGCCCCCGGCCGGCGAACCAGGCGAGCCGCTCTAGCGCCCGCCCTACAACCGGTACAGCGCCCCGGTCTGGTTCAAGCGCCGCCGACGCTGGCGCCAGTCGGGAATCAGCCCTTCCACCAGCCCCCAGAAGGCCGGCGAGTGGTCCAGCCGCCGCAGATGGCAGACCTCGTGGGCGGCCACGTAGTCGATCAGCTCCGGCGGAGCCATCACCAGCCGCCAGTTGAGGCGCAGCACTCCGGCCGGGCTGCAACTGCCCCAGCGCGCCTTCTGGTCGGCGATGATCAGGCGCGGCGCGGCCAGCCCCAGGGCCGCCGCGAAGGCCCCCACCCGCGGGGTCAGCTCCTCACCGGCCCGCCGGCGGTACCAGGCCAGGATGAGCCGCCGGACCAGGGCGGCGCGGGGGGCCTCGCCCAGGCCGGCCGGCAGGCTGGCCAGCAGCCGGTCGCCGCAGAGCTCCACCCGCGCCCGCCCCTCGGCCGGGGCCAGCTCCAGGCGGCAGGCCCGGCCCAGGTGCAGGAACTCCTCGCCGGGGACGAAACACCGGGGCGGCCGCGGCAGGCCCAGCTCGCGCCAGCCGGCCACGGTGGCCAAAATCCAATCCTTGCGCTGGATCAAAAACCGCTCCACCCGCGCGCGGTCGGCCCCCAGCGGGGCGCGCACCTCCAGCCCGGCCTGGGGGTCCAGGCGCGCCACCAGGCTGCGGCGGCGGCTCCAGGCGATCCGGCAGGCCAGCCGGACGCCATCGCCGGCCAGCGCCAGCCCCTCCGGCCCCTGCACCAGCCTCAGACCGGACATCATCCCGCCTCCGGCCCGGCCGGAGCTTGCCAATCGCCTTCCGGCCGGCCTATGCTTGAAGCATAGCGACAGCCCCAGGCGGAGTCGGCCGTGCACCTGATCGAACAATTCATGCTGGCGTGGATACCTTTGTTCGTGGCCCTGGACCCCCTGGGCATGATCCCGCTGTTCATGGCCATCACCGGCCACCTCTCCCAGCAGGAGCGCCGCCGCATCGCCCGCCAGGCCACCCTGACCGCGGCCGCGGTGGCGGCCGGCTTCATGCTGCTGGGCCAGGCCGTCTTCGCCGCCCTGGGCATCGGCGTGGCCGATTTCCAGATCGCCGGCGGCCTGATCCTGCTGGTGCTGGCCGGCCGCGACCTGGTGGCCCCGGAAAACCCGGAGGCGGTCCACGGCTCCGACCCCGGCGTGGTGCCGCTGGGCCTGCCGCTCATCGCCGGCCCCGGCGCCCTGACCGCCCTGCTCATCCTCATGGAAGACCCCGGCTTCCTCATCACTATGCTGGCCCTGGCCGTGAACCTGGTCCTGGTCCACCTGGCCTTCCGTTTCGGCGGCCGCCTGGCCCGCCTGGTGGGGCTTCGGGGGCTCAAGGCCTTGTCCAAGGTGGTGGCCCTGCTCTTGGCCGCCTTCGCGGTCAGCATGATCCGCCGGGGCTGGCAATCGCTCTAGGAGCCCATCGGCCAAACCGCACCACCAGGCTCCCGGCCGCCGCCGACGGCTGCCATTGTACCAGCAACCGCCGCCGGGGCTGCCCCCTTGCCCCCGCCCCCCCGCCGGGGCTAAGATGGACCCGCCCCTCCGTCTTGCCAGCCAAGGGAGCGCCATATGGCCGCGCAGGAACCGGTCCGCCAGGCCGGCTGGTATCGCTGGCTGGTCTTCGCCCTGTTGGCCCTGGCCTATCTCTTGGTCTACTTCCACCGCACCTCGCCGGCGGTGGTGGCCAAGGACATGATGGCCGACCTGGGGGCCGGCGAGGCCCTGATGGGTTTCTTGGCCTCGGCCTATTTCTACCCCTACGCCGTCATGCAGCTCCCCGCCGGCCTTTTGGCCGATTCCTGGGGGCCCCGGCGCACCATCACCATCTTCTTCGTGCTGGCCGGGGCGGCCTCCATCTTCTTCGGCCTGGCCGAATCGGCCGCGGCGGCGGTGGTGGCGCGGGTGCTGGTGGGCCTGGGGCTGTCCATGCTCTTCGTCTCCACCATGAAGACCCTCACCCGCTGGTTCCGCCTGAGCGAGTTCGCCACCATGACCGGCATCCTCATCGCCGTGGGCGGCCTCGGCGTCCTGGTGGCGGCCGGCCCCCTGGCCTACCTGAGCCAGGCCCTGGGCTGGCGGGGCAGCTTCATGGCCATCGGCGGAGTCACCCTGGCCCTGGCCGCCGCCATCTGGCTCCTGGTGCGCAACACGCCCCAGGAACTTGGCTTCGCGCCGGTGGAGGACCTGCCGGCCGGCGGCGCGGCCCCTCGCGTGGGGCTGTGGCGCGGGGTGGCCATGGTGCTGGGCGCGGCCCGCTTCTGGCCCCTGGCCGTCTGGTACTTCTTCACCTGCGGCACCTTCTTCAGCTTCGTGGGCCTCTGGGGCGGCCCCTTCCTGATGGACATTTACGGCATGGACAAGACCGCCGCCGGCGGGGTGCTCAACATGGCGGCGGTGGCCATGATCGTGGGCAGCCCGGCGCTGAGCTGGCTGTCGGACCGGACGCTAAAGTCGCGCAAAAAGGTCCTGGTGCTGGCCTCGGTGGCCATGGTGGTCCTGGCCCTGCCCCTGTGCTTCTACACCGACCGCATGAGCGTGGCCTCGCTCTACGTCTGGTGCTTCCTGCTCTCCCTGTTCAGCAGCGCCATCGTCACCGTGGGCTTCACCACCGCCAAGGAGCTTTTCCCGGTGGGCATGGCCGGCACCGCCGTGGGGCTGATCAACCTGTTCCCCTTCCTGGGCGGCGCGGTGATGCAGCCTCTGGTGGGCTGGCTGCTGCAGGCCCAGGACAAGGTGGACGGCCGCTACACCCCGGAGACCTACGCCACCGCCTTCTCGCTCTACCTGGGCGCGGCGGTGGTGGCCCTGGCCGCCTCGCTGTTCCTCAAGGAGACCGTGGGCTATCAGCCGCCCAGCCGGGGCTGAGGCGATACTCCTTGCCCGCGCGGGCGATTCCAGTAGAATTGCGGCCAGAGGACATGCCTTAACGCCCCGGAGGCATTCGCATGGATTTGCAGGAGCGCATCCGCCTCGCCCGCGAGGTCGTCGGCCGGGATCCGCTGGCCGTGTTCATGGGCATCGAGATCGAGGACGTGGCCGAGGCGCACGCCCTGATCAGCCTGACGCCCCGGCCCCACCACTGCAACGCCCTGAACATGGTCCACGGTTCGACCATCTACGCCCTGGTGGACCAGGCCGCGGCGGTGGCGGCCAACACCCTGCCCGAAGTGGCGGTGCTGGTGGAGAGCAAGGTCAATTTCCTCTCCGCCGGCCGGCCCGACCAGAAGCTCTTCGCCGCCGCCCAGGTATTGGACCGCAAGAAGCGCCTGAGCCTGTGGGAGGTGAAGGTCACCGACCCCAGCGGCCGGCTGGTGGCCCTGGCCCAGGTCATGGCCTACCACCAGACCCGGCCGTCGCGCTGAACCGGCCCCGGGCCGGGCTTGCGCAACCCGCCCCCGCCCGTCATGCTTAGCCCATGAACTGGTTCTGGCTCATCTTCCTGGGCTTATACGGTTCGGTGCACGCGGCGCTGTGGCTGCGCCTGCGCGTGCTGCTGCCCGCCGGCCGGCCCTGGGGCCTGGCCCTGGCCGGGTTCCTGGCCCTAATGGTCCTGTTGCCGCCGGCCGCGCGCATGCTGGAGCGGGCCGGCCGCGACGACCTGGCCCTGGTCCTGGCCTGGATGGGCTTCGTCTGGATGGGCCTGGCCATGCTTTTTTTCATGACCGGGCTCCTCTCCTGGCTGGTCCAGGGCCTGGGCGCGCTGGCCGGACGCCTGGGCTGGTGGTCGCCGCCGGCCGGCTGGAGCCGGCAGGCGGCCCTGGCCGCGCTGATCCTGGCCGGGCTGGCCACGGCCTATGGGGTCATCGAGGCCCGCACCCTGCGCGTGGAGCGGGTCACCATCGCCAGCCCCAAGATCGCCCGGCCCGTGGTCATCGCCCAGGTGAGCGACGTGCACCTGGGCCTGTTGGCCGGCCAGCGCCGGCTGAAGCACATCGTGCGTCTGATCAAGGCCGAACAGCCCGACCTGGTCGTCTCCACCGGCGACCTGGTGGACGGCAACCTTTTTGAGAACGACGGCCTGGCCGGACTCTGGGCCGAGCTCGACCCGCCCCTGGGCAAGTTCGCGGTGGTGGGCAACCACGAGGTCTACGCCGGACTGGGCCAGGCCCTGGACTTCCACCGCCGGGCCGGCTTCGAGGTGCTGCGCGGTCAGATGCGGGACCTGGGATCCCTCGCCGTGGCCGGTCTGGACGACCCTGCCGTGGGCCAGATGGGCCTGGCCCCGGCCGGAGCCGGCGAGGCCGAGCTGCTGGCCCAGGCCCCGGCCGGCCGCTTCGTGCTGCTGCTCAAGCACCGGCCCACCGCCGACCCGGCCAGCCTGGGCCGCTTCGACCTCCAGCTCTCCGGCCACACCCACCGCGGCCAGATCTGGCCCTTCAGCTTCATCACCGGGGCCATCTACCCCATGCAGGACGGACTCCACCAACCGGGCCAGGGCTCGCGGGTCTACACCAACCGCGGCACCGGCACCTGGGGTCCGCCCCTGCGCATCGCCGCCCCGCCGGAGATCAGCCTCATCCGCCTGGTCCCCCAGCCCTAGTCCGGCCACCGGTCGAATAGGCTTGACAGGCCCCCGCCCAGAGCCTATTAACTTACGTTAACGTAAACTATATAGCGTGAGAGCATGTGAGCCCAGCCGGCAAGACCAAGCCCGCCGCCAGGACAGACAAGCGCCTGTTCACCATCTCCGAGCTGGCCGGCGAGTTCGACATCAGCACCCGCACCATACGCTTCTACGAGGAAAAGGGGCTCATCACCCCGCGCCGCAGCCGCGGCAACCAACGCCTCTACACCCGGCGCGACCGCGCCCGCTTGAAGCTCATCCTGCGCGGCAAGCGCTTCGGCTACAGCCTGGACGAGATCGCCGAGATGATCGGCATGGCCGACGTGGACCTGGAGGAAACCGATCAGATACTGCGCAGCCTGGTCTTCGGCGAGGCCAAGCTGGCCGAGATCCGCCAGCGCATCGCCGAGCTGCGCATGCTGGAGCAAGACATCCTGAGCGTCAAGGACAAGCTCGTCGCCCGCCTGGCCCGCCTGGAAAAAACCCGCGAGCGATGACCCGGCCCCCGGCCGGACCGGGAAGACCGACGAACGGAGAGCGCGATGTTCGACTTTCTGCTCAGCCCGGAGCAGCTCAGGCTGCGCGACGAGGTGCGCGAGCTGGTGCGCTGGGCGCCCCGCCAGATGATCCTGGACATGGACCAGGACAAGCTCCAGTTCCCCAAGGATTTCTTGCGGGAGGCCGGCCGCCGCAACCTCATGGGCTGCCGCTATCCCCGGCAATGGGGCGGCCGGGGCCTGGACTGGGTCTCCACCTGCATGGTCATGGAGGAGGTGGGCGCGCTGGGCTACATCTTCGCCTGCACCTTCGGGGTGGGGGCCGAGCTGGTCTGCGACGCCATCGTGCTCCACGGCACCGACGAGCAGAAGGAGCGCTACGTGCGGCCGCTGTTGGCCGGCGACATCTTCGCGGCCGAGTGCCTGACCGAGCCCCGCGGCGGCAGCGACTTTTTCGGCACCACCACCAGCGCCAGGGACATGGGCGATCATTTCCTGCTTAACGGCCAGAAGCGCTTCATCGTGGGGGCCCAAGGCGCCGACTATTTCCTGGTCTACGCCCGCACCGACGCTGAGGCCCCCAGCCACAAGGCGCTGACCTGTTTCATCGTGGAGCGGGGGCCGGGGGTCGAGACCAAATACCTGTATGGCCTCATGGGCTGCCGGGGCGGGGGCGCGGGGCGAGTGGTTTTCAAAGACGTGCTGGTGCCCAAAAAAAACGTGGTGGGCCGGGTCAACGGCGCCCTGGCCGTGTTCAACACCATGATGATCCCGGAGCGCCTGGGCACCGCCGCCATGACCATCGGCGCGGCCCGGCCGGCCTTGGACATCGCCACCGGCTACACCACCCGGCGCAAGGCCTTCGGCAAGCCCATCGCCGAGTTCCAAGGAGTGAGCTTCCAGGTGGCCCAGGCCGCCACTCTGCTGGACGCCAGCCGAGCCATGGTCTACGCCACCGCGCGGGCGGTGGACGCGGGCGTGGAGGCCAACCGAGTGCGGCGACTGGTCAGCCAGACCAAAAAATTCGTCACCGAGTCCTGCCAGCAGGCCGCCCGCCACGCCATGCAGGTCATGGGCGGCATCGGCTACACCAACGTCTACCCGGTGGAGCGCATCGTGCGCGACCTGGGCCTGGCCAGCATCTGGACCGGCACCAACGAGATCATGAGCGCCATCATCGCCAGCGAATGGCAGCGCGAGCACGCGGCCGGCCGGGGGCGCGAGCGCGATTTCGAGGCCGACGCCGTCGCGGCCGAGGCGGTGGAGGAGAAGTTTTTCGATTAGCCGCGCAAGCTCCGCCCAGGCGGCTTAATGGTCGGCCGGAGTCTTGCTGCGCTTGTGCAGGTACATCTTGTGATCGGCCTCGGCCATGAGATCCTCCAGCGGACGCGGCTCGGCCGGGTCGTAGACGGCGGTGCCCACGCTGAGCGAAAGCACATAGGAGCCCGGCCGCGCGTGGTTGTATTCGGCCAGCTTCTCTTGCAGCCGGGCGAGAATGGGGCGAGTCTGGTCCTCGTCCGCCTCCAGGGCCAGGGCCGCGAACTCGTCGCCGCCCACCCGGGCCACCACGTCGGACTCGCGGAAGGTGGCCCGGAGCACCTGGCTGGCCCCCACCAACGCGCGGTCGCCCTCGCGGTGGCCCAGGCGGTCGTTGATGACCTTGAGGTCGTCCAGGTCCACGAAAAACAGAAGCGTGCGCCGGCGCATGCGCAGGGCGGTCTTGATGAGCTGGCGGGCCAGGGTGGTGAAGCCGCGCCGGTTGTAGAGCCCGGTCAGTTCGTCCTCCAGCGAAAGCGCCCGCAGCTCCTCGCGCAGCTCGGCCAGCTCGCTGATGTCGCGCAGGCTGGCCAGCAAGGCCGGCCGGCCCTCCCACTTGGTGGCCACCACCCGCATCTCCACCACCAGCTTGCGGCCGCCGCCCTGCATAAGGCACATCTCGCCGGCCTGGTCGAGACCGAGCCCGAAGGCGCAGGGCCGACCCACCATCTCCCAGGCGCGCTGGCCCAACATGGCCTCGGCGGCGGGATTGACGAACAGCACCACCCCGGCGGGATCGGCCACGATCATGCCGTCGGCGTTGCTGAGAAATATCTGGCGCAGGTTGGACTCCACCGTCTGCAGGGCCTCCTCGGTGCGGCGGCGCTCGGTGATGTCGATGCCCTCGCACTGATAGCCGGTGGTGCGCCCCTGGGCGCCGAAAAAGGCGCGGTCGGTCCACTTCATCCAGCGCACGTCGCCCTGGGCGGTGGTGTAGGAGTGCTCGATGCGCCCCACCGGCTGTTCGGGGGAAAGCCCGCCCAAAAAGCTCCGCAGATGGCTGGCCTCCTCCGGCCGCAGCCAATCGAAGATGTTAGCTCCCACCGTCCGCTCCGCCGGCATCCCAAGATAGGCGCAATAAGCCGGGTTGGCGTAGCTGATGACGCCGTCTGGCATCAGTCGGCAGATGAACGCGGTCTGGTCCTCGACCAGCGAGTGGAAAAATTCGGCTTCCGCCCGCAGACTTGCCGCCACCGCCTGGCGGGCGATGGCCCGATCCAGCGCCCGCGCCAAACCGGGTCCGTCGCACTGGCCGTCGACCAGACCGTCCTGGGCGCCCAGGGCCAGGGCGCGGGGCAGCAGATCGGCCTGGTGCGGCTCAAGCCAGACCAGCAGGGCCAGGTGGGGGGCCAGCCGGCGCAGTTGGCGCGTCTGTTCGGGCAAATCATCGCCCCGGCCATGCACGGCCAGCACCAGGGCCGCCGCCCCCTGCAGATCGGGCGAGGCCACCAGGGCAGGCCAGTCCAGGACGCGGGAAATCCGGTAGCGGACCGGCCGCGTCTCGTCCAGCAGCGCCCGCAAACGCTCCTCGCTGCCGGAGCCGTTGCACACGCAGATCAATCGCACCGGGTGATATGACAAGCCGCCTCTCGCCGAATTTTGGGTCTTAAATCATCTCGCATCCTGCTAACAGCCGCAAGACAAAAGGCGCGGCGTGAACCGGCTGGGCCGGGCCGGCGT
This sequence comes from Thermodesulfobacteriota bacterium, assembly GCA_049322275.1. Lineage (GTDB taxonomy): Bacteria > Desulfobacterota > Desulfarculia > Desulfarculales > Desulfarculaceae > JACRDC01. Next base: position 17,280 of record JBMORH010000060.1, read on the forward strand.
CCGCGGTATAATACCAAATTTTCGGGTCCAAACGCGCGGACAAGGAGTCTGCATGGACTATCTGGAGAGCCTGGGCCTGGCGGTAGCCCTGGGTTGCGACGCCTTCGCGGTGGGCCTGGGCGTGGGTTGCCGTTTCTGCGCCCCGCGCCAGATATTCCGCCTCTCCTTCCACTTCGGCTTCTTCCAGTTCTTCATGCCCGTGGCCGGCTGGCTCCTGGGCCAGGGCGTGGCCGACCTGGTCCGGTGGTGGGGCCCCTGGCTGGCCTGCGCCGTGCTGACCTTTTTGGGGCTCAGGATGATCCGCGAGAGCCTGCGCCCACCCCAGGAGGATGACCCCGACGCCTGCGCCGACCCCACCCGCGGGGTCAGCCTGCTGGTGCTCAGCCTGGCCACCAGCATCGACGCCTTGGGAGTGGGCTTCAGCCTGGGCCTGGTGGGCGGCTCCATCTGGGGGGCCGCCATCGTCATCGGCCTGGTGGCCGGGGGCATGACCTGGGCCGCCATGCGCCTGGGCCGGCGGCTGAGCGTCCGCTTCGGCCATCGCATGGGCCTCATCGGCGGCTTGATTCTGATCCTGATCGGGGTGAAGATGGTCGGCCAATGACCCTTTGGACGAAGGAAACGGAGGCCGCCATGGACGTGCTGGCCATCAACGGCAGCGCAAGGGGAGACAAGGGCGTCACCGGCCGGCTCCTGGCCGCGTTGACCGCGGGGCTCAACCGGGGCGGAGCCCAGGTGGAGACCCTGGCGGCGGCCCACCTGGATGTTGCTCCCTGCCTGGCCTGCCTGAGCTGCATGCTCAAGACGCCGGGGCGCTGCGCCCAGGCCGACGACATGGAGCGGGTCTACGCGGGCCTCAGGCAGGCGCGCCTTCTGGTGTTGGCCGCGCCGGTGTACACCGACGGCTATCCCGCCCAGCTCAAGCGGGTGCTGGACCGCATGATCTGCGCCATGCAGCCCTTCCTGGCCCCCGATGCGGACGGCCGCCTGCGCCATCCCCTGTGGTGGCCCCTGCCGCGAGACTTCCTGCTGCTGGCCACCTGCGGCTTCCCGGAAACCGCCACCTTCGCGCCCCTGGTGCAAACCTTCCGCGCCCAGGCGCGCAACTTCGGCGCCAGACCCCTGGCCGAGCTGTGCGTGTCGGGCTCCATCGCCTTGCAGATGGAGCCCGGCGCTTTGGAGCCGCACCTGGCCTTGATCGAGCAGGCCGGGGAGAGCTTGGCCAGGGAGGGTGAAATCCCCGCCCAGCTCCTGGCGGCCGTAAACCGGCCGCCCTTGAGCGTGGACCGCTACCTTGAGATAGGCGGGCGCTACCAGGAATTGTGCCGCAGGAGATTGGCCAAGGCCGGCGAGAGAGGCGAGTAGCGGTCCCAGGCCAGGCTCTTGTGCAGCCAGCCGGCCTCGCCGTCGGCATGGCGCACCTGGAGCCAGTCGCCCTTGCGCGTTAGAACCCCGAAGGGCGCGCAGCGCTGGGCCTTGAGGAGCACGACGGGGCTGTTGGTGGTGGGGCGCTGGCGCAGCAGGGGCTGCTGGCGGGCGGGCAGCCCCTGCGCCATCAGGCGCGCAACGCCTCGGTTGATTGCGGTCCAGGGGTCGTGCCACCCAAGTCAACCTGCCGTTTCCGCTAACGCGTCTCGCCCACGGCGAAATATGCCTCCAAACCGCCTAAATTGATCATCCATGCCCATGGTGGTCGCCAAAAGCTCCCGTTTCCCGCCTTCATGAGGATTGAACAAAGCGCGCGGACTGTTTATGGTGGAATCAGGTTCCGACGCTCTCGCCTGCCCCTGGTTTCCCGCCCGCCGTGGCCTGCGCGCCGAAGGCGGCGTGACGCTTTCCTTGCCCGCCAAAGCATCGATTTGGTGGCCAGATTAATAATATTGGATATCATTGTCATACAACCTGCGGGGGGCGTCAGGAGCATCGCTGCATGGCCCGGAAGTTCGAGGACAAGTTCAACGCGCTCGAAGAGCGCTACAAGCTGATCGCCGACAACCTGATCGACGCGATCTGGGTCTTGGACGTCGAGGATCAAACCTTCGACTTCATAACCCAGTCGGTGCAGCGGCTCAGCGGCTACACCGCCGAGGAGTACTGCCAACTGACCATGGCCCAATGGCTGGGGCCGGAATCCTATGCCAACCTCCTGGCGATCCTGCGCGAGGAGTTGGCCATGTTCGAGCAGGGCCAGGCCCGCAAGCGCATCCTGGACGTGGAGATGATCCACAAGGACGGCCATTCCTATTGGGTGGAGATCTCGGCCAAGGTGTTCAAGGACGAGAGCGGCCGCTTCAAGGTGGTGGGCCTGAGCAAGGACATCACCAGCCGCCGCGCCGCCGAGCAGGAGCGCGAAAAGCTGGTGCGCCAGCTCGGCCAAGCCCTGGCCGAGAAGGAGCGGCTGCTCAAGGAGGTCAAGACCCTGCGCGGCCTGCTGCCCATCTGCGCCGCCTGCAAGCGCATCCGCGACGAGCACGGCCAGTGGTGGCCCCTGGACGCCTACATCGAGCACAAGAGCGACGCCAGCCTCACCCACACCATCTGCCCCGATTGCAGCCAGGTGCTCTACCACCAAAGACTGGAGCCTTGATCCCCCCGCCGGCGCCCCGCCTGGACGCCTTGCCCCTTGACCGCGCCCCGCGCCGGCGCTAGTCTGCGCCACCAGCGCCCGCGCGCTGGCGCGCGGCCCTAATCACCTAGTCATCATACTGTTTTGCGGGACCAGCCATGACCTCCGTCGCAACCCTGCCCTGTTTCGCCCACCTGCGCGGCTGCCTGAGCATCTCGCTCATGGCCCTGAACACCGTCTGTTGGACCATGCCCCTGTTCGCGGTGGCCTTGGGCAAGGCCGTCGTTCCGCTTCAGCGCTGGCGCGCCCTGACCGGCCGGATCATGGTCGGCCTGGCCAACGCCTGGACCGCCTGCAACAACCTCATCCTGACGACGGTCAACCGGGTGGAGTGGCGGTTGTCGCTGCCGGATGGCCTCAACCGGCGGCTCAACTACCTGGTCATCGCCAACCACCAGTCCTGGATGGACATCCTGGCCCTGCAGAAGGCCCTGCTGCGCAAGGCCCCCTTCTTGCGGTTTTTCCTGAAAAAAAGCCTGATATGGGTGCCGTTTCTGGGGCCGGCCTGGTGGGCGCTGGATTTCCCGTTCGTGGGCCGGGGCAGGCGGCGAGACAACTCCGGCGACCTGGGCTTCGTCACCCGCGCCTGCCGCAAATACCGCCAGATTCCGGTGTCCATCATGAACTTCGTGGAAGGCACCCGCTTCACCGCCGGCAAGCATCGACGCCAGGGCTCGCAGTACGCCCACCTGCTGCGCCCCAAGGCCGGCGGGGTGGCCATGGTGCTGGGGGCCATGCCCGACTGCCTGCACGGCATCCTGGACGTGACCATCGCCTATCCGGCCGGCCTCAAGAGCTTCTGGGCCTTCCTCTGCTCGCGCCGCCAGCCGGTGGTGGTCCAGGTGGAAGAGCGACCCATCGAGACCGCGCCCGCCGGCGACTACCTGGCCGACGAGGGCTTCCGGGCGGCGATCCAGGAATGGCTCAACCGGCTCTGGGAGCTGAAGGACCGCAGGCTGGCCGAGCTGATCGGCCCGGCCAACGGCGAACCGGCCGACTCGCGCCCGGAGGCCGAGCCGGCCCTGACCAGCGGACGGGGTTAGGCGCTGATCCTGGCCCCCTGGGCCAGATCTTCCGGGGTGAGGTTGTATAGCGCGTCCAGCAGGTTCACCTGGAGGCTGCCGGGGCCGGGGGAGATGGCCGCCGCCCGCTCGCCGGCCAGGCCCACGTAGGCCAGGGCGCAGGCCGCGGCCGCCAGCGGGTCCGGCTCCACGGCCAAAAAGGCCCCGATGATGGCGGTGGCCAGGCAGCCGGTGCCGGTGACCCTGGTCAGCATGGCGTGGCCGTTGGCCACCCGCAGGCTGCGTTGGCCGTCGGTGACCAGGTCCACCGCGCCGGTGATGGCCACCGGGGTGGCGATGGCCAGGGCCAGCTCGCGGCCGGCCTGGGCCGCCTCGTCCACGCTGTGGGCCGAATCCACGCCCTTGGTCCGGCCGGCGCGGTCGGCCAGCGAGAGCACCTCCGAGGCGTTGCCGCGCACCAGGCTGACCCCGGCCTCGCCGATGATGCGCCGGCTGGCCTGGGTGCGCAGTTCGGTGGCCCCGGAGCCCACCGGGTCCAGCACCGCCGGCACGCCCAGGGCGCGGGCCTTTTTGGCCGCCAGGAGCATGGACTCGATCCAAGGCGGGGTCAGGGTGCCGATGTTGAGCACCAGGGCCCCGGCGAAGGAGACCATCTGCTCCACCTCCTCGGCGGCGTGGGCCATCACCGGCGAGGCCCCGCAGGCCAACAAGGCGTTGGCCGTGGTGTTCATGACCACGAAGTTGGTGATGTTGTGCACCAGCGGCTGCCGCTCACGGATCGCGGCCAGGCGCTCGGCCGCCCTTTGGCCCCAATTCTCCATCGTTCGCCTTCCCTCGTGTGTGTCATTTGGGCCCGGTCAGCGCCGGGCCGGCCATGGCCTTGGCCCTAGGCGCGCAGGGCGCGCCGCAACCCCGCCGCGGCCGCGGCGGGGTCGCCCTGGCAGCAGACGGCCGATATCACCGCCACCCCGTGGGCGCCGGCGGCCATGACCGCGGCCGCCCTCGCCTCGTCGATGCCGCCGATGGCGATCACCGGCAGGCCCAGCTCGCGCGCCGCCCGGCGCACCAGTTCCAGGCCGCCGGCCGGGCTGGCGTCGGCCTTGGAGCTGGTGGGATAGACCGGACCCAGCCCGATGTAGTCCACCCCCTGGGCCTGGCAGAGCCGGGCCTCGGCCAGGGTCGAGGCCGAGCCGCCGATGATCTTGTCCGGCCCCAGTATCTCGCGGGCCAGGGCCAGGGGGAAATCGTCCTGGCCCAAGTGGACGCCATCGGCCCCGGCGGCCAGGGCCACGTCCAGGCGGTCGTTGACGATCAGCCTCACCCCGTGGCGGCGGCAGAGGGCCTGCATCTGGCGCGCGGTCTCGATCAGCTCGCGGGTGGAGCCCCGCTTCTGGCGGAACTGGATGGCATCGGCCCCGCCGGCGATGGCCAGCTCGGCCAGCTCCAGGTGGGAAAAGCGCTGTTGCAGTTCGGTGTCGGTCAATACGTGCAGGCGTCCGACCTGTCTCATGGCGGGCTCCCTTGGCCAGGTCCGGCCGGGGCTCGCCGCGCCCCGCGCGCGCCGCCCGGCCATGCGAAGCATAGCCAAAGCCCGGCGGCCAGTCAAACCGCTTCCCCGCCGCCTCCCCGCAAACTGCCTGCGCAAACAGGACAATCCGGCCAAAACCTCCGCCGGTGGGCGCGCCGGCCCGCTTCGTAACCCAATCGTTGACGAACCTTAACCAGGTTGCGGCGCAAATCCGCCGCCGGGGCTGTATTTTCCCGATGAAGGCGCGCGCCGACCACAACATGTTGCGTATGGAGCTTGATGCTAGCCAAGAAAATGGACGCCAACCCGCGGCAGGTGCTGGAGGCCTTGGGGCTGGGCGAAAGAGCGGAACAGATTGAAAGCCTGCCCTTCACCGGCGGCGACGTGACCGCCGGAGTGGAGAACGAACTGCAAGCGGCGGTGGTGGGGGCGGCCGAGGCGGCCGACCTGCCGCTGACCATCCGGGAGTCGGCCTACTACGCCAACGTCAAAAAGCGCCTGCAACGCGGCGAGCTGCCCCGGCGGGCCCTGGAGGCCTTGGACCGCTACCTGCAGGTGAACCCGGAGCAGGTCTGGGAGAACTCCTGGGTGCGGCTGCCTATGGCCAGCCTGAACCCCGGCGCGCGGCAAACCCTGGACCGGGATCTGCTGGCCGACAAGCGCGACCCCGGCGGCGGCCGCCGCGGCGACCAGGGCGTCTTCACCTGCCACCAAGAGGGGCGCGATTTCCTGCGGGTGCCCATCAGCTACCTGCTGAAGCTGGCCCTGGCCCAGGCCCTGGGCCAGCAGGCCGGCCTGCCGCCGTTGCTGGCCGGGATGTACGAGCGCTGCCAGGAGCACTACCTGAGCGACAACACCTCGCCGGAAACCTATTCCTTCCACGTCGTCGGCCAGCCCGACGCGGGCGGCCTGGGCCTGGCCGTGGCCAAGGAGACGGCCAAGCGCTTCCTCCTGACCAGCCTGCTGGCCGAATACGCCGGCCACGCCTTTGAACTCGGCGTCCACGGCCAGCGGCCGCTGGTCTATTTCGCGCCCCACCCGCCGGTGCGCCAAAAACAGCTCAACGCGGCCATTCCGGATTCGTTCTACCGCGAGCTGTTCATGTCCCCCTGCCTGTCGGGCTGGGACCAGGGCGAGCAGAAGCACCGCTACATGCACCTGTGCCATCAGGTGCTCTCGCGCAGCCAGCTCAACACCCTGGTGAAGCTGCGCGAGGCGGGCATCATCCAGAACAACCTGGTGGTCCTGCCCCACACCAGCAACCTCAGCCTGGCCAACAACGGCACCCACGTCAGCCTGGGCTCCCGCCGGCTGGGCCAGGCCCTGGCCGATCCCGGCTCCGGCTTCGGCCCCGCCCAGGAAAAGCGCCTCGGCGATCTGGTCATCAAGTGCGTGGAGCACTTCCTGCCGCTGTTCGTGGGGGCCTACACCGCCGCGCCCTACCGGCTGGACTTCGAGGACTTCCACCCCGAACGGGTGCTGGGGTTTTTGCCCCACGAGCTGGACTACACCCACCTGCGCATGCTCTGGCGGCGCTGGAAAAAGAAGGCCGACCTCAAGGCCCTGGGCATGCGGATCACGCCCTTCGGCCCCCCGGCCCTGGACCGGCTCTGGGCGCGGGTCTTCGGCCTCAAGGGCGACCTGGTGCCGGATTTCCGCCTGGTGGACTACCTGGCCGCGGTGCTCTCCACCGAGCAGTCGCCGGCCCTGGACGGCAGCCTGGGCAACCAGGAGCGGCTCAAGCGCGACCTGGCCCAGGCCGGGATATTCGACCAGTCCATGGCCACCTACCTGCTATACCGCCAGCGCGAATACGCCCGCATGGGCTATGCCGGCTTCGAGGGGCGGCACTACAGCCTCTTTCCCAGCCTGGTCCGCGACATGGCCCCGGCGGTGGGCTTGCAGGCCCTGCTAACCGCCCTGGCCTACCGCCTCATCGCCCAGGGCCGGCTGCGCCACGCCGACATTCCCGACGACCCCCAGGTGGAGTCGGAGCGCCGCCAGATATTCTTCGCGGCCGCGCTGGGGGTGCCCACCTTCTATGTGCATCGCCAGACCGGCAACCGCCTGCTGCTGGCCCTGATCGGCCAGACCAAGGGCCTGCGCGTCAGCCGCCGCTACCCCAACTACCTCAGGGTCTACAACCTGGAGTACCGCCGGGCGCTGGTGAATTTCCTGGCGCGGGAGGCCGGGGACATATGCGTCAGCCTGGGCCAGCCGGAGCTGCTGACCGACCTGGGCCGGCGGCTGGAGGGCCGGCGCGAGGCGTCCGCCGACCAGGTGCTGTGCCGGGGCGTCTTGGCGCGCCTGGGGGCCAAGGCCCCCCTGCGGGTGCGGGCCGAGGAATTCAACCAGGCGGCCGAGGCCCATTACCGCCAGGACCTGCGCCGGGAGCACCTGGCGGAAGGCCTGGAGCTGCTGGCCGCCGACCTGGCCAGCGCCGGCTTCCGGCGGGCCACCCTGCGGGGCCAGTTTCGCCTGGCCGTGAACCACGCCGCCGCCGGCCGGGAGCCCGCCGACGCGGTGCGGGAGCTGATCCCGGCCGTGCTCGGCGACCGCCTGGCCCCGGCCGAGGCCCTGCGCCTGATCAACCTGCTCCTGATCTCCCTGGCCCACGACGCCTGGCAATGCGAACGCCGGGACGGGGCGAAAGGCTGCGAGACCCATGCAGAGAACGCCGCACCAATTCATTGACCGGCGCACCGGCCGGGCCGTCACCGAGAGCCTCTACGCCGACCGAACGGTGAACTTCCTCTACAACGAGGTGCGCGAGCGCTCGGCGACCGCCTTTCGCGCCCTCACCAGCGCGCGCGCCTGCGCCATGCTGGGCTGGCTGCGCTACGACCTGGTCCTGGGACGCCGGCGCGGCGGGCCGGAGCTGTTGCGCGGGCTGGGGGTGGATCCGGCCGAGCTGGTGGACGATCCGGCCACGCTGGACACCGCGCGCAAGGTCTTCGAGCGCAAGATACGCTATTGGGACTGCCGCCCCCTGGACCCCGACCCGGCTGCGGTGGTCTCCCCGGCCGACTCGCGGGTCATCGTGGGGTCGCTGCGTGACGCCTCGGCCCTGTTCGTCAAAAACAAGTTCTTCGACCTGGCCGAACTTTTGGGCGGGCCGCAGAGCCGCTGGGCGCGGGCCTTTCGGCACGGCGACTACGCCGTTTTCCGCCTGACCCCGGACAAGTACCACTACAACCACGCCCCGGTCAGCGGCCGGGTGGTGGATTACTACGAACTGGACGGCGGCTACCACTCTTGCAATCCCGGCGCCCTGCTCTGCCTGCCCACGCCCTATTCCAAGAACCGGCGGGCGGTGACCGTCATCGACACCGACCTGCCCCAGGGCTCCGGCGCGGGCCTGGTGGCCATGGTGGAGGTGGTGGCGCTGATGATCGGCGAGGTGGCGCAATGCTACTGCGAGACGGCCTATGACGATCCCCGGCCGGTGCGACCCGGCCTGTGGATCAAAAGGGGCCAGCCCAAAAGCCTTTTCCGCCCCGGCTCCAGCACGGTGCTGCTCCTGTTCCAGGAGGGTCGAGTGGAATTTTGCGACGACATCCTGGCCAACCTGCACGCCTCCGGCGTCAGCACCCGCTTCGGCCAGGGCCTGGGCCGGCCCCTGGTGGAGACCGAGGTGGAGGTGCGCTCGCGCATCGCCAGCGTGCGCGGCCCGGCCCATGGCCGCGTAGGGAGACCCAATTGAGCAACGAGATTTTCATCGCCCTGGCGGCCCTGGCCTGCGCGGCGCTCTTGGCCTGGGGCTTCGTCCGCCTACCCGGCGAGAACCGGCAGTTCCTGGCCTGCCTGCCGCTGGCCCAGGAGGCCCCCGGCCAGTGGCGGGGGCTGAACCTCACCTGGTACGGCCTGCTCTCGGCCAACGCCCAGGCCGCCGCCGCCGCCCTGTTCCTGCTGCTGGCCACCTCCCTGGGCCTGCCGTGGTCCGGGGTGGCCGGCCTCCTGGCGGCGCTGACCCTCATCTGCCTGGCCGGCTCGCGCTGGCTGGCCCAGGTGGTGGAAAAAAAGGCCCACACCTTCACCGTGGGCGGGGCCGCCTTCCTGGGCCTCGTGGCGGCCCCGGCCCTGTTCTGGCTGGCCAACGCGATCCTGGAGATGAACGGCGGCCAGGGCGCGCCCTTGATCGCCTGGGCCGCGGCCCTGACCAGCGCCTACGCCCTGGGCGAGGGCCTGGGCCGCCTGGCCTGCATCAGCTTCGGCTGCTGCTATGGCAAGCCCCTGGACCAGTGCCCGGCCTGGCTGCAAAGGCTATTCGCCCGGCACAGCTTCCGCTTTCGCGGTCACACCAAGAAGATCGCCTACGCTTCGGGCCTGGAGGGAATTCCGGTGCTGCCGGTGCAGGCGATCACGGCCGTGGTCCTGGTGGCCGCCGCCTTGGCCGGGGCCTATCTCTTCCTGCGCGGGGCCTTCGCCGCCTCCCTGGTGGCCAGCGGGGTGTCCAGCCAGCTCTGGCGGGTGGCCTCGGAGTTCTTGCGCGCCGACTATCGCGGCCAGGGGCGCTTCAGCGCCTATCAGTGGATGGCCCTGGCCGCCGCCCTGTGGCTGGGCCTGTTGGCCTGGCTGTTGCCAGCGGCCCCGGCCGGCCCGCGCCCCGACCTGGCCCTGGGCGCGCTCGCCCTGTGGGCGCCCGGCCCCCTGGTGTTCATACAGGGCATCTGGCTGGTGGCCTTCGCCTACTTCGGCCGCAGCCGGGTGACCACCTCGCGCTTGAGCTTCTCGGTGCGCCGCGACCTGATCTAGCCTATAACCCGCTGCAGCGAGTTTTTGACGCGATGGACACGCGGGCGTAACCCGTCCCGCGCGGACGCCTGCTAGGCTATCCGGCCATGGGGGCGGATGCCGCCCCGCGACGCCATCGACCATGCCCACCGGCCCGATGCCGGCGGCGGGCCATCACGGCCCCCGGCGCCGGGCGTCTGGAGTCCACCGTGCTGCAAACCCGCTGGATGTTGGAGCTGGGCGGAGAGGAAGGCAGAGAGGAGCCCCTGCGGCTGGGCGTCCGCCAGGGCAAAGGCATGTTCAGCCCGGCCCAGCGCCAGCGCCTGGAGGCCTGCCTGGATCAGGGCGCGCCCCTGGCCCTGGTCCTGGCCAGGGTGGCGGGGTTCAGCCTGTTCGAGAAGCTTTACGGCCCCACCCTGGGCAGCCGCCTGGCCGACGAGCTGGGGGATATCCTGCACAGGGAGCTGAGCCAACTGGCCCCGGCGGGGGATTCCATCGTCATGGAAAAACTGGAAGGGGCCACCTTCATGGCCATCTTCCCCAGCGGACGCCACGCGCTGACCGACCTGTTCGACCTGGCCCTGCGCCTGCGCCTGTCGGTGCGCAACCAGCTCAACCATCAGGCCACGCAGATGACCGGCCAGAGCCTGGCCGTGGAGGTGGGCTGTTCGCTGTTGCCGGCCGGCACCGGCCGCAGCCTGGAAAACCTGCTATACGCCGCCCTGGACGACGCCCGTCAGACCGCCCGCGGCAGCCTGGACCCCAGCAAGCTGGGCCTGATGCACCAGTTCCGCCAAATACTGGAGATCCCGCTGCTGGGCAGCGTCTACCAGCCCATCCTGGACCTGCGCCAGGGTCACGTCCTGGGCTGGGAGGCCCTGGCCCGCGGCCCCCAGGACAGCTACTTCCACTCGCCCCAGATGCTCTTCGACTTCGCCGAGGAGGTGGGCAGCGTCTTCACCCTGGAGCGGGTCTGCCGCGAGCAGGCCCTGGCCGGCCTGGGCCGGATGGGCCAGGGACAGAAGCTGTTCCTCAACATCCATCCCCGCACCCTGGGCGACCCGGCTTTCCGCCCCGGCGAGACCCTGTTGCTGCTGGAAAAGTACGGCCTGAGCCCTCACAACGTGGTCTTCGAGATCACCGAGCGCCACCCCATCAAGGACTTCACCCTGTTCCACCGCACCCTGGACCACTACCGCTCCCAGGGCTACCTGGTGGCCATCGACGACGTGGGCACCGGCTATTCCGGGCTGACCAGCCTGGCCAAGGTCCGACCGGATTTCATCAAGGTAGACATGAGCCTGATCCGGGGGATCGACATCAACCCGGTGGCCCGCGCCCTCCTGGAGACCCTGGTCACCTTCGCCGACAAGATCGGCTGCGCCATCGTGGCCGAGGGCATCGAGACCGACACCGAGCTGACCAGCATCATGGCCATGGGCGTGCATTACGGCCAAGGCTATCACCTGGGGCGGCCGGCGGCCCCCAAGGCGGAGGCCGCCATCGCCCCGGCCCTGCTGGGCTGGGGCAAGGTGCGCGCCTGGCAGGAGTGGACCTGCTCCCTGCCGGTGCGCGAGCTGGTGGAGCCGGCCATGCAGGTGCCCCCGGAGGCCCCCACCAAGCACGTCAAGCGCATCCTGGACACCCAGCCCATCGGCGGGGTGGTGGTGGCCCAGGACAACCGACCCCTGGGCCTGGTGATGAGCCACAACCTGGACCGCCTCCTGGGGGCCTATTACGGCACATCGCTGTATTGGGAGCGCAACGTGACCAGGGTCATGGACTCCGCCCCCCTGATCGTGGACGGCTCGCTGCCGGTGGAGCAGGTGGCGGCCACGGCCATGAGCCGCGAGCGCTTCAAGATCTACGACCACATCATCGTCACCGCCAACGGCAGCCTCCTGGGCATCGTCAGCGTGCAGAAGATGCTCGACGCCCTGGCCAGGGTGCAGGTGGAGATGGCCAAGGGCATGAGCCCCCTGACCGGCCTGCCCGGCAACGTGGCCCTGGAGGTGGAGATAGAGCGCCTGTGCCAGGCCGGCCAGCCGGCCAGCTTCATCTACGCCGACCTCGATCATTTCAAGGTCTACAACGACAATTACGGGTTCGAGGCCGGCGACCAGATGATAACCCTGTTGTCGCGGGTGCTGGCCTGGAGCCTCAAGCGCCACGGCGGGGCGGCCGACTTCCTGGGCCACCTGGGCGGCGACGACTTCGTGATGATCACCGACCCGCCGCGCTCCGAGCGCATCTGCCAGTCGGTGGTGCGCTGCTTCAAACGCCTGGTGGCGCGCTGCTACACCTGCGCCGACCGCCAGAACGGCTATGTCCTGGGCAAGGATCGCATGGGTCAGCCGGGACGCTTCCCGCTGGTGTCGGTCTCCCTGGCCATCGTGGACAGCAACGGCCCCTGTCAGATCGGCAGCATCAGCAAGCGCGCGGCCGAGGTGAAGCGCTACGCCAAGTCCCTGCCCGGCAACGTCTACGTACGCGACCGCCGCGGCCCGGTGGGCGAGACGGAAGCGTCCGCCTGCGGCGATGGCCTGGGCGCGAGCTGATCCGCCCCCCCACCGAATCCACCAATCCCGCCAGCCATCCACGGAACCGCGTTCCGGACAGACCGGCGCGGCCGAATTTCAGCTTGACACGGCGGCGGCGCATAATGTAGTTTCCTTTTCGGAAACTAGTTCCGTGATAGCAACATGCAAATATGTTTGCTATTTATTGATTTGAACCATGTTCAGGAAACGATGTTTCCTGATAGGAAAAAACAAGGCTAGCCGAGCGCCCCCCACACCCATGGCGCGCCGGTGGCCCGAAGCGAGGTGAGCGAATGCTGCCAGAGGACAAACTGGGCGGGCGGATCCGGGAGTTGCGCCAGGCCCGCGGCCTTTCGCTGGACAAGCTGGCCAAGCAGACCGGCTACACCAAGGGCTATCTCTCCAAGGTGGAGAACTCGGACAAGGCCCCGCCCATCTCCACCCTCATCGTGCTGGCCGAGGCCCTGGGCACCACCATGTCCGAGCTCTTCGGCGAAGGCCCGGCCCACAGCGCCTGCTCGCTGGTGAAAAAGGACCAGCGCCTGCTCATGGCCCGGGGCGGCACCGCCTTCGGCTATTCCTACGAGACCCTGGCCCACGGCTATCTGCACAAGCGCATGGAGCCCTACATCCTCACCATCCCGGCCAAGGGCGCCAAGAACGCGGTGTTCCAGCACAAGGGCGAGGAAATGATGCTGGTGATCCAGGGCACCATGCACTTCACCCACGGCGACCAGGAATACGTGGTGGAGGAGGGCGACTGCGTCTACTTCGACTCCGGCGTCCCCCACCTGGGCGTGGCCATGGGCGAGATGGACGTCAAGTGCGTGATGGTGATCTTCGTGCCATGAGCGGCCAGGGCCAAACCACAGGGAGTCATTCCATGCCGACCATCGCCGTCCTGGGCGCCGGCCTCATGGGCCACGGCATCGCCCAGGTGTTCGCCGCCGCCGGGCACGCGGTGCGCATCTTCGACCAGGACCCGGCTGTGCTGGCCTCGGCCCCTGGGCGCATCCGGGCCAACCTGGGGCCGTTCCTGGAGCTGGGGCTCATGACTCCTGACCAGGTGGAGCCCCTGCTGGCGCGCATCCAGCCTTGCCCGGACTTGGCCAGCCTGTGCGCGGGCTGCGACCTGGTCATCGAGGCCATCAGCGAGAACCTGGAGCTGAAGCGCCGGGTCTTCGCCCAGGTCGAGGCCCTGGCCCCGCGCGAGGCCATCCTGGCCAGCAACACCTCGGCCATAAGCATCGGCCTAATCGCCGAGGCCCTGACCCGGCCCCAGCGCATGCTGGGCGCCCATTTCTGGAACCCGCCCCAGGTGGTGCCCTGCGTGGAGGTGATCGAGGCCCCGCGCACCGATCCGGCCGTGGCCGACCAGGTGGCGGACCTGTTGGCCGGCGCGGGCAAGCGGCCGGTGCGGGTTAGGAAGGACATCCCCGGCTTTTTGGGCAACCGCATGCAGCACGCCCTGTGGCGCGAGGCCATCGCCCTGGTCCAGGCGGGCGTGGCCAGCCCGGAGGACGTGGACGCGGTGGTGCGCCTGGGCTTCGGCCTGCGCCTGGCCTTTTTGGGGCCGCTGGCCACCGCCGACCTGGCCGGCCTGGACCTGACCTGCACCATCCACGCCGACCTGCTGAAGCACCTGGACCGCTCCCAGGGGCCGGCCCCCATCCTGGCCCAAAAGGTGGCCGAGGGGCGGTTGGGCGCCAAGAGCGGCCAGGGCTTCCACGCCTGGCCCCCGGAGCGTCTCAAGGCGGTGGTGCAGAGCCGGGACAAGGTGCTCTTGCGCATCCTGCGCGAGGCCCTGCCGGCAGACGCCCAATGACGGCGGCGGGGGGAGAGGTGAGGCCATGAGCGATCTGGCGGTGTTTTTCCTGCACGGGCTGGCCTACGCCGGGCTGTTGTTCCTGGTCTCGTCGGGGCTGACCCTGGTGTTTGGCATGATGAACGTGCTGAACTTCGCCCACGCCTCGTTCTACATGCTGGGGGCCTACTTCGCCCTGGCCATCGCCCAGTACACCGGCCAGTTCTGGCTCACCCTGGCCCTGGCCCCGCTCCTGCTCCTGGTCCTGGGCGCGGTGGTGGAGCGTTTCCTGCTGCGCAAGGTCCATGTGCTGGGTCACGTCCACGAGCTGCTGCTCACCTTCGGCCTGGCCTACATCATCCAGGAAGGGGTCAAGTGGGTCTGGGGCAACAACCCCCAGGCCGTCAACGTGGCCGGCTTCCTGGCCTCCACGGTCAACCTGGGCGGCATCGTCTACCCGGTCTACCGCCTGTTCATCTTCGCGCTGTCGGCGGCGCTGGGGCTGGGCATGGCCCTGGTCATCTACAAGACCCGCATCGGCATCATCGTGCGGGCGGCGGTGAACGACAGCGCCATGGTCAACGCGCTGGGCATCAACGTGCCCTACGTGTTCATGGGCGTCTTCGCGGTGGGCGCGGCGCTTTCGGGCCTGGCCGGGGTGGTGGCCGGGCCGCTTTTGGGGGTCTTCCCCGGCATGGCCGGGGCCATCCTGGTGGACGCCTTCGTGGTCATCGTGGTGGGCGGCATGGGCAGCCTGGGCGGGGCGGTGCTGGCCTCGTTCATCATCGGCCAGTTGCAGTCCTTCGGGGTGCTGCTCTTCCCCGATTTCTCCCTGGCGCTCATCTACATGCTCATGGCCCTGGTGCTGGTGCTCAAGCCAGAGGGCCTTTTTGGGGACAAGTCATGAACGCCGTCAGCCCACGCAAACTGGTCTATGTGGCCGCGCCGGTCCTGGTCGTCCTGGCGGTCCTGCCCTATCTGCTGCCGCCCTACCAGTTGCGCCTGGTCACCGAGGCCGTGATCTTCTCGCTCTACGCGGTCAGCTACAACCTGCTCCTGGGCTATGCCGGCCTGCTCTCCTTCGGCCACGCCATGTTCTTCGGCGTGGGGGCGTTCACCGCCGCGGTGGCGCTGAAGCACATCGCCGGCCTGTCCTGCCTGGCCGCGCTGGGCCTGGCCACCCTGGCCTCCGTGCTGGTGGGCCTGGTGGTGGGTTTGTTGCTGCTCAGGGTCAAGGGCACCCCCTTCGCCCTGCTCACCCTGGCCTTCAACGCCCTGTTCTTCGCCATCGGGGTCAAGTGGCACACCGTCACCGGCGGCGACGACGGGCTGAACGTCTCCCTTCCGGCCATCAACCTGGGCCTGGGCGCGCTGGACCCCGGCCGGCCCCCGGACTTCTACTACCTGACCCTGATCGTCCTGGGCGGGGCGCTCTTCTTCTGCTGGCGCCTCACCCGCACCGCCATGGGCCACTCGGTGCTCCTACTGCGCGAAAACGAGGAGCGCATGCGCTTCCTGGGCTACAACACCAACGTCACCCGCCTCATCCTTTTCGTCTTCACCGGGGCCCTGGCCGGCCTGGCCGGATCGTTCTACACCCTGTTCAACGCCTTCGTCTCCCTGGACGCGGTGAGCATCGACATGACCACCAAGGTGTTGCTCATGACCTTCCTGGGCGGCACCGGATCCTTCCTGGGGCCGGTGCTGGGCTCGTTCTTCTACACCTACGTGCAGGACTTCCTCAGCAACCTGACCGACAACTGGCCCCTGATCATGGGCGCCATCTTCATCGCCATGGTGCTCTACGCGCCCGGCGGCCTGTCCGGCCTGATCGAGACCCTGGCCGCGCGCTTCGGCCGCGCCAAAACCATCCGGCCGGCGGAGGAAGGCTCATGAGCATTCTGCGGGTGCACAATCTGCGCAAGGACTTCGCCGGCCTCAAGGTGCTGACCGGGGTCAACTTCGAGGTGGGCGGCCGCGAGAAGCTGGCCATCATCGGCCCCAACGGGGCGGGCAAGACCACGCTGTTCAACATCATCAGCGGCAAGTTCCCGTCTTCCTCCGGCCAGGTGAGCTTCAAGGGCGAGGCCATCGACAGCCTGGCCCCCCACGCCCGCGCCCGCCGGGGCATGGCGCGCTCGTTCCAGATCACCAACCTGTTCCAGCGGCTCAGCGTGCTGGACAACGTGCTGGCCGGGGTGCGCTCGCGCCGGGGCCTGCGCCACCACATGCTGCGCGAACCCAGGCGCGACCACGACCTCATCGCCGCCTGCGAGACGGTCCTGGAGCGGGTGGGCCTGCTGGGATTGCGCGACGTCCCGGTGCAGGAGCTGGCCTATGGTCAGCAGCGGGCCCTGGAGCTGGGGGTCACCCTGGCCCTGGAGCCGGAGCTGATCCTTCTTGACGAGCCCACCGCGGGCATGAGCCGCCAGGAGACCGAGGAGGCCACCGCGCTGATCAAGCGGGTGACCGAGCGGATCGCCTGCGTGATCATCGAGCACGACATGAACGTGGTCTTCTCGCTGGCCGACCGCATCGCGGTGCTGCACTACGGCGTGATCCTGGCTTGCGGCGCGCCCGACGACATCCGTTGCGACCAGCGGGTGAAGGACGCCTATCTGGGTGAGGAAGAGTCATGATCCTGGAGGTCAAGGGCCTGCACAGCTACTACGGCAAGAGCCACGTGCTCCAGGGTGTGGACCTGGCCCTGGAGCAGGGGCAGTTGGTCTGCCTGCTGGGGCGCAACGGGGTGGGCAAATCCACCACCCTCAAGTCGATCATGGGCCTGGTGCGCCCCGGCCTGGGCAGCGTGCGCTTCAAGGGCCAGGAGCTGGCCGGACGCCAGCCCTTCGAGATCGCCCGCCTGGGGGTGGGCTTCGTGCCGGAGGAGCGGCGCATCTTCGGCAGCCTGACCGTGCTGGAGAACCTGCTCATCGGCCGGCAGAAGGGGCGCCAGGGCAGCGACGGCCAGGGCTGGAGCGTGGAGCGCATCCTGGACTCCTTCCCGCGCCTGGCCGAGCGCCGCCAGAACAAGGGCGGCCATCTCTCCGGCGGCGAGCAGCAGATGCTGACCATCGCCCGCACCCTGATGGGCAACCCTGAGGTGGTGCTGGTGGACGAGCCCACCGAGGGGCTGGCCCCCTTGGTGGCCGAGGCGGTGCTGGAGATGCTGCGGACCATCAGCCAGGCGGGGACCACGATCCTGATGGTGGAGCAAAACCTCAAGGCCGCCATGAAGCTGGCCGGCGCCTTCTACATCATGAGCAAGGGGCGCATGGTGTTCAACGGCGACGGCCAGGCCCTGGCGGCGGCCGAGGAGGTGCGCCGCAAGTATCTGGAGGTTTGAGGGGAAGATCATAAACGCCGCAGCACGAAAGGGAGGAACCATGCGAAAGTTAGCCATCGCCTGCCTGGCCCTGACCCTGGGCCTGGTCCTGGCCGCCGGGGCCTGGGCCGCCGACACCGTCAAATTGGCGGTCATGGAGCCCTTGTCCGGCAACTTCAAGGACATCGGCGACCGCTACGCCGAAGGCGTCAAATTCGCCGCCGAGGTCATCAACGCCAAGGGCGGCATCAACGGCAAGAAGCTGGAGGTCATCCTGGTCGACAGCGAGCTGAACCCGGCGGTGGCCACCCGCAAGGCCACCAAGCTGATCATGCAGGACGACGTGCGTCACTTCTGCGGCGGCACCGGCAGCTCGGTGGCCGGAGCCATGGAGGCCCTGGGCGACAAGCACAACACCCTATTCTTCACCTATGGCATGGCCGCCGCCAGCCTGACCGGCGACAAGTGCAACCGCAACTTCTTCCGCACCTGCGCCAACACCGACATGCAGTCCTACGCCCTGGCCCACTGGGTGGCCCAGCAGGGCTTCAAGAAGGTCTTCTGCATCGCCCAGGACTACTCCTTCGGCAAGGAGGCCGTGGCCGCCTTCACCAAGAAGCTCAAGGAGCTCAACCCCCAGGCCGAGATCGTGGGCGAGGTCATGCACCCCCTGGGCACCAAGGACTTCGCCCCCTACGTCAGCCAGATCATCAGCTCCGGGGCCGAGGTGGTCTTCACCTCCAACTGGGGCAACGACCTGACCCTCTTGCTCAAGCAGGCCCGCCCCCTGGGGCTGAAGGCCAAGTTCGCCGGCTACTACCTGAACGATGAGCTGATGATCAAGGCGGTGGCCGACGACGAGGCGGTGATCGGCAGCGTGGGGGCCGAGATCTACATGCTCTCCATCCCCGGCCAGGCCAACCAGGACTTCATCGAGGGCTTCACCAAGGCCAACGGCTTTTATCCCACCTGGCTGCGCGGCAAGGCCTACGCGGCCACCATGTTCTGGGCCGAGGCGGTGAAGAAGGCCGGCGGCGACAAGGTGGATGACGTCATCAAGGCCTGGGAGGGGCTGACCTACGACGGACCGGCCGGCAAGTGGACCATGCGCGCCTGCGACCATCAGGTGCAGCAGCCGATCTGGATCGCCCCGATCGTGGCCCAGAACCCCTTCTTCAAGCACGCCTACGTAGGACCCGCCAGCATGGTGCCCGCCGAGAAGATCAGCGTGCCCTGTGAGGACACTGGCTGCAAGGGCTTCAAGAAGTAGCAACCCGGCCCGTCCGTCCCGCGCGGGGCGGGCGGGCCATTCTTGCCTGGGAGTCGGGCGCATGAGCATCTTGATCACCGGAGGCACCGGATTCCTGGGCGCCGAGCTTTGCCGGCTGCTGGTGGCCGACGGCCACCGTCCGGTCCTTCTGGACCCCGCCCCGCCGCGGGGCCGCCTGCTGGAGCTGGCCCCCAACTTCACGCACGCGCCGGCCTCGCTCACCAACCTGCCGGTGCTCATCAACACCGTGCGCGAACATCGGGTGCGGACGGTCTTCCACCTGGGCGGGATGCTCTCCCTGCCCGCGGAGAACGACCCCTGGAGCGCCTTCGAGGTGAACGTGGCGGGCACCTACCACCTCCTGGAGGCCTGCCGCCTGGGCGGGGTGGAGAGACTGATCTTCGCCAGCAGCATCGCGGTCTACGGCGAGGGGCTGAGCGGCGAGGCCATCACCGACGACAGCCTGCAACGCCCCACCTCGATGTATGGCGCGGGCAAGGTCTTCGGCGAGCTGCAGGGACGCTTCTACGCCCGCCGCTTCGGCCTGGACTTCCGGGGACTCAGGGTGCCCTCGGTGGTGGGGCCGGGCTTCCGGGTGGCCCACATGTCCATCTACAACTGCTGGGCCATCGAGGAGCCCTTGCGCGGCCGTCCCTACCGGCTGCCGGTGGAGCCCGCCACCCGCTGCCCAACCATCTATTACAAGGACGCCGCGCGGGCCTTCCACCAACTGGCCCAGGCCGAGGCGGGCCGCGTCAAAAGCCGGGTCTACAACATCGCCGGCCAACGCCCGGCCTACACCGCCGAGCAGTTGGTTGAGACCGTGCGCGGCCTGGTGCCGGGGGCCGATCTGGCTTTCGCCCCCGACGCCAACATCAGCCAGCTTTTGCAGGCCATCGGCCGGCTCGACCTGGACGACTCGCCCGCCCGCCGCCAATGGGGCTGGCAGCCCGCCTTCGACCTGGCGGGCATGGTCGCCGATTTCGCGGCCGAGTTCCGCGCCCGCCCCGATCTTTACGCCATCTGACACGAGGAAACACACCATGAGCCAAGCCAGAGGACCCAAGGCGATCATCACCGCCGCCATCACCGGCTCGATCCACACCCCCACCATGTCGCCCCATCTGCCGGTGACGCCCGAAGAGCTCATCGCCGACATCATGAGCGCCCATGAGGCCGGGGCCGCGGTGGCCCACCTGCACGTGCGCGATCCCCAGACCGGCCGGCCCAACGCGGACCAGGACATCTACCGCCAGGTGGCCGAGGAGGTGAAGCGCCGCTGCGACATCGTGCTGTGCACCACCACCGGCGGCCGCCTGGGCGAACCGGTGGAGAACCGGGTGCGGGTGGTGTCCAACCTCAGGCCGGAGCTTTCCTCCTTGAACGCCGGCTCGCTCAACTTCGCCCTGTTCCAGATCGTCAAGAACTACCCGGAGTGGAAGCACGACTGGGAGAAGGAGTACCTGGAAGGCACCGAGGACTTCATCTTCCCCAACACCTTCTACACCATGCGCAAGTTCCTGGAGCATTTCCAGGCCAGCGGCACCAAGCCGGAGTTCGAGATCTACGACGTGGGCATGATCAACAACCTGGCCCACCTGATCGCCAACGGCATCGTGCAGAAACCGGTCTATCTCCAGTTCGTCATGGGCATCCTGGGCGGCATCCCGGCCACGGTCGAGAACCTGGTCCACCTGGTGGACACCGCCCGCAAGCAGATAGGCGATTTCCAGTGGTCGGTCTGCGCCGCCGGGCGCTTCCAGTTCCCCATGACCACCCACGCCCTGTTGATGGGAGGCCACGCCAGGGTGGGCCTGGAGGACAACCTGTACCTGGAGCGCAACCTGCTGGCCAAGAGCAGCGGCGAGCAGGTGGCCAAGCTGGTCCGCATCGCGGCGGAGTTCGGCATCCGGCCCACCACCCCGGCCGAGGCGCGGGAAATCCTGGGGCTGAAGGGGCTGGCCCAGGTCAACTATTGATCCGCCCCCCCCGCCCCGCCGGATCGTCGGCCGGCGCGGGGGCGGGGCGTGGGGGGATCGGGCGCGATCGCCCGGCCCCCCCCGGCGTTTTCCGCTGGCTGGCCGGCCCGCCAGCGCGGCGCCACTCGACGCGGCCCCGCCCAAGGGCAGCGCGCACCGTTGCTGCAACGACGGCTGTCCTGGCATGCTGGGCGGCTGGGAGGCCGTGGGACGCCAGGGGAGTCTGGGAGCCTCATGCCGTTTCATGTTCAACCCCGAAAACGGCGGCTGTTTACCGGCGCCCATTTTGAGCCTCAACGCCTTGAAGGATGGTATTGTGGACTGAGCGGAGGCCGGCAAGGCAGGCCACATCCACCAACGGCAAGGACGGCACGAAGTTGCGGCAAGCGCCGGTTTTGGTCCTGGGAGCCACGGGCTACGTGGGCGGACGGCTGGTCCCACGCCTGCTCGAAGCTGGCGTGGCGGTGCGGGCGGTGGCTCGCAATCCGGCCAAGCTCGCCTGCCGCCCCTGGGCCGGGCATCCCCTCCTCCAGATGGCCAAAGGCGATGTGAGCGACCTGGCCTCTCTGGCCAGGGCGGCCAAGGGTTGCCGGGCCGCCTACTACCTGGTCCACTCCATGAATCCCCAAACCAGGGACTATGCCCGGGCCGACCGGCAGGCCGCGCTGAACATGGCGGCCGCCGCCGAACACGCTGGGCTGGAGCGCATCATATACCTGGGCGGATTGGCGCCGGACGATCCCCACCTCAGCGAGCACCTGCGTTCCCGCGCCGAGGTGGGGCGCATCCTGCAGGCGGGCAAGGTCCCCGCCACCTGGCTGCGCGCGGCCATGATTCTGGGGGCTGGCGGAGCCTCCTTTGAAATGATGCGCTACCTGGTGGATCGCCTGCCGGTGATGCTCACCCCCCGCTGGGTCAGCACCCCGTGCCAGCCCATCGCCATCTCCAACGTCCTGGGCTATCTGCAAGGCTGCCTGGACAACCCCCGCACCCTGGGCCAGACCTTGGACATCGGCGGTCCTGAGGTTCTCTCCTATCGCGAGCTGTTCGCCATCTACGCCCAAGAGGCCGGGCTGCCCCCCCGCCTGATCATTCCCGTGCCGTGGTTTTCGCCCAAGCTAAGCTCCTACTGGATCCATCTCGTCACTCCGGTCCCGGCCGCCCTGGCGCGGCCGCTCACCGAGGGCCTGCGCAACGAGGTGGTGGTGAAGGACGGCCGCATCCGGGACATGATTCCCCAGGATTTGCTATCCTGCCGCCAGGCCATTCGCCGCGCCTTGGATCGCATCGCCCAGCAGCGCGTGGATTCCTGCTGGTCGGACGCGGGCAATCCGACGCCGCCGGAGTGGGTTTACTGCGAGGACGCGCCCTACGCCGGAGGCGCGGTCTTCCAAGCCGGCTACCGCGCCCGCCTGCGGGCCGAGCGGGAGCGGGTGTGGGAGGGCGTCACTCGGTTGGGCGGATCCACCGGCTGGTATTCCCACGACTGGCTTTGGACCCTGCGCGGCCTGGGCGACAAGCTGCTGGGCGGGGTGGGCCTGGATCGGGGGCGCCGCCATCCCGTGCAACTGGGCGTGGGCGACGCGCTGGATTTCTGGCGGGTGCTGGAGGCCGAACCGCCCGGCCGCCTGCTGCTGCTGGCTGAAATGAAGGCCCCCGGCCAGGCGGTGCTGGAGATCGTGCTGGATGAGGTCGGCCCGCAAGAAACCCAGTTGCGCCTGATCGCCAGGTTCCTGCCCCGCGGGCTGCTGGGCCTGGCCTATTGGCGCGCCCTGATTCCCCTGCACGACCGCATATTCCTGGGCATGTTGAACGGCATGGCAAATCAGCTAGGCCTGGAGTTCTCCCTGCCCGCGAGGCCCTACGACCCCGATGCCGACCGCGCCTGCCGCCTGCCAGCCAAGAACCTTTAGCCGGGGCTGGACATGGAAAGTGCAAATCCTGCGGAATCGTTCTGCAAGCCGAAAATCCTGGTGAGCAAATGCCTGGGCTTTGCCCGTTGCCGTTACAACGGCGAGACGATCAGCGACCCCTTCACCGATAAGCTCAAGCCGTGGGTCGAGTTCACGCCCGTCTGCCCGGAAATGGAGATCGGCCTGGGGGCCCCCCGGCACCCCGTGCGCTTGGTGGAGGGCCAGGGCCGGGTGCGGATGGTCCAACCCGCCAGCGGGCGTGACCTGACGGCCGCGATGGCCGCTTTCGCCTCCAGCTTGGCCGGCTCGCTGGCGGATTTGGATGGCCTGCTCCTCAAAAGCCGCTCGCCGTCATGCGGCCCCATGGACGTGAAAATCTATTCGGACTCCAAGCCCGGTTCGGCCTCCCGCCGCGGACGGGGCCTGTTCGCGGACGCGATCTTGGGCATGAAGCCGGGCATCGCCGTGGAGCATGAGGGACGCGTGCTCAACCTGCACCTGCGGGAGCACTTTCTGAGCAGGATTTTCACTCTGGCCCGCCTGCGCCAATTGACGGTCAAACCCAGCATCAAGGCCTTGATGGAGTTCCATGCCGCCAACAGGGCCTGTCAGGTTTTTTGTGTATGAGGCGGTTGTCGCCCTGGCCTCGTAGAGCATCTTAGCCTACCACGCCTTTGAATCGATCTGGATACATGATGGCGAATTGGTTCATGGCAGCCCGCCAC
>JBMORH010000061.1:0-3346 GCA_049322275.1 Thermodesulfobacteriota bacterium
CTGCTCGAGCCCATCGGGAACATCCCACCCGTCGAGTACGAGCAGGCGTATTATCGCAGTCAGGAAGCCCCGGCCAGGGTGGCCGGACTCAACTGAAATGGTCTCCAGGAAAACCGGGGCGGTTCACGGCCGACTCCAGCAGGGCCTTCTTCCAGGCGTGTATCTGGCTGGGATGAACCGCCAACTGGCTGGCGATATCGGGGATGGTCCGCCCCCCCGGAGCGCGGCCAACGCCACCTTGGCCTTGAACGACGCGCGGTGCTTCTTGCGCTTCTGGCTCATGTCCTGCTCCTTGTGCTTCAGCCTTCTACGAGCAGAACGCTCTCATCTCCACCTGTCCAGTTTTTGGGGTCCACCTCAGTAGGTCAAGTCATTCAAGACTGAGCGCAACCTGCGCCCGAAATCATGGACGTCTGCGACGCAGGTTAACCTACCCCAGGAGATGCGGATGGTGCCCTCGGCGTATTCGCGGGGCACGCCCATGGCCGCCAGCACGTGGGAGACGGTGGTGGTGTCGCCATGGCAGGCCGCCCCGGCGCTCACCCCCACGTCTAGACCCACCAAGCCGGAGATGATGTCCCCGGCCTTGAGCCCGCGAAAGCCCACCGAGAGGGTGTTGGGCAGGCGCGGCGTATGGGCCGAATGCATCCGAAGGTCATAACTCAGTCCGGCCAGGCCTTCCTCGATGATGCGCCCCAACTCCCCTTGGCGGGCCATCTCGGCCGCCAGGTCCTCGCCGGCCAGGGCGCAGGCCTCTCCCAGGGCCACCAGATGGGGCACGTTCTCGGTGCCGGAACGCAGGCCGCGCTCCTGGCCGCCGCCATGGGTCTGCGGCGCAAGCGTGAGGCCCCGCCGCACGTAGAGCGCGCCCACCCCCTTGGGCGCGTAGAGCTTGTGCCCGGCGATGGTCAGCAGGTCCACCCCCAAGGCGGCCACGTCCACCGGGATTTTGCCCACCGCCTGGGCCGCGTCGGTGTGCACCGGGATGCCGCGCTCCCTGGCCCTGGCCGCGATCTCGGCCACCGGCTGGATGGCCCCGGTCTCGTTGTTGGCCAGCATCACCGAGATCAGCTCCGCGCCGCCGTCGCAGGCCGCCAGCACGGCCTCCGGGTCCACCACGCCTTGGGCGTCCACCCCCACCCGGCTCACCCGCGCGCCCTGGCTTTCCAGATAGGCTGCGCACTCCAGGATGGCTGGGTGCTCGATGGCCGTGGTCACCAGGTGCGCTCCAGGCTGGCCGGCCAGGATGCCCAAAAGGGCAAGGTTGTCGCTCTCGGTGGCGCAGGAGGTGAAGACCAAATCACCCGGCGCGCAGTTGATCAGCCCCGCCACCTGGGTCCGGGCACGGTCCACCGCCTGCTTGGCCTTGAAGCCCCACACGTGCCCCGATCCGGGGTTGCCGAAATGCTCGCGCAGATAGGGCAGCATGGCCTCCACCACCCGCGGCAGGACGGGGGTCGTGGCGTTGTAGTCAAAATAGAGCGGCTTCATGACACTCACCTCGGTATGAGGGGTGTGGCTGCGGCGCTAGGTTTTTGCCACAGCCCGGCCCAAAGGGATTGGCTCCCGGGTCGATGGACCCGGGAGCCTTCTGGGGAGACAAACGGCCGCCAGAAGTAGACGGGCGACCGTCAGGTGGGCGATGTCCTATTCGTAGCCGGCGTCCGGGTCGATGCCCAGGCGTTCCCACTGGGCGGCCGCCTCAGCCTGGGCCTGCTCCACTTCCTCATCGCTCCAGGGCTCGATGACCAGGCTGTCGGCCACCAGCTCCCAGATGTACTTCACCTCGTAGTCGCAGTCGTAGAACTTGGGATAGCGCTTCATGATCTGGTCGTGGCAGTTGGAACAGCCCACCACCACCACGTTGGCGCCTGACTCCTTGATGGACTCATACTTCTTGCGGCCGTGGAAGGCGGATTCCTTCTCATAGGGCATCGGCCAGTTGCCGCCGCCGGCGCCGCAGCAGAAGCTGTTCATGCGGTTGGGATACATGTCCACGAACTGGTCCACGCATTGCTCGATGATCCAGCGCGGCTCTTCGAAATACCCGTGCCCGTAGTGGCGCTGAAGCTCGCGGCCATGCTTACAGGAGTCGTGCCAGGTGAAGACCTTGCCGGCGTTTACGCTCTTGTCCAGCTTGATGCGCCCGCTCCTGATGATCTCAACCAGGTACTCGTACAGATAGACGTAGTTCACCTCGCTGGCCGGATCGTCCAGCTTGCACATCTTCAGGCCCATGCGGCAACCGTAGGAGCCGCCGCCGCAGTCCGGCATGATCATGCGCTTGATGTTGAACCGCTTCATCATGTCGATCTTGCGTTGGGCCAGGATGTGGGTGGCCTCGTAGTTGCCCGTGAAAAGGCCCCAGTCCACCGCCTCCCAGTTCTCGCTGGGCA
The DNA here is from genome assembly GCA_049322275.1 of Thermodesulfobacteriota bacterium. Lineage (GTDB taxonomy): Bacteria > Desulfobacterota > Desulfarculia > Desulfarculales > Desulfarculaceae > JACRDC01. The sequence goes on from JBMORH010000061.1 coordinate 2,397, forward strand.
CGGTCCAGTTCTCCTTGGCCGCATAGAAGATTTTCCACCACCACTTCATGTCCTCGAAGTCGCTGAAGACCTCCTTGCTGTTGGGGAAGAACAGGATATCGGCATCCTGCTTGTCCACCGGCACGTAGAAGCCGGGGCAGCAATCATCTGCCATCTCGATGCCCATGTCGGCCAGAGTCATGAGATAGTCGTCGCGCGGCACGCCCATGTTGTTGCCGGTCTTGAGCACCTGGAGCACGCCCTTGTGCAGCACTCCGGGCACCTTATCCCGGTCGCGCAGGTGCTTCATGTAGCCCATTATGGCTGGAGTGTCCAGGTTCATGGGGCAGGCGGCGGCGCAGCGTCCGCAGCCGGTGCAAATCCAGGGAAAGTCCGAGTTGACCACTTCGTCGATCATGCCGTAGGCCAGCATGCGGTAGACCTTGCGGATGTCCAGGCCGTTCAGGCGTTCGGTGCCGGTGGCCGGACAACCGCCGGAGCAGGTGCCGCAGGTCAGGCACAGGTTGAGGTTCAGGGAGGCCAGCTTCTTGGCCGCCTCCTCCGGCAGGAATTTGGGAGTGATGACGTCACTCATGTCTACCTCCTCATCGGGCCATTGGAAGAAGCAGGGCTGTTAGTATTCCCTGGGCAATTTGTCCAATTGCGCCTTGGTGAAGACCGGTCCGTCTATTTCTCCCCCGCTCGGGCTCCTGCCCTCGCGGGAACTCGCCCGCCCGGAGTGAATCCGGCCTGGCTCGCGGCCCGCCGGTTGGCGGGCCGGGCCGGGCATCCTGCCCGGCGGAAACCGCTGCCGGCCTAGTATTCCCGCGGCAGCTTGTCGAGCTGCGCCTTGGTGAAGACCGGTCCGTCCTTGCAGACGTACTCCGGGCCGACGTTGCAGCGGCCGCAGATGCCGATGCCGCACTTCATGCGGTTCTCCAGGCTCATCACGATCTGTTCGGGCTTCCAGC
>JBMORH010000062.1:0-3237 GCA_049322275.1 Thermodesulfobacteriota bacterium
TCCACAAACTGGGAGCGCAGGCCGGCGATGATCTCGGGCTTTTTCTTGCCCATGGCCCGGCGCAGCAGGTCGGCCTCGCCCAGGGAGAAACCGGCCAGGTCGGAGGAAATGCGCATCACCTGTTCCTGGTAGAGGATGACGCCGTAGGTGTCCTTTAAAATGGGCTCCAGTTTGGGATGCAGGTAGGTGACTTTTTTCAAGCCGTGCTTGTTTTTGATAAAGTCCTCCACCATGCCGCTGCCCAGCGGGCCGGGACGGTACAGGGCCACCAGGGCCACAATGTCCTCAAATACCTCGGGTTTGAGCTCTTTTAAGATGGCCCGCATGCCACTGCTCTCCAGCTGGAAGACACCGGCCGTATCGCCCCGGCAGAGCAGTTCGTATGTTTTGGGGTCGTCCAGGGGTATTTGGTCAATGTTAATGGCCACGCCCCGGTTTTGCTCGATCATGCGCACGGCATCGGCAATCACTGTCAGGGTACGCAATCCTAACAGGTCCATTTTCAAAAGGCCCAGTTCTTCCACCTGGTCCTTGGCAAACTGGGTGGTGAGCGGGCCGTCGGCCGCCTTGTACAGGGGCACGTAGTGGGTGAGCGGCTCTTTGGTGATCACTACACCGGCGGCGTGGGTGGAGGCGTGGCGGGGCATGCCCTCCAAAAGCGTGGCCATGTCAATCAGCTTGCGCACGGCCGGGTCGCGCAGGTAGAGATCTTTCAGCTCGGGTGATTCTTCCAGGGCCTTTTCCAGCGTCATGTGCAGCTCGGCCGGCACCAGTTTGGCCACCCGGTCCACCTCGGCGTAGGGCATGCCCAGGGCCCGCCCCACATCGCGCACGGCGGCCCGGGCGGCCATGGTGCCGAAGGTGGCAATCTGGGCCACCCGGTCGGCGCCGTAGCGCCGGGCCACATACTCCAGCACCTCGCCCCGCCGCTCGAAGCAGAAGTCCACGTCAATATCGGGCATGCTCACCCGTTCCGGATTGAGGAAGCGCTCGAACAAAAGGCCGTATTTGAGCGGGTCGATATTGGTTATGCCCAGGGCGTAGGCCACCAGGCTGCCGGCGGCGCTGCCCCGGCCCGGTCCCACCGGAATGCCCTGGCTGCGGGCATAGTGGATGAAGTCCCAGACAATGAGGAAGTAGGCCGAGTACCCCATCTGCTTGATCACGCCCAGCTCGTATTCCAGGCGGTTTTTGATCTGCTCTGTGACATTGCCGTAGCGCCTCTCCAGTCCTTCGCGGCAGAGGCGGGCCAGGTAGCTGTCCACAGTCTCCCCTTCCGGCACCTGGTAGACCGGCAGGTGAAACTTGCCGAACTCCAGCTCCACATTGCAGCGCTCGGCGATGGCCAGGGTGTTGCGCAGGGCGGCGGGGTAATCGCCAAAGAGCTGCTGCATCTCGGCCCCGTTTTTCAGGTACAGTTCGGGCGAGGAGAATTTGAGGCGGTTTTCCTCGTCCACCGTCTTGCCGGTCTGGATGCACAGCAGCACGTCCTGCATCTCGGCGTGTTCGCGGGCCACATAGTGCACATCGTTGCTGGCCACCAGGGGCAGATCCAGCCGGCGGGCCAGTTCCACCAGACCGCGGTTGGCCTTGCGCTGTTCGGCAAAGCCGTGGTCCTGCACTTCCAGGTAGAAGTTGCCCGGGCCGAAGATGTCGCGGTACTGGGCGGCGGCAGCGGCGGCCTCGTCCATCCTGTCCTGCAGCACAAAGCTGGCCACCTCGCCGGCAATACAACCGGAAAGGGCCACCAGGCCCTGGCTGTAGCGGGCCAAAAGCTCTTTATCCACCCGCGGTTTGTAATAAAAGCCCTCCACATAGGCCAGGGAGACCAGCTGTAGCAGGTTGCGGTAGCCCTGGTTGTTTTCGGCCAGCAGCACCAGGTGGTAGAGGTTGTCGTCCACTTTGGGCACCCGGTCGTGGCGGGTGCGTGGCGCCACATAGACCTCACAGCCCAGGATGGGCTTTACGCCCGCCTTCTGGCAGGCCTTGTAAAAGTCCACCACGCCGAACATGCTGCCGTGGTCGGTGATGGCCAGAGCGGGCATGCCCAGTTCTCTGGCCTTTTCCACCACTTTTTTGATGCGCGCCGCGCCGTCCAGCAGGCTGTACTCGGTGTGCACGTGCAGGTGTACGAAGTCCATTTTTTCACCCTGTGGCTAGTAATCTATCTGATACTGTTTCATCTTCTTGTACAACCAGGCCCGGGAGATGCCCAGCAGCCGGGCCGCCTGCAGCTTGTTGCCCCCGGTGGACTGCAGGGCCTCCAGCAAAGCCTCTTTTTCCACCTGGTCCAGCAGGGCGGGCAGCGGTTTGTCGCTGACCAGGCGCTTTTTGCCCCGGGCCTGCTTTTGCAGGTAGTGGGGCAGGTGAGCCACCTGCAGGGTGGGACCTTCCACCATGTTGAAGGCCCGCTCAATGACATTTTCCAGCTCCCGCACATTGCCCGGCCAGTTGTACTGGTGGAAAAGCTCCCAGACTTCTTTTTCCATGTCTTTGACATGCAGGCCGAACTCCAGGTTGAACTTGTTGATAAAATGCATAACCAGTTCGCCGATGTCCTCCGGGTGCTCGCGCAGGGGCGGCAGTTGCAGGGAAACCACATTCAGGCGGTAGTAGAGGTCCTCGCGAAATTTGCCTTCCAGGATCAGTTCTTCCAGCGGGCGGTTGGTGGCCGCCACCACCCGCACATCCACCGGGCGGGGGCGGCTGTCGCCCAGGCGCTCGATCTCCTTTTCCTGCAGCACGCGCAGCAGCTTGGCCTGCATGGCCAGGGGCATGTCACCGATCTCGTCCAGAAAAATGGTGCCGCCGCTGGCCAGCTCGAATTTGCCCACCTGGCCCCCCTTGCGGGCGCCGGTGAAAGCCCCCTCCTGGTAACCGAAGAGCTCGCTTTCCAGCAGGTTTTCCGGCACGGCGGCGCAGTTGACTTTGACAAAGCGCCCAAAGCGCCGCTGGGAGGCGGCGTGCAGGGCGTGGGCCACCAGTTCCTTACCCGTGCCGCTCTCGCCCCGGATCAGGACGGTGGAGGGACCCTGGGCCACCCGGCGGATGGTCTCCTTCAGCTTGATCATGGCCGGGCTGCTGCCAATGATGTTGTCCAGGGAGTAGCGGGGCCCCTGCACCTGCTGCAGTTCGCTCTTGTAGTAGGAAAGCTCCCGGTGCAGGTTGTTGATCTTCTCGGCCAGGGCCACCAGCTGGTTGACGTCGCGGAACATGACCTTGCTCACGGCACCGATG
>JBMORH010000063.1:0-39065 GCA_049322275.1 Thermodesulfobacteriota bacterium
CGGGTTATGATGGGAAGTGCGTGACGACTCACGCTACAAAACGGGCTCGAACCCAAGGGGCGGACGGTCTGACACGCACTCAGACACATAACTACTAACATACAAGGGGCGGGGTTTATCCCCGCCCTTCTTGCTAGCGCCTGAAGTCCGGCACGTACTCGTCGCTGGCCGAGTCCAGGCCCTGGGCGTAGCCGTGCTCGACGCCGGCCGCCTCCATGGCCGCCTCGGCCGCGGCGTATTCGGCCCGGCTCAGGCCGCGGGCGATCTCCGGAATCTCGGCCGCCCGGTGCAGGGGCGTGTACTGGCTCATCAGGCTGACCCAGACCCCGCGCCCGCCCAGGCGCACCAGGTCGCGCATGACTTCGTCGCTGCCGGAGAGGTTGTGGGGCAGCACCAGGTGGCGCACCAGCACCCCCTGGGTGGCCACGCCGTCGGCGTCCAGCCGGATGTCGCCCTTCTGCGCGAACATCTCCCTGAGCGCGGCCCGGCAATGCTCCACGTAGTTGGGCGCCTCACTCAGCCGCGCGGCCACGGCGTTGTCGGCGTACTTGTAGTCGGGCAGGTAGATTTCGACCAGGCCGGCCAGGCGGCGGATGGTGGCGGCGCGCTCATAGCCGCTGGTGTTGTAGACCACCGGCAGCACGCAGCCGGCCGCGCGGGCGATGGCCAGGGCCTCAAGGATCACCACCAGGTGGGGGGTGGGGGTGACCAGGTTGAGGTTGTGCGCCCCGCCCAGTTGCAGCTTGAGGAAGACCAGGGCCAGCTCCTCGGCGTTCAGCTCCTCGCCCCAGCCGGTCTGGCTGATGGTCCAGTTCTGGCAGAAGCGGCAGCCCAGGGTGCAGCCGGCGAAGAACACGGTGCCCGATCCCCGCCGGCCGCTGATGGCCGGCTCCTCGCCGTGGTGGAGCTGGGCGATGTTCACTGGCGCGCGCCCGGCCGGGGCGCGGCAATAGCCTTTCTCGCCGGCCAGCCGGTCCACCCGGCAGCCGCGCGGGCAGAGCGCGCAGGCTTTCAGCCAGCGCCCCAGACGCGCGGCCGCGGCGCGATAGGCCTCCGGGGGCGGAAAGACGGGGGCGGCGGCCATGGCGCTAGAAGCTGCCCCCGCCGGCCGGCTGCTGGGCCACGCCGAAGAGCACCCCCAGGGCCAGGCCGCCGGCGAAGGCCAGCATCAGGATGGTGCCCAGGAGCATCAGGGCCGAAACCACCACCGCCACCCAGGGCACCCAGGCGTGCACCCCGCCGGCCGCGGCCAGGCGGGCGGGCAGCTCGCCGGGCGGGCAGTTGGCCTTGACGGCCCGGATCTGCTTGGCCGCCTCGACGTAGTAGATGTAGTGGGCGGTCACTCCGGCCGCGACGTGCACCCCCCAACGCACCCAGGGAATGAAGGAGCCCACCAGGCCCAGGCCGAACCAGAGGTAGAGCTTGCGGTAGAGGAACCACCAGGCGGTGGCGAAGAAGGCCGGCCAGTGCCAGGTGGCGGTGAAGGCGTCCTGGCCGCCGGCCTGGAAGCGGGCGAAGCGCTCCAGGTAGAGCTCGGCCTTGGGCCCCAGGAAGGCCCGCCACTCCTCCGGGCTGATGTCCGCGGCCGGGCCGGGGGGCGGCGGCGGGGGCGGTGGGGGCGGGGTGGGGCCGGCGGCCTCGGCCGTTCCGCAGTCCGGGCAGCCGGCCGCGCCGGGAGGCAGCTCGCGTTGGCATCGGGGGCATTGCATGTCTCTCTCGCGCTCCTTGGCCGCCCCTAGTCGAGGGCGAAGTGCAGCCGCCGGCCCAGGGCGCGCACCCCCTCCGGCAGGGTCCGGCCGGCGTAGTCCTGCAACAGGCGGTAGAAATGGTTCTGGGACGCCCAGAGGTCCAGCTCCAGCCCCAGGGCCTGGCCCAGGTCCAGAAGCTGGCCGGCCCGCACCAGGCAGCCGGCGTCGTCCGGGTCCAACGCCAGGTGGCTCAGGTCGGCGGTGAGCATGCCCTCCACCCGGCGGCGCAGGCCGTGGCGGTCCAGGTTCAAGCCCAGGGCGCGGGCCTGCATGACCAGCTCGCCCAGGCTCTCCGGCAGCGGCCCCTGGTCCATCTCGCCCAAAAGCGTGGTCAGGTCGTCGGCCAGGATGGCCTCGGCCAGGGCGGTGAAGACCGGTGGCAGCGGCACGTTGATCTCGCGCAAAAACAGCATGGTCTGGCGGTGGGATTCATACAGGCCGCGGGCCGCCTCGCGGTAGTCGGTCATGGTCCGGGCCAGCAGATCCCTGGCCAGGGCGCGCCGGCCTTCCAGGAATAGATCGGCCATGCCGAAGGAGCGGCCGGCCAGCCGGCGCTGGAAGATCTCCCACAGCCCCTGCTGCTCCTGCAGGCGCAGGGGCTGCTCCACCTCTCGCTCCACATCCCGCAGCGCCCGGCCCTGGCCGTTGGGGCCCACCAGGGCGCGAAACTCGTGGCCGCCGGCGTAGAGGGCGGCGTAGACCAGCTCGTGGGGCTCCTCCAGGCGCTGGTGGCTCACCTTGAGATTGCCCCAGGCCAGGTGCAGGCCCAGCTCGTGGCGGTGGCGATAGCCCTCGGTCAGCAGCCGGTAGCAATAGACCCGCTCGGCCGGCGGCTGCCCGTCCATCACCCCGTTGATGACCGCGTGGGCCACCACCCGCTCCAGCGCCACCCGGCTGGGGGCCACCTCCCGCCGCCAGATCAAGGCCCCGTTGCCCTCCTTGGGCAGGTTGGACTGGGCCTTGGCCAGCTCGGCCAACAGGTCGTCCTCCCAGCCGCCGCCGTCCAGCTCCTCGGCCAGTTGCAGGGCGCGGGCGGCGAAGCGCAGGTTCTGCACCGGCTCGATGCCGCTGATGTCGTCGAAGAACCAGCCGCAGGAGGTGAACATGTACATGCCCCAGTGCTGGCTCTCCAGAAGCTTGAAGACCCGCGCCCGCTCCAGGGGGCTCAGGGCGCGGGCCTGGTGGCGGGCCAGGAAGGCCTCGCGCGCCGCGGGCTCCGGCTCGCCCAAGAGCTCCACGTAGTCGTCGCGGGCGGCCCAGGGGTCCTTGAGCAGCTCCCCGCCCTGGCGCTCGAAAAGGGCCTGGAGCCGGTCGCGCAGGCGGTCCAGGCCCACGCGCAAGGGCGCGCGCCAGGCCTGGCTCCAGCCCCGGTCGGGGGCCAGGGCGCAGCCGCAGTCGCCGCGCCAGCGCTCCACCCCGTGGGCGCAGGACCAGGAGGAGTTCTCCACCACCTTGGCTTCCCAGGTGGGCGGGTTGGCGGCCAGGTGGGCGGCGAAATTGGTCACCTCCACCTCCGGGTCCTCCTGCAGGGCCTTGAGACAATAGGCCAGGCCCATCTCGCCGAAACGGTGGTGATGGCCGTAGGATTCGCCGTCGGTGGCCATGATCACCGCCTGGGGCTCGCCCGGGTCGGGGTCGAAGAGCGACTTGATGCGCCGGGCCATGGCCACGCCGTCGTCCAGGATGTGTTCGAAGGCCACCGCCCGGCTCAGGGGGCCGTCATAGAAAAAGACCGCGATGGATTTGCCGCCGGGCAGCGCCACCCGGTAGGGCCGGCGGGTGTCCAGATTCCCGCCGCCGGCGTCCTGCCACTGGCCGCCGGCCGGCCGCACGGCCTGGGCCTGGTAGGGCGAGAGCACGGTGAACTTGATGCCCTCGGTGGCCATGATGGCCAGCGACTGAAGGTCCACCGCCGCCTCGGCCAGCCACATGCCCTCTGGCGCGCGGCCGAAGCGGCGGGCGAAGTCCTTGATCCCCCAACGCACCTGGGTGACCTTGTCGCGGGGGTTGGCCAAGGGCATGATGATGTGGTTGTAGACCTGGGCCATGGCCCCGCCGTGGCCGTGGTCCTTGGCGCTCAGGCGGTCGGCCCGCAAGAGCGCCGCGTAGACCACGGGCGCCTCCCTCTCCAGCCAGGCCAGCAGGGTGGGGCCGAAGTTGAAGCTGATGCGGCGGTAGTTGTTGACGATGCGGGCGATGGTGCCGCCCCGGTCCAGGATGCGCGCGGCCGAGTTGGGCGCGTAGCACTCGGCCGTCACCCGCTCGTTCCAGTCGTGATAGGGCGCGGCCGAGTCCTGGGCCTCGACCACCTCCAGCCAGGGGTTCTCGCGGGGGGGCTGGTAGAAATGGCCGTGGATGATTACGCTCTTTTTGACCACCGACAGCGGGATCACGTTGATTCTTCCCGGTAGGAGTCCTGGTTGGCGGCTGGCCGCTGCTTTCTTTTATAATGGATGTCGTTCAAATGATACAGGTTTTACAGCCCGGCCCCAAGGCCGGTTGCGGCCGGGAGCGGCCGGAAAGGCTAATGGCCAGGAATGAATGACGATAACTTGCTGGCGCGCGCGGAGGCCTGGCGGGAGGCCGCCGGCCGGGGCCAGCCGCCCCCGCCGGCCGAGCTGCGCGCGGCCATCGGCCAGGCCCGCCAACGGCTCCAGGCCCTGGCCGCCGCCCTGGGGCCGGCAGAGCCGCACTCCTCGCCCCGGCCGGCCGACCCGGCCCGGCTGGCGGCCTTCGAGCGGGCGGTGGCCGCCTGCCTGGAGCTGGGTCAACTGGGCCTGGAGCTCACCCGCCGCTTTGGCCCGGACTACCTGTTCGATCTGCCGGAGGCCGGCCGTGAGCCATGAGTATCACCAGGCCACGGCCTACGCGCGCCAGGCCATGGGCGGCCACTGCCTGGACTGGGCGCAGCGGCCGCACCCCTTCAAGCGTTACCGCGTCTACGCCCCACGGCCCTTGGCCCCGCCGCGCCGGCCCAGGGCCGCCTTCTTCGATGTCGCCTGCGCCTGGCCGCCGCCCGCGCCGGAGCCGGCAGACGGCGCTCCCGCCCTGGACGCGGCCGGCCTGGCCGGGATGCTGGAGACGGCCGCCGGGCTCACCGCCATGACGCCGGGCGATCCCGACGGCGGCGGGTTGCGGGCCTGGGCCAGCGCCGGGGCGCTTTATCCCTGCGAGCTCTACCTGACCGCCGCCGGGGTGGCCGGCCTGGCCGACGGGCTCTACCACTTCGCCCCGGAGCTGCCGGGGCTCACGCCGCTGTGGCCGGGGGCCACGGCCGCCGCCGCCGCCCGGCCCCTGGGGCGCGACCCGGCCGGGCTGACGTTATGCGTCAGCGGTTATTATTGGCGCAGCCTGTGGAAATACCGTTCGCGCGCCTATCGCTATTGCCTGCTGGACGCCGGGCACCTGGCCGCCAACCTGGAGCTGGCCTGCGCCGCGGCCGGGCTCACGCCCCGGCCGGCCATGGATTTCGCCGACCGCGCCCTGAACGTCTTTTTGGGCCTGGCCAGCGACGACGAGGCGGCCCTCTACGCCCTGCAGGCCGGCCCCGCCCCGTCGGCCCCCAGTCCGGCCTCCCCCGGCCTGCCGCCCCTGGATCGCGAGGCCCGGCCGCTCTCGGCCCGCATGGGGCGCGACCAGGGCCTGCTGGCCGCCCACGCCGCCGGCGAGCTGGAAGACCCGGCCGGCCCCCGCGCCTGGCCGCGGGTCCAGGTCGGCGCGGCGCCCCTGACCCTGCCCGCCCCCGCCCCCGGTGGTCCGGACCTGGCCGAGACCATCCGCCGCCGCCGCTCCCGGCGCAATTTCGTCCCGGCCGGCCTGGACGCCGCCGCCGTCGCCCGGCTGCTGGCCGCCGCCCTGCCGGCCGAGGGTCCGGCCCTGGCCACGGTGCTGCTGGGTCCCGGCGGGGAGCTGCCCGCCGGGGCCCACCTCTATCTGCCGGCCGAACGCGCCCTGGCCCCCCTGGGCGGCTCCGACCGCCGCGCGGCCGCGGCCGCCGCCTGTTTGGGGCAGATGTGGGCCGGCCAGGCGGCCCTGGTGCTGTTGCTCTGGCACGACCTGGCCGCCCTGGCCCAGCGCGGCGGCGCGCGCACCTATCGCCACGCCCTGCTCCACGCCGGCCGGGTGGGCCAGCGCCTCTACCTGGCCGCCACCGCCCTGGGCCTGGGCTGCTGCGGAGTGGGGGCCTTCTATGACCGCGAGTTGGCCCTGGCGGCCGGCCTGCCCCCCGGCGGCGACCCGCTCTACCTGCTGGCCTGCGGACCGGTCAAGGGCGGCCCGCGCTGATCCGGCCGGGGCTTTACAGCCAGCCCAATGCCTGGTAAAGATTTATATTTGCCTGTGGCAGCCGCTGGGAGCTCCCGCCCCCGCCGGGGCCTGCCCCGGTTCGCACGGGCGATGGGCCGCCGCTCCCACACCTAACCAAAACCAGCGCCGGGTTGGCACATGATTGAGGTACGCGGAGTAAGCAAGCGCTTTGGCGAGACCCTGGCCGTGGACGGCCTGGACTTCACGGTGCAAGACGGCGAGATACTGGGCTTTCTAGGCCCCAACGGCGCCGGCAAGACCACCACCATGCGCATCCTCACCGGATATTTCCCGCCCAGCGCGGGCAGCGTGAGCATCGCCGGCCACGACGTGGTCGACGAGCCCCTGGCCGCCCGGCGCGCGGTGGGCTACCTGCCCGAAAACGTCCCCCTCTACGTGGACATGCGGGTGAGGGAGTACCTGGACTTCGTGGGCGGGGCCAAGGGCCTGGCGGGCCTGGAGGCCCGCCGCGAGACCAAGCGGGTGATGGAGGCGGTGGGCATAACCGACCGCGCCGGCCAGTTGATCAAGCAGCTATCCAAGGGCTATCGCCAGCGGGTAGGCCTGGCCCAGGCCCTCATCGGCGACCCGCCGGTCCTGATCCTGGACGAGCCCACCATCGGCCTGGACCCCCGCCAGATCGTGGAGATCCGCGGCCTGATCCGGGACATGGCCGGCAAAAAGACCGTGATCCTCTCCAGCCACATCCTGCCGGAGGTGGCCGCCACCTGCGGCCGGGTCATCATCATCAACCAGGGCCGCCTGGTGGCCCAAGGGCCGCCCAGCCTGCTCAGCGCCGGCCCGGCCGCCGGGGCCGGCCTGCGCCTGGTCGCCCTGGGCGACGCCCAGCGCCTGGCGGCGGCGGTGGAGCGGGTGGCCGGGGTGCGCGCGGCGCGGATCGAGGAGCCGCCGGCTGGCCAGGAAGGGGCCTGCGCCCTGACCCTGGAGGTGGAAGGCGGCCTGGCGGTGCGGGCGGCGGTGGCCAAGGCGGTGGTGGAGGCCGGGGCTGGGCTGGCGGAGCTGACCCCGCTGGCCCGCAGCCTGGAGGAGGTCTTCGTGCAACTGACCACCAGCGAGCCGCCGGCCGAACCCGAAGCGGCGGCCCGCGCCGCCGGGGAGGACTAGGGCCATGCGCGCGCTGGCGGCCATCTATCGCAAGGAAATGCGGGCCTACTTCTTCTCGCCCATCGCCTACGTGCTCTGGGCCTCGTTCACGGCGCTGACCGGCTACTTCTTCTATTCCGGCCTGCTCTACTACAGCATGGCCAGCATGCAGGCCATGCAGCAGCCCTGGGGCATGAGCCTGAACCTGCAGGAGATGCTGGTGGCGCCCCTGATGTCCAACTGGTCGGTGATGCTGATGCTCATCAGCCCGCTTCTGACCATGCGGCTTATCAGCGAGGAGAAGCGCACCGGCACCATCGAGCTCCTGCTCTCCTATCCCCTCACCGACTTCGGCGTGGTCCTGGGCAAGTTCCTGGCCGCCCTGACCATGTTCGCCCTGATCCTGCTGCCCACCCTGATCCAGGTCGTCATCCTGTTCTGGCTGGGCGAGCCCCACCTGCCGGCCATCATGAGCGGCTACCTGGGGCTCGTGTGCATGGGCGGGGCCTTCATCGCCCTGGGGCTCACCGCCTCGGCGCTGACCGAGAACCAGATCGTCTCCGGGGTGCTGGCCTTCGTGGGGCTTTTGATGCTGTGGGTGGTGGGCTGGTCGGGCAACCTGGTGGGCGGCCAGGCCGGGGCGGTGCTCAAGGCGCTGTCCCTGGGCGGCCACTTCGAGGGCTTCCCCAAGGGCCTCGTCAACACCGCCGACCTGGCCTACTTCGCGCTGTTCATCGGCTTCTTCCTCTTCGTCACCACCCGCATCCTGGAGGCCAAGCGATGGAAGGCGTGAAAAAGGCCCCCCAGGCGGCGAAAATCCTGGCCTGGCTGGGGCTCGTGCTCCTGGCCGGCGGCGGGCTGCACTATTCCACCGCGCTGATGAGCGCCCGCCACGGCCTCTGGGCCATGGCCGCCGGGCTGGCCCTGCTGGTCCTGGCCGCGGTGGCGGGCTGGCCGGCCTTGAAGGCCTTCCTGGGCCGGCGTTCGGCCCGGCTGGGCCTGGGGGCCGGAGCCAGCGTGCTGGTGGTGCTGGCCCTGGCCATGTTCCTGGGCGCCCTGGCCGCCCGCCACCACCTGCGCTGGGATCTCTCCCAGGGCGGCGTCCACACCCTGAGCGAGCAGAGCGTGGAGCTAACCCGCGGGCTGACCGAGCCGGTGGAGGCCCTGGCGTTTTTCAAGGAAGGCCAGGCCGGCAAGGAGCGGGCCGAGGGCCTCCTTACCCTCTACGCCTACCAGAACCCCAAGTTCACCTGGCGCATGGTGGACCCGGACCGCGAGCCGGCCGTGGCCAACCGCTACGAGGTGCGCAACTACGGCGTGGTGGTCCTGGCGCGGGGCGAGCGCCACGAACGGGCCAAGCTGCCGGAGGAGCAGGAGGTGACCAACGCCCTCTTGCGCCTGACCCGCGGGGCGGTCAAGACGGTCTATTTCCTCAGCGGCCACGGCGAGGCCAGCCTGGAGGAGACCGGCAAGGACGGCTACAGCCAGCTTAAGAGCGCGGTGGCCGAGCAGAACTACCAGGTCAAGCCGCTGCTCTTGGTGCAAGCCAAGGCCGTGCCGGACGACGCGGCCGCGGTGGTGGCGGCCGGGCCCAAGCGGCCCCTGCTCGAAGGCGAGGTCCAGGCCCTGGCCGACTACCTGGGCAAGGGCGGCGGCCTGCTGCTGCTGTTGGAGCCCGACCGCGACAGCGGGCTCAAAGACTGGCTGGCCGGGTTGGGGGTGATACTGCGCGACGACCTGGTGCTGGACCAGGCCAGCAGCCTGGTGGGAGCCAGCCCGGCCTGGCCGGTGGTGGCCGACTATGGCGAGCACCAGATCACCAAGCCCCTGCAGGGCGTCTTCTGCTATTTCCCCCTGGCCCGCAGCCTTCAGATCAAGACGCCCCTGCCCCAGGGGGTCAAGGCCACCGAGCTTTTGCGCACCACCCAGAGCGCCTGGGGCGAGACCGACCTCGGCGCGCTCATGACCGGCAAGGCCAGTTTCGAGCAGGGCAAGGACACGCCGGGGCCGCTGGCGCTGGGCGCGGTCCTGGACGTCATGGCCCCGGAGCCACAGCCGAACGCGGATCAGCCCCCGCCAGACAAAAAGCCGGCGGTGGGGCATTTGGTGGTCATCGGCGACAGCGATTTCGCGGCCAACGCCCACCTGAACCAGGCCGGCAACCGCGACCTGTTCCTCAACGCCGTGGGCTATCTGGCCGAGGAGAAGGACCAGATCACCATCCGGCCCAAGCAGCAGGCCAGCCAGCCGCTGCTGCTCCAGCCGGACCAGGCCCTGGTGGCCTTCCTGGCCCCGGTCGTGGTCCTGCCCCTGGGGTTCATCGTGGCCGGCGTGGTGGTGGTTCTGCGGCGGCGGAGACGGCGGGCGTGAGAGCCAAGCAGCTCATAATCTGGCTGGTGGCCCTGGCCGCCGCGGCCGCGGCCTGGTTCATCACCGAGCAGGTGGAGGAGCGCCAGGCCCAGGAGGAGGAGGCCAGCCGGCGGGTGGTGAGCCTGACCGAGCCCCTGGGCGTGCAGACCGTCGAGCTGGGTGGCAGCCAGTTCCCCCAGCCGGTGCGCATCGAGCGCCAGGAGGAGCGGCAGCGCTGGGTGCTGACCCAGCCCATCAGCTACCCCGCCGACGGCCTGGCCGTGGGCCGTCTGATCGGCAGCCTGCTGGACGCGCGCACCAAGGATCGCCTGCCCAAGCCGGACAATCCGGCCCAGTTCGGCCTGGAGCCGCCCCGGCTCAGCGTGGCCCTCACCGACCGCAAGGGCGGCCGCAGCGAAGTGTTGGTGGGCGGGCTCAGCCCCAGCCGCGATCTGGTCTACCTGGCCCCGCCCGACCGCGGCGAGGTCTGGCTGGCGCCGGCGGAGCTGAACGGTGCGCTGGGCCGCAGCCTTTTCGATCTGCGCGAGAAAACGGTCCTGGATTTCGTGGTGGCCGACGTGGAGCGCCTGGAGATGAAGCTTTCCGGCCAGCCGCTCACCCTGACCCGCCAGCGCGGCGGGGCCGAGCCGGCCTGGACCCTGGAGGGCCATGGCGCGGCCGATCCCCGCGCGGTGGAGGACCTGCTCTTCCAGATCCACGGCCTGCAAGCCCTGGATTTCATCGACCAGGACATAGACGAGGCCAAGCTGGGGCTCAAGCCCCCGGCCGGGCGCATCGTCCTGGGCCTGGCCAAGTCTGGCCAGGCCGAGCAGGCCGAGCAGGCCGGCCTGGCGGTGGGCGCGGCCGCGCCGGGCCAGGACCGCCGCCAGGTGCGCCGGCTGGCCGGCGGGCCGGTCATGGCCGTGGCCGCCGAGAGCCTGGCCCGGTTGGAGCGCAAGCCCCTGGATTTGATCGAGCGCCACGTGCTCAAGATCGAGCGCGGCCAGGTGCGGGGCCTCAAGCTGCGCAGCGGCGGGCGGGAGCTGGCCTTCACCCGCGGCGAGGACGGTTGGCGGCGCCTGGGCGCCGAGGGGGGCGAAAAGCCCGACGACAAGGTAGACTTGCTGGTCTGGGATCTGGCCTCCCTGAAGTGGGAGCAGGTGCTGGCCCCCGGCGAGCACGGCCTGGACCAGCCCCAGGCGGTGTTGGAGATCAGCCTGGAAACCGCCGACGGCCAAAGCGCCAGCCGGACGCTGAGCCTGGGCCGGGTGGACCCGGCCAGCGGGCTTTTGGCGGTCCGGGTGGCGGGCGACGAGCGGGTCTTGGGCGTGAGGCCCGACCTGCCGGATCGGCTGCCCGGCCAGGCGCAAAAGGACAAGGACCAGCCGTAGGCCAGGCCCCGGCCAGGGGCCGGCCCGCCGGCGCAACCGCCCGCGAGGGCAGGGGGTGTGAGACATGGCCAGAGTGACGGTGGAGGACTGCCTGGAGAAGGTGGACAACCGCTTCGCCCTGGTGCACCTGGCGGCCAAGCGCGTGCGCCAGTTGCGCGAGGGCGCGCCGCCGTTCATCGATTCCAAGAACAAGGAGATCGTGGTCGCCCTGCGCGAGATCGCCAGCGGCGACGTCTACCCGGTCAGCGCCGAGGAGGCCGAGAAGGAGCGCGCCGCGGCCGAGGAGCGCGAACGCGCCCGCATCGCCGCCGCCGTGGCCGCCGCCGAGGCCCAGGCCGCCCTGGCCGCCTCCGGCGGGGGAGCCGCCGAGGAGGCCGCCGAGGAAGGCGAGGAGGCTTAAGGCCCATGGCCAAGGACAGCCCACCCTCGGCCAGGGAGCGTCGCAGGCTGCTGGCCGAGTCGCCGGCCGGACTGGGGCCGACGGGCCGGCTTTTCCTGGACCAGCGCCGCTGGGGCGAGGCCCTGGAATGCCTGGAGGCGGCCGGCGACCGCGAGGGCCTGGAGAAGCTGCGCCAGGCCGCCCTGGCCGCCGGCGACTATTTCTATTGGCGCCGCGCCCTGGCCGCCCTGGGCCAGGCCCCGGCCCCGGCCGAGGTCCAGGCCCTGGCCGAGGCCGCCGCCGCCGCCGGCAAGGACCGCTTCCGGGAACAGGCGGCGTCCCTGCTTGCGTCCGGCGCGGCCAGGTCTTAGCTTTCCTCCAGCGGCCTCCCAGGACGGCGGCAAGCCGTCTCGCCCCCGGCCATCAACGGCCGCGGCGGCGGCCGATGTGAACGCGCCAACCCCTTGCCCCAAGACTGATACGCCATGAAACGCTGCTATTACGAAGTCCTGGGCGTGGAACGCACCGCCGAGGTCGAGATAATCAAGAAGGCCTACCGTCAGCTCGCCCTCAAATACCATCCCGACCGCAACCCAGGCGACGCCGAGGCGGAGGAGCTTTTCAAGGAGGCCGCCGAGGCCTACGAGGTCCTGCGCGATCCGGAAAAGCGCCGACTCTACGACGCCTATGGCCACGAGGGGCTCCAGAACACCGGCTTCCACGGCTTCGGCGGCGTGGGCGATATCTTCAGCGCCTTCGGCGACATCTTCGAGGGCCTGTTCGGCTTCGGGGCCGGCCGGCCCCGAAGCGGCCCCCAGCGCGGCCGCGACCTGCGCTATGACCTGGAGATCAGCCTGGAGGAGGCGGCCCAGGGCAAGCAGGCCACCTTCAACGTGGGGCGCGAGCTGGCCTGCGAGCCCTGCCGGGGCCGGGGCCAGAAGGACGGCGGCCAGCCCCATATCTGCCCCACCTGCCGGGGGCAGGGCCAGGTGCTGAGAAGCCAGGGCTTTTTCCGCCTGGCCACCACCTGCCCCGAATGCCGCGGCGAGGGCCGGGTCATCACCGACCCCTGTCCGTCCTGCCGCGGCCGCGGCCGCATCTATCAGGAAAAAGAGCTCTCGGTGCGCATCCCGGCCGGCATCGGCCACGGCCAGCGCCTGCGCATGCGCGGCGAGGGCGAGGGCGGCAGCCTGGGCGGCGAGCCGGGCGACCTCTACGTGGTGGTCCACCTGAAGCCCCACCCGGAATTCGAGCGCGACGGCGACTCCCTTTACCGCCAGCTCAAGGTCTCCATGGCCCAGGCCGCCCTGGGGCGCACGGTGCTGGTGGAGACCCTCATCGACGGCCCGGCCGAGCTGGCCCTGCCCGAAGGCGCCCAGACCGGCGACATCGTGCGCCTGGTTGGCCTGGGCATGCCCCGCCTGCGCGACGAGCGCCGCGGCGACCTCTTGGTGCAACTGGTGGTGGCCACCCCGGTCAAGCTCAGCCGCCGCCAACGCGAGCTTTTGGAGGAATTCATCGCCGAAGGCGAGCGGAACGCCGCGCCGGAGCCGGCGGCCGAGGCCCCGGCCCAGGCCGAGGGCGACGCCAAGAAAAAAAAGAAACGGCGCTGGGGGTTGGGCTAGACCCCTGCGGGGAGGCGGCCATGAGGCTCAGCCATCTGGACGAGCGCGGCCAGGCCCGCATGGTGGACGTGGGCCAAAAGCCCGCCACCGAGAGGGTGGCGCGGGCGCGGGGGCTGGTGCGGATGTCGCCGGCCACCCTGGAGCTTCTGGCGCAGGGCGGGCTGCCCAAGGGCGACGCCCTGGCCGTGGCCCGCGTCGCCGGCATCCAGGGGGCCAAGCGCACCCCGGAATTGATCCCGCTCTGCCACCCCCTGCCGCTGACCGCGGTGAGCCTGGAGCTCATCCCCCAGGCCGACGGGGTGCTCATCGAGGCCACGGTCAAGACCACCGCCCCCACCGGGGTGGAGATGGAGGCCATGACCGCGGTGAGCGTGGCCGCCCTGGCCCTGTATGACATGGTCAAGGGCGTGGAGAAGGGCGCGGCCATCGCCGGGGTCTGGCTGGAGGAAAAAAGCGGCGGTAAAAGTGGAACTTGGCGCAGGGATTAACCACCTCGGCGGACTTTACAGGCCGGAACCGGCGTGTTAAACTCCACCCCTCTATCTTCGGCCAAGCGGGGAGGCGCGCCCATGGATCAGGAAAAGCTTGAGTTCTTCCGCAAGCTTCTCCAAGAGCAACTGGACGAGTTGCTCAAGGAGGCCGAGCGCACCGTGGCGGGCATGACCGACAGCAAGGAGAATTTCCCCGATCCCACCGACCGGGCCGCCCTGGAGAGCGACCGCAATTTCCTGTTGCGCATCCGCGACCGGGAACGCAAGCTGATCGGCAAGATCGAGGAGGCCCTGGGCCGGATCGAGGACGCCAGCTACGGCATCTGCGAATCCTGCGGCGAGGACATTAGCGAGGAGCGCCTGACGGCGCGGCCGGTGACGACCCTCTGCTTCGACTGCAAGAAGCGTCAGGAAGCCATGGAGAAGGCCAGGGGCAAGTAGGGCGAGGCCCCGTCACCATGCCCGGCGCGCGGCGTCGCCGGCGTCCCTGAGCGGGCGGCCCCAGCCATGTTCCAACAGCGGCTCAAATTCTTCCAATCCATCCTCTACCTGGGCGACCTGGGCCTGGTGGCCCTGTGTTGGCTGGCCGCCTACTACATCCGTTTCTTCCATCCCGTGCTCCCGGTCACCAAGGGCGTGCCCGATCTCCAGCTCTACCTGACGCTGCTGCTCCTGGTCCTGGTGGTCTACGCCGTCACTCTGCAGGCCCTGGGCCTCTATCGCCGGCCCTGGGCCGGGGCCCGCCAGACCTGGTGGCCGGTGGTCAAGGCCAACACCACCGCCGTGGTGGTGGCCATCACCATCACCTGGTTCCTGCGCCCCTACGACTTCAGCCGCCTGGTCTTCGCCCATTTCTACGTGATCCAGGTGGTGGCCATGCTGGTCTTCCGGCCGGTGCTGCGCTGGGTCTGGAGCCGGCTGCACCCCGAACACGCCGGCGAGGGCGTGCTCATCGTGGGCATCGACGACCTGGGCCGGCTGGTGGCCGAGAAGATCCGCCAGCACCCGGTGCTGGGCCTGCGCATCGTGGGCTTCCTCACCCGCCGGCCGGAGATGGTGGGCCAGAGCGTGGACGGCGCGCCGGTGCTGGGGCTTTTCAACCAGGTGCAGCAGGTGCTGGCCCAGCACCCGGTGCAGGTGGTGGTCATCGCCCTGCCGCTGTCGGCCCACGACCGCATCCACGAGGTCATCGACAACATCGCCGAGGAAATGGTGGACGTGAAGATCGTCCCCGACCTCTACCGCTACATCAGCCTGCACGGCTCGGTGGAGGAGTTCGAGGGCCTGCCCATCATCGGTCTGCGCGGCAGCCCCCTGGAGGGCTGGAACAAGGTGCTGAAAAGGGCGGTAGACATCGTCGGCAGCCTGGTGGGCATCGTGGCCCTGGGGCCGGTGATGCTCCTCGTCGCCGGCCTGGTGCGGGTTTTTTCCGGACCCGGGCCAGTGCTATACCGCCAAAAGCGCATGGGCCTGGACGGCCGCCTGTTCACCATGCTGAAATTCCGCACCATGCGCGCCGACGCCGAGGCCGACTGCGGCCCGGTCTGGTGCCGGGAGGACGACCCCCGCCGCACCCGGCTGGGGTCGTTCCTGCGCGCCGCCAGCCTGGACGAGCTGCCCCAATTCTTCAACGTGCTCAAGGGCGAGATGTCCCTGGTGGGCCCCCGGCCGGAGCGGCCGGAGTTCATCGCCGATTTCAAGCGCAAGGTGCCCGGCTACATGCTCAGGCACAAGGTCAAGGCCGGCATCACCGGCTGGGCCCAGATCAACGGCTGGCGCGGCAACACCAGCCTGGAGCGGCGCATCGAGCACGACATCCACTACATCGAGAACTGGTCGCTCGGCTTCGACATCCGCATCATGCTGCTCACCCTGGTCAAGGGCTTTTTCCACCCCAACGCCTATTGACCGGCCAGCCGCGCCGGCCCTGGGCCGTCCGCCACCCCGGACCCGCCTTCCGCCAGCTTGTCCAACAGCTCGCCCAGGGCCGTCAGGTGGGCCTTCTCCTCCTGGGCCAGGTCGTAGAGCGCGGCCTTGGCCTGCCCCTCCCGGAGCTTGTGGCTGAAACGCAGATAAAGATCCAGGGCCTGGGCCTCCAGGGCCATGGCCTCGCCCACCAGCTCGACCGGGCCGAAGCTGGCGGCCAGGCGGGCGTCCAGGGCCTCGGCCACCGTCTCGCCGCCCTCCATCACCGCCGCGCCGGCCTGGCGGGCGAACTCCTCCCGCTCCAGGCCATCGCCCCCGCCGGCCGCGTGCAGCCGCCAGAGCGCATCCTGGTGACGGGCCTCGATGTCGGCCAGCGCCCGGCACAGCGCCCGCGCCTCGCCGCCGCCGGCCCGTGGGGCCAGGGCCAGGTAGAAGGCGCGCAGGCCGGCCTCCAGGCCGTAGGCGATCAGGAGCATCTGGCCGCGGTCCTCGCGGCCGGTGATAAGCCCCAGGCCCTGCTCGGCCGGCCCCGCGGCGGTGAGGCCATCCCAGGCCCGGATGCCGCCCTTGAGCGAGTAGACCTCCTTGAAGCCCCGTTGCGCCAGCATCTCCGCAGCCGCCCGGCTGCGCCCGCCCGCGGCTCAATAGGCGATGACCGGCTGGGCCGGGTCCAGCTCGCCCGCGCGCTCGCCCAGTTGGGGCAGGGGGATCAGGCGCGCGCCGGGTATGTGGCCCCGCTCGTACTCGCCGGGCTGGCGCACGTCCAGCAGGGTGAACTGGTCGGGCCGGTGGGATTGGATGTAGGCGCGGGCTTCGTCCGGGGCGATGTCGCGGGCGGCGGAGAACAGGGCCTGCAGGATCATGACGGCCTCATTTCACGTAGCGGGTGAAGGGCATGACCAACAGGCGGCCCAGGCCCAGCCTGGTTTGGTCGAAGTGTCCGCCCACCCCGATCCTGATGCCGGCCTGGTCCACCCCGGTCAGCATGGTGCCCATGATCCGGTCCCAAAGCGAGAAGATGGTGCCGTAGTTGGTGTTGCGCTCCCTGATCTTGACCGAGTGATGGATGCGGTGCATGGAGGGCGGCACGAAAAGCAGCCAAAAAACCTTCTCAAACGCCCAGGGCGCCCGCAGGCTGGAATGGTGGAACTGGGCGGCCAGCACCAGGCCGGCCTCGAAGACCACCACCATCAGGGGATCGGCCCCGATCAGGTAGATGAGGCCGATCTTGATGGGCGCGGAGAGGCAGAGTTCGCCGATGTGGAAGCGGGTGGCGGTGGAGACGTCCATGTTGAGGTCGGTGTGGTGCACCCGGTGGAAGCGCCACAAGAGCGGCACCTCGTGGTTCAACAGGTGCCAGATGTAGAGCATGAAATCCAGGAAGGCCACCGCCAGAGCCAGTTCGAGCCAATACGGCAGGTCGATTTGGTTGAGCGCCCCCAGCCTGTGCTCGCTCACGTGCTGGCTGGTGGCCAGGATGGCCGCGCCGAAGACCAGGGCCAGGATGACCGAGTTGAAGGCGGTCAGGCCGAGATTTATGGCCCAGCGCTTGAGTTTGCTCAGCGTGGGCGGCCGGTAGGGCCTGGCCAGCTCCAGGAGCAGGAACATGACCAGGCCGCCCCAGAAGACGGCCAGGCGGATCAGGGGGGCGTTGGCGTCGAGCATGGAGCCTGCCTCGCTTGCAGGGGCGGCCGCGGGGTTCGTCTGAAATTGTGCCACATCCGCCGGCGCTTGCCCAGCCGAGCCGGCGCAAAACATCCCACCCCTCGCCGGGGTATGCTAGCCTATTGGCAAGAGCGATGGCACGGACGAAGTCAGGGAGGCGAAAGCCATGGCAGTCTATCCCGACACCTTGGAGCCGGAGCGGCTCTCCGACGCCGACGCCAGCGAGGCCTGGCGTCACACCATCCAGGTGGGCCAGGGCACGGTGGTGATCCTGGGCGCCCACCGCCAGCGCGGCCAGGCCGAGGGCGGCCAGTTGGAGGCCAGCGTGACCGTGACCAGCTATTGCTGCCCGCGGGGCCTGCCGGTGAGCAGCGTGGTGATCTGGCAGCAGAGCGGCGAGGGGGCGGTGGCGGAACTGGCCAGGCTGGGGCGGGAGATCCGGGTGTTGGGCTGACGCCGGGTCGCGGCCGCAAAGGAAACTTTAAGCCTCCTCGCCCTCCCCTCTCCCCCGCCAAGCGGGGGCGCGGATGGAGAGAAAAAAGGATCGCCGCGGCGGCCGGACGGCCCCGCGGCGAACGGGCTGAAATCGGGCTGCGAAGCGGCGGGCTTACTCGCCCTCCTCCTCCTCGGCCTCCAGCTCCATGCTCTCCAGGGTGGCCAGCGCGAAGAGCTGGGCCTCGGTGAGATCCTCCTCGTTCCACTCCTCAGGCAGATCGGGCTCGAAGTCGGCCGACACCTCGACCCCGCCGTCGGTGGTGTCCTCGATGGTGATGATAACTTTGGCCATCACTAACGCTCCTTATGGATGGGGCCAGGTTGGGGCGGGGCCGCCGGCCCCGGATGGTTTCTCTGTAGTCTACGGCTTTGGACGTGAAAAGCGACAGGCCAAATCGAGGGTGGGGTGGCTGATGGGACTCGAACCCACGGCCTCCAGGGCCACAACCTGGCGCTCTAACCAACTGAGCTACAGCCACCTCAATGCCATGGCAAGGCCAGCCGCGCCGGCGGCGCGGTGGATGGATTTATAACAGAGCCCCCTGGCCGGCGCAAGGCCTTTCCCCGCCAGCCGCGGGACTTGCGGTATAATGCCAAGCTATTTGGTAGTCTTGACACCCCGCCACCCCTCCACTAGGATTATCCCACGCGCGCGGGCGGGCAATGGGCCGGCCCGCGAGCCGGTTTTGCGCCCCGGCCCTGGGCCGCGGCGGCAGGCAAGCAAGCCCACACCACCCACCAAAGGGGTGACGACTTGAAGTTGTTGGACGTTTTCAAAACCCGCACCCGCCACCCCTTCCGGCCGCGGGCCTCCGACATGATCCAACGCCTTTTGGCCGATTTCCGCGATTATGAGGCCCAGGGCGATTCGTTGATCATGGGCGAGGGCCACCTGGGCCAGCGGCGGGTCTACGTGGTGGCCCAGCAAAAACCCAAGCCGGAGCGGTTCAGCAGCCCGGAGGCCGTGGCCCGCCTCAACTGGGGCATGCTAAACGCCGACGAGCACGCCCAGGTGCTGAACCTGCTGCGACGGCTCAAGGAAACCGGCCCCCACGAGGACGCCCTGCTGCTCTCCTTCGTGGACACCTTCGGGGCCGACATCTCCATGTACAGCGCCCTGCGGCTCCAGGCCTTCTTCATCGCCCACCTGATCCGGGCCTACCTGAACGTGCCCATCCGCACCGCCAGCATCGTTCTGGGCGAGGGTGGATCGGGCGGGGCCCTGGCCCTGCAGGTGGCCGACCGCCGGGCGGCGGTGGAGGACGCCCTTTACGCCACCGCCCCGCCCGAATCCCTGGCCGCCATCATCTTCCGCGACGCCGGGCGCATCGAGGACGCCCTGACCATCAGCAAGTCCACCGCCAAGGACCTGAAGCACTTCAACGTGGTGGAGGCGGTGATACCGGCCACCAAGAAAGTGGGCGACGCCGACGGCCTGGCCAAAAACATCGAGGCCTGGCTGGACAAGACCACCCGCGAGCTTTTCCGGCGCAGCCTGGACAAGCTCATGTTCCAGCGCTTCGAGCGGGCCGAGGACCTGGGGGTGATGAAGCGCGGCCGCTTCTACGAGCTCAAGCGCTTCATCGAGCGTCCGCTCAAGACCCTGCACAAGGCCCCGCCGGACATCAAGGTCATCGAGGCCCCCTCCGGGGCCATCCACGTGGACGACTACTACGGCGACGGCACCGTGCTGACCCCCGGCCAGGCCTACGTGCTGTGCAAGGACGTGCACACCGGCGACAGCGGCCCCGGCTGCGAGGCCATGATCCCCCTGGACGAGTACCTCAAAAACCACCAGGTCTGCCCCAGTTGCGGCTCCCGCCACGTCCTGGACGCGGCCGGCTGGATCCACGCCCTGGCCGATCCCGGCACCTTCCACGAGCTATTCCGCAACATGACCGTGCACGACCTGCTGGACGAGAAGGACATCCACAACTATTACCGCGAGTTCCTGACCAAGCAGAAGAAGCGCACCGGCTTCACCGAATCCCTGGTGGCCGCCCAGGCCACCATCATGGGCTATTCCTGCGTGCTGGCCATCAGCGAGTTCGCCTTCGCCGGCGGCTCCATGGGCGTGGTCTTTGGCGAAAAATTCCGCCTGGCGGTGGAATACGCCCTGCGCAAGGGCTGGCCGCTGGTCAGCGTCTGCTGCTCCGGCGGGGCCAGGCTCTACGAGGGCATCGTGGCCCTGATGCAGATGTACAAGACCGTGGCCGCGGTGGAGCGGCTCAAGCAGGCGGGGCTGCCCTTCATCTCCATCCTGGGCGACCCCTCCACCGGCGGGGCCATCGCCTCCTACGCCGCCCTGGGCGACATATGCCTGGCCGAGCCCGGCGCCATGGTCATCTTCACCGGCCCGCGGGTGATGAAGGCCCGCGGCTTTGAGGTGCAGGAGGACGCGGTGCGCTCCGACAGCCTGGTGGAGGTCTCGGCCCAGTGCATGGAGCGGCCCGACTACTACGGCGACATCCGGGGCATCCAGGAGGTGGTGCCGCGGGGGCGCATGCGCCTGGCCGTGGCCAAGTACCTGGAGCTGTTCGCCCGCACCCGGCGCGGCCAGCCCAAGCAGTGGGCGGCCTGGCGGCCCTATCTGCGGCGGTTGCCCGGCGACGGCCTGGCCGCGGTGGCTCCCAATGGCGACGCTTGATCCCCAGGACAACGCGCTGTTCCGCTGGGCCGACCAGCTCCCGGCCGCCCTGTGGGACGACCTGGCCGCCCGCCCGCCCGACCAGGCCGCCCTGGCCGCGGCCGCGCAATGGGACGGCGGCTGCTTCCGGCTGCCGCTTTTGGGCCGGGACTACCTGGTGCGCCCGGCCGCCCGCCAGGTACGCGAGGCCGCCCGCCCGGAGCACCGGGTGGGCTTCCAGGCCGGGATGGTGCTGGTCAGCCATCTGGCCCGCGCCCTGGGCGCGCCTCCGGCCGGGCGCATGGTGACGCCCCAGGAGCTGCCCGGCGGCTCGCTCTTTTTCACCGGCCCCCACGCCATCAACACCAAGGCCCTGGAAAAACGCTTCGGCCACGACCCGTCCGCCCTGCCCCATAGGGCCGCCGCCCTGGGCGGAGCGGCCTGCGACGCCGGCGGCGACGTGGCGGTGCGCCTGCCGGGCCTGCCCCAGTTGCCGCTCTACGTGCTGTTCTGGGCGGCCGACGAGGAGTTCGACGCCCGCGCGGTGGTGGGCCTGGACGCCCACGCCCACCATCAACTGGCCCTGGACGGCGTCTGGGCGCTGACCAACCTGATGGTCGGCCGGCTCTGCGCCGAGAACTAGCCATGGCGGCCGGCACCGGGGCCTGCGGCATCAACTGCCTGGTTTGCGGGCTCATGCGCCAGGGCAAGTGCGGACCCTGCGCCTCCGGCGTCGAGCCGGAGGCGCGCCAGAAACTGGCCACCCAGCTAGGCCTGCTGGGCGGAGTCTGCCCGATCCTGGAATGCGCGGTGCAGCGCGGGGCGCCCTACTGCTCGGCCGACTGCGACCAATATCCCTGCCCGCGCTTCCTGGCCGGCCCCTACCCCCTGAGCCAGGGCTACCTGGACATGCAGATGCGCCGCCGCTCCCGCCCAGCCACGCCCCCGCCCGCCGGCAAGCCCCCGCGCCCGCACTGACTTGGCAGGGGCCGGGGCATGTGTTAAGTTCCTTGATCGCGCCCTCGTAGCTCAGCAGGACAGAGCAACGGCCTCCTAAGCCGTAGGTCGTGCGTTCGAATCGCGCCGGGGGCACCAATGATTACAAGGACTTGGCTTCGGCCAGGTCCTTACCATTTTGGGCAAGAAGTACATAGGGAGTAGAATCCCCAGACCCACCGATCCGCCCGTTGCTTCCCTCCGGCGCACAACTCATCTAGAGTGCTGCGCGGGGCAGCACGTTAGAGTCCAAAGGAGTGGTGTATGAGCCCGGCCCCCTGGGCAGGGGGTTGAGAAGAGAGATCATCGCGGCCATCCTCGGTTTGGCGAAACAGACCGACGGCAGTCGGCAACGAGGAGGCGGCGATGGTCAAGGACAGGGTGGGAGGTTTGGCCTGGCCCAAGCAAGCAGCTTGAGAGCGCAGACGTGAATCTGCTTCGGGAGATGGTTCGCGCCATGGCCGAGACGCTGACGGGCGCCGAGGCGGACAGCCTTTGCGGCGCGCCCTACGGCCGGAGCGGTCCTTGGTGCAGTTGGATCAGGGCCCCTACACATGCCTCTGGCTCGACGCCATCAACCAGCGCTGCCGGGAAAGTGGACGGGGTGGTGAACGTGGCCACGGTCTTCCCCAAGTCCATCTGGCGGCAGGTGTGGTCCAACAACCCCCAGGAGCGGCTGAACCGGGAGATCAGGCGCCGCACCGACTTGACTGACTTGGTCCGAAGCTTGGGCCTGGAGGAGGCCCGCCCCGCCCTGGAAAGCCTGGGTCGCCGGCCGGCAAAGCTCATCGAGCTTAAGCGAAACCGCGAGGGTGGAGAGTGAGTTTGGCCCGGCAAACCGTTTCCCAAACCGTTTCCGCCAACGCCAAAGGGGCTAGGCTTACTACCTAACCCCTTGTTATTTTTTGGCGTCCCCAACGGGATTCGAACCCGTGTCGCCGGCGTGAAAGGCCGGTGTCCTGGACCTGGCTAGACGATGGGGACCCGTGCGCTGGTGGGCCGTGCGTGACTCGAACACGCGACTCTCTGCTTAAAAGGCAGATACTCTACCAACTGAGTTAACGGCCCTAACTGAGATTCGCTTTTTTATCATGGGGGTTGGGGGGTGTCAAGCAACCCCCCGTCCAGGCGCCTGTCAGAGCTGCTTCTCCGTCGGGCTCCCAGGGTCGCCCCGCCCATGCCATTTACCGGCCATAACCGCGGGCCGGAATGCCAGGCGGCCGCCGACGCCTGGTCAAGCGCCAAATAGCCATGGACGCCCGGCACCTAGCTTGCTAGGATTACGCCACCCGACCACCTGCGCGGCCGTCACCCCAGCGGAGCAGCCCGCGTGCCGCCCGAAAGCAGCGATCAGACCGCAACGCCGCCAGACGGCTCCCTGCTGCGACGGGGAGCCCAGGCCCGGCTGCCCTTGCGCGCGGCCATCATCGGCGGCGGCAAGGCCTGCGAAAACCTTCTTGCCATCCTGGGCCAGGAGCAGCCGCGTTCGCTCAACATGGCGGTGGTGGGCGTGGCCGATCCCGACCCCAACGCGCCCGGCATCCTGCGCGCCCAGGAAATGGGCATCTACACCACCGACGACTTTCGCCAGCTCTATCAACTGCCGGGCCTGAACCTGATCATCGAACTGACCGGCCATCCAGGCGTGCGCGAGCGCCTGCTGCGCCAAACGCCCAAAGACGTCAGCATCATCGACCACCGCGGCGCCCGCCTGCTCTGGGATCTGGTGCAGATCGAAATCGAGAAGTCCCAGGTGGAGCGCCGGGCCGAGGCGGCGCTCATGCGCGAGCGCGACTGGTTTCAGGAGATACTGGATTCGCTGCCCGACAGCATCATGGTCCTGGACCAGGACATGCGCATCATCATGGTCAACCGCACCTTCGTGCAGGCCGCCGGCCTGGGCCAGGAGCAGGTGCTGGGGCGCACCTGCCATGAGATGCGCTACGGCCTGCACGAGCCCTGCGACAGCCGGGGCGTGCCCTGCCCCTTCCGTCAGGTGATGGCCACCCGCGCCCCGGCGGTGATGCTGCACACCCGCGGCGGAGCCGGAGGCCAGACCGCCTATGAGGAGGTGTCGGCCACGCCCATCCTCGACCCCGAAGGCCGCGTGATCCAGGTGGTGGAGGGCGTGCGCGACGTGACCCGGCGGGTGCGCCTGGAAGCCGAGCTGCGCGAGACCGAGGGCAAGCTGATGGCCCTGATGGAAAGCGCCCAGGAGCTCATCAGCATCAAGGATCTGGACGGGCGTTATCTCTACGCCAATCAGGCCTATCTGGAGCTGAGCGGCCTCAAGGCCGACGCCATCCGGGGCAAGACCGACTTCGAGGTCTATCCGCCGGCGGTGGCCAGGGCCATGGTGGAGCAGGACAGGCTGGTCCACCAGTGCCGGGCCCCCCTGTGCTTCGACGAGATGGTCAGCCTGGGCGGGCGCGGGCGCTGGCTGCACACGGTGCGCTATCCCATCTTCGGCCAGCAGGGCGAGATGACGGCCCTGTCCATCATCTCCCACGACGTGACCGAGGAAAAGGCCCTGGAGGAGGAGGTCAGCCAGAACCGCGAATACATGGACGCGGTGCTGACCAACGCCAGCGACATCATCATCACCACCGATCTGGAAGGCCGGGTGGCCACCATCAACCCGGCCGGCTCGCGCCTGCTGGGCTATGCGCCGGGCGAGCTGGTCGGCCGGCCGGTGGGCGAGGTCTGGCAGGAGCCGGAGCTGCGCCAGATGCTCATGCGCCGCATCGTGGCCGAGGAGGCGGTGAACAACCACCCCGCCACCCTGGTGGCCAAGGACGGCCGCCGGGTGGAGATCACCCTCTCCCTGGCCCGGCTCAAGGACAGCCAGGGCCGGGTGCTGGGCACCGTGGGCATCAGCCGCGACGTGACCGAGGAGAACCGCCTGAAGCGCCAGCTCATCGAGACCGAGCGCCTGGCCGCCATCGGCCAGACCGTGGCCGGACTGGCCCACTGCATCAAGAACATCCTCTTCGGCCTCAAGGGCGGGGCCTACCTGGTGGATTCCGGCCTGGAGCGGGGCCTGCCCCAGCGGGTCCAGGAGGGCTGGCAGACGGTGCAGGCCTGCATCGGCCGCATCAGCGACCTCAGCCTGGACATGCTGAGCTACACCAAGGAGCGCGTCCCCACCCCCCGGCCCACCGACCCGGCCGGCCTGGTGGAGGCGGTGCTGGAGATGGTGCGCCCGGCCGCGGCCCAGGCCGGGGTGGAGCTTGCGGCCCAGTGCGAGCCCGGCCCGGAGCTGCCCCTGGACCCCGACCTCTTGACCCGCGTGCTGCTCAATCTGCTGACCAACGCGGTGGACGCCTGCCACGAGAAGGACTATCCCGCCGGCCAGCGGCCGCTGGTGAGGGTGGAGGCCCGCCGCCGGCCGGACCGCCTGCTGCTCAAGGTGGCCGACAACGGCGTGGGCATGCCTCCGGAGGTGGTCGAGCGGCTTTTCACCCGGTTTTTCAGCACCAAGCAATCCCGCGGCACCGGCCTGGGCCTGGCCGTGTGCCAGAAGCTCACCGCCGAGCACGGCGGCCGCATCGCGGTGGAATCCACCCCCGGCCAGGGCAGCGTCTTCACCCTCAGCCTGCCCCTGCGCCCCGGCGCGCGCCTGTCCGACCGCCCCCAGGCCTGACCTCACCACCGGCAACACGGAGATTCCCATGCCAGCCAGCGACCTAAAACCCGGCCAGAGCGCCAGCGTCAGCCACCTCGTCGCCCGCCGGGACCTGGCCTCGTCCTACGGCAATCCCGGCGTGGACGTCCTGTCCTCCATGACCCTGATGACGCTCCTGGAGGGCGCGGCCATCGCGGTGCTGCGGCCCCATCTGGCCCCCGGCGAGATGACCGTGGGCGCGCGCATGGAGATGGACCACCTGGCCCCCACCCCGGAGGGCTTCACCGTCACCGCCACCGCCGAGCTGGCCGAGGTCGCCGGGCGCAAGCTGGTCTTTCACATCAGCGCCCATGACGGCGTGGAGCAGGTCTGCCGGGCGGCGCACGTGCGTTTCGTGGTGGACGCGGCCAAGTTCCTGGCCGGGGTGGCCAAGAAGGCCCAGGCGCGGCCATAGGCGGGAAAAACCTTGGCATGCGGTGTTGCCGTGTGCGTCTGCAGGAGGCGATTGCAGCCATCCATGGCTTTAATCGCCGGCGGCCGGGCAAAAGCGTGACTCCACCCCACAAAGCTTACGCTTTGTGGGGACTCCGTGGTTTTGCCCGGCCTGCGGCCACTGGCGCGGCCGGCGGGCCATCCTAGGCCCGCGAAAGCCGCGTGCATAAACCCATGCCAAGGGCGGGGTCGGCGCGAGGCTCGCTGTGGCGGGCTTGGCATGGTTTTTTGCATTGGGTGCCAAAAACCATGCCAAGCCCGCCGCCCGCCCGGCCACAAACCAATTGACCGCCCGCGCCCCCGCTGGTAAAAAACAACGATAATTTCAGCCAGCAAACCACCTTATCCCGCCCGGCCACCGGGAAGGCAAGGAATCCACATGAGCGAGATCAAAAACCAGCTCGTCCTGGAGGACGAGTTCACCTTCGCCTGCCACAAGGGCCTGGAGTGCTTCACCTCCTGCTGCCGCGACGTCACCATCTTCCTGACGCCCTACGACGTCATCCGGCTCAAGAAGGCCCTGGGGCTAACCTCCGGCGAGTTTTTGGAGCAATACACCGACCTGGTCATCATGCCCGACAAGCACCTGCCCCTGGTGCAGTTGCGCATGAACGCCGAGGACAACCTCAAGTGCCACTTCGTGCGCCCCCACGGCTGCATCGTCTACCCCCACCGGCCCTGGGCCTGCCGCATGTTCCCCCTGGACGAGCGCTTCGCCGGCGGCTACCGCATCATCCCCAGCCCGGAGCGCTGCCACGGCCTGGCCAAGGGCGACCAGTGGAAGGTGCGCGAGTGGCTGATGGACCAGGGCGCCACCCAGTCCAAGGAAATGGACGGCTCCTACGACTCCCTGGCCGCCCACGAGTTCCTGCGCGAGCTGGACATCACCAACGAGCAGATCCAGCAGATGCTCTTGATGGCCCTGTGGGACATGGACCGTTTCCGGGAGTTCGTGTTCAAGACCAGCTTCCTGGACCGCTTCGAGCTGGAGCCGGAGCTGATCGAGGCCATCAAGACCGACGACGCCATCCTGCTGGAGCTGGGCTACGCCTGGGTGCGCTTCGGCCTGTTTGGCCAGAAGTCGCTGAAGCTCAAGGAGGGGGCGGACAAGGCCGGGAAGCAGGCCAAATGATTCCGGGGCTCAACGACGAACGGCTGCGCGAACTCACCGAGGACGGCTTCACCTTCGCCTGCCACCCCGGCGTGCCCTGCTTCAACCAGTGCTGCCGGCGGCTGACCCTGTGGCTGACGCCCTACGACGCCCTGCGCCTCAAGCGCCGCCTGGAGCTGACCAGCCAGGAGTTCATCGAGCGCTACGCCGAGGTGGAGACGGGCCAGAACGGCTGGCCCATGCCGCGGCTGGCCATGCGCGCCAACGACCCGGAGCGCACCTGCCCCTTCCTGGGCCCGGATGGCTGCACGGTCTACGAGGACCGGCCCGGCGCCTGCCGCACCTATCCCCTGGGCCGGGCCACCAAGGGCGGCCGCGACGGCGGCCCCAGCGAGGAGGCCTTCTTCCTGGTGCGCGAGGACCACTGCCAGGGCTTCGCCGAGGGCCGGCGCTGGACCCCGGCCGAGTGGACCAAGGACCAGGGCCTGGAGACCTACAACCACGTCAACGACCTGTTTCTGCCCATCATCACCCGCCAGGCCCCGGATCCCGACCCCCAGGTCATCGCCCGCAAGATGCAGATGTTCATGCTGGCCTGCTACGACCTGGAGAGCTTCCGCAAATTCATCAACAGCACCCGCTTCCGCCAGGTCTTCGCCATTCCCGCCCAGCGCCTGGAGCTGGCCGAGACCAACGACCTGGAGCTCTTGAAGCTGGCCTTCGACTGGCTGCGGTTTGCCATCTTCGGGGATGAGACCCTGGCCCTGACCGCCCAGGCGGCCGCCTCCCGCTAGCCGCGCAAGGCAAATTCACTCGGCGCGCCCGCCCTGGCGACAGGCGAAACCTGTCCCAGGGGCGGGCCGCTTTTTTGCGGGGCGGGTTTGACCGTCGGGCGGGTTGCTGTTACATGTTAGCTGCTTGTTTAGGCGAAATATTTCACAATAAATCATGTTTGACAGCTTGGAGTTTGGGCATGCGGTTGACATTGGGACGAAAGTTGTTGTTGGGGGGTGCGGCGGCGGTCCTGGCGCCGCTGCTGGTGGTGGCAACGATTCTCAGTCATCAGGCCGGACGCGAGCTGGAGAAGGTGGCCCAGGAGGGCTCGGTGGTCAGCGCCCAGGGCCTGGCCGAGGCGGTGCGCAACTACCTTGAGGGCTTCATGTTGGCGGCCAACGCCCTCAAGGAGGTGCCTAACGTCCGTTCCATGGCCAGCCAGGCCAGCCTGATGGGGGCCGAGGCGGTGGCCCCGGCCCTGGAGGGCTTCAACCGGGGGCTGGTGCCGGTGATCAAGGGCCTGGGCGCGGACATGTCTGGCCTTTGGCTGGCCACCGCCCAGGGTCGCATCTTCGCCGGGGTCAAGCCCGACGGCGACCTGACCAAGTACACCAACCTGGACATCACCGGTCGCGACTACTTCAAGGAGGTGGTTTCCACCGGCAAGACGGTGGTCAGTCCGCCGGTCAAGGGCAAGAGCACCGGCAAGCCGGTGGTGATCGTGGCGGCGCCGGTGATGGGCGACAACGGCAAGCTGGCCGGCGTGCTGGGCCTGTCGGTGGACCTGGACCGCATGGTGGACCTGGTGGCCGGCCAGCGCATGGGGCAGACCGGCTACGCCTACCTGATCGACGGCAAGGGCCTGGTCCTGGCCCATCCGGAGGCCAAGCACATCATGCAGACCAACCTGGGCGAGCAGGAGGGCATGCGCGCGTTCATCGGCCGCATGACCCAGGGTCAGACCGGCTCGGCCACCTATGTCTTCCAGGGCGTGGAGAAGGTGGCCAGTTTCGCCCCGGTGGGCATGCGGGGTTGGAGCGTCGGAGTGACCATCAATTCCGACGAGCTTTTTGCCAGCGTGCACAGCATGCGCCGCACGGCCGGGGTGCTCATCGCGGTCTTCCTGGCCCTGGCCCTGGTCGGGGTGTGGGCCCTGGCCCGTTCGGTCTCCGCGCCGGTGTTGCGGGTGGTGGGCGGCCTGAGCGCCGCCAGCGACGAGCTGAACGAGGCGGCCGGCCAGATCGCCTCGGCCAGCAACCAGTTGGCCGCCGGCTCCAGCCAGCAGGCCAGCTCGCTGGAGGAGACCTCGGCCAGCCTGGAGCAGTTGGGGGCCATGACCCGGCAGAACGCCGAGAACTCCCGCCAGGCCGACCAGTTGACCCAGGGGGCGCGGTCGGTGGTGGCCGAGGCCGGCTCATCCATGGAGCAGCTCAGCGCCTCCATGGCCGAGATCAGCGCCGCCAGCCTGGAGGTTTCCAAGATCATCAAGGCCATCGACGAGATTGCCTTCCAGACCAACCTGCTGGCCTTGAACGCGGCGGTGGAGGCGGCCCGGGCCGGCGAGCACGGGGCCGGCTTCGCGGTGGTGGCCGAGGAGGTGCGCAACCTGGCCATGCGCGCGGCCGAGGCCGCCCGCAGCACCAACGACCTCATCGAATCCACCGTGAGCCGGATCAAGGCCGGCGAAGGCCTGGCCGCCCAGGCCAATCAGGCCTTCCGGCGGGTGGCCGAGGCCACCGACAAGGTGACGGGCCTGATCGGCGAGATCGCCGCCGCCAGCGGCGAACAGGCCCAGGGCCTGGAGCACGTGGGCCAGGCCGTGCAGGAGATGGAGCGGGTGACCCAGTCCACCGCGGCCAACGCCGAGGAGACGGCCGCGTCCTCCGAGCAGATGAGCGAGCAGGCCCGGCGCATGCGCGACTACGTGGCGGCCCTGGAGCTGGTGGTGGGCAGCAACGGCCGCGGGGCCAAGGCCGGCGGGACGGCGGGAGCCATCGGGGGGCTGGGCCGGCGGCGGGCCCTGTCCGCGCCGCAGGATTCATAGCGCGGGCTCTTACCGGTTTCATTGTTTACGCCGAAAATATGCGGGCGGGGATAAACCCCGCCCGTGCTTTTAACCCCAAATCAGAAGACGTGATGCCGGCCCTCAGCCCTGGCGGCCCAGGTAGCCCTTGCGACCGCGGATGCGGGCGTCGATCTCGTCCTGGTTTTCGCGCAAATAGCGCATGGCCTTCTCGGCCGCCTCCACCAGGGCCTCGCGCTGGCCCTGGGCCAGGAGCTTGCCCGGCAGCAGCAGTTGGCGGCGGGCCAGGATGGCCACGATCTCGTCCTCGGCGTCCAGCTCCACTGCCAGTTGCTGGCTGATTTCGATGAGCAGATCGCCAAACTCCTGGGGGTGCTCCAACAGCTCCAGGGGCAGCTCGGTCTCGTAGGACAGGGCCTTGCCCCGGCCAGGGGCCAGGCAGGAGCCCTTGATAAGATCGGCGGCGTGCGCCAGTTGATGGACCAGGGTGGATTCGTCGGCGTCCGGGCTCAGGGCCACGAAGACGACGCCGGGCTCCAGCAGCCTGGTTTTCTGCGGGTTGATCAAAAGGCCGCCCGCGCCGGCCGGGGCCGACTCCTGGCCGAAAAGGCCCAGGTCCAGGTAGGCCTGCAAATCCACCAGTTTGACCTGATAGGTCTTGCCGGCCGGGCTGACGATGGAAACCTGGGCGGCCCGCTGGCGGGCCTCGGCGTTGGCGCAGGCCGGCAGCTCCAGGATCAGCTTGGCCGCCTCATAGGGGTCCAGGTTGATGCGCTGGGCCGCCATGTCGGCGGTCAGCTCGGCCTCGCGGCCCAGGTGGCATTTCTTGAATTTTTTGCCGCTGCCGCAGGGGCAGGGGGCGTTGCGGTCGATCTTGCTGGCGTCCATGGCGTTTTCCGCGAAAGCCACCCCGGCGCGGCGGGCCGCCGCCAGGCTCCGGGCCGGCGATCCGGACCCGGAGCCCGCGGGGTGGGCGTTATTCAGTTACGATGGTGTCCTTGCCGGCGTCGGGGGTGTTGACCGGGAAGGGCCCGGTCTGGCCGGTGTTGGGGTCATAGCGGTGGCGATAGCTGGCCTTGACCCCGATGGTCTTGAAGGTGTGGTCCCAGCCCCGCTGATAATAGCCACACTCGTCGTTGAAGCAGATCCACTGCACGTCGCTGCCCCAGCTATAGGTGGCCGGGGAAGCCCATTTGCTCATCTTCTGCCCGCAGTGGGGGCAAACAGTCTTGTCGGTCTCGCTCATCTGGTCCTCCAGGAACGCGCGCCCGGCTCGGCCGACGGTGACGCCTTGGTTGTGAGCCGGTCCGCGCAGGCATGGTTATAAGACGCTGCGCCGGAGGAGGCAACCCCCGGCGCAGGCCGCTGTCCATGCCTAAATGATAATCACGCGCCGACGGCGCGCAACGCCTCCGTGGCCGGGACCACCAGGTGGTCCAGGGCCGCGGCGCTGTTCTTGTCCTGGCCAAAGGCCAGGGCCATGAGCTGGGTGACGAACAGGATGGGCATCTTCAGGTTGGCGCCGGTGATCTGGTTGACGCGGGACTGATATATCTCCAGGTTCATCTGGCACATGGGGCAGGCGGTGGAGATGAGCGAGGCCCCGCCGGCCGCCGCGCCCTCGATGATCTCCTTGACCAGGTGGGCGCACTTGTCGATCTCGGTCAGGAAGATGCCCGACCCGCAGCACTTGACCCGCTGGCCATGCTCGACCACCTCGGCCCCCAGGGCGGCCAGGATGGCGTCCTGGGTGCGGGGGTTCTCGGTGGAGTCGTACTCGCCGTAGGGCCGGGTGGTCTGGCAGCCGTAGTAGGCGGCCACCTTCACGCCCTTCAGGGGGCTCTTGACCGCCGCCTTGATCTTGGCCACGCCCACGTCGTGATACAGCACGTCCAGGAGGTGACGGGCCTTGATCTTGCCGGTGTACTTCAGCTTGCCCTCGGCCAATATCTCGTTGACCTGGGCCAGCAGCTTGGGCTCGGTCTGCAGGCGATGGTTGACCTTGTTGAGCATGATGTAGCACGAGGAGCAGGGCGCCACGATGTCATAGCCGCCCTGGGCCTCGGCCAAGGCCAGGTTGCGGGCGTTGAGCACGATGGACTGCATCTCGTTGCCGCCGATGTAGGCGATGGAGGCCCCGCAGCAGTTCCAGTCCTCGATCTCGTGGAATTTGATGTCCAGAGCCTTGGCCGCTGCCTCGGTGCTGATCATGTAGTGCGAGCCGCCGGCCTCCAGGGAGCAACC
This sequence comes from Thermodesulfobacteriota bacterium, assembly GCA_049322275.1. Classification (GTDB taxonomy): domain Bacteria; phylum Desulfobacterota; class Desulfarculia; order Desulfarculales; family Desulfarculaceae; genus JACRDC01. The sequence goes on from JBMORH010000063.1 coordinate 31,370, forward strand.
GTAGTAGAGGAAGTAGTCCATGCTAGGCCTCCTTCGCCGGTTCGAGTTTGGCGGCCTTGTCCAGCATGCGCTGCAGGTCCTTGAGGCCCTTGATCTTGTGGCTGCCGGGGATGGTGATGTTGGGCGGGATGAAAAGCTTGGGCTTCATGCGCTTGGCCTTCATCAGCGCCAGGCCGATGTCCAGCATGGACAGGCTCTTCTTGAGTCCGGCCACCAGGCCGTCTTCCAGGCAGTACTTGATCGGCACCACCGATTCATCGATGCGGCCGGTGTCGTATATGCCCTGCCAGAACACCTTGCCGAACTTGGCCGTCTCCTCGCGGGGGACGATGCCTTGTTGCAGGGCGTAGTGGGCCAGGCCGTGCATCACGTCGATGATGGGGATGCCGCGCGGGCAGCGCACCTTGCAGGTGTAGCAGGAGGTGCACAGCATGATGTCGGGGTTGTTCAGCACCTCGTCGCGGCGTCCGGAGCGGATCAGCGTCCAGATCTGGCGCGGCCCGTATTTCATCTCGCCGCGCAGGGGGCAGGTGGCGCCGCAGACGCCGCACTGCATGCAGACCTTGATCTCGGCCCCTGAGTCTACCTTTTCGTAAACCTCTTTGGCGAAGGTCTGGTTGTAGTCCATGGGCAACCTCACTCTGCTGGTTGGTGTCGTCGCGGCCGTTGCGGGCCGACCGATGGTCGACTAACACCGGCTGTCATGAGCCGCCGTCCGTGGCCGGGAGCCTGCCTCGACCCGCGGACGGTTATACAAAATAACGTGCGTGGGCCTGCAAAGTCCAGGGGGCCGCCCTGCGGCGGCCCCCTGGTTCAGATGCCTAGAAGCCCTTGTAGGGGTTGGGTCCCACCGAGTCGATGGTCTCCATGAACTCGGTGATGAGCCCGGCCACCTTGTCGGCGTCGGTGATGCCCACCTCGGCCACCTTGATGCGGTCGCTCTCCAGCACCAGGCGTTGCAGGGTCTCGGAAACCTTGCTCATGCGCACGTTGGCCAGCTCCGAGCCCTTGATGAAGTGGCACTGGTAGTCTTCGCCCCGGCGGCAGCCCATCAGGATCAGGCCGTCGATGCCGCTACTGAGTGCGTCGGCGATCCAGACCAGGTTGACCGAGCCCATGCAGCGCACCGGGATGAAGCGCACGAAGGAGGACCAGGTCTTGCCCAGGCGCGCGGCCATGTCCACGGCCGGCAGGGCGTCGTTCTCGCAGACCAGGGCCACCACGCGGGGCTTCTCCTCGTCCTCCTCCGGGACCTCGATGGCCTTGATCTGGCTGCCGACGATGTCCACCGAGTAGTTCTTGAAGCTGATGATGCGCTCCGGGCAGGCGCCCATGCACACGCCGCAACGGCGGCAGCGGGTGGGATTGGGCAGCGGGTTGGCCTTCTCGTCCTCGTTGATGGCGCCGAAGGGGCATTCCTCGGTGCAGCGCTTGCACTGGGTGCAGCGCTGCATGGCGAACTCAGGGTAGGTCTCGTCGCCGCTGCGCGGGTGCACCGCGCAGCCGACCTCGGCGGCCCGGATGGCCTGGATGGCCTTCATGGCCGCGCCCACGCCGTCGTCCTGGGCCTGGGTGATGCGCATGGGGCGGCGCACCGTGCCGGAGGCGTAGATGCCCGTGCGCCGGGTCTCATAGGGGAAGCAGATGAAGTGGCTGTCGGGCATGGCGTACTTGAGAGTGGGCAGGTTCGGTCCCTGGCGGTAGTCCAGGTTGAGCACCGACCAACCCTCGCTCTGAGCCTTGGCCTCCTCGGCCAGCTTCTTGGCCGCTTCCTGGTCCTCGCCGAAGGCCACCAGGGGCGCCTCGACCACCTTGGGGTTGTTGGGCTTCATGCCCGTGGCCAGCACCACCAGGTCCAGATCCTCCAGGCTCACCTTCTGGTTGAGCAGCACGTCCATGGTTTCCAGGGAGAGCTTGTCGGAGCCGCTGATGGCGGGATAGGCCTCGTCGCGGCGGATGAAGATCACGCCCTGGCGCTGGGCCTCGCGGTAGACTTCCTCGCTCTGGCTGGGGGTGCGCACGTCCTTGTAGATGACGTAGACGCTGGCCTCCGGGTTGGCCTGTTTCACGTACATGGCCTGCTTGCAGGAGACCAGGCAGCAGAAGGCCGAGCAGTAGGGCAGGTGGTTGGCGTCGCGGGAGCCGGCGCACTGGATGAAGGCGATGCTGTTGACGCCGCCCAGCTTGCCGTCCTTGGCCATCTGCTCGAACTGCACGTTGGTCACGATGTTGGGGCTGGTGCCGTAGGCCAGGTCATTGGCCAGGTTCTGGGGGTCGTAGGGGGTCCAGCCGGTGGCCTGGATGATGGCGCCGGCCCTCAGGCTCTCGCCGTTATCCAGGCTGACGCTGAAGTTGCCGGGCGCGCCCTCGGTCTTGGCGATGCTGGCGCCGGTGAAGACCTTGATGGCCTCGTTGCCGGTGACCTTGGCGACCAGGCCGGCCAGGGGGTTGTCCTCCAGCTCGCGGTAGGGCGCGGTCTGGGGGCCCAGCTTGTGGACGTTGCGCAAAAACCCGCCCAGTTCGGGCTCCTTCTCCACCAGGTAGACCTGGCTGCCGGCCTCGGCCGCGGCGATGGCCGCGTTGAGCCCGCTGACGCCGCCGCCCACCACCAGCACGGCCTTGGCCACCTCGCCTTCCAACTGGAAGGGGGCGGGGGGCTCGGACTTCACGAGCTTGACCGCGCCCATGCGCATGTAGTCCTCGCCCAGCATCTGGCGGTCGTCCTCCTCGGCGTCGGCGGCGGCCCAGGCCACCTGCTCGCGCAGGGAGACGCGCTCCACCAGGACCTGGTTGCCGAAGCTGAACTCGTCGGTCTTGGCCCGGGCCGAGCAGGCGGCGATGAGCAGCGCGTTGGTCCCGCCGTCCACGTCGGCCTGGATCATGGCCACGCCCTCAGGGGAGCAGAGCACGTCGTGCTCCTTGTATTCCTTCACGCCCTGTTCGCCGCCGGCCTTCTTGAGGGCGGCCACGTCCAGCGCGTCGCCGATGCCGCAGCCCTTGCAGATGTATCCACAGATTTTCTTGCTCATGATCCGTTACCTCCTGACCGCCTGGATGGCCTTCAGGGCCGCCGACGTGCCGTCCTGAACGCAGGTGACCACCTCGCTGGGCCGCCGCACCGTGCCCACGCCGATGACGGCCTGGCCGGAGGTGACGAAGCCGTAGGGGTCGTAGGCCACATCAAAGGGAATCTGGTCCAGGGCCGTGTTGGGCTGCATGCCGGTGGCCAGGACCACCAGGTCGTGCTCGGCCTTGAAGCGCTCGCCGGTGGTGGTGTTCTCGCCCTCCAAGAGCAGGTTGCCGCCCGCCTGGGGGGTGATCAAGGCGATCTTGGATTTCACGAACTTCACCTTGTCGCTGGCCTTGACCTTGGTGTAGAAGTCCTCGTTGCGGTCCATGGCCCGGATGTCGATGAAGTAGATGGTGATCTCGGCCTCCGGCAGCTTTTCCATCACGTAGGTGGACTGCTTGAGGCTGGCCAGGCAGCAGACCGAGGAGCAGAAGGGCAGGTGGTTCTCGTCGCGCGAGCCCGCGCACTGGATGAAGGCGATCTTCTTGGGCGCGGCGCCGTCGCCGGGGCGCTGGATGGCGCCGGCGGTGGGGCCATTGGCGGCGGCCAGGCGCTCGAACATCACGTTGGTGATGATGTTGGGGCTCTGGTCGAAGTTGTAGTACTCGATCTTGCTGGGGTCGTAGGGGGTCCAGCCGGCGGCCCAGACCACCGCGCCCACGTTCAGGCTGAGCTCCTGGCCCTGGTCGCCCAGGTCCACCGCGCCGTAGGGGCAGGCCTCGGCGGCCTTCTTGCCCTCGTCGCCGGCCGCGATGCTGGGATCGATGACGAAGCGCTGGGGATAGGCCAGGTCGTGGGGCAGGTAGGCCGCCTTGATCTGGTCCAGGCCGTAGTTGAAGGGGTTCGTGATGGTGGCGCTGACGGCCTCGGCGCACTTGCCGCAGGCGGTGCACTTGTCGTTGACGTAGCGCGGGTTCACCTTGACCTTGACCGTGAAGTCGCCGGGGGCACCCTCGATGCTGGTCACCTCGGCCAGGGTGTGGCAGGTGATGCGCGGGTTGCTCTTGATGCGCTTGAAGTTGATCTCCAGGCCGCAATAGGGCGGGCAGAGCTTGGGGAAGTACTGGTGCAGCTGGGCCACCCTGCCGCCCAGGTAGGCGTTCTTCTCCACCAGCACCACCTGGTAGCCCGCCTCGGCGGCCTCCAGGGCGGCGGAAATTCCGCTCATCCCACCACCCACCACCAGGATGGCTTTCTTGGTTTCATCCGACATCTTAGACACCTCCGAGGTAGTTTATCCGCGCCGGTGAGCGCCCGCCCGCTCCCGGCCGCCGGCGGCGGTCGCCGCCCAAAACCGCCGGGGAGCGCCCCGGCGCCGCGGGATGGGCTGAACTACTTTTGGTCCTCCGGCCGCCAGGCTTTGGCCCGGCCGGCGAACCGCGTTGACGGTTTATTCAACGTTTGGGCAACCCGGTCGCGCGCGGCTGCGGCGGGCCGCCGAGCCGGCTAACCTAGACTGCCCACAGGCAGAACCAGACTAAGGGCAAACTGCGCCATCATACTCAATCCGCCCTGGTCTAGTCCAGCAAAACCACGGGGCGAGGGCTGGCGCAAGGCCATTTCGCGGCGGCCCCCACCCGCCGTCCCTGGTTTTTTGTCCGCCCCGGAAGCGGCCCTCCGGGGCGGGCAAAAAACTCCAGGCGCCATGCGGCGCCTGGAGTATCTCGTCACGGCATGGCTATCAGTCGATCAAGGGCACCACGGGCACCTTCTTGAACTCCCACTCGCCATTCTTGTAAGTGCAGTTGACGAAGCACTTCCAGTTGGCGTCGTCCATCTTGGGAGTGTCGGCGCGGAAGTAGTAGCCCGGCCAACGGGTCTCCTCCCGGAAGAGGATGGTGCGCAGATGGGCCTCGGCCTGCCACATGCGGTGGTAGTTCTCCCAGCAGCGCTCCAGGTCGTAGCGGTCCTTGGCGCCCAGCTTGTCGGCGTCTTCCTTCAGCATGGCGATCAGCTCGAGGCCGCGCTCGCACAGGGCCTTGCTGGTCTTGAAGCCGCTGACCACGCCACCGGCGTACTCGTCCATGATCTTCTGGAGGCGGAACATGAACGACATCGGCAGGATGTAGTTCGGGTTGATCATGGGGTCGGTGGTGAACTTGGCGTTCTCGGCGTACAGGTCGATGGGCTTCAGGCACTTGGCCTTCAGCTCGTCCACGCCGGCCACCTTGGGCAGGTTGTTGTTGTCCAGGATGAAGCGGATCGCCTGCTTGGCGGCGTAACGGCCCTCGGCGTGGGAGCCACTGGAGAACTTGTGGCTGCTGGCGCCGGTGCCGTCGCCCGCGGAGAACAGGCCCTTCACCGTGGTCATGTTGCCGTAGCCCCACTTGTAGGGGGTGTTGATGTCTTCGGGGCCGGAGACCCAGGCGCCGGAGCCGCCGGAGTGGGAGCCGATGAAGTAGGGCTCGCAGGCGGCGATCTCGGAGCGGCTCTTCTCAGGATAGATGTTGTTGGCGGCCCAGAGGATGGCCTGGGACACGGTCATGTCCAGGAAGTCCTCCCACGCCTCGGCCTCCAGGGTCTTCATCTTCTTCTTGAAGGCCTTCTCGTCGTCCTTGTACTGGTTGGCGATGTTGGCGATGGCCTCGGCGGTCTCCATGTACAACGGACCCAGGCCGGCCTCGACGTCGAGCATGCCGAGGTAGTTGCGCAGGTTGGCCGGGATCGGCTTCACCAGGCCATAGGGGGCCCAGTTCTGCAGCTCGGCCTTGCGGGTCACCATGTACTCACCACCGCTGGCGCTGGTGGCGCGGCTCTTGAAGAGCAGGAACCAGGCGCCGACGGGACCATAGGCGTCCTTGAAGCGCACGGGGATGAAGCGGATCTCCTGGCAGGTCATCTCGGCGCCGGCCAGGATGGTGAAGCAGGCGGTGGAGCCGCTGTTGAAGGGCGGATACCAGGAGCGGCCCAGGCCCTCACCCACGCTGCGGGGACGGAACACGTGCACGGCGCCGCCCATCATGGCGCAGACGGCCTTGGCCTTGAACACGTAGAACTTGTCCTCGCGGGTGCTGAAGCCGTAGGCGCCGGCGATGCGGTCGCCGTCCATGATCGGACCCACGATGAAGACGCGCTCGATGATGTCGAAGCCGGCCTCGCTCATGGCGTTCTTGGCGGCCTCGGCCACGATCACCTTGTAGGACTCGCCGTTGATCATGATCTGCCAACGGCCTTCACGGACGTACTTGCCGTTCTCGTCGGTCCAGATCGGCAGGCCCCATTTCTCGAACAGGTGCACCGAGCTGTCGACGTGGCGGGCGATGTTGTAGACCAGGTCGTCGCGGGCGATGCCCATCAGGTCCTGGCGGACGTACTTGATGTACTCCTCGCAGGTGTTCTCGCCCTTGCTGTAGCCGATGTACTCGTTGATGGCGCTCAGGCCCATGGCCACGGCGCCGGAACGGGTGAAGGCGGCCTTATCGACGAGGGTGACCTTCAGGCCGTTCTTTTTGGCCCAGTAAGCAGCCTCGACCGCCGCGCCGGCCGCGGCCATGCCGCCGCCGCAAATCAGAAGGTCGGTGGTGACCTCTACGGTTTCCCAATTAGCCATGTGTTCCTTCTCCTTCCGTGCCTACAGGGTGGGCAGCTTGTCTTGGCCGCAGGAAGCGGGCTCGGTCATCAGGTTGACGCTCTTAATGTCGCCGTCACCCGCCGCGAAGCCGCCCAAAGGCTCAGCCGCGCCCTCAGCCGTGGTCCGGATGGGGAACTTGAAACGTTTCACCGAGCCGTCACGGAACTTGATGGTCCACATGATGTCCTGGGAGCCGCGCAACGGAACCACGCTGGCGCCCATGGGCACGAAGTCGGCGTAGCCGCGGACGTCGATCGCCTGCTGGGGGCAGATCTTCACGCAGTTGTAGCACTCCCAGCACCAGGCGGGGTCGCGGTTCCAGGCCTTCATCACGCCGTAGCCCGCGCTGCCGTCCTTGTCCAGGACCATCAGGTCGTTCGGGCAGATGTACATGCAAGCGGTCTTGTCCTGACCCTTGCAGCCATCGCACTTCTCAACGATTACGAAGCTTGGCATTCAGTTCCTCCATTGGGTGTTTGGTTGCAGTTTCACAACCTACTTGACTAACCCAGTCACTGGACCGCCCAGCGGCCCCAAAACCTACCGAATCGCCTCGCACCTCCTTGACATACGGTCCCCACCCAAGCCCTTGGACGTTGACCGGCCGGCCTAAGCCAAGGCGGTCACCGCCCTTGTGCAGGTCGGAACAAAGTAGCTAGAAGGCTGACCCCGTATAGTATTCGCTCGCGGTGGCGTGTCGGGTCCGCCTGGGCTCCCCATACCGCCCAGGAACCCTGCCCGGCACAAAACCGCCGGAATTTTTTGGGGTCAAGTCCTTGTAATATTTTCCGCAGGCTGGTGTCAAGAAAAATGTAATGGACGTCACAAGCTAGCCCATAGCTACCCCCATGGGCCGCAGGGCTTTGGCCCTTTTTGGGCCCGGCAACAGATGGGATTGCTAGGGAAAACGCCAGCCTCAGTCAGCCGGCGCCGTCTCCGGTGGCTCTCCGGCGGGCTCGCCCTGGCGCTGGGCGGCCAGCTTTTTGGCCCGGCGGCGGGCGCTGCCGGAGCGGCGGCGGCCGCGGCGTTTCCGGGCGGCGGCTTCTCCCGCCTCC
>JBMORH010000064.1:0-38710 GCA_049322275.1 Thermodesulfobacteriota bacterium
GTGGCGGGCTGCCATGAACCAATTCGCCATCATGTATCCAGATCGATTCAAAGGCGTGGTAGGCTAAGATGCTCTACGAGGCCAGGGCGACAACCGCCTCATACACAAAAAACCTGACAGGCCCGGCCGGCGCGGCGGCTGGGCTCAGTCCTGGTTTCCTTTGCTCCCCAGCAGCCCGCCAGTGGGCTCCTTGGTCAGGGCGCGGCGGAACAGGTAATAGCCGCAGGCCAGGGCGATGATGATGGCCGCGATGCCGTACAGCACCACAGCCGGGTACTTTTCCAGGTCCAGGATGATCACCTTGCGCGCGATGGCGATCATGGCCACCAGGAAGACCACCTCGGTGTGGATCTTGTCTTCCTTGATGTAGACCTTGATGGTCTCCAACAACTCCAGGCCAATGAGGATCATCAGGAAAAAGCCGAACACCTCCAGCATCTCGGTGATGTCCAGCAGCAGGAAAGGCGGCTTCATCAATTGCTCGTACAGGATGACGCCCAGCTCCACCGTGCCGGCCACTAGGGTGATCATCATCATTCCGATCAAAGATATCTTGATCGTTTTTTCCAGCCATTCCACCAGACGCATGGTCCACCCTCCCCAGCCGGCGCGGCCCTGCCGGCGGCTATTCCGGGGCCACCCTATGGTGCTTCTTCTTCCCGGCCCGCAGCCACAACGCGCCGTCCTCGCTGGCCATTTCCAGGCTGACCGGCTGGTCGAAGGCGGTGACGCGCGTCTCGCCCACGTAGGCCCCGCCCCCGGCCACCAGCCGGCGGGCGTCGGAGTTGCTCTTGCACAGCCCCGTCTCCACGAAAAGCTGGAAGGCCGGCACGCCGGCCACGAGGCGCGCGCGCGGCATGGCCGTGGTGGGCACGCCCAGGGCGTCGCCGCCCGGGCCGCCAAAGGCGGCCGCGGCCGCGGCCTGGGCCGCCTTGGCCTCGGCCTCGCCGTGGACGATCTTGGTCACCTCAAAGGCCAGCACGGCCTTGGCCTGGCGCAGGTCCGCGCCGCTCAGGCGGTCCAACTCCTCGATTTCCTTGATGGGCAGGAAGGTGAACAGGCGCAGGAAGCGCGGCACGTCCTCGTCGGTGGTGTTCACCCAATATTGATAGAAGTCGTAGACCGGCGTGCGCTCGGCGTCCAGCCAGATGGCCCCGGTGGCGGTCTTGCCCATCTTCGCGCCGGTGCTGGTGGTGATGAGCGGGAAGGTGAGGCCGTAGACCGTCACCCCCAGCATGCGCCGGCTCAAGTCCACCCCGGCCACGATGTTGCCCCACTGGTCGTTGCCGCCCATCTGCAGGCGGCAGCCGGTGGTCTTGGCCAGATGCATGAAGTCGTAGGCCTGCAAGAGCGCGTAGTTGAACTCGATGAAGGACAGGCCCTGCTCCTGCTCCAGCCGGAGCTTGACGCTCTCGGCGGCCAGCATGCGGTTGACCGAAAAATGCCGGCCGATGTCGCGCAGGAACTCGATGTAGTTGAGCGGGGCGAGCCACTCGGCGTTATTTAGCATTATCGCGCCCTTGGGGCCGAAGTCCAGGAAGCGGCTGAGCTGGGCCTTGATGGCCTCGGCGTTGGCGGCCAGGGTCTCCAGGGACAGTATCTGGCGCATCTCGGTCTTGCCGGAGGGGTCGCCGATCATGCCGGTGCCCCCGCCCACCAGGGCGATGGGCCGGTGGCCGCAGCGTTGCAGGTGGACCAGGGACAGGATGGGCACCAGGGAGCCCACGTGCAGGCTGGTGGCGGTGGGGTCGAATCCGATGTAGCCCAGGACGGTCTCTTGGTCGAACAGCGCGGTCAGGGCGTCGGCGTCGGTGCACTGGGCCACGTAGCCGCGCTCCAGGAAGTTGGTGTAGGGGTTCATGCTCATGCGCCGGTCCTCTGGGGTGGGTTTTCGCCTGTCTCGCTGGCGATGCTAGCCCAAGGGCCGCGAAATGGCAAGGAAAGGCGGCGAAAAGCCGGGCCGGGGGCGGACCGGGGCGGCTTATGGCTTGTGCGGCGCGGCGGTCGTGCTATGCTGGGGCCGCTTGCCCGCTTTTGGCCCCGGAATCCGGGAGGCCCGCATGCTGCTGCGCCGGTTCGATCCAGTCGCCATGAAACGGGCCGTGGCCCGGCTGCCGGAGTACCCCGCCGTGCTGGCGCCCACGCCGGAGGGCGGCCTTGAGGTCATCTTCCCCAACCTGCCCAAGGTCACGGCCTATGGCCTGGGCCGCGACCAGGCGCTGACCGCCGGCCGCGAGGTGTTGACCGCGCATTTGCAGATCAGGCTGGAGCAGGGCGACCAGCCGCCCCGGCCCAGCGACCCGGCCCGGCTCATCCCCGACGACGACGAGCCGGCCGGCACGGAGCTGGTGATGATCGGCCCGGACCGGGCCGCCATCCTGCGCCGGCTGGGCCTGGAGCGCCCGGAGCCCAGCCGGGCCCTGGCCAGCCTGGGCCGCCTGGGCCGCTGAACCGCCGGCCTCGCGATAGTTTTCCGTAATAATCCAGGCTACCGGCGGATCACGCCCGGATAACCTTAGAAAGGAATCTCCAGGGCCAGGGAGAGGCTCATCTGCTGGGACCAGACCCGCACCCCGTAGTCCGAGGTTTCCACCGGGTCCGGCGGGTCGTCCCAGGTGTGGTCGCCGGTGGTGCGGATGAACAGGTAGTCGCCGGTGAGGCTCAGGCTGCCCCAGGACCACAGCGGCGCGCGCAGGCTCATGGCCGTGTGCCAGGCGTAGCCCTGGGTGCGCTCCTGGGTCACCCGGTCGCCCCGCAGCAGGTGCCAGTCGCGGTTCTGGCCCCAGACCTGGGCCAGGTCGCCTTGCAGGCTGACCCGCCAGCCCTGGCCGGGCCGGCCCAGGCCCAGGCGGGCCAGGTCGGCGGTCAGCAAGAGGCCCGCGTAGGCGTGGATGTAATCCTGGCGGAACCAGAAGACGTCGCCGTCCAGGGGCTCGTAAATCCAGGTGTAACCGCCCGGAGCCGACGGGTCGGGCAGCAGCTCCTGCTGCACCCCGTCCCCGGCCACGAAGGTGAAGCGCTGCCAGCGCACGCCGATGAGCGGCCGCAGGTCCAGCCAGGCCGGCAGGGGCAGGTGCTCGCGCAGGCTCACCGCCGCCTTGGCGTCCAGGCTCAGGCTGTCCTTCAAGCGGAGGGTGGTCTCGGAATAGACCGTCTTGACCTTGGGCCGGTCGGGATCCGTCCAGTCGCTGTCGCGCAGCACCCCCAGGTCGTCCTGGCCGGGCAGGCCGGTCAAGAGCTCCAACTCAAGCGACAACTTGGGTCCCTGGGCCCCCAGCCGGAGCCCGCCCCACCAGGAGTTGAGAGGGTATTCCAGGCGGCTCAAGGGGCTGAGCCGGCGGTCGTAGGGGTCGCCGAACTCGTATGAGGTGTGGCTGCGGAAAAAGCGTTTGAGGGTGGGCGCGATCCACCAGACCTCCCCTTCGCCCCCCGCCTGCCTGGCCGCCGCCTCCGCGGCCGGGGCGGGGGCCGGGGTCGCCAAGGCCATCGCCAGCCACAGAGCCACCCAGACCAGCCAGCCGCCTCCGGCCAATCCGCGCGCCCGCCGCGCTTGCGCCCCGCCGTCCGCCTCCCCGCGCCTCATCGCCATGCCTCCCGCCCCAGGTCAGCGTCTAATGACGGTTCGATGCGCCTATACCATCAAGCCATCACAGGAATTGGCATCAGGCTGCGCCCAACACCCTGATCTGTCATTGCGAGGAGCGAAGCGACGTGGCAATCTCTTGAAAAACAAACCAAAGAGATTGCTTCGCTGCGCTCGCAATGACAGATTAAGGCTTTCTTGGCCAAACTGACCGGACCAAACCTTTCCGGCTTCATGGTTTATGGGTATTGGCGCAAACGGTTCGATATGCCCGGCCTAAAACGGAATCTCCAGGGCCAGCGAGAGGCCCATCTGCTGGGACCAGACCTTCACCCCATAATCGAAGGTCAGGTCGATTTCCGGTTCGGTGCTGCTCAGGTTGTGGTCGCCGGTGGTGCGGATGAACAGGTAGTCGCCGGTGAGGCTCAGGCTGCCCCAGGACCACAGCGGGGCGCGCAGGCTCATGGCGGTGTGCCAGGCGTAGCCCTGGGTGCGCTCTTGGGTCACGCGCAGGCCGGGGCGCAGCAGGTGGTGGTCGCGGTTCTGGCCCCAGACCTGGGCCAGGTCGCCCTGCAGGCTGGCCCGCCAGCCCTGGCCGGGCCGGCCCAGGCCCAGGCGGGCCAGGTCGGCGGTCAGCAACAAGCCCGCGTAGGCGTGGAGGTACTCCTGCCGGAAGGAGATGCCGTCGCCGGGCAGGGGCATATAACTCCAGGACTCTCCCGCGGGCGCGGCGGGGTCGGACTCCAATTGCCGCTGCCAGCCGTCGTGGGTGACGAAGTTGAAGCGCTGCCAGCGCAGGCCCACCAGCGGGCGCAGGTCCAGCCAGGCCGGCAGGGGCAGGGCCTCGCGCAGGCTCACCGCCGCCTTGGCGTCCAGGTTCAGGCTGTCCCTCAACCTGGTCTTGGACTCGGAATAGACGGTCTTGACCTGGGGATTCTCGGCGTTCTCCCAGTCGCTGTCGCGCATGGCGCCCAGGTCATCCTGGCCGGGCAGGGCGGCCAGGAGCTCCAACTCCAGGCCGAAGCGCGGCCCCCAGGCCCCCAGCCGCAACCCGCCCCACCAGGAATCGAGCGGGAACTCCAGGCGGCTGAGGGGGTTGATCTGGCGCTCGAAAGGGTTGCCGAACTGATAGGAGGTGTGGCTGCGGAAAAGGCGCTTGAGGGTGGGGGCGATGTGCCAGATTTCCTCGGACGCGTCGGCCGAGGACGGCGCGCTCTCGGCCGCCCCGGCCGCCGCGCCCGCCAACAGGCAGGCCGCCAGCAGCGCCGCCAGGCTCCGCCCCGCCCGTCCGATCCGCCCCAGCGCCCGCCGCCGCTCCGCCATGCCCGCCCTCCCCGCCGTGGTGAACACCCCCCGCGCCCAGCATTATGCCCGACCCGGCCCAATACGGAAGCGAAAACCTCGCGCCCCGCCTGGGTTGGCGGCCGGGCCGGGGCCGCGCTATCATGGCCCATGGCCAAGCACAAGAAAAAGCGCGCCGCCCCCGCGCCAGCCAAGCCCAAGGAGCCCGGCCCCTTCAACCCCGCCTTCGCCGGGCTGAAGGCCTCCCTGGACGCCGCGCCAGCGGAGCCGGCCCCGGCCCCGCCCCCGCCCGCCCCGCCGGAGCCGGAGCCCGACGACCTGCGCCTTTTCGACCAGGCCATGGCCGAGGTCAAGCGCCTGGAGCGGGGCTCCTACCGCCCCCAGCGCCCCGACCCCAACCGCCCCCGCCTGGAGGCCGCGCCGGACGAGGACCTGGAGGTGCTGGCGCAGTTGGCCGATCTGGTCAGCGGCGGGGCGGAATTCGACCTGCGGATGTCCGACGAGTACGTGCGGGGCAGCCTGCCGGGGGTGGGGCCGGAGCTGCTGGAGCGCCTGGCCCGGGGCGATTTCCCGGTGCAGGACTACCTGGACCTGCACGGGTTCAGCCTGGAGGAGGCCTTCCCGGCGGTGGAGGAGTTCCTGGTGCGCTCCCTTGCCAGGGGCCTGCGCCATGTGCTCATCGTCCACGGCCGCGGCCTGTCCAGCCCCGGCGGGACGCCGGTGCTCAAGACCGCCCTGACCCAGTGGCTGGGGCAAAAGCGGCTGCAAAAGCGGGTGCTGGCCTTCTGCACCGCGCTGGCCAGGGACGGCGGGGCCGGGGCGGTCTACGTGCTGCTGCGCAAGTGGCAGAGCCCCGGCGGCCGCTGGTGAATTACCGTTTCCGCCGCCCCGTCTTGGTCGCCCGCCCCATCCCCCGCGCCGCGCGCGGCCACATCTTGCCGCTGGCGCGGCCCGGGCCATGAATTGTCCGGGCCACCCGGAGAAAGCTAAAGGGCGTCAAGAGATTGCTTCGTCGCCTTACGGCTCCTCGCAATGACAGAAGGAGAATAAGCGGGCTCGCCGCAATGACGGGAGGAAGAGGCGGCCCGCTGCAAGACCACGGCCGGCGGGCAGGCAAGAGGGCAGCCCGCCGGGCCTTAAATCTCCTCCAGCAGCGGACGCCAGTCCAGGTGCTCCTCCAGCAGGTCGGCCAAAAGGTCGTACTGGCGCTCCTTGAAGGCCGCGTAGTCGGCCAGGCCCTCCACCCGCCGGCCGCCGCCGGCCCAGGCCAACAGCGCCGCCCGCAGCCCGTCGTTGTCCAAGAGCCCGTGCAGGTAGGTGCCCACCACCCGGCCGTCGGGGCTGACCTGGCCCTCCGGCTGGTCCAGCGCCGCCTCCACCCGCCGGGTCAGGCGCAGGGCCGGCCGGTCGCGGCCGGTGGGGGTGCTCTGGCCCATGTGGATCTCATAGCCCCGCACCGGCCCGGCCACGGCGAAGGGCAAATCCGGCAGGCATTCGGCCTCGGCCCGGGCGGTGGTTTTTTCCCCGGCCATGACCGTGGCGATGGGCAACAGGCCCAGCCCGGCCTGCTCGTCGGGCGGGCCTTCCACGCCCAGGGGGTCGGCGATGCTCTGACCCAGGAGCTGATAGCCGCCGCACAGGCCCAGCACCCGCCCGCCCAGGGCGTGGTAGTGGCGGATGGCCTGGAAAAGCCCGCTTTTGTGCAGGCCGGCCAGGGCGGCCAGGGTGTTCTTGGTGCCGGGCAGGATGAGCAGATCCAGCCCGGCCAGCTCCTGCGGGCCGCTCACCCAGGTCAGGCGCACCCCTGGTTCGGCCGCCAGGGCGTCGGCGTCGGTGAAGTTGCTGATGCGGCTGACCCGCGCCACCCCCACCCGCACCGGTCCGGCCCCGGCCCCGGCCGCGCCGCGCTCCAGGGCCACGCCGTCCTCCTGGGGCAGGCTGATGCGATGGCCGAACCAGGGGATCAGCCCCAGCACCGGCTTGCCGGTCTTTTGGGCGATGACGGCCATGCCGTCGGCGAAAAGCGCCGGATCGCCCCGGAACTTGTTGATGGCGATGCCCTTGATGAGCCGGCGCTCGCCGGGCGTGAGCAGCGCCAGGCTGCCGATGGCCTGGGCGAAGACCCCGCCCGCGTCGATGTCGGCCGTGAGCAGCACGTTGGCCCCGGCCCGGCGGGCCATGGCCAGATTCACCAGGTCGTGGCGCTTGAGGTTCAGCTCGGCGCAGGAGCCGGCGCCTTCGAGCACGATCAGCTCGTGCCGGGCGCTAAGCCGCCGCCAGGCCGCCATGACCTCCCTGACCAGCCGGGGCTTGAGGGCGTAGTAGTCGCGCCCCTTGTAGTTGCCAAAAACCCGGCCGTGCAGGATCACCTGGGAGCCCATATCGCTGGTGGGCTTCAGGAGGATCGGGTTCATGTCCGCGTGGGGGGCCAGCCCGGCCGCCTCGGCCTGGCTGATCTGGGCCCGGCCGATCTCGTCGCCCTCCGGGGTGATGCCCGAATTGAGCGCCATGTTCTGGGCCTTGAAGGGGGCCACGTCGATGCCCCGCCGGCGCAGCAGCCGGCACAGGCCCATCACCAGCACGCTCTTGCCCACGTGAGAACCGGCGCCCACCACCATGATGGGCTTATAACGCCTGCCCGGAGCCTGCGCCATGGCCGCCTACTCCCCGCCGGCCCAGTCTTGGCCGTACTTGCCCAGATAGCCGCGCGGGGTGACCATGCGCCCGGCATGGACGAAGCTCTGGGAGTTGCCCACGATGAGCAGGCAGTGCATGTCCACCGTGGCCGGCAAAAAACCGCCCAGGCTGGTCAGGCTCACGAGCTGGTCCGGCCGCATGGCGTTTTTCACCACCCCCAGCGGCGTGGCCGGGGCGCGGTGGCGGCCGATGATGGCCAGCGCCTTGGCCAGTTGCCAGTCGCGGCCCTTGCTCTTGGGGTTGTAGAGCGCGATGACGAAATCCGCCCCGGCCGCCGCATTGAGGCGTTTTTCGATCAGCTCCCAGGGCGTGAGGCGGTCGGAGAGGCTTATGCAGGCGAAGTCGTGGGCCAGCGGCGCGCCCAGCAGCGCGGCGGCGGCGGTGACCGCCGGCACGCCCGGCAGCACGTTCAGGTCCAGTTGCCCCGGCCCGCTCCCGAAGGTCAGGCCCCGGTTGCGGGCCTCCTCGTAGACCACCGCCGCCATGGCGTAGACGCCGGGGTCGCCGCTGCTGATGAGCGCCACCCGCCTCCCGGCCAGGGCCAGTTCGATGGCCTGGGCCGCCCGCGCGAGCTCCTTGGTCATGCCGCTGGCCAGGATTTCCTGGCCAGCGCGCAACAGCGGCCGGGCCAGCTCGATGTAGGCCTTGTAGCCCATGACCGCGTCGGCGGCCTCGATGGCCGCCCGCGCGGCCGGGGTCAGGTGCTCTGGCGCGCCGGGGCCCAGGCCGACCACGCACAGGCTGCCGCTCACGGGGCCACCGCCAGAGCCAGGGCCAGGGTGGCGTTGGGGCTTTTCCGCTTTTCCACTAACAATCTCCCGCCGGGGCCGGCGGCCAAAAGCGCCGCGGCCTCGGCCACGCTGTGGGCGCCCACGTGTCGCGCGGGCTGGTCCGAGGGGTTGGGCACCGCCACCGCATTGAGCTCGGCGGCGGTGAAGAACTTGAGCCCCAGGCCGCGGCGGTTGGCCAGGTCCATGAGGCCGGGTTCGTCGGCCTTGGCCGCGATGCTGGCCAGGCCGGCCAGGGCCAGGGGGCTTTGGCCGTGGGCCATGAGCGTCGCGGCCAGCAGGTTGTCCATCTCCTCGGCGGACGCGCCCCGGTTGCAGCCCAGCCCGGCCCAGATGGCCGGCGGGCGCAGCAAGAGCTCGCCGGGACGGGGCGGCCGGGCGCGCCAGTCCACCCCCACTCTGGGTGGGTCATCGCCGGCGACGCCAGCGCGAAAGAGACCGGGCCAATCGCGCATCAGCCGGGGCAGGAGCCAGCCGCCGGGGTCGTCCACCGCCACGGCGCGGCCGTCAAGGAGCGCCGCGCTCACCCCGGCCAGGGCGGCGAGGTTTTCCACCGCCAGGCCGGCCGCCGCGGCGATCATCTCCAGGCTGGGCAGGCCGGCCGCGTCGGTGGCGGTGGTGACCACCGCCTGGCCGCCCAGGACGGCGGCCACTTGCCGGGCCAGGGCGTTGGCCCCGCCGATGTGGCCGGCCAGGAGGCTGACGGCGAAGCGCCCGGCGGGATCGCAGACCACCACCGCCGGGTCCACGGCCTTGGCCTCTATGAGCGGCGCGATGGCCCGCACCACGATGCCGCTGGCCGCGAAGCAGACGTGGCCGGCGTGGTCCCGCCAGTTGGCGGCGATGGCCTCGGCGATGCGGCCAAAGCCGGTCTCGCCGGCTTGGGCCAGGCGCGCGGGGAGAAAGAGCCGCGCGCGCGCGCCCAGGCCGGCGGCCAGGCGGCGGGCGCTGGCCGCGCCCTCCTGGGTGAGGGCGTAGACCGCTATGGCCGGGGCGGGGGTCATTGCTCCGAGTCACTGCCCTTGCGGAAGCCGTGGCTGAAGCCTGCGTCGTAGAGCCGGCTGGCCGGGGCGGCCTGGCCCTCGGCCCGGCGGGCCACCGCCGGCCCGGCCAGGATGAGCACCTGCCGCTTGAAGCCGTGGTCCTTGAGGGCCTGGGGCAGGTCGCGGGCGGTGGTCCAGGCCATTTGCTGGTCGGGCCAGGAGACGCGGTGGGCCAGGGCCACCGGCGCGTCGGGGCCGTAGGCCACCTGCAACGCGGTGGAGACGGCCGGGGCCTGGCCGGCGCTGAGGTAGATGGCCAGCGACGCGCCGTGGGCGGCCAGGGCGGCCAGGCTCTCGGCCGGCGGCACGGGGGTGCGCCCGGCGGCGCGGGTCAGGATCAGGGTCTGGGTGATCTCCGGCAGGGTCCACTCCAGACCCAGCTCGGCCGCGGCGGCGAAGGCCGCCGTGACGCCGGGGATGACCCGCCAGGCCACCTTGCGCGCGTCCAGGGCCGCGATCTGCTCGGCGATGGCCCCGTAGAGGCTGGGGTCGCCGGTGTGCAGGCGCACGACCCTGCGCCCCGCCGCGAAGCCCTCGGCCAGGCTGTCCACGATGGCCGTGAGATCCAGCCCGGCCGAGTCGATCAGCTCGCAGTCCGGCCGGCACCAGGCCAGCATGTCGCGGCTGACCAGGCTGCCGGCGAAGACCACCCGCTCGGCGGCCATCAGGGCCTTCTGCCCGGCCACGGTGACGAGCTCCGGGTCGCCCGGCCCGGCCCCCACGAAGATCACGGGATGCTTGGCGGTCATGGCCTCAGCGCCTTTGCCTGCCGGTTGCATTAGTCATTCTCCCAACCCCCCCCTCACCCCGGCCCTCTCCCCCCTGGGGGCGAGGGGGCAAGACCCAAGGGTGGTGGCGCGCTCCAGACCAGGGGTCGCGCCCGGCCCTTCTCACTCCCTCTCCTCCCTGGGGGCGAGGGAGCAGGCCAGCGGGAATGACGGCGTGGTGGCCTCGTTCCCGATCAATCCAAGCAATCGCCGTCATTGCGAGGAGCAACCCAGTAGGGTTGCGACGCGGCAATCTTCCCTTGCCGGTTTTCCGGGGATGAAGACCCAAGAGATTGCTTCGCTACGCTCGCAATGACGGTTGATAATCTTTGTTATTCGCAGGGGCGGGGTTTATCCCCGCCCGTCTTGATTCTTCCCGGCCGGCGCGGGCGGGGATAAACCCCGCCCCTACGAAGATTTTTATCGGACCATGCCCCGCGCCCGGCCCTTCTCACTCCCTCTCCCCCCTGGGGAGAGGGCCGGGGTGAGGGGTCTTGCCCCGCGCCAGCCAGACCGGGTTCAGGGCCTTGATGTACTCCCCGCCGGTGAGCGCCGCGCCGCGCCCGGCCTGGATCAGCGTGGTCTCAACCGTCAGCCCGGCCGCCGCGAGCGCCTGGCGCGCGGCCATGAGCGACTCCAGCCGCACCGCCGCCGCCACGATGACCCCGCCGGGCCTGAGCCGGGCGGCCGCGCCGGCGATGATCGCGCCCAGGTCGCGGCCGCCGCCGCCCACGAAGACCCGGTCCGGCGTGGGCAGGCCGTCCATGCCCGTCGGCAGGCGCAGCGGGTGGACTTCCAGGCACCCCACGCCGAAGGCCGCCCGGTTGGCCCGGATCATGGCCGCGCGGTCGGGATCGGCCTCCACCGCCACCACCCGCCCGCCGGGGATCAGCAGGCTGGCCTCCAGGCCCAGCGCGCCGCTGCCCGCGCCCAGGTCCCAGAGGGTCAGCCCCGGCTCCAGCTCCAACAGGCCCAGCGCCGCCGCCCGCGCCTCGGCCTTGGTGATGAGCCCGGCCTGGTGGGCGTAGGCGTCCTCGGCCAGGCCCAGGCGCAGAGTTTGCGGCCGGGCCACCCGCTCCAGGATGGTCACGTTCAAGGGCGAGAAGCTCCGCCCGGCGGCCTCGTCGGGCGCGAACCAGGCCACGCGCTCGGCATCCGCGCCCAGGTCCTCGGCCACGGCCAGCCGCCAGTAGGCCGCCTGGCCGCGATCCACCAGCAGCCGGGCGATGGCGTCCGGGGTGTTTTGGGGGTCGGTGTAGACCGCCACCAGGTCGGATTCATAGAGCGCCCGCCACAGCGGCCCCAGCTCGGCCCGGCCGTGCAGGCTCACCGCGCGGGCGTCCTGCCAGGCCAGGCCCAGCCGGGCGCAGGCGGCGGCCAGGGCGGTCACGTTGGGGATGACCGTCACCGCCTCCGCGCCCAGGCGGGCGATGAGCTTCTGCGCGATGCCGAAGAAGCCGGGATCGCCGGAGGCCAGCACCGCCACCTCGTCGCCGGCCGCCGCCGCCGCCACGGCCTCCAGCCACTCAGCCAGGTTGAACTTGAGCGTGAGCCGCCGGCCGGGGTGGTCCGGGAACATGGCCAATAGCCGCTCCCCGCCGGCCAGCACCGCAGAGGCCGCCAGCGCCTGCCGCGCCCGCGGAGTCACGTCCAGGGGCCCCAGGCCCAGCCCGATCACCGTCACCCGGCTCATGCGCCCTCCTGATGGCCACGGTACAGGAGCCCGCCCTCGGCGTCCAGCACCGCCGCCCACAGCCCCGGCCCCGGCCCCATGAGCCCCCGCGCCGCCTCGATCAACCGAGGGCCGACCACGGCGGCCAATTCGCTCCGCCCGGCGGCAATGAGCATCTCCAGGGCGTGACGGGCGGTGTTGGCCGCGGCCACCTGGGCGCAAAGCTCCGGCGGGGCCCCGGCCGCCGCCAGCCACTGGGCCAGGGGGGCGAGATCCATGTCGGCCCGGTGGGCGTGGGTGCAGATGAGCCCCTGGGCCTGCTTGACCGCCTTGCCGAAATAGCTCACCAGCCCCACCACCGCAAAGCCCAGGGCGGCGGCCCGCTCCAGGGCGAAGCCGAAGAAATCGGCGATCTGCACGAAGGCCTGGGCCGGCAGGTCGGGGCGGATGGCCATGGCCCGTTTTTCGCTGCGCCCGCCGGTGGCGAGGACCACCTCGGTCAGCCCGGCCGCCATTGCCACGCTAAGCGCGCTCTCTATGGTGGCGGTGTAGGCCTCGTGGCTCATGGGGCGCACCAGGCCGCTGGTGCCCAGGATGCTGATGCCGCCCACGATGCCCAGGCGGGGGTTCAGGGTGCGCCGGGCCAGCTCCTGGCCGCGGGCCACGCTGATGGTGGCCCGCGCGTGCAGCGCCCGGCCGTCGCCGACGAGCGCCCAGGCCTCGGCCAGCGCGGCGGCGATCATGGCTCGCGGCACCGGGTTGATGGCGGCCTCGCCCACGGCCACCGGCAGGCCCGGCCGGGTGACCACCCCCACGCCAGAGCCCCCGGCGATGGCCACGCCGCCGCCGGGCATACGCTCCAGCGTGGCCGCGATGGCCGCGCCGTTGGTCACGTCCGGGTCGTCGCCGGCGTCCTTGATGACCACCGCCCGCGCCCGGCCGCCGGTGAGCCGCTGGCAGGATTCCAGCCCGACGCCCAGGCGGTCGCCGCCCGGCAGGGGGATGCTCACCCGCCCGGCCGGGGGCCGGCCCAGCATGGTGAGCAGCGCGGCCTTGGCCGCCGCCGCCGCCGCCGAGCCGGTGGAAAAGCCGGTGCGCAGCCGTCGCCGGGCGCTCATGGCCGGCCCCCCTCACCCCAGCCAGGCATAACCCACCGCCACCAGGGCCACCGAGACCACCCGCGCCCCCTGGCCCAGGGCCAACAGCCGCGCGCCCAGCCCCGGCGCGTAGATGCCCAGGTAATGGGGCAACTGGTGCCGGAGCGCCCGCACCGGGGTGGCCACCAGGTTGCCGATCAAAAGCGCCAGCACCACCTGCTTGAGCTCCAGCGAGCCGGATTGCATAAGCGCGCCGGCGGCCGCGAAGCCGGAGGTGAACTCGGCCACCACCGCGAAGATCACCACGCTCATGGCCTCCACCGGCACCGCCCAGCCGGCCGCCACCCCGGCCGCCGCCCGGCCCAGCCAGGCGAAGAACCCCGCCCCGGCCAGGAGAAAGACAACGAGGTAGACCGGCAGCACGATCAGGAGCATGCGGCGCAGGCGCCGGCCGAACTTGCGCCGGGTGTCGGCCCAGAGCTCCGCCCAGGCGGGGCGGGGCGCGGCCGGCGCGGGCCGGCCGGGGCCGGGGTCCTGGGCCGGCAGCCAGGCCCGGCTGACCAGCACCACCGCCAGGGTGCGCAGCAGGGCGGCCAGGAGGGTGAGCCCGAAGTAGATCAGCGCGGCCTGGGCCAACAGCGCGTAGACCACGAAGAACGTGGTGGGCAGGTGCAGGAAGAAGGCCGGCAGGCTGCTGCACAGGATGTTGGCCAGCATGAGCTGGCGCTTGTCCAGCTTGCCCTCCTGCCAACTGGTGTAGAGCAGGGCGTTGGCCGCCACCCCGCTGGCGAAGGCGGCCGAGAAGGCCGCGCCGGCTTCCTTGGGCAGGCGCGCCCGGCGGATCAGCGGCCAGGCCAGCACCCCCAGGCGGGCGGTCCAGCCGGTGGCCTCCAGTAGTTGGCCCGCCAAGAGGCCGCCGGCCAGGAAGGCCAGGGTCTTCATGAGCGGCCAGACCAGGCCCGGCCAGAGCCGCTCCGGGCGCAGAAAGGGCGGTAGCGACGCCTCCCCGGCCAGGGCGCAGGCCGCCCCGGCCAGGCCCAGCCCGGCCAGCATGAGCCACAGCCCCCGGTTGGAGCGCTGGCGGCCCCCGTCCCCCTCCGCCCCGCCCCGCGCTTTGGCCGGATGCGCCAAGGCCTACTCCCTGGGCTCGGCCGGACCCTTGACCAGGATCAGCGAGAGGTAGGGCATCTTCTGGCCCCTCAGGCTGGCCGCGTCGTGGATCACCCGTTCGCCGGGCAGGCCGCACTGGCTGACACAGTAGGTGCGCCGCCTGGTGGGCAGCTCGTTGAGCTTGTCGATGATCTGGTCATAGTTCTTGTAGGTCTTCATGATGACCAGGTTGTCGCCGCAGGCGGCCAGGGCCGGGATGTCATTGAGGTCGCTGACCCCGGAGACCACCAAGAGCGACTCCTTGCTCTCCACCAGGGGCAGGTTCAGCTTGGCCGCCGCCGCGTGATACGCCGTCACGCCCGGCACCGTCTCCACCCTGGCCTGGGGGTCGATGGCCATCAGGGTGCGCAGCAGGTAGCCGTAGGTGCTGTAGGTGAGCGGGTCGCCGATGGTCAAAAAGGCCGCGTCGCGCCCCGCGTCCAGCTCGGCCTTGACCGCCTGGGCGTTGGCCAGCCAGGCCGCGTCCAGGGCCGCCTGGTCGTGGGTCATGGGGAAATCCAGCCGGCGCACCTGGACCGAGGCAGGCAGATGCTCCGCCACCACGTTCAAGGCCAGGCTGTATTCGTTCTTGCTGCTGCCGGCGGCGAAGACCACCGCCACCCGCTTCAACACCTCCACCGCCTTGAGGGTGATGAGGCCCGGATCGCCAGGCCCCACGCCCAGCCCATAGAGGGTTCCCTTGCTTGCTATGGCCATGTTGTTTTTCGGGGTGGGGGAGCCTTTTGGGTGTCCGGCTTCCCCCACGCCCCCTCCTGAAAGGGCTTATGTCATAAGGGGCGAGGCCCCTCGCCTGCTTGCCTCTTACTCTCGCTCCGCCGCCAGGCGGGCCAGGGCGTTGACCACGCTGGCGGCCAGGTTGCTGCCGCCCTTGCGGCCCAGGGCGGTGATGAACTCCACGCCGGCCGATTCGCACAGGGCCTGTTTGCTCTCGGCGGCGTTGACGAAGCCCACCGGCAGGCCGATGACCAGGGCCGGCCGGGCGCGACCGGCGGCGATGTGCTCCAAGAGCCGAAAGAGGGCGGTGGGCGCGTTGCCGATGGCGTAGACGCCGCCCTGCATGCGCTCCAGGGACAGGTCCACGGCCACCAGCGAGCGGGTGGCCCCGCCGGCCTTGGCCGCCGCCGCCACGCTGGGCGCGTCCACCAGGCACAGCGCCTCGACCGACCAGCGCGACAACAGCGCCTTGCTCATGCCGGCCTGGGCCATGCGGGTGTCGGCGTAGACCGGCCGGCCGGCCCTCAAGGCCGCCACCCCGGCCGCGATGGCGTTGGGCGACATGCGCACCGTGTGCGCCCAGGAGAAATCGCCCGTGGTGTGGATCATGCGCCGCACCACCGACCAGGCCGCCGGCTCCCAAGCGTGCGGGCCGGCCTCGGCGTCGATGATGGCGAAGCTGCGCCGCTCGATCTCATCCGGCGGCAGGTTCCAGTCGTTAGTCTCGGTCATTTTTTCGTTTGGGGTGGGGGAACCCTTTTGGTGCCCCAAAAGGGTTCCCCCACACCCCCTCCTAAAAGGGCGCGGTTAAATTGCCAGGTTTGCGAATTTCAGTTTCGCATTGCGAAACTGAAATTCGCAACTCGCCAAAGTTTTTTGAGCGGGGGTCCGGGGGCGAACTTTTTTGGCCCACAAGTTGTCCCCCCCCCCCCCCCCCCCCCCCCCCCCCCCCCCCCCCCCCCCCCCCCCCCCCCCCCCCCCCCCCCCCCCCCCCCCCCCCCCCCCCCCCCCCCAGCTCTCATAAAAAACCTCCCCGCGCGCAGGCCTCCACCAGGTTGGGGGCCAGCTCCGGGTTGGACCCGAAGTGCAGGTGGACGTAGGAGGCCAGGACGTTGCCTTGCAGCAGGCCGAAGGTGGCCGGTTCGGGTCCGCGCCGGCCCTGGGCCTGGTAGAGGTTTTGGCCGGCGGGGGCGGCCAGGGGCTCGGAGTAGTGGAACTCGTGGCCGCGCGCGGCCGCGCCGGCCGGCCCCAGGGGCGAGGCGGCGGTGGTGGCGATGGCGCGGTAGCCCAGGCTTTTGAGCCGGGGCAGCATGCGGAAATCCAGGTCCAGC
Source organism: Thermodesulfobacteriota bacterium (assembly GCA_049322275.1). Taxonomy (GTDB): domain Bacteria; phylum Desulfobacterota; class Desulfarculia; order Desulfarculales; family Desulfarculaceae; genus JACRDC01. The sequence goes on from JBMORH010000064.1 coordinate 16,165, forward strand.
ACGCCGGCCAGGGGCCAGGCCCGGCCTTCGAGGTCGCTGATGCTCCTGGCCAGGTACATCATGCCGCCGCACTCGGCGTAGACCACGCCGCCCTTTTTGGCGAAGGCGCGGATGTCGGCCAGCATGCCGGCGTTGGCGGCCAGGCCTTCGGCGTATAGCTCCGGATAGCCGCCGCCCAGGTAGAGGCCGTCGAGATTCGGCGGCAGGCCGGGGTCGCCGAGCGGCGAGAAGGGCGCCAGCTCGGCCCCGGCGGCCATGAGCCGGCGCAGGTTCTCGGCGTAGTAGAAGCAGAAGGCGCGGTCCTTGGCCAGGCCGATGCGGACTCTGGGCGGCGCGGCGGGCGGGTCGGCCGGGGCGGCGATGTCCAGCGCGGGCAGGTCGGCCAGCAGGCCGTCCAGGTCCACGGCCTCCTCCAGCCAGTCGGCCAGGGCGTTGAACCCGGCCGGGTCCAGACCGCCGTCCTCGGCGGTGACGAGCCCCAGGTGGCGCTCGCCCAGGGCCAGCTCTGGCCGGCGGACGAGGCCGCCCCGGAAGGCCAGGCCGGGGCAGAGGGTCATGGCCTCCTGGAGGATGGCCGCGTGACCGGGGCCGCCCACCTGGTTGGCGACCAGCCCGGCCCAGGCGAGATCGGGGTCGAAGCCCACGAAGCCCTGGGCCAGGGCGGCGATGGAGCGGGCCTGGGAGCGGGCGTTGACGGCAAGCAGCACCGGCGCGGACAGGAGCTTGGCCATCTCGGCGGTGGAGCCGGTCTCGGCCAGCGGGCTGAAGCCGTCGTAGAGGCCCATGACGCCCTCGATCACGGCCAGGTCGGCGCAAAAGGCGTGGCGGGCGAAGATGGCCCGGTTCTCGGCCGGCGAGAGCATCCAGCCGTCCAGGTTGTGGCAGGCGCGGCCGGCGGCCAGGGCGTGGTGGCCGGGGTCGATGAAGTCCGGGCCGACCTTGAAGGGCTGCACATTGAGCCCCCGGCGGCGGGCGGCGGCCATCAGCGCCAGGGTCAGGGTGGTCTTGCCCGCCCCGCTGGCCGCCCCGCCGATGACCAGGGCCTTCATCGCCCCGCCTCCGGCGCAAGCTCCGGCAGGATGAGGGCCTGGATGCGGCGCGCGCCCTCGATCAGGCGCGGGGTGGGCCGGCTGACCAGGGCCTCGTCCACCAGATGCACCCGGCCCTGGCGCACGGCCTTGAGCGCGCCGAAGCCCGGCGTGGCCGCGATCTCCGCGGCCGTGACCCGGTTCATGGTTCCCACCTGGGCCAGGTAGACGTCCAGGCCCTCGGCCAGGGCCAGGATGCGCTCGTGGCCGTACTCGGCGATGGCCGAATCCCGCACCGGCCGGGCGTCGGCGGCGGCGTTGACCCCGCCGGCCGCGGCGAGGGCGAAGATGGCCAGGCTGTCGGGGCTGAAGGTCTTGAACTGGCGGTGGATGGACTCGAAGAAGACCCGCGGCCGTTGCTGGTCCGGGATGGCGGCGGCGCGGCCGCGCAGGCGGGCCAGCTCGGCCGCGAAATCGGCCACCAGGGCCTCGGCCCGCTCCGGCCGGCCGCAGAGCGCCCCCAGCCGCCGCCAATACTCGTAAAGCTCCTCGGCTCCGCCGGGCTGGAGGCTGGCCACCGCGATGCCGAACTGTTTGAGGCGCGCGATCAGGTGGGGATAGCCGTCGTGGATCATGGGGCGCACCAGCACCAGGTCCGGGGCCAGGGCCAGGATGCGCTCCGGGTCGTCGCGGTAGCTGATGAGCGGCGCCGCGTCCATGCCCTCCACCGGGCTGGGGCCGGCGGCGATGAGGGCGTCGCGCGCGCCCAGGGCGATGAGCACCTCGGCGTGGGCCGGATAGAGGCTGACGATGCGGGCGAAGGGCCGCTCAAAGGCGATGGTCTGGCCGGAGTCGTCCACGAAGGATTGGGCGGCCAGGGCCGGGGCCGGAAGCAGCGACCATGCGAGGAGCAGACAAGCAAGAGCGGTCGCCAGCCGGTCGGCGAATCCCCCCCTCACCCAGCCTCTCCCCCCACGGGGGGAGAGGGGCCGGAAAAAGGCGGGGAGCCACCACAGCAGCCGGCGCCAAGGTTTTGAGGTAGGGGCGGGGTTTATCCCCGCCCGCTCCCCTTCGCCCGCGCCAAGACGGGCGGGGATAAACCCCGCCCCTACATTAAGAAAGGCGGGAGCGAAGCGGTATCCGGGGTGAGGGGGATTGGCCGCCAATGAATTTTGTCCCCTCATGCCCGCCCCTCCGGCCGTTCGAAGACCACCACCGGCGCGGCCGCGAACTCGTCCCAGCGCACTTGCGCCGCCACCCCGAAGACCTCGGCCAGGTTGCCGGCGTTCATGGCCTCGGCGATGGGCCCCTGGGCGTGGACCACGCCGTCCTTCATCAGCACCAGATGGTCGCAGAAGGCGGCGGCCAGGTTGAGGTCGTGCAGCACCGCCACCACGGTGCGGCCCTCCGCGCGCACCAGGCGCTCCAGCTCGGCCAGGGCGGCCAGGGCGTGGCGCACGTCCAGGTTGTTGGTGGGCTCGTCCAGGAGCATCACCGGCGCGTCCTGGGCCAGGGTGCGGGCCAGGATCACCCGCTGGCGCTCGCCGCCGGAAAGCTCGGTGACGGGCTTGTGGGCCAGGTGGGCCAGGTCCAGGCGGGCGATGGCCGCCTCCACCCGGTCCAGGTCGGCGGCCGCGGGGCTGGCGAAACGGGGGATGAAGGGGTGGCGGCCCATGAGCACGGTCTCGAACACGCTGTAGGGGAAGTTCAGCCCCGGCTCCTGGGGGGCCAGGGCCAGGGCGCGGGCCAGCTCGCCGGCCCGCCAGGCCGTGAGCGGCCGGCCCCGGAAGTCCACCGACCCGGCGGCCGGGCGGCGGTGGCCGGTCAGCAGGTCCAGGAGCGTGGTCTTGCCGCAGCCGTTGGGACCCACCAGGCCGTGGAAGCGCCCCGGCATGATTTCCAGGTCCAGCCCGCGCAGCACCTTGAGCGGCCCGTAGGCGAAATCCAACCCGCTGACGCGAAAGACCGGCTCAGCCACGCTCGCCCCCCAGTTGCTTGCGGCGGAACACGTAGCAGAAGAACGGCCCGCCGATGAGCGCGGTGAGCACGCCGATGGGCACCTCGTGGGGCAGCCCGGTGCGGGTCACCGTGTCGGCGACGAGCAAGAGCGCCCCCCCGGCCAGGCCGGCGGCGGGCAGCAGCAGGCGGTTGTCCGGCCCCAGCAGCATGCGCATCAGGTGGGGTATGAGCAGGCCCACGAAGCCGATGATGCCGGCCACCGAGACCGCCGCCGCGCTGACCAGGCTGGCGGCGATCAACAGCGTCAGCCGCACTCGGCGCACCTCCACCCCCAGGGCGGCGGCGGCGCGCGGCCCCAGGCTCAAGAGGTTCAGGTCGCGGGCGTGGTACATGAAGACCGTGAAGCCCAGCGCGGTCAGCGACCAGGTGAGGCCGGCCTCCAGCCAGGTGCGCCCCGCCAGGCTGCCCATGAGCCAGAAGATGATGACCGAGACCTGCTCGCCGGCCAGGTACTTGATCAGGCTGATGCCGGCCGAGAGGATGGCGGCCACGATGACCCCGGAGAGGATCAGGCTGGTGGGCGCGGCCTGGCCGTCCTTGGCCGAGAGCAGGATCACCGCCGCCAGGGTGGCCATGGCCCCCAAAAAGGCCAGCAGGCAGACGGTGTAGGGACCCAGGAAGCCCAGGCCCAGCCACAGGGCCAGGGCGGCGCCAAAGGCCGCGCCGGAGCTGACCCCCAGGGTGAAGGGGTCGGCCAGGGGGTTGAGCAGGATGCCCTGGAAAACCGCGCCAGAGAGCGCCAGCCCGGCCCCCACCGCCGCGGCGGTGAGGATGCGCGGCAGGCGCACCTGCCAGACCAGCTCCATGGCCAGGCGGGGCGGCTCCGCCCCCCCGCCCACGAGCTTGTGCCAGATCACCGCCCAGGTCTGGCCGGGCGTGAGCTGCACGTAGCCCAGGCCGCAGGTGAAGACCACCAACAGCGCCAAAAGCGCCAACAGGCCCAGGATCAGGGCCCGGCGCGCCCCCCGGCGGGGCGAGGCGAGGGGGTTGGCGGTGGCGGTCATGCTCGCGGTCGGCTTCCTTTGCTTCATCCCCTTCCCGCCCCCTCTCCCCCCGGCCGGGGGGAGAGGGAGGGGTGAGGGGGTCGCGTGCCGCGACTGCCGAGGCGGGTCGGGCGACGCCAGAACCTGGACAAGCCCTGTCCGCTCCCGTAGCAGGCATGGCTTTAGCATACAAAAGGGCTAGTGCTTCTTCGCCTTGGCCGGCTTGCCTTCCAGATCCTTCAGCGCCAGGCCCAGGTGGCCCAGCCAGATGTCGCGTACGGCCTTGATCTCGCTGATGGCCCTGAGCGCCGGCGTGACCGCGATGCCGGCCGCCGTCAGGCGCGACTTCCAGGAGTCGGCCGCGTCGCCGGCGATGTCCTCTTTGCTGTGCTCGCCGATCACCGTGAGCAGCGGCATCAGGCGGGCCTCCTTGAGCCCGGCGGCCTGGATGCCGGCCATAACGTCGTCGAAGTCCGGCTTGCCCTCCACCGTTCCCAGGAAGGCGTTCGGCTGGGCGCGCGCCAGCGCCCAGGCCAGGGCGGGATAGGTCAGCCCGGCCGGATGGTGGCTGCCGTGCCCCACCCAGACCAGGGCCAGGCCGGGCCGGGGCGGGCCGGCCTCGGCCAGCAGCGCCCCGGTCAGGGCGAGAAGGTCGTCGTTGTCGCCGATGAGCGGCCGGCCCAGGGCCACCCGCAGGCCGGGGTTGGCGGCGGCGAAGGCGCGCGTCTCGGCGGCCAGTTCGTGGAACTCGGCCCCGGCGATGACGTGCAGCGACTGCACCGCCACCCGCTTGAAGCCCTCGGCCCTGAGCGCGGCCAGGGCCTCGGCCGGCGAGAGCACCTTTTGGCCCTGCTTGGCCAGGCGGGCGCGGACCTTCTCCGAGGTGTAGGCCCAGCGCACGCTTAGCTCCGGCCGGGCGGCCTTGAGGTCGGCCTCCACCTGCGCCAGCCCGGCGGCGGCCCCGGCGTGGCTGGAGCCGAAAGTGACCAGCAGCGCGGCGGTCCTGGCCGCCCCGGCCTTGGTCTCGGCGGCCACGGCCGGCGCGGAGGCCGCGGCCAGGGACAGGGCCAGCAGACAGGCCCCGCCCAACTGTAAAACCAGGGATTTAAGCAGCATGGAACACCTCCCGGCCCGCCGGGGATGCCCAAAACAAAACACCCCGGAGGCCTTGTGGCTTCCGGGGTCTGCACCCTTTTTCTTCGACCCGGATCCCCGCTTGGCCTGCCTCGGGCTCGCGGGGTTATTTTCAGCGCGCGGCAGGTCTTCTGGCTTCCGGGTCGCCCTAGTCCCCGCGCCTTCCCACCCCGGTTCGCCGGGGCAGTGACATGATTGCGGGTTTCGTCACCGGTTACAGCGGCGGGACCGCGACGGCTTCGCACCGTCTTCCCTATTAAGCCCCAGGGGGCGCCAACGCACTCCAATATCTATGCAAACCTAGCACGGGCCAGGGGTGATGTCAAACCAGGGCGGAAGAGCCGCCCCACGCCGGGCAGGGCGGGGGCCGAACTGGCGCGAGGTTCCGATTTGGCTTGGTTGGCCCCACCTTTTTGTTATAATTCAGCATGGCCGCCGGCCAGACCCCGCACCCGGAGCCTGGCGGCGGCCGTGCTATATCGACAAGCCACCCCCAACCACGGAGCGGACATGGCAACCATGCCTCGCGCGCGCGTTTTCCTGGTTCTCATCCTGGCCGCGTTCTTCTGCCTGGCCGGCGCGGCCGAATCCTGGGCCCGGGCCGGCGGCGGCAAATCCATGGGCAGCACCGGCAGCCGCAGCCTGAGCGGCTCCAGCGGCTCCACCAGCCGGCCCACCCAGCCGCAGCCCGGCGGCCAATATCAGCAGCAGGCCCGGCCCACCCCGCAGCAGCCCGGCCTGGCCCCCCAGACCGGCGGCTTCATGCGCTCCCTGGCCGGCGGCCTGGCCGGCGGCTTTTTGGGGGCCATGCTCTTCCGGGGCATCGCCGGCGCGGGGACCGGCGCCGAGGGCGCCGGCGGCTCCGGCCCCGGCCTGTTGGACCTGATCCTCATCGGCGCGGTGCTCTATTTCGGCTACCGCTGGTTCAAGCGCCGCCGCCAGGCCCAGGCCCAAGCCGGCGCGGGCGACTATCAGCAGGCCTATCAGGCCCAGCCCCAGGACTTCGGCCAGGCCGACGGCTATTCCCCGCCGCCCCCGCCCCCCGGCGCGGCCTGGTCGGACATGGACCAGCAAAACGACGTGGAGCGCGGCATCAACCACATCCGCGGCATGGAGCCGGCCTTCGACCCCAAATTCTTCCTGGACCGGGCCGGCGACGCCTTCTTCATGATCCAGGGGGCCTGGGCCCGGCGCGACCTCAGCTCGGTGGCCGACCTGCTCACCCCGGAGATGCTGCGCAACTTCCAGGACGAGGTGGACCAACTCAAGGCCCGCGGCCAGATCAGCCGCCTGGAGAACATCTCGGTGCGCTCGGTGGACTTGAGCCAGGCCTGGCAGGAGTCGGGCCAGGACTACATCAGCGTGCATTTCCTGGCCAGCCTGCTGGACTACACCGTGGACGAGAAGACCGGCCAGGTGGTGGCCGGCTCGGATCGCGAGCCGGTGAAGTTCGAGGAGCTGTGGACCTTCACCCGGCCGGTGGGCCCCGGCCCCTGGCGGCTGTCGGCCATCACCCAGGTGAACTAGGAGCCTAATGTAGGCTCTTCGCCCTCGGTCTCGGTTTGTGTCAACAGCCCCTGAACCCCGCCCTGACCCGACGGCCTCCCGCCCCCGCCCCTGTCGGTTCCCCCGGCGGGGGCGGGGCTTTTTCGGGCCGGCCCTTGTCGTTGCGAGGCGCCGCAGGGCGACGAAGCAATCTCTTCGCCCTCAGAGGCCACCCCCCCGCCATCTTGAGGGATTCGGAGGGGTGAGGGGGTTCTCTCCCGTCTTTTGCCTTTCTCCGGGTGGCCCGGACAATTCGAGAGTGCTGCCCGCGGCCGTCCCGGCCACGGGCAGCCCCCCTACTTGGCGTAGTCCACCGCCCGCGTCTCCCGGATCACCGTGGCTATTGCCAGCCTGCTCCGGGCTCCTGCCCTGCGCAGGCGCTCGCCCGGCCGGAGTAAATCCGGCCGGGCTCCGGCGCGGCCGCCGGCCGCGCCGGCGGGGCCTCCTGCTCCGCGGCCGTCCCGGCCACGGGCAGCCCCCCTACTTGGCGTAGTCCACCGCCCGCGTCTCCCGGATCACCGTGACCTTGATCTGGCCGGGATACATCATCTCTTCCTCGATCTTGCGGGCCACGTCGTGGGAGAGCAGGAGCGCCTGCTCGTCGGTGGTCTTCTCGGCCTCCAGCACGATGCGCACCTCGCGGCCGGCCTGGATGGCGTAGGAGGAGCTGACCCCTTGGAAGGAGTTGGCGATGCGCTCCAGGTCCTCCAGGCGCTTGACATAGCTTTCCAGCATCTCGCGCCGCGCGCCGGGGCGCGCGCCGCTCAATGCGTCGGCCGCCTGCACCAGCACCGCCAGCACGCTCTCCGGCGGGATGTCCTCGTGGTGGGCCTGGATGGCGTGGACAATGTGGGGCTTCTCGCCGTGGCGCTTGGCCAGGTCCGCGCCCAAGAGGGCGTGGGGGCCCTCCACCTCGTGGTCCACCGCCTTGCCGATGTCGTGCAAGAGCCCGGCCCGCTTGGCGTGCTTGGGGTTGATGCCCAGCTCGCTGGCCATGATGCCGCACAGGAAGGCGACTTCCAGCGAATGCTGCAAGACGTTCTGGGCGTAGGAGCTGCGGAAGCGCAGGCGTCCGATGAGCTTGATCAGCTCCGGGTGCATGCCGTGCACCCCCACGTCGAAGGTGGCCTGCTCGCCGGCCTCCTTGATGCTGGCCTCCACCTCGGTGGTCACCTTCTTGACCACCTCCTCGATGCGGGCCGGGTGGATGCGCCCGTCGCTTATCAGCCGCTCCAGGGAGAGCCGGGCGATCTCCCGGCGCATGGGGTTGAAGCCGGAGAGGATCACCGCCTCCGGGGTGTCGTCGATGATGAGATCCACGCCGGTGGCCGCCTCGATGGCCCGGATGTTGCGCCCCTCGCGGCCGATGATGCGCCCTTTCATCTCATCCGAGGGCAGGCTGACCACGCTCACGGTCTTTTCCACCGCGTAATCGCCGGCGTAACGCTTGCAGGCCAGGGCCAGTATCTCCTGGGACTTCTTGGCCGCCTGCTCCTTGGTCTCCTGCTCCACCCTTTTCAGGGTCTTGGCCGACTCATGGCGGGCCTCGTCCTCGATGGCCTGCACCAACTGCTGGCGGGCCTCGTCCTGGGTCATGGCCGCGATGCGCTCCAGGGTTTCCTTCTGCTGCGCCACCAACTGGTCATAGGTGGCCCGCTGCTCGTCCAGGTGGCGTTCGCGCTCGATGAACGACAGCTCGCGCCGGGTGTTCTCCTGCTCGCGGGATTCCAGGTTCTCGGCCTTCTTGTCCAAAAGCTCTTCCTTCTGGGTCAGGCGGCGCTCCACCTGGTTCAGCTCGCTGCGCCGCTCCTTGGTTTCGCGCTCGAACTCAACTTTCATCTGGTAAATCTGGTCCTTGGCCTGGAGAAGCGCCTCTTTCTTTAGGGTGTCGGCCTCGCGCCGGGCGTCCTCCATCAATTTTTGGCTAAGGGATTCCACCGATTGCAGGCGGGATTGGGCCTGGCGCAGGCGCACGAAATAGCCCAGGGCCAAGCCCAGGCCCAAGGCGGCGAGAACGCCCAGGATGAACAGGGTGGTGGACATGGGAGCCTCCTTGCTTATTGCGACAAGGAGGTCGAGGCCCTAGGCGCGGGAGAGCGTTCCGGGGGCAGGCCCGCCGGCGTCTGGCCCCGCGGGGCGCCCGCGGAAACCGTGATGGCGTTTGATCCTGATTTCCGGCTGGTTGATCCCGCCGGACCGGCGTGCGCCGCCCGCGGGATCACCCCGGCCGAACCGCCGCCAGGCCGTGGCGGCGCGGCCATGGGCCATCAGGATCGCGCAGCCGGCCAATGCCGGGCGCGTGGTCCAACCGCGGACCAGGCGGGCCAGGACTGGCGGGGCAGCAAATGGGCTGCGCTGCCGGATCATCCCGAAATCACTCTCCGCACCCCGACGAGAGGTGAAAGAGGCTTACCCCGCGACTGCCGTGTGGCGACTTCGTTTTGAACCTGGTATGTCCAGGTGGGCCGGGCGTGGCCGGGTTCGGGTCCCTCGCTTTCGGAGGGTCCACCCCCTGGCGGCCAGTGGCATTCGGCCCGCTTATTTGCATGTTGGCTCAAAAGAACACTTCGCCTAATCACGCGCAGCGCAGGGGGCCTCAAACCTGTGCATGCTCTATCTTTTCGAGCAACCTCTCGGCTTGGATCTCGATCTCCTGAAGCAAATTCTCTTGCTTGTCCTGTAACTGCAAGAGTTCATTGGTTATGTTCAGGGCGGCCAGCACCGTGGCCGCCAGGGTGGAGCTGGTGTTGGTGGTGGTCAGCACTTCGTTGAGCCGGGCGTTAAGATGGGCCGCCACGCGCCGGAGCTGGCCCTCGCCGCCCTCGGAGCGCAGAACGTATTCATTGCCCAGGATGTTTATCTTTACCGAGCCCAACTCCCTTCAACCTATAACGATTCCAGTTTTTGGACCAGGCTTTCGATGCGCAGGCGCACCTCGTTGCGCTCCGCGTCCTGGGTCTTGAGCAGCTCGCCCAGCTCCGCGACCTCCGCATCTTTGTCGGCCAGGCGCTTCCTCAGCTCATCGTTCTCCTCGCCGAGGGCCTTCAGGCGCGCCAGCATCTCCTCGATCTTGGCTTCCAGGCGGCTAAACACGGCTAGTTCCATAATCTTTTCACCTTAACTCCCGCCTTAGAAAATAAGTTATGCTCCACCGCCGGTCAAGGCTTTTGTTACGCTTGTGCCACAAGACGCTTGGGCATCGTCTCCGCGCGCCTGGGCGTCACTCCACCGTCACGCTCTTGGCCAGGTTGCGGGGCTGGTCCACGTCCGTGCCCCTGAGGACCGCCACGTGATAGGCCAACAGTTGCAGGGGCACCACCAGCAGGATGGGGGCCACCAGGGGCGAGCAGGCCGGCACGGTCATCGCCGCGTCGGCCAGGGCGTGGGCGGCGGCGTTGTCGGCCTCGGTCACCGCGATGAGCCTGCCCTGGCGGGCGCGCACCTCCTGCATGTTGGAGAGCACCTTCTCCAGCACGTCGTTCTGGTTGGCCAAGACCACCACCGGCATCTTCTCGTCGATCAGCGCGATGGGGCCGTGCTTCATCTCGCCGGCCGGATAGCCCTCGGCGTGGATATAGCTGATTTCTTTTAGCTTGAGCGCGCCTTCCAGGGCGATGGGATAGCAGAGCCCCCGGCCCAGGAACAAAAAGTCCTTGGCCTGGCAATAGGTCTCGGCCACCGCCTTCACCTCGTCCTCGCGCTCCAGGGCCTGTTGCACCAAACCCGGCGCCTGCACCAGATCCTCCACGATGGCCAGGGCGCGCGCGTCGTCGATCACCCCGCGCACCCGGCCGATGTGCAGGGCCAGGAGCGAGAGCGCCATGAGCTGGGTGGTGAAGGCCTTGGTGGAGGCCACCCCGATCTCCGGCCCGGCGTAGGTGTAGAGCACGCCGGCCGACTCGCGGGTGAGCGAGCTGCCCACCACGTTGCAGATGGTGATCGCCTTGGCCCCCTTGGCCTTGGCCTCGCGCACCGCGGCCAGGGTGTCGGCCGTCTCGCCGGACTGGCTGATGGCCACCACCAGGTCGCCGGGGCCCACCAGGGGGTCGCGGTAGCGGAATTCGCTGCCCAGGTCCACCTCGGTGGGCACCCGGGCCAGGCCCTCCAACAGGAACTTGCCCACCAGGGCGGCGTGCCAACTGGTGCCGCAGGCCAGGAAGATCACCCGCCTGGCGCTTTTCAGCTCCTCGGTGGCCGCCGCCAGGTCGGGCAGCGACACGTCCGGGTTGCCCAGCTTGACCCGCCCGGTCAGGGTGTCGGTCAGCGCGCGGGGCTGCTCGAAGATCTCCTTCTGCATGAAGTGGGTGTAGCCCGCCTTCTCGGCCATGGCCGGCGACCAGGAGATGAGGTCGGGCTTGCGCTCCTGGGGCGCGCCGCTCAGGTCGGTGATGGCGTAGCCGCCGGCCTGGATGCGCACCACGTCGCCGTCGTTTAAAAAGACCACCCGGTTGGTGTGGGCCAAGAAGGCCGGCACGTCCGAGGCCAGGAAGAACTCGCCCGGCTCCTGGCCCAGGCCCAGGATGAGCGGCGAGTCCTTGCGCGCGCCGATGATGGTGTCGGGCTGGTTGCGGTCCAGGATCACCAGGGCGTAGGAGCCCCGGATGCACCTCAGGGCCTGGTAGACCGCCGCGGCCAGGTCGGGCGCGCCCTCGGCCAGCATGGTCTGCACCAGATGGGCCACGATCTCGGTGTCGGTCTCGCTGGAGAACTGGCAGCCCTTGGCCATGAGCTCGGCCTTGAGCTCCAGGTAGTTTTCGATGATGCCGTTGTGCACCACGGCCACGTCGCCGGCCAGGTGGGGGTGGGCGTTGGTCTCGCTGGGGCGGCCGTGGGTGGCCCAGCGGGTGTGGCCCATGCCCAGGTTGCCGCACAGGGGGTCGGCCTCCAGCTTGTCCTTGAGCCGGGAGAGCTTGCCCTCGGCCCGGCGCACCGCGAAGCCGCCCTCCAGCACCAGGGCCAGGCCGGCGGAGTCATAGCCGCGGTATTCCAGGCGGCTCAGGCCCTCCATGATGACCTCGACCGCGTTTTTGGGGCCGATGTATCCGATGATCCCGCACATGGATTGATTCGCTCCTCGCGCGGCCCCAGGCGTCTCGCCCTGGGCCTTTTCCCGCCCCCCGGACCCCACCGGAGAGCCGACAATCACCATGGACCCTCGCCAAGTGCGCCCGTCGCCTGGGGTCATAGCATACCGTAAATCGGGTGCGCTTGGCCAATGCGGCGATGAACAAGCGGCGGTCCGGCCAAACTTTTCCTGGCTTGGGCCATGCCGGCCCCCGGCGGGAGGCGAAGGGCTGGAGAAGACGGCCAGCGGTGCGGCCGCGCCCTGGTTTCCCGGCCCCGCGCGGAAACCTCTGGTCGCTGGCGCGACCCGGACAGCGTGGCTGTCCGGGCCACCCGGAGAAGGCAAAAAGCAAAGACGGGCGGGGATAAACCCCGCCCCTACACCGAGAAAAGGCGGCTTGCGCCGCGCCCTGGCGGGTTCAGCGCCCGCACCCCGGCGGGCCGACCTGGCTTTCCATGGCGGCCAGCTCCTCCTGGGAGTTGATGCCGGCCACCTCCAGGGGATCGGGGCAGAGCGCCAGGCCCACCTTGAGGCCGGCGCTGGCCATCAGCTCCACCAGGTCGGTGAGGTAGTACTCCTTCTGGTCGTTTTCGGTGGTGAGCCGGGGCAGATAGGCCAGGAGTTCCGGGGCGCTGGCCACGTAGATGCCGGCGTTGACCACCCGGATGGCGCGCTCGGCGGGCGTGGCGTCGCGGAACTCCACGATGCGGGTCAGGTTGCCGGCCGCGTCGGTCACCAGGCGGCCATACGCGCCGGGGTCGGCCAATTCCATGCCCAGCACGGTCAGGGCGTGGCCGCCCGTGGCGTGGCTTTCCAGCAGCGCCCGCACCGTGGAAGGCTTCAAGAGCGGCACGTCGCCGCAGAGGATGAGCACCGGCCCGGTCCAGTCCCGTAGCTCCGGCGCGGCGCACATCACCGCGTGGCCGGTGCCCTGCTGGGGCTCCTGGATGGCGAAGCGCAGGCCGGGGCGGTCGGCGAAGGCCTCTCTCACCCGCTCGGCCTGGTGCCCCACCACGGCGATGACCCGGCCGGCCTGAAGGCACTGGGCCAGGTCCAGCACGTGGGCCAACAGCGGGCGGCCGGCCAGGGTGTGCAGCACCTTGGGCAGGTCGGACTTCATGCGGGTGCCCTTGCCCGCGGCGAGGATGACGACGGCTAACATGATCTCTACGCCTGGCATGAATACTGCTTAGGCTTCGATAGATATTAAGCAGTACTGCTATAAAAATGTTATGTGGTTATCTTATTTTTTAGCGTTCGCGATCTATACAAGATAAAGCAAACCACATAACCAATAATAACGACCAAAATTAACATTTTACCAAACCAATCGCCTTGGTGGTTCCAAAACGAATGGATTGCTACGCCACCCGCCAGAACCGTCAATGCAAAAATGTGAAGACTTATATCGGTTAATATATTGAACTTCACCTGTATCATTTGACTCATATTTTCGTACGATTGTCTAGCTCTTTTGCAAGCCGCTACTTGATCTCCACGCAAATCATTCAGTTTTGCCAATGATTCAGCGTAAAGCAACTCACCGATTTGGGCACGGCACATTCTATAGGCGTCCAGCCATCCCCGCTTTCCCGTGATACCCTGAATCGCGAGGCGCAGTTTGTGATGGTTTTCTATCATTACTCTAACACCATAATGTTTTTCCCATATCAGGCTGGCACCTTCTTCGTAATTGCTCGCTTTAATTGGCATAATCCCAAAATCACTGTGTGTATACACGTGGCGGTGATATACATCTCTTACCAAAGCAAAAATTTGTTTCGCGATAACTTTTTCCTTGCATCCCCGGCATTCAACGGTAAAGCGGATCATTCCAGTAAGCTTCTTGTGTTCAACTTTTGACACCGCCAAGGCTGATTCGCTATCAATGTTTGAAAAGATAATAACAAAACTAACTTCCTGCTCACCACTAAGCAAAATGCAAACAGTATGTTGTTTTTTATTAGGACCATCCCCCAGCCATTCAAACTTTTCCCTCACCCACCAATTCTTTGTAGCGTCATCATCATATCCTCGCTCTTGCAATGCTGTTTTTTGCCTAGTTGTAAGGTTGGTTTCAGTGAATTTGAGGCTTCTAGCGCAAGACTGGCTGTTGTCTTGGCCGCCTCCAACCCCCAAATCCAACAATTTATGGCTTAATATAGGTATCCAGCCATACCATAACTCGGTTGGCATCGCCGACAACCTCAGATTAAATTGAGTTAAAAAACTAGCGCGGCAACACGATAAATCGGTCCCCAGAGAGGACTGCGCAACACCCGCTCTCTCTTCAGGGTGCGCCAGCCCAAGGGAGTCAGCCTAACCGACTCATTAATCACGTGGACCTTTTCTTCGACGAAGCCCAAGGCCATAAGCCCTAGGCCAACTAGGCGGTAGACCACAGCCTCATCACATTCATCCAGCACGTGGTTCTTACTATACTTCACCAGGAGTTCTAACTCCTCGTTATCTAGCATCCACATCTTGTCAGGCATGAAGCACACTCCACGGCGGGGAATGCGGCCGGGGCAGCACACATACAAAATAAGTATTCTGGAGCATCGCGAAGTTAAGTTAGCGGCTACTCCAGATTACTTTTTAGCTACATAACAACCAGTTACAAGCCATTCCGCACTGTATCTGGTTTCAATACTACATTAACCAATCTTGAGATGCAACTCAAGTTTTCTTGTGAAATAGTCTGTCTAGGCGGTGGGGCGGCCCTTTTCGGCCACGCGCAGGCGCAGCATGGCGCGCTGCAGCGCGCCCTCGGCCCGGGCGTAGTCCTGCTGCTCGGCCGTGGATTTGGCCAGGCGCTGCTCGGCCCGCTCGCGGGCGCGCTTGGCGCGGTCCATGTCGATCTCGCGCGCCAGCTCGGCCGCCTCGGCCAGGATGGTCACCTTGTCGCCGGTGACCTCGGCGAAGCCGCCGCTGATGGCGGCGTAATCCTGGGTGTTGCCGTCGCGGAAGCGCATCTCGCCGACGGCCAGGGCGGAGAGGAAGGGCACGTGCCCGTAGAGGACGCCGAACTCGCCGTCCACGCCGGTGCAGACCACCACGTCCACGTCCTTGCTCAGGAGGAGCTTGTCCGGGGTGACGACTTCCAGCTTTATCTTGTTGGCCATGGGCTTGGGACCCCTTCTGGCTATCTGTGGACCGGCGCGGGACGCCCGCGCCCCGCGCCGGGTTCACGCAATACGGCTAGGCCGAGGCCAGTTGCTCGGCCCGGGCCTTGGCCTCCTCGATGCCGCCGACCATGTAGAAGGCCTGCTCCGGCAGGTCGTCGTGCTTGCCCTCGGCGATCTCCTTGAAGGCCCGCACGGTCTCCTCGACCTTGACGTACTTGCCCTTCATGCCGGTGAAGGTTTCGGCCACGAAGAACGGCTGGGAGAGGAAGCGCTGGATGCGCCGGGCGCGGGCCACGGTGATCTTGTCCTCGTCGGAGAGCTCGTCCATGCCGAGGATGGCGATGATGTCCTGCAGGTCCTTGTATTTTTGCAGGTAGATCTGCACCCGGCGGCTGGTCTTGTAGTGCTCCTCGCCCAGGTAGTTGGGGTCGAGGATGCGGCTGGTGGAGTCCAGGGGGTCCACCGCGGGGTAGATGCCCAGCTCGGCGATCTGGCGGCTCAAGACCACGGTGCCGTCCAGGTGGGCGAAGGTGGTGGCCGGGGCCGGGTCGGTCAGGTCGTCGGCGGGCACGTACACGCACTGCACCGAGGTGATGGAGCCCTTGTTGGTGGAGGTGATGCGCTCCTGCAGCTCGCCCAGGTCGGTGCCCAGGGTGGGCTGATAACCGACGGCGCTGGGCATGCGGCCCAGGAGGGCGGAGACCTCGGAGCCGGCCTGGGTGAAGCGGAAGATGTTGTCGATGAACAGGAGCACGTCCTGGCCCTGCTCGTCGCGGTAATACTCGGCCGCGGTCAGCGCCGAGATGGCCACGCGGGCGCGGGCCCCCGGCGGCTCGGTCATCTGGCCGTAGATCAGGGCGGCCTTGTTGATGACGCCGGAGTCCTTCATCTCGTGGTAGAGGTCGTTGCCCTCGCGGGTGCGCTCGCCCACGCCGGCGAAGACCGAGATGCCGCCGTGCTGCATGGCGATGTTGTGGATCATCTCCATCATGATGACGGTCTTGCCCACGCCGGCGCCGCCGAACATGCCCATCTTGCCGCCGCGGGGGAAGGGCACCAGGAGGTCGATGACCTTCACGCCGGTCTCCAGCACGTTGACCGAGGTGTCCTGGTCCACCAGGCTGGGGGCCGGGCGGTGGATGGGATAGAAGTTCTTGGCCGGCACCGGGCCCAGGCCGTCCACCGGCCGCCCGACGACGTTGAGCACCCGGCCCAGGATCTCGTCGCCCACCGGCATCATGATCGGCTTGCCGGTGTCCTTGACCGGCAGGCCGCGCTGCAGGCCCTCGGTGACGTCCATGGCGATGGTGCGCACGATGTTGTCGCCCAGGTGCTGGGCCACCTCGACCACCAGGTTGTCCTCCTGGTCGTTGATGGCCTGGTTGGTGATAAGCAGGGCGGAGAGGATGGGCGGCAACTGGCCCTCGGCGAACTCGACGTCCACCACGGGTCCGATGACCTGGGTTATCTTGCCAATATTCATGACCAACGAGCCTCCTAGCCAAGAAGCGGTTTGATTTGCTCTAGCCCTGTTTCAGCGCCTCGGCGCCGCCCACGATGTCCATGAGTTCGGCCGTGATCGCACTCTGGCGCGCCTTGTTGTAGAGCAAGGTGAGATTGTTGATCATCTCCTTGCAGTTCTTGGTGGCGTTGTCCATGGCCGCCATGCGGGCCGCTTGCTCGCTGGTGGCCGTCTGCAACAGGGCGTTGTACATGCGCACATTGAGAAAGCGCGGCAACAGGTCGACCAGTATCTCCTCGGCCGAGGGCTCGGTGAGATACTCCGGCCCCTTGGCCACCAGCTCGTCGCCCTCGCCCTCGGCCTCGGCCGCGGGGCTGATGGGCAGGAGCTTCTCCGGGGTGGGGATGAAGGCGGCCATGGAGGCGAAGCGGCTGTAGATGACGTAGACCTCCTGGACCTCGCCGGAGAGGAAGGCGTTCAGCCCCAGGCGGGCCACCTGCACCGCCAGGTCGAAATCCACCGCGTTCATCACGCCGGTCAGTTCCTGGGCGATGGTGGTCTTGCGCCGCCGGAAATAGTCGCGGCCCTTGCGCCCCACCGTGTAGAACTGCACCTCCCGGCCGGCCTGCTGTTGCTCCTTGATGAAGCGCTCGGCCTTGTTGATGAGGTTCATGTTGAACGAGCCGCAGAGGCCGCGGTCGGCGGTGAGCAGGATCAGGGCCACCCGCTCCACCTTTTCCGGCTGGGTGAGCAGGGGGTGGATTTCGGGGTCGATGCCCGCGGACAGGCTGGAGAGCACCTCGGAGAACTTGGCGGCGTACGGCTTGAACCGCTCGGCCTTCTCCTGGACGCCGCGCAGCTTGGCCGCGGCCACCATGTTCATGGCCCGGGTGATCTGCCGCGTCTTCTTGACCGCGGAGATCTTGTTCTTAATGTCGCGCAACGCTGCCATTAGCGACCTTCTTTGCTATTAGGCCTGGAAGACCGTATCGAACTCGCCGAGCACCTTCTTGAACTTGGCGTCCAGATCGTCGTCGATGGCCTTCTTGGCCTCCAGGTCCACCCACAGGTCGGGGTGCTTGGACTCCACGAAGTCATAGAGCTGCTTCTCGTAGTCGGCCAGGGCGTCCACCGGGTACTTGTCCAGGAAGCCGCGGGTGCCGGCGTAGAGGATGGTGACCTGCTTGACCATGGGCAGCGGCTGATACTGGGGCTGCTTGAGGATCTCCACCAGGCGCCGGCCGCGGTTGAGCTGCTGCTGAGTGGCCTTGTCCAGGTCGGAGCCGAACTGGGCGAAGGCCTCCAGCTCGCGGAACTGGGCCAGGTCCAGGCGCAGGGTGCCGGCCACCTGCTTCATGGCCTTCACCTGGGCGGCGCCGCCCACGCGGGAGACCGACAGGCCGACGTTGATGGCCGGGCGCACGCCGGAGAAGAACAGGCCCGGCTCCAGGTAGATCTGGCCGTCGGTGATGCTGATGACGTTGGTGGGGATGTAGGCGCTGACGTCGCCGGCCTGGGTCTCGATGACCGGCAGGCTGGTCAGGCTGCCCGCGCCCAGCTCGTCGCTCATCTTGGCCGAGCGCTCCAAGAGGCGGCTGTGGTTGTAGAAGATGTCGCCGGGATAGGCCTCGCGGCCCGGCGGGCGGCGCAGCAGGAGCGAGATCTGGCGGTAGGCCACGGCCTGCTTGCTCAGATCGTCGTAGCAGATCAGGGCGTGGCGGCCGCTGTCGCGGTAGTACTCGCCGATGGCGGTGCCGGAATAGGGCGCGACGTACTGGAGGGTGGCGGGGTCGGAGGCGCAGGCGCTGACCACGCAGGTGTACTCCATGGCGCCATAGCGGGTGAGCGTGTCGATGACCTGCGCCACGGTGGATTTCTTCTGGCCCACCGCCACGTAGATGCAGAACACGTCCAGGCCCTTCTGGTTGATGATGGCGTCCACCAGGATGGCGGTCTTGCCGATCTGGCGGTCGCCGATGACCAGCTCGCGCTGGCCGCGGCCCACCGGCGTCATGGCGTCGATGGCCTTCAGGCCGGTGTACATGGGCTCGTGCACGCTCTTGCGGGCCACGACGCCGGGAGCCACCATCTCGATGCGGCGGAACTCCTTGGCGTTGATGGGGCCCTTGCCGTCCAGCGGGTTGCCCACCGGGTCGATGACGCGGCCGACGACCGCGGGGCCCACGGGCACCTCGGCGATGCGGCCGGTGCGCTTGACCACGTCGCCTTCCTTGATGTGCTCGGTCTCGCCCATGATGGCGACGCCGACGTTGTCCTCTTCGAGGTTGAGGACCATGCCCAGGATGTTGTGGGGGAATTCGAGGAGCTCGCCGGCCATGGCTTTCTCGACGCCGTGAATGCGGGCGATGCCGTCACCCACCGAGAGCACGATGCCGGTCTCCGAGACCTCGACCTTCTTGTCGTAATCCTTGATCTGTTCCCGGATTACCTGACTGATCTCTTCGGCTCTGATCTGCATTAGGCGTACTCACCCCTTCTCAAAGAATCCTTCAAGCTTTCCAGCTGACGCTTGACGCTGCCGTCCAGCACCAGATCGCCGATCCGTGCGACGACACCGCCGATCAAGCCGGGGTCCTCACTCACTTCGAGCCTCACCTCGCGGCCGGCCCATTGTTTCAGGGTGGCGGCCAGGCGAGCCACCTCGTCGTCGCCCAGGGCGGCGGCCGAGACGACCCGCGCGCGGGTGATGCCCTTGACCTCGTCCAGGAGGCCCTGGTAGACCGCGTTGATGTCGCGGGCGGCGGCGATGCGCCCGCGGTCCATCAGCAGCCTGAAAAAGTTGGTCGCTATCGGGCTGAGGCCCGCCTTTTCCAGAATGGCGGCGAGCAGGCCCTTGCGGCCCTCGAAGTTGAAGGCCGGGTTGGCCAGGGCCGCCTCCAGTTCGGGGGTCTGGTCCAACAGACCGGCGAAGGCGGCCAACTCCTGGCCATACTGCTCGTACTTGCCGTCCTCCCTGCCGATCTCCAGCAGGGCCCGCGCGTAGCGCTTGGCGACGATCAGGCTGGTCACTGTACCTCCCGTTGCACTTTGGCCAGGTATTCGTCCACCAGCCGGGTCTGGTCCTCGCTGGTGATGTTCTGCTTGAGCAGGTCCTCGGCCAGGGCGGCGGACATGTCGGCGATCTCGCGCTTGAGATCGGCCTTGGCCGCCGCGGTCTCCTGCTCGATGGTGAACTGGGCCTGGGCCTTGATCCGCTCGGCCATGCTGCGGGCGCTGTCCAATATCTTGGCCTTTTCGCGCTCGCCCATCTCGCGGAACTCGGCCAGGATCGCGTCGCGCTCGCCCTCGGCGTCCTTCAGGCGCTTTTCGATCTCGGCGTAGCGGCGCTTGGCCTCCTCGCGCTTGGCCTCCAGCTCGGCCAGCTCGCTCTTGATCTGCTCCACCCGGCCGCTCAGCCCGGCCTTGAGGGGCTTTCTGAGCACCAGCACCAGCACCAAGGCCAGCACCGCGAAGTTCATCACCCGCCAGAGCAGATCCAGGTTGGGGCCGGTCACGTGGTGGCCGCCCGCCTCGGAGGCCAACGCCGCCGCCGCGCCCAGGCCCAACAGGCCCGCCGCGCCCAGGACCGCCAGCCAGCGCTTGCTGCGATTACACCGCATTACTGGATGCTCCTTCCCAGAATCTTCTGCGCAAGGTCGCGCCCGAAGGTCTGCACCTCGGCCTTGAGCTGCTCGCGGACTCCGCCGATCTCCTTGGCGATCTCGGCCCGCACCCTGGCCACGGCCTCCTCCATCTCCTTGGTGGCCGCGCCCACCAGATCGCGCTCCTCCGTGCGGCCGGCGGCCTTGATCTCCTCGCGCAGGCTGGCGCCCTGGGCGCGGGCGTTGGCCCGCTCGGCCTCCAGGGCCTTGTTCTTGCTGTCCACGCCCTCCAGGCTGCTGGCGATCTCGCCGTTCATCTGGGCGATCTTTTCGGCCCGCTGGGCCAGGATCCCCCGGATCGGCTTGTACAGCACCAGGTTGAGCACGAACATCAAGACCAGAAAGTTGACGATCTGAAAGCCCAAGGACCAATCGATGTCGATACTTACCATACGACCCTGCTCTCCGTACTCAAGGCGTGGCCCGCTCGTCGGCTCCCCGGTTGTGCGGTCGGCTGTGTTTTTACTACATGAAAAAGGAAGCAGCTTGCCAGGCGGCAATCCCAGCGGAAGGAAGGGAACAAGAAACACGGGCCCGGGAACGCAGACCCCACATCAACGTTGGCAGGCCGACCCCAGGGCCTTCTTGGCTAAGTCCCTTCCTCCACGCGCTTTCGGACTATATCCCCACTTGTGAGCAAGATGACAAGCTGCGATCTTCTACAATATTTCAAACCCGGTGTCAAAGATTTTTTCCGCCCCGTCCGGGGTTATGGCCCCTGAATCCGCCCGGCTCAGCTCCGGGTGGCCAGCAGGGTGATCTTGCCCCGCGGCCCCTCCTCGCCGGTCTCGGCGGTCATGGAGCAGTGGCCCTCGAAAAGCACGCCCTCGTCCATGACCACCAGGGGGGCGGTGATGTTGCCCTTGAGCCGCCCCGGCGCCTTGAGCTCCAGGCGGTGGGTGGCCGCCACATCGCCGATCAGCTCGCCCTGGATCACCACGGTGTCGGCCCGCACCTGGGCCTCGACATGGGCCTTGGGGCCGATGAACAGGGTGCCGCTGCCTTGGATGTCGCCGGAGAAGCGGCCGTCCAGGCGGGCCTGGCCGCTGAAGTTGATCTCGCCCTTGAGCGAGCTTTCCCCGCCCAGGAACACCGACAGGTCGCCTTCGCGCGTCTGCTTGGCCAATTTCGTCGCTCCCCGGCCGCCGCAAAGGCCCCGGCGCGGGCGCGCGCCGCGCCCCGCTTGCCGCCTGGACCCCCTTGCCGACCGTTTCCGCCGCCAGAACCGGCGGCATCGGACAGACTCTCACTAACACGCCCCAGCCGGGGCTGGCAACAAAAAACGCCCCCCCGCATGGCCGCTAGCCTATTGTCGATGGAACACGAAACGCCGCATGGCCACGCTCTGGACCAGCCCCAGGGCGGCCATGGTGGTTATCATGCTGGAGCCGCCATAGCTGACGAAGGGCAGCGGGATGCCCACCACCGGAAACAGGCCCAGCACCATGCCCACGTTGATGAAGGTCGGCCAGAAGACGCAGGCCGTGGCCCCCACCACCATCAGCATGCCCAGGCGGTCCTTGGCGCGCAGGGCCTGTTGCAGGCCGCGGTAGACGACGGCCGACAGGATCACCAGGATCACCACCCCGCCCACGAAGCCCCATTCCTCGGCCAGCACCGAGAAGGCGAAGTCGGTGTGCTGCTCCGGCAGGAAGTGCAGCTGGCTCTGGGTGCCGGCCAGCCAGCCCTTGCCGGCGAACTGCCCGGAGCCCACCGCGATCTTGGACTGGATCAGGTGGTAGGAGGCCCCCAGGGGGTCGGACTCAGGATCCAGGAAGCTGAAGATGCGCCGCTTCTGGTATTCCTTCAAAAAGCCCCACAGCACCGGCAGCACCCCCAGCCCGGCCGCGCCGGCCACGCACAGCGAGAAGACGCGCACCCCGTTGACCAGGATGATGCTGCCCCCCACCACGAGCACCATCATCGCGGTGCCCAGGTCGGGCTGCTTGAGGACCAAGAGGGCCGGCAGGGCCATCAGCCCGGCCGGTATGGCCAGTTGGCGCAGATTGTAGGGCTCGGACTGGTCGCGGCGGTGGAAGTACTGGGCCAGCACCAGGATCACGGCCAGGCGGGCCAGCTCCGAGGGCTGGACCACCAAGGGACCCAGGGCCAGCCAGCGCTGGGCCCCGCCCACCACCCGGCCGAAGAGCAGCACCGCCACCAAGGAGGCCACCACCACCCCATAGAACGGATAGGCCAGGGTGGCCAGGCGCTGGTGGCCGATCATGGCCACTCCGGTCATGACCGCCAGCCCCAGGCCGAACCAATAGATCTGCTTCAGGAATATCGGCGACCCCGCCCCCTCGAAGGTGCTGGCGGCGCTGTAGAGGTTCACCGCCCCGCAGCCGATGGCGGCCATGAGCAGGACCACCAGCAGCCAGTCGAAGTGGGTCACCAGACGGCGGTCGATCAAGGCTGGCCTCCGCGGGGCCGGCTAGCGCCGGCGGTAGGTGGCCGGGTTCAGCGCCGGGTCCTCGGCGTCGGCCACGAATGGTTTGGGCCGCGCGGCCCCGGCCGCGG
>JBMORH010000065.1:0-3096 GCA_049322275.1 Thermodesulfobacteriota bacterium
ATGGCGCCCACGATGGCCCCGTTGCGGATGATGGGGGTGCGGTTGACCACATAGAGCGAGTTGCCCACGACAAATTTGCGCCCGATGTGGGATTTGCCGGTTTTGAGCACTTTGAGGAGGCCGGTGCCGGGAATGACGTCGGAGATGTAGCGGCCCAGCACCTGGTCGGCCGGAATGCCGAAAACGCGTTCGCTGGCCGCGTTGTAGACGATGACCCGTCCCTGGTAGTCGATGGCCAGGACCACGTTGTGCACGGATTGCAGGATGGATAGTTCTTCGGTCAAGGTGTCTTCCAGGACGTTTTTCATTTTTTCACCTCCCGCCCGTTTTTATTGCTGTACGCCTTTGGCGAGCATGTGCAACGCTCGCCAACCAATTGCGTTTGTCAACTTACCAGGCACAGCGAACGCTACTCCACACACCCAAAGCAGGGTAAGCTTCAGCCGACAAAACAAGTCCCAAACTATAAAACCCGCCGCAGGGCCTTTTCCAGCTGGGCCACGGTACGGCATTCGTACATGGGCAGCAGGGGCCGGAAAACCGCCACCGTCTGCTCGCGCGGCCACTGCTCTTCCGGCAGGGGGTTGAGCCAGACGGCCTGTTTGACCCGCTTGAGAATTTTTTCCGCCAGCAGGGCGGCCGCGGCCGGGGCGGCCACGGTTTTGGTGTCACTGTAGATGAGCAGCAGTGTGTCAGGTTGTAAGACGTCCCGCCGTTCCTGCCAGAGGGTCTCCAGCGCAGCGGCCAGGTGGGTGGTTTTGCCCCACTGCCGGCTGTTGTTCACTGCCTCCAGGACAGTGGCGGCAAAGTCCCGCCCCCGGCGGAAATATTCTCCCACGGCCTCGATATCTTCGGAAAAGACAAAGCTGTCAATCTGGCCCAGGCCGCTGCTCAGGCCGTAGATAAACTGCAGCACAAAGGTGGCATAGCGGGCCATGGAGGCGGATACGTCACAGATCAGCAGCAGGCGGGCCGGCCGGCGGCGCCGGGCCAGGTAGTGCAGTTTCAGGGGCACACCGCCATGGGCGATGCTGGCCCGCACGGTGCGGCGGTAGTCCAGGGCACCGCGGGCCCGGCTGCGCCGGTAGCGGCGAGCCAGGGCGGCGGCCAGACGGCGGGTCACCCGCTCCAGCAAAAGACGCACCTGAGCGGGGTCGCTGCCGGCCAGACCGGCCAGGTCGCTGTGGTAGAGGCGGTCCTGGGGGTGACGGTAGAAAAGGGCCGGCAGGCCGCCGGGCTGTCCGGCGCCGGGCAGGGACGGGAAGTGTTCCTCGCCGGCCAGGGCCTGCTGTTCCTGCTGTTTGAGCAGGTAGTACCGCCAGTAGTTCAAGGCGGCCTGCAGCACCTGGGAGATTAAACGCCCAGGGTCGTTGACCGGGTTGGCCCGCATTCTTTCCATGGTCTGGCGGAAATTGTCCCGGGCCGGTTCGGGCAGGGCGGCGTAGGCCATGATCTGCTCGTCGGTGAGGTTTTGCACCTGCTCCGGGCCGCCGCTGAAACTCTCCATCACCTGAGCCAGTTCCTGGCGGGCATTCAGCAGCTGCCAGCGGGTTTCCTGCTCCTGCCGTTCCAGTTCGGCCAGGCGGCTGGCCAGTTCGGGCGGGGGCAAAAAGAAGGTGTCGAAAACCGCTTCAAAGAGCTGCCCTTCGGCCGGGCCTTTGGCCAGACAGGCTTTTAAGGCGTACTTGACCTGGGGGCGCTGCAGCAGATCCACCCGGGCCAGAGCCTGCACGGCGTCCAGCAGTTCGGCGGTACCGCATTTGAGGCCCAGCTGGCGCAGGATGTGCACCAGGGCGGTCAGCCGGTGGGGCAGCAGGGCGGGCTGGCCGCCGGCCGTGGTTTTGATGGCCTGAAGTATTTGTTGTTCCAGCATGAATGTGCTCCTGTCTCTGGATTGCACAGTTTATATCGGGTTTGGCAAGCAGGTCAACGCTTGCCCGGCAGAGCAGTATCGCGCCAGTGCATGCGCGCCAATCCCATGCGAGCCCGTCCGGAGCGGCGGTTGCAGCACCCGGCGAGGGCGCGGCAGCGGGCCGGGAGGCGCGGACAGGACGTCCGCGCCAGCCCCGGTTGAGACAGGAGGTCGAATCAGGGGCGGCCCGGCCCGCCCGCGACCGAGCCGCCGGTGCTGCCCGGTCCAATTCGGGCGAGCGAAGGATGCACACCCGCAAACGACCGCTCCTCACCCCTGCTCCACCTGTTGCAGTCGCTCGGCCTGGTCCGTGGTGATCAGCGCCTCGATGATTTCATCCAGGTCGCCCTGCAGCACCTCGGTCAGCCGGTGCGTGGTCAGGTTGATGCGGTGGTCGGTGACCCGGTTCTGGGGGAAATTGTAGGTACGGATGCGCTCGCTGCGATCACCCGAGCCCACCATGGACCTGCGGGCGGAGGCAATTTTCTGCCGCTGTTCCTCCTGCGCCCGGTCGTACAGACGGGCGCGCAGCACCCGCATGGCCTTTTCCTTGTTTTTGTGCTGGCTCTTTTCGTCCTGGCAGGAGACCACAATGCCGGTGGGCAGGTGGGTGATGCGTACGGCCGACTGGGTGGTGTTGACCGACTGCCCCCCCGGCCCGGTGGAACAAAACAGGTCAATGCGCAGGTCGTTGGGGTTTATTTCCACTTCCACCTCTTCGGCCTCGGGCAGCACGGCCACGGTGGCCGCCGAGGTGTGGATGCGACCGCTGGACTCGGTGGTGGGCACGCGCTGCACCCGGTGCACACCGCTCTCAAATTTGAGCTGGCTGTACGCGCCCCGCCCCTCAATCATAAAGCTGACTTCTTTAAAGCCGTTCAGGTCGGTGGGATTGGAGTTCATGATCTCCACCCGCCAGCCCTGCCGTTCGGCATAACGCGTGTACATGCGGAAAAGGTCGGCGGCAAACAGGGCCGCCTCCTCGCCGCCAGTGCCGGCGCGGATTTCCACCAGCACGTTCTTTTCGTCATTGGGGTCTTTGGGCAAGAGCAACACTTTCAGCCTTTGCTCCAGTTCCTCCTGGCGCTCCTCCAGCCCCGCCACTTCCTCTTTGACCATTTCCAAGAATTCGGGGTCGCCGCCCTCGCGCAGCATTTCCCGGGCGTCGGCCAGTTCCTGGCGCA
>JBMORH010000066.1:0-3071 GCA_049322275.1 Thermodesulfobacteriota bacterium
TCCCACCTTGGCCTTTATCACCTTCTGTGCTTGCGTCATTTCCTGTCCCTGCTCCTCTCGCCCCCTCAAGGGCCTCTCTGGAACCAGGAACCTAATACGGTGTCAGATTAAATGTCAACTTCTACATTTGAGATACGCCGGCCAAGTTTGGCCAGATAATGGCGCCGGCATCGGCCAACCCTGCCAGCGCCCATCTTGGATGGCCCAACCCTTTTGTGCTACTTTCCAACAGCCGTTTTCGCTGACATGAAATGGGCGGATGAAGCCCGATTGCATGCATGGGGGTTAGCGCCATGCCGCGCCGCAAGACCGTCACGCCGAAGAAGCGCAAGATCGAAACCTATGAGCATGCCGACGATGTACAGCTTGATAAGGCCCTGGTAGCCGGTGACGCCCTTGCGCGGGGCCACCCGCTTCGGGTCTTCCAGCACGTCCACCGGAATCCTCATGGTGATGCTCTTGCTGGGCCGCTCAGGATGCAAGACCGCCTTCCTCATAAACCTACACCGCCGCCGAAAGCAGGCTTGCGGTCAACTGGTTGAGGCTCACCCCCTCGGCCTTGGCCTTGAGTCTCAGGGCGCGGTGAACGGACTTGGGTATGCGAACGCTCAGCTTGCCGTTGCAGGATTCGAGTTCGCCAGGCTCCGGGACGGGCCACCCACGCGCAAGCCGTGCCTCAATCCATTCCAAGCGGAGTTCTTCAGCATTGCGGATGGCCTTCTCCGGGGTGGCCCCATGAGCCACCACCCCCGGCAAATCCGGGTAGGTCACAACATAGCCGGAAGTCTCCCCCGGCATGATCGCGGCCGGATACTTCATGGCCTGGTACTTCTCAATTTCTCCCATGGCTCACCTCAACTTCATGGCCTTCATCAGCTCCCGCACGGCGGCCGGGTCCACCGGGTCCGCGCCGTGGGGTTTGTGCACGGTCAGGGTTATTTGGTCGGCCTCCCGCTCCAGAACAAAGGCATTGCGCCGTTTGCCCTTGCGCCAGGTAAAGCCGGCCGTCTCCGCCAGCTTGAGGAAGTCCGCCCACCTGACCGCCGTGGGCGCGTTGACCACCTTGCCCGCGATTTTATCTCGTTTGGTCATGGCTAAATGATAGTGTATGTGCTAGCGCTAGTCAACCCGACTCCCCTTCCGCAAGACCACCACCTTGGACTCAACCGGCCGGCTCAGGGCCTCGGCCAGGCGGCGGCCGACTTCCTCATTGGCGGCCCGTATGGGATCGGCCCCCAGGTGGGCATAGCGTTGGGTGGTGGCGGCCTGGGTGTGGCCCAGCAAGGCCCCGATGATGGGCAGGCCCAGGCCGGCCGCCGCGCCCACGCTGGCGAAGCTGTGCCGCAGGTCGTGCAGGCGCACCCCCTCCAGGCCGGCGCGCTTCAGGATTCGCGCCCAGGCCTTGGGCAGGCCCACCAGGTGGCCACCTGCCTTGTGGCCGGGGCAGACGTAGGGGTTGCCCTCCACGCGCTGGGTCTGGGCCAGCAGCTCCAGGGCCGGTTGATTGAGGAAGACCACCTTGGCCCCGGTCTTGGAGTCCGGCAGGCGCAGGCAGGCGTTTTCCAGGTCCACATGCTCCCACTTCAGGGCCAGGATTTCCTCCCGCCGGCAGCCGGTCAGGATCAGCAGCCGCACGGCGGTGATGGTGCTGGGCAGCTCCAGGCCCTCCCGCTCCAGCTCGGCCAGGGCCGCGCCCACCCGGGCCAGCTCCTCGGAGGAAAGGAAGCGCTCCCGCTTGGCTTCTTTGTATTTCTCGACATGGTGGCAAGGGTTGGTGCCATCCGGCCGCAGGCCCCAGCGCTCGGCCAGGTTGAACATCTTGGAGAGCAGGGCCAAGACCCGGTTGGCCTGGTAGGGGGTTTCCCGCAAGGCGTGATGCAGCTTGGTCACATCGTTACGGTTGACGTTCTTGACCTTCTGCCGGCCCATGGCGGGCAGGATGAAGCGCTCCAGCAAACGGCCATCCTGGTAGGCGCTACGCGGCTTCTTCTTGGTGGCGGCGTGCTGGGACAGGAAGCGCTCGGCCAGGTCTTGCATTGTCGCGGCCTGGCGGCTTTGCGCCCTTTCCTCGGCCGGGTCGCTGCCCTTGGCCACGTCCGCCAGCATTTGCCGGGCCAGCTTGCGGGCCTCGTCGGGGGTGAGCCGACCATAGGTGCCAACGGTGACCCGCCGGCTGCGGCCCTGGCTGCGGTATTGGATGCAGAAGCTCTTGACCCCGGACGGTTTGACCCGGATTCCGAACCCCGCCAGGTCATCGTCCCAAAGAATAATTTCGCCGGCCTCGTCACTCGTTTGCAAAGCATCTATCAGGCGCTTTGTCAATTTGGCCATCTTTTCGGCTCTCCACCGGGTAAGCAGTCAGCGGGTCGCTTCGGGTAAGCACCAGGTAAGCACCGGGTAAGCAATTCGGGCATATCATAGCGTAGGACAGCGGATTAGCGCAATCCATAATGCTTGTATTTATCGGGCTTAATCGTATTTGCGCGAAGTTGGGCGAAATCGCGGAAATGGCCAAATTTATGATTCGTAATCAGCAGGTCGCGGGTTCAAATCCCATCGCCGGCTCCATAATATCAATGGGTTAGACATGCAAGTCTGGCCCCTTTATCTTTTCAGCATCCAAATAGCACCCAGCAGGATTGGGTTGCCCCATCGCACTTGCCCTCGCTTCATCACCTAAGGGGAGCATACATGAAAGTTTGTCGTGGTTGGTCCTCAAGTTCTACTGGATTGGATGCGAGGGTGTGGCCCTAGTGAGGTGGCCCCCAAAAACTGGACAGGTGGAGATGAGAGCGTTCTGCTCGTAGAAGGCTGAAGCACAAGGAGCAGGACATGAGCCAGAAGCGCAAGAAGCACCGCGCGTCGTTCAAGGCCAAGGTGGCGTTGGCCGCGCTCCGGGGGGGGCGGACCATCCCCGACATCGCCAGGCCAGTTGGCGGTTCATCCCAGCCAGATACACGCCTGGAAGAAGGCCCTGCTGGAGTCGGCCGGGGCGGCTGTCGATGATCGAGCCCAAGCACCGTACCGACCAAGGCAGCCTTTTCTCATATACTGATGAAGCCAGAAAGCCG
>JBMORH010000067.1:0-3063 GCA_049322275.1 Thermodesulfobacteriota bacterium
GGCCCTGGCAACCGTTCGGGTTATGATGGGAAGTGCGTGACGACTCACGCTACAAAACGGGCTCGAACCCAAGGGGCGGACGGTCTGACACGCACTCAGACACATAACTACTAACATACAAGGGGCGTGGTTTATCCCCGCCCGTGCATTTCAGCTGCGCGACGCCGACCTGTCTCCGGACGATCTTAACGCCTAAAAGCTACACGTTGAAACGCACGTGCAGGATGTCGCCGTCCTGGACCAGGTAGTCGCGGCCGCAGAGCTTCATCAGCCCGGCCTTTTTGATGGCCGCCTCCGAGCCCTGGGCGATCAGGTCCTCGTAGCGCATCACCTCGGCCCGGATGAAGCCGCGCTGGAGGTCGGAGTGGATCACGCCGGCCGCCTCGTCGGCCGGGGTCTCGCGCCGCACGGTCCAGGCCCGCACCTCGTCCTCGCCCACGGTGAAGAAGCTGATGAGACCCAGGGCGGCGTAGCTGGCCCGGATCAGCCGATCCAGGGCGCTTTCGGCCAGCCCCAGGTCGGCCATGAACTCGGCCCGCTCGTCGTCGGAGAGTTCGGCCAGCTCGGCCTCGATGGCCGCGCGCACCACCACCGGGGCCTCGCCCGCGCCCAAATCCGGGGCCGCCGCGTCGTCCTCGGCGTTGTTGGCCACGATTATCAACGGCTTGGCGGTGAGGAGCCCGAAGCCCCTGAGCTTGGGATGCAGGGCGAAAACCGGGTTTTCGCGTAGGGCGCGGTTGTCCTCTAGGATGGCCTTGGCCTGCTCCACCAGCTCCAGCTCCTCGCCGTCCACCTTGCGGCCGCGCTGGCGCTCCTGGGCGATGCGCTCCAGGCGGCGCTCCACGGTTATCAGGTCATTGAGCAGAAGCTCCTCGAAAAACGCCTGGTGGTCCGCGGCCGGGCGCGGCGCGCCCAGGCCGGCGTCGAAGTTGCGCACCACCTCGATGAGGGCCTCGGCCTGGCGCAGCTCGGCCGGAAGCTTGGTGGTGGGGTCGTCGGCCTTGGCCACCGGCGCGGCCGGGTCCAGGTAGGTCACCTGGGCGTAGGTGGTCTTCTTGGGGTGGTAGAGGGCCGAAAGCTTGTCCACCCGCTGGTCCGGCACCGGCAGGATCACGGTGCCGGCCTGGTCGCGGCCCTTGTCGGCCACCAGCTTGCGCCCGGCCAGGGCGGCGAACAGGGTGGATTTCCCGGCCGAGGCCAGGCCGCACAGGGCGAGCTTCATTTGCCGGCCCCCAGCAGCAACTTGGCGGCTTCCTTGGCGAAATAGGTCAGGATGATGTCCGCGCCGGCCCGCTTGATGCCCACCAACGTCT
The DNA here is from genome assembly GCA_049322275.1 of Thermodesulfobacteriota bacterium. GTDB lineage: Bacteria > Desulfobacterota > Desulfarculia > Desulfarculales > Desulfarculaceae > JACRDC01. The sequence continues at coordinate 1,314 of JBMORH010000067.1, forward strand.
CCATCATCACCCGGTCGTGGTCGATCCAGCCCCGCTGGGCCGCGGCCTTGACCATGGCGTACTCGCCGCTGACATTGTAGGCGGCCAGGGGCAGGTCGAAGGCCTCGCGCACGCGGGAGAGCACGTCCAGATAGGGCAGGGCCGGCTTGACCATGATGATGTCCGCGCCCTCCTCGATGTCCAACGCCACCTCGCGCAGGGCCTCGGCCCCGTTGCGCGGGTCCATCTGATACGAGCGGCGGTCGCCGAATTGGGGCGCGCTCTCGGCCGCGTCGCGGAATGGCCCATAGAAGGCGGATGCATACTTGGCCGCGTAGCTCATGATGGGCGTGTCCTCGAACCCGGCCTCGTCCAGGGCCTCGCGGATGGCCCCCACCCGGCCGTCCATCATGTCGCTGGGCGCGACCATGTCGGCCCCGGCCTTGGCGTAGGCCACCGCCGCCTTGGCCAGGAGATCCAGGGTGGCGTCGTTGTGCACGTCGTTTTTCTCGATGATGCCGCAGTGGCCGTGGTCGGTGTACTCGCACAGGCAGACGTCCGGCGCCAGCAAGAGCCCCGGCACGGCTTTCCGCACCGCGCGCAGGGCCTTGGGCACGATGCCGTTATCGGCGTAGGCGCCGCGGCCCAGGGCGTCCTTACGCTCCGGGATGCCGAAGAACATCACGGCCGGGATGCCGAGATCGGCCACGGCCTTGCACTCCTCCACCAGCTTGTCCACCGAGAAGCGGTCGATGCCGGGCATGGAGGGTATGGGCTGGCGCACGCCGGAGCCTTCCACCACGAACATGGGGTAGAGCAGGTCGTTGACGGTCAGCGTGGTCTCGGCCACCAGGTCGCGCAGCTTCTGGCTGCGGCGCAGGCGGCGCATGCGCACGGTGGGGAAGGACATGGCTTGCCTCCGGGGCGGGGTGCGGAAGATGGAGGAATTATTACAGGAGGCGGGGGAGGGGGTCAAATTCTATAAAACGCTTTACATAGTCCACAAGTGTATGGTATCAATTAATGCAAATCATTTTAGTCAGTGGGAGTGGGGGATGCCTGACAATGATTTTTTTCATGAGCAGCGAGAGCATTCAAAAATTAAATCAGAAATAGTGTCCGAATATTTTAGCCTTTGGGCAGAAACAATGCTCCGTAAGGCTGACAAACAACGCACAGGAGGTAAGATTGCCTGTACAGTGATGGTATTCGCCTGACAGTCGCCTCCGGCTGGGGGCTTGGTTAGGCTGCCTTCTTGGCCGCCTTGTTTCCAGTCTGACCCTTCTGGTTCAATCCATCCATGAAAGCTTTCAGCGGCGTCCTGCCGTTCATGCCTCGGCCCTGGTGGGGGCGTTTGGTGTTGTAGACCACCAGGTACTCCTCCAGGTCCTTCTGCATCTCCTCGATCGACTCGTACCACTTCTGCCGGCCCTTGATCCGGAAGTGCTCGTCCAGCAAAGTGCGGTGCAGCCGCTCCACGAAACCGTTGCTCTGGGGCCGGCGCACCCGCGTGGTGCGGTGCTCGATCTCCTCAAGTTGCAGGAAAAGCTCGTAGGGATGACGGTCGGGGCGGCCGCAGAATTCACGGCCATTGTCGCTGAGGATGGTTTTGACCGGTACCCCGTGTTGCTCGAAGAAAGGCAGCACGTCCTGGTTGAGCACGTGCACGGCCGTCAAGGGCAGCTTGGAGGTGTACAGCCGGCCCCAGGCGTAGCGGCTGTGGCAGTCGATCACCGATTGCAGGTACACCCGGCCCACGCCCTTGAGGTGC
>JBMORH010000068.1:0-2935 GCA_049322275.1 Thermodesulfobacteriota bacterium
ATATTCGGATGCAAATCGAACCGGCTCGCCAACTCCGCCAGACTCTGCTCCCCCTTCAGGGCCTCCAAAGCCACCTTGGCCTTGAAATCCGCCGAAAACCGTCTCCGCTTACCCTTGCTCATCTTGGTCGTCCCTCCATCGTTCGCCGTGTTTTCCACCTTACACGACTGTACGATTTATGGGGACCACCTCAGGGATGATGGCCTGACATGAGCCCTGGGCCTGGGGAGCGACCGGCTCATCCCCGCGCGGGCGGGCTGAGGTAGCCCCCTGGAATACCGGCAGGCCTACTTGACCAGGGAGGCCGCCTGATGACAAACTCGTGTCCAAAGAACCGGGTCCAATTCACGCGTGCCTGGCTTTGGCGCGCCCAGGCAGCGGCCTTGCCCAGCTAGGCGGGTTTGGGGCACAATAAGGCTGCCCATGGAGCGGCGAGCATGAACCGACAGGCCGTCATACAAACCCTGAGCGCCCACCACGACGAACTGCGTCGGTGGGGGGTGGTCTCCCTGGCCCTTTTCGGCTCCACCGCCCGCGACCAGGCCGGCCAGACCAGCGATGTGGACCTCCTGGCCGAGTTCGACCGCACCCTGAGCCTTTTCGAAATCTTCGACCTGCAATATTGGCTGGAGGATCTCCTGGGCGGGGTCAAGGTTGACCTGGTGCAAAAAACCGCCGTCCACCCGGCCATCAAAGAGCGCATCCTGGCCGAGGCCATTCATGTCGCCTAGAGAGTGGCGTTTCCGCCTCCAGGACATGCTGGAGGCCGTGGCCAAGATTCAGGGCTACCTGGCCGGCATGTCCTTTGGGCAGTTCCAGGCCGATTCCCGCACTGTGGACGCCGTCATCCGCAACTTCACCATCATCGGCGAAGCGGCCAGCAAGCTGCCCGACCAGACGGCCCAGCGCCACCCAGAAGTGCCCTGGCGCAAGATGATCGGCCTGCGCAACTACGCGGTGCATGAATACTGGGGCCTGGATTTGGGCACCATCTGGAAGACCGCCCAGCAGGACCTGCCGCCGCTGGTCCCGCTGCTACAGGCGGTGCTGGCCAAGGAGGACGACACGGCATGACGCTGGGCGGAGAAGGGAGTGTGAGGTAGCCCCCAAAACTGGACAGATGGAGATGAGAGTCGATATATCTCCACGCCCAATTCCCTGGACAGCAACTGCACCGACTCGCCACGCAGCAGGCGCAGCACCACCTCACGCTTGCGCCTCAGGCTCCAGCGCTCGTCAGGCTTCAGGGGGCCGACCTGGCCGCCTGTCGTGGGCTTGCCTCCAGTCGCCCTACGGGCTCCTTCCGTCAGGAGCTCGGCCATTGGCGCTATGACATTATGCCTTTGGTCAAGCTCGTTTCCAGGTCAGATGGCGGCCACGGGTATGGAAACCGCTTGTTCGGTCAGGGGCAGCAATTGGCCGCACAGGCAGATGACCCCGCCCGGCCCCAGGGGCAGGCCGAACTTGGTCAAGGCCTGGAAATGGCGCACCGCCTGCTTGTCCGGCGAGGCCGTTTTCTTGATCTCCAGGGGATACAGGGTGCCGTCCTGAAGAATGAGCAGGTCTATCTCCTTCTGGTCCTTGTCGCGGTAAAAATAGAACGGCGCCCGGCGGCCATTGTGCCACCAGCTTTTCAGCAACTCACCCACAACCCAGGTCTCCAGGATCGCCCCGGACATGGCCCCGGCCTCCAGGGTTTGCGGGCTGGACCATTCGGTGAGATAGGCGCATAGGCCGCTGTCCAGGAAGTAGAGCTTGGGGGTCTTGACCAAGCGCTTGGTGGGGTTGTTAAAGAAGGGCTCCAGCAGGTAGACCATGCCTGAGGCTTGCAGGATGGAGAGCCAGCGTTTGGCGGTGTTGGGGGCCACGTCGGCGTCGCGGGCCAGCTCGGCCAGGTTCAATATCTGGCCGCTGCGGGCGGCGCTGGCCCGCAGGAAGCGCAGGAAGGCCATCTCGTCCCCCACCTGGGCCAGGTCGCGCACGTCACGTTGCAGGTAGGTTTGCAGGTAGGAGGAAAGGAAAAGATCGCGGTCGGCCTCATCGCTGGTGGCCAGGGCGGGGAAGGAGCCTTGCCAGAGGATGCGGTAAAGCTCCTGCAAGGTGAGTTGACCGCCGCTGGCTAGCCTATGGGCGATCTCCTCCGGGCGGGGGAGGAACGGCGCCGCGCCCAGGCCCTGGCCGACGGCCTCGCGGCGGGAGAGGCCCAGGAGCTGCACGATCCCCACCCGGCCCGCCAGGGACTCGGACACGCCTTGCATCAGGTGGAATTGCTGGGAACCGGTCAGCCAGAACAGGCCCGGCGCGCGGCGGCTGTCCACGGTCATTTTGATGTGGGGCAGCAGCTCGGGGGCGTACTGGATTTCGTCGATCAACACCGGCGGGGGGAAGCGCTGCATGAACAAGGCGGGGTCTTCCCTGGCCAGGCGCAGGACCAACGGATCGTCCAGGCTGACGTAGGCGCGCTCCGGCCCGCCCAGGTGCTGAAGCAGGGTGGTCTTGCCCACCTGCCGCGCCCCGGTGAGCAGCAGCACCGGCAATTGCCGGGAAGCCTTGGCGATGTAGTCTTCGAGGGTCCTGGCGAGGTACATGGGCAACCTTTATATCGTCTAATATGCAATTTAAATGTATTATGGACGATATGGGCGAGCTCGTCAAGCCCACGACCTCTCCCATCTCCCGCTTCGCCTCTGCCATCCCAATGCCTCCTTGTCAACGGATGGGGTCTGTTTATCCCAATTGAGGCTGCTGCACGGTGAAACATGAAAATAGTTGTTAAATTGGCGTGTAAACCGTGGAACACATCTGAGATCATGCAGCAGCCGACGCGGGCCAAGGATTCACCCCAAGCAAACTTCGTTTGCTTGGGGACCCCCAAGGATGGCCCGCCAAATTGCGAGCCATTTTAGGCGAGCAATTTGAGAGGCTTGGCAAAATC
>JBMORH010000069.1:0-2928 GCA_049322275.1 Thermodesulfobacteriota bacterium
GCCGGCATGGGCCTGGAGGCTGGCGACAACCACCGGCCGGTGCAGGGTGGTATAGGCAGCCGTAGCCAGGGACCCCCCTGCCTTTGGCGCCGGGACCACCGTCACCACCGCCAGGTCGTAAAGCCTGGCAGCGCCGGCCTCAATGACCAGGGCCCTGTTTAAATGTTCGCAACACTGGGTCGCGAGATAGACCTGGGCGGCACGGGTGGCCCGGAGGAGGCCTTCCACCACGGCCCGGCCTATTTCCAGGGAAGAGGCCGTACCGATCCGCCGGCCCGTAATTTCGCTGGTGCTGCAACCGGCCACCAGGACCTGGCCGGGCTTTATACCGGCAACGTTAATGAGCTCGGTGGCGGCCTCCTCAACTGCCGCCGTTATTTCACTCCAGTCGCCCATCTCCTTCACCTGCCCTAAAAATAACTCTACTGCAGGCTGGCATTGTCTTTGTGCGCTCCGTGGTCCCAGCACTCAACTCGTTGGCAACAGGTGACTCTTCGCGAACAAAACCTTTACGAGTTGAGTGCTGGGCCCGGGCGGGGTTCCCGGCCATTGGGGAGGTGACCAATTCTCAAACAGTAGCTTTCCTCCATGGCGCTGATTTTACCTACCCGCCGGGCATGGCGGCCACCGCTAAATTCGGCTGCCAGCCAGGTGGCGACAATCTCCAGGGCCAGGCCGGGGCCGATAACCCGTTCCCCCATGGTCAGGATATTGGCGTCATTATGTTCCCGCGCCGCCCGGGCGGAAAACGTATCATGGCACAGGGCGGCCCGGATGCCCGGAACTTTGTTGGCCGCGATACAGACACCGATCCCGGTACCGCAGCAGAGGATGCCCCGGTCGTATTCACCGTTAGCTACAGCTTCAGCCACCTTCCGGGCGTAATCAGGGTAATCGACCGACCCGGCATCATAGGTGCCAAAGTCATGGTTCTCAATACCCTGCTGATCAAGGTATTCTTTTATTGCCTTTTTGAGATGGAAACCGCCGTGATCGCTACCCAGGGCAACGCGCAATCTCACTGCACCTCTATCGTCAATATTAAATTTCACTTAATTTAATTCGCCACGATGGCCCTGTTTCCTGCTCCTATGACCAAAATTTATTTATGGTTGTGGTACAATCCCTCGATCCCTTCTAAGAAAATCTTCCCGCCGGGCCAGGAAATCAAGTAGCGCCGCTCAAGGCGGGGGTTGGCTTGTAAGGTGTTGCTCCGCCACAAGCGAGGGGCCGTGAACTATTTGTTTTGCTGCCCGAATTTTTCCAGGGCCTGTCCTACCAGGTCGGCCAGTTGCCTGGCCGTGTCCTGGTAAACGGCCAGGGGCCGGCCAATGGGATCGGGGATATCATCATCGTGGGCACCCGCCGGCCTGCCGGCGGCGTTTCCCGTGCCGTCCTCCACCCGGCCTTCCCCTGCCGGGAGCGCTGCCTGCCTGTCGCGGACATACTCCTTCAGGGTGAAAATCTTAGCGCCGGCCTCCGGGTAAAGCTCCCGTAACCGTTCCCTGTGGGCACCGGTCATGGTTAAAACCAGGTCGGCGCCAGCCACCAGGTCCGCCGTGACCTGCCGGGCACGGTGGTCGCGGAGATCAATGCCCATCTCCGCCACCGCCTGGATGGCTTCCGGCGTTGCCGGGGCACCTTCCCAGGCGGCCAGGCCGGCCGAGGCAACGGGGATATCCAGCCGCCGCTCTTCCTTCAGATGAGAGGCAATGGCTGCCGCCATGCTGCTGCGGCAGGTGTTACCGGTACAGACAAAAAGAATGCCGGGCATCTCCTATACCCCCATTAACATTTTTAAACCAATGGCTACCAGGACCAAGCCACCGGCAATCTCCGCCCTGTTGCCCAGGTAGGAGCCCAGGCGCCGGCCGGCGAGCAACCCCAGGGCCGTCATGATGGCGGCTATAAAACCCATGGTCAGGACCGTCAGGGGAATATTGACGCTGATGGCGCCCAGGCCGAAACCGACGCTCAGGGCATCCAGGCTGACGCTGCCGGCCATGAGGAGGATGGCCATCAGGCCGCCAACGACACCTCCCCGGCCGGGTACGGCCCGCAACATTTGCCCGGCCAGGCCGCCCCGCTTCCTCCTGTGTTCAAAAGCCTCCCAGAGCATCAAGCCCCCTATACCGGCCAGCACCAGGGCGCCGACAATGGCCGCCACCTTCCCCAGGAGCCGGCCCAGGAGGAGGCCCAGGTAGAGGCCTGTAAGGGGCATAATGATGTGAAAAAGGCCCACCGTCCCGGTAAAAAGGATGGCCCGCCGCCCCCGCAGGCCCCCCAGGGCCAGGCCGGTAGCCAGGGAAAAGGCATCGGTCCCCAGGGCCATGGCTACCAGAATCAGACCTAAAGGCTCCATGCCAATACCTCCGTAAATTGGAAATGGGAGGCAGGAGGTCGGAAGTCGGAATTTCCGTAAGAACTGGCTACGCCAGTTCCTGATTTAAGGCCCTATACTTCCGCCATTTTGATTATTCGCTGGAGGGGAGCGCCGGCTCCCCAGGAGCTACTGCTCCATCTTAAACCCGAATGATGCGGTCGGCTGCCGATTTGCGCAGGCGGTTCATAATGGCCAGGCCCAGGCCCTCCTCGGCAACGGCTTCGGCCAGGATGATGTCCATATGGTGGCGGTCGCAGTTTCTGAGGGCGCTGAAGAGGCTGGCGGCAATGGTAGCCGGCTGGGAGCGGCTCCCCAGGACTTCCAGGTAATCAGGCCGGGGTTCCTGCCGGTAGGCCGGGACCGTTTCCTTAGTTGCCAGCACGGCCACCCGGCGGCCTTTTTGCTGCCAGGCCGCTACCAGGGCGCGGATCCTGGCCGTTACTTTATCCATTTCCCCGGCAACGATATATACTTCCCCCTGGGGGGCATAGTGTTTGTATTTCATTCCCGGAGCCCGCGGCCGCGCTACCTGGCCCTCCTGAACG
>JBMORH010000070.1:0-2893 GCA_049322275.1 Thermodesulfobacteriota bacterium
TCGAGTCCATTCCGGCCAGCAGGGGAGCGCCTTGAGTTTGGCCACATACTCCTGCACCGCCTGCACGGCCTCCCGGGGCGGAGCCGGGGTGCGCGGCGCCGCACTGATCACCACCGCCTTTAAGTGTTTGGAGCCCATCACCGCACCCATGCCCGTGCGGCCCGCCGCGTGCCCCACCGCCGTGGCCACACAGCCTAAAGCCGACAGGTTCTCCCCGGCCGGGCCGATTAAAACCGCTTCCGCCCCCTCGCCCTCCCGTTCTTTAATCAGCTGGCGCGCCGCGTGGGTTTTCAGCCCCCACAGCGCGGTGGCGTCTTCAATGCTCACCCGCTCCTCGTCCAGACGGATGTACACCGGCCGTTCCGCCCGGCCCGTAACCACCAGGGCCACAATGCCCAGCGCCCGCAGCCGCGCGGCAAACTTGCCCCCGCCGTTGGAGGAACCAATCAGCCCGGTGAGGGGCGAGCGGGCGGCAATGTGCAGCCGGCCCGTGGTGATCATGCGGCTGCCGCCCAGCAGGCCGGGGGCCAGCACCAGAATGTTTTCCGGCGCCAGCGGCGCTACCGTGCCGGACAGATAGCGCAGCAAAATATATGTGGCCAGGCCGCGCCCGCCCAGGAAAGCCCGCAGCACTTCTTCCGCACAGGGCCGGCGCCTTACCTCACCCGTGCTCAGGTTTACATAAACCAGATCACCTTGATAAATACCCATCGGCCACCCTCCTCCTATGTAAGGTACAGCCGGCCGCTCATCTAAAGCAGCCGGCTGTTTCTCGCTTGTTTTATTCAACAACTGTCAGGTGAGTGCAAGCGGGTGTGCGAAGGATGCACACCCACGCTATAAACCAGGTTAACTAATCAAACCTTTCTGCTTCAAAAACTCCCTGGCCACTTCCTCCACCGTCTTCTTGTCCACATCCACCTGCTTGTTTAATTCCATAATCGTGGCGTCATCCAACAAAGAGCTCAGCTTCTTCATCTGCTCGGGCAGCTGGGGATAAGCATCGATGATCTCCTTGCGGAAGACCGGCGCGGCGTTGTACACCGGGAAGGCTTTCTTGTCGTCTTCCAGCATGACCAGGTCGTAGGCCTTGACCCGGGCGTCGGTGGTGAAGGCCAGACCGGCTTCGGCCTGTTTGGCCTTCAACGCCTCATAGCCCACATTGAGAGCGGCGTTGATGAGCAGCTTTTTGGGATACTTGAAGCCGTAAACCCCTTCAAAGTGGGCCAGGCCGTCGGGCCGCTCGTTGTACTCCTGGGTGCTCACAAAGCGGATGGGTTCGCCCTTTTTGATCAGCTCAATCAACTGCGAGGTCTTGGTCAGGTTGTATTTCTGGGCGATGTCCTTGCGCACCATGATGCCGTAGGTGTCGTTGAGCGGCGCATAGTCCAGCCAGACCAGGCCGTTCTTGGCATCCCACTCCTTGACCAGCTGGAAGCAGGCCTCTTCATTGAAGCTGGGCTCGTGCTTCATCACGTTGATCAGTACCGTGCCCGTGTATTCCCAGTAGCCGCTGATCTGCCCGGATTCCAGGGCCGGCCGGATCACCGCCAGTTCGCCCAGTCCCACCTTGTTTTCCACCGGATAGCCCAGGTGCTGCAGGTACTGGTAGGTCAGGGTGCCCAGCAGCAAAGCCTCGGTGAAGGTCTTGGAGCCAATGACAATGGTGGGTTTCTTCTCCCCGGCCGCATTGCTGCCGGAAGCGGCTTTTTCGGCCTGCTGACCGCTCTGGCTGCCGCCGCAGCCCACCGCGCTGGCCAGCAGCGCCAGCGCCAGCAGGAGCATTAAACTGTACTTGAAAAACTTTTTCATCAAGCCTACCCCTTTCTAAAAATTCACAAATCTTCCCCTTTATTACACCTACCCTGGACTGTACCGTGCTACCCTCTGCTCTTCCCCCCCTTCATTCACCCAAACCGCTCCTCCTCAAGCCCGCTGGGCGGGCGGCGCCACCCGGCGTTCCAGGTAGCCCAGCGCCCGGTCCAGGAAAATGGCCAGCAAAGCTCCCAGACCGGCTCCCACCAGCAAGAACTCGGGCCAGAACATATTCAGGCCGATGAGAATTAAATCGCCCAGGCCGCCTCCGCCAATGTAGGCGGCCAGAGTGCCCACACTGACCACATAGACGGTGGAGGTCCGGATGCCGGCCAGAATCACCGGCATGGCCAGCGGCAGCTCCACTTCCCACAGCACCTTACGCTGGGACATGCCCATGCCCTGCGCCGCTTCTTTCACATCGGGGCTCACCCCATTCAAACCGGCAATGGTGTTGCGGGCTATGGGCAACAGGGCCTGCACCACCAGGGCCACTATTGTAGGCTTTAAGCCCATGCCCAGAAAGGGCATGGCCAGGGCCACAATAGCCAGACCCGGCACGGTCTGCAAAAGGTTCAGTATATTTAAAACAATGATGCCAAATTTCCGGTAGCGCGGCCGGGTGAGCAATATGCCGATGGGCACGGACACGGCCACCGCCAGCACCACCGCCACCAGCACCATGAAACAGTGTACCGCCAGAGCTTCGGGCGCCCGGTTGAAAAACGCTTCCTGAAAACGATCCCAGCTCATTGCCCACCCTCTTTTCGGCAGGTGTATTGTCGGATCTCTTCCAGGGTGATCACACCCACAGGTTGCTCCCTCTCCAAAACTCCCAGACAATCCCGGCCCAGCTCCAGCATGAGCGACAGGGCATCGCGCAGCAGAGTGGTGGATTGCACCATGGCCTCCCGCCCCTGCCGCAGGAGTTGCTCCCAGTCCCCGGGTGCAGAACCGGCCGCCGCACCGGCCAATGCCCCGGCCGGCACAAATGCCGCCGGCTGCCCGGCCTCATCCAGCAGGAAACAGCCGCCCGCCCGATCGTGCGCCACTTTCTCCCCGGCCCGCGCCCATTCCG
>JBMORH010000071.1:0-2833 GCA_049322275.1 Thermodesulfobacteriota bacterium
AGGTGGCCTGATGGACAACGCTGCTATTGCCCAGGGAATCCGGGAGGCGGCCAAGCGCCTCTTGAGCGAGGGCAAGGTTGACGTGGTCATCGGCTACGCCCAGGGCAGCGTGCCGATGCGCGACTACCCCTACTTTGCCTACACGCCCGAAGAGGCGGAGAACCTCACCTGGTCCGGCTTCTGCAACAGCAACCTGGCCAACTTCACCATCCGCCGCCCCGGCCGGATGGCGGTGGTGGCCCAGGGCTGCGTGAGCCGCAACCTGGTGGGGCTGATCAAGGAAAACCAGCTCCAGCGCGAGAATCTTTACGTGCTCGGCGTGGCCAGCCCCGGCATGCTGGACCGGCGCAAGGTCATGGCCGAATTTCCCGGCCGGGTCATCACCGCGGTGATCGACACGGGCGCGGAGCTGACGGTCAAGGGCAGGGGCTTCGAGCAGAGCCTGGCCCGCAAGAAATTCATGAAGGACAACTGCTACACCTGCGTGCAACGCAACCCGGTGATTGTGGACGAGCTGATCGGCGATCAGAGCGAGCCCACCCACGGCGGCAACATCGACAAGGTGGCCGCGCCCTGGGAGAAGCTCGCCGCCGACGAGCGCTGGGCGGAGTTCTGGGACACGATCAAGGACTGCGTGCGCTGCTACGCCTGCCGCGACGCCTGCCCGCTGTGCTACTGCCACGTCTGCTTCGTGGACGAGGCCATGCCGCAGTGGTGCGGCAAGACCCAGGACGAGGCGGACGTGGCGACCTTCCACCTGCTCCGGGCCTTCCACTGCGCCGGCCGCTGCACCGACTGCGGGGCCTGCGAGGCGGCCTGCCCGCAGGGGATCAAGATGCGCCGGCTGACCAGCAAGATCGAAAAGGACATCCGCGGGCTCTACGGCTACCAGCCGGGGATGAGCCTGGAGGAGCAGCCGCCGCTGGTGGTCTACCGGCCCAACGATCCCCAGGACTTCATCAGGTAGGGAGGCCCCAAATGGCTGACAAGATACTGGCCAAGGACAAGCTGGGGGCCTTTGTGGAGAAGCTGGGCCAAGGCCGCGACGTGTTCGCGCCGGCCAGGGAGGGCGACAAGCTGGTCTGGGCTCCGGTCAAGGCCGGCGAGGACCTGCTTTTGGATTTCTCCAACACCGAGATGAGCCCCAAGGACTTTTTCTTCCCCCAGACCGAATGCATGATGCGCTTCGTGAATGACCCGGCCGATCCGGCGGGCATGGTGATGCAGGCCGAGCCGCTCTTGGATAAGCCGCGGGCGCTCATGAACATCCGGCCCTGCGACGCCAAGGCCTTCCAGGTGCTGGATTTGATCTTCGTCCAGGACGAGATGACCAACGACCAGTACTGGCGCGACAAGCGCGAGAAGACGGTGCTGGTGGGTCTCGCCTGCAACGACCCCTGCCCCACCTGCTTCTGCACCACGGTGAACTGCGGGCCGCACCACGAGACCGGCCTTGATCTGCTCTTGGTGGACCTGGGCGATAAGTTCCTGGTCAAGGTGCTGAGCGACCAGGGCGCGGCCCTGGCGGCCGACCTGCCGGAGGCCGCGGCGGCCGAGGCGACCAAGGCCGCCGAGCTCAAGGCCGCGGCCGAGGCGAGCATCAGCGAGGGCGTGGCCATGGACCAGGTGAACGCCCGCGAGGTGATGGCGCTCTACGAGCTGCCCCTGTGGGACCGAGTGCAGGAGAACTGCCTGAACTGCGGCACCTGCACCTTCTGCTGCCCCACCTGCCACTGCTTCGACATCCAGGACGAGGTGCAGGGCAAGGACGGCCGCCGGGTGCGCAACTGGGACTACTGCATGAGCTGGCTTTTCACCATGCACGGCACCGGCCACAACCCGCGCGGAACCAAGAAGGACCGGGTGCGCCAGCGCTTCATGCACAAGTTCAAGTACATCCCCATGAAGCGCGGCGGCGAGATCGGCTGCGTGGGCTGCGGGCGCTGCGTGCAGCTTTGCCCGGTGAACATCGACGTGCGCCGCGTCGTCAACCAGATGAACGGGTGAGGGGAGGCAGAGTCATGAGAAACACCTACGTCCCCTACCCGGTGCGCATCAAGGACACGCGGGTGGAGACAGAAGACAAGCAGCTCAAGAGCTTCTGGCTTCAGTTCATGAACCCGGCCGACGCCGACGAGTTCGCCTACACCCCCGGCCAGTTCGCCGAACTTTCCGTGAGCGGCTACGGCGAGATCCCCATCGGCATCGCATCGAGCCCCACCGAGGGCAAGGACCTCTTGTTCACGGTAAACAAGGTGGGCCACGTATCCACCCGGCTGCACAACATGAAGGCCGGCGACGTGATGGGCGTGCGCGGGCCCCTGGGCAACAGCTACCCGCTCAAGGAGGCCCAGGGCAAGAACATCGTCATCGTGGCCGGCGGGTTTGCGGTGACGACGCTGCGCTCGACCATGATCTGGCTGTTGGAGCCGGCCAACCGCAAGAACTACGGCGAGATCACCTTCATCTATGGAGCGCGCACCCCTGGCATGCTGCTCTACACCGACGAGTGGACCAGTTGGCAGCAGAGCGGCCAGGCCAACGTGCATGTGACCATCGACCGCGAGGCCCCGGGCTGGAACGGCCTGGTGGGCTTCGTGCCGGCGGTCACCGGCGACGTGGCCCCCAAGCCCGACAACGCGGTGGCGCTCATCTGCGGCCCGCCGGTGATGATCAAGTTCACCCAGCCGGTGTTTGACAAGCTGGGCTGGAAGCCCGAACAGATCGTGATGAGCCTGGAGAACCGCATGAAGTGCGGCATCGGCATCTGCGGCCGCTGCAACGTCGGCCCGGAGTACGTCTGCAAGGACGGACCGGTCTTCACCAAGGCGCA
>JBMORH010000072.1:0-2797 GCA_049322275.1 Thermodesulfobacteriota bacterium
CCAGGCCGCCAGGAGGGCGGCCACTAGACCGGCTACTTCCACGGGATCAGGGACGGACCTGGCTGTTCAGGTTGTTGCTTAAAGAGGTAAAAACGTTGCCGATGGCCCCGCCGATGTCCCGCAGGTAGGGGAAGAGGGCCAGGGCGATGAAGGCGATGATGGCCACCGTCTCGATGGACGGCGTGCCCTTCCTGTCGCCCAGGAAACGGCCCAGCCGCGGGGAGACAGCGGCCAGGTAGGGAAACGCGGTACGGGCAAAGGAAAACACCTGTCATCTCCTCCTTAAAGTTAAAGGTAAAGGTTAATGATGGAGTAAGGTTAGAACTGGCCAAAGCTGCTGGTAAATTGGATGAGTAACGGCATCACCACCAGGATCATGATGTTGGCCACCACCATCACGCTCACCAGGGGCAGGAAGTTGGCCCGGTTGCGGGCGCCCCTTTCCTCCTCGGCCTCCTGCCTGGCCTTTAAGAGTTCGGACTGCCGGGCCAAAAGGGTTTTCACCCTTCCGGTCACCTCGCTCTGCTTCAGGGCCAGGACCAGGTGTTCCACCTCCTCCAGGCCGGTTCTTTGGGCAAAGGCGTCCAGGGAACGGGGCAGGTCCAAGGTGAGGGCGTAACGGGCGGCCAGGAGCATCACCTCCTCTCGCAAGGGACCGGATAACCTCTCCGGCAGGGCGGCCAGGGTTTCCCGCATTCCGGCCCCGCCGGCCAGGGACCGGCGCAAAAAGTCCAGCATCTCCGGCATGGCCCGCCGGAGCTCCTCTTGCCGGCGCCTGATCGCCAGGTAAAGGAGGCCGTCCGGGAGCATAAAGCCGAGAAAGGCATAGGCCAGCAAAGTTGGCCCGGTGCCCCCCAGGCGCAGACCTACCAGCAGGGCCAGCACCAGCTTGGCCGCGTAAAAGTGGGCCGGGCTTTCCCCGATGAGGCGCGGGTTTCCGGCCTGGGCCAGGCGCTGCTGGAGGGAATGGCGGCCGTACCACCCCAGGAGCCGCCCGGCCAAGGTAAGGAGCGGGTTTTCTTTCTTCCCTTTGGGGCCGGTGGCGCAGGCTGCCAGGCGGCGAATCCTCTGTCTTTCCCTGACCTCCTCCCAGGCCGCGTCAAGGGTAGCCGCCAAGGCGGCCACCAGGGCCAGGAACAACCACAGATTGGCCGTCATCAGTCATCCCCCTCCCGGGTGACCGCCAGCTTGAGGAAGTACCCGGCGGCGACGAAGATGCCGGCCATCAGGCTTACCGCCATCTTGCCGCGGGGGTCCACCACCAGGAAGCGCATCAGCTCCGGCTGGACGCGAATGAGGGTCACCAGCACCGTGACGTAAACCCCCAGCAGGATGAGGAAGACCGTGACGGTGCTGCCGGTGTCGGCCCCCCGCTCGGTGGCCTTGATCTCCCGCTGGTAGGCCTGGTTGACGTGCTCGGTGATGCTCTCCTGGAAGTCCCCGCCGCGCTCGACAAAGAAACGCAGGTCGTCCCAGAAGCGGCGTAAGGTGGCTTCCGGCAGCCGGTTCTTTACCCCCTCCACGCACTCCGGCAAGGGTAGCCCTCCCTTGCAGGCGGTGACGAACCAGCGCACCTCCCGGCGCAGGGGGTCCTGCAGCCGGGGCAGGGCCTCCTCCAGGGCCACCAGGGGGTCGCCATAGACTCCGTAGAGGTTACCCACCGTCAGCAGAAACGGCGCCACCTGGCGGCGGAGCTGCCGCCGCTTCCGGCTGTAGGCCACCTCCAGGGCCTGGTAGGGGAGTACCAGCCCTACCCCGCCCAGGAGGAGGGCGGTCAGGGGATTGCGCAGGAAAAGCGCCCCCGGCAGGGCCAGGAGCACCGCTAGAAACAAAGAAGCGGCCAAGAAGGCCGCGAGGTTCACTGGCACCCCACCGGGCCGGGGACCGGCGGCGGCCAGCATCCGGCGGAGCTTCTGCGCGAAGGCCCGGGAACGCTCCCTTTGCTCCAGGGCCAAAAGGAGGCGGCGGTCTAGAAGCCCCGGCCAGTGGCGCAAGTCTAAGTGCCCGTGGCTGGGCAGGGCCAGAACAGTTAAGAATACGGCAAACCACGCCGTCCCCGCCAGCAGGAACAGGATTAAGGGTTGTTTCATTGAATGGCCACCCCCCGCCGCCAGAAAAGTTGTCGCGCCGCATCGCTCAAGGGGTGCCGCACATAGACCAGGTTGCCGGCGGCGTCCCTTTCCGTTTCAAAGACGGGCTCCAAGAGGACTTCCTGGCGCTGGTGGTCGTAGCCGGCCACCAAGGCGATGTCCGTGATGCGGTAGTTCTCCAGGTAGACGATGAGGTTTAAGGCCTGGGCGATGAGGAGCTTCAGGTGCTCGTACTTCAAGGGGGTGTTGGCGTAGAGCATCATCACGGCGATCTGGTCCACGGCGTTAAAGAGGTCGTTGGCGTGCACCGTCACCAGGCCGCCGTCGTGGCCGGTGCCGAAGGCGCGGATGAGGGCGAAGGCCTCCTTGCCCCGGAACTCCCCCAGGAGCATCCGCCGCATGGCCATCCTGAGACCGTTTTTCACCAGGTCGTCCAGGGTGATCTCCACGTCGTCCTCCCCGGCCCTTTTCTTGGCCTCCAGGGCCACCTGGTTACGGTGGGGGATGAAAAGCTCCTCCTCTTCCTCCATGACCACGATGCGCTCGTCCTCCGTGATGAACTGGGAGGCCAGGAAGCGCATTAGGGTGGTCTTGCCGCTGCCAGTGGGGCCGGCGATGAGGATGTTGAGCCGCGCCCGCAGGGCCAGGGCCAAAAACTCCTCGATCTCCTGGGTGAAGGTGCCGCTTCGCTGGAAGTCCGCGGCGGT
>JBMORH010000073.1:0-2698 GCA_049322275.1 Thermodesulfobacteriota bacterium
CCCGCATCAATGAGCGGGATATCGACCGCGCCTGGGAGGCCCTGCAGGAAGCCCGGCGGCCGCGCATTCACGTCTTTATTGCCACCTCCGATATTCACTTAAAATACAAACTGCGTATGAGCCGGGAGGAGGTCCTGGCCGCCGTGCGGAAAGGGGTGGGCCGGGCGAAAAGCTACTGCCAGGACGTGGAGTTTTCCCCGGAGGACGCCTCCCGCAGCGATATCGACTTCATGTGCCAGGTGCTGGCTACCGCCATTGAGGCCGGCGCTACCGTGCTGAATATACCGGATACGGTAGGCTATGCCACCCCGGCCGAGTTCGGCCACCTGATCGGCGAGATTTACCGGCGGGTACCGGGGATCGAGCGGGTACAGGTCAGCGTTCACTGCCACAACGACCTGGGCCTGGCGGTGGCCAATTCCCTGGCCGCCATCGAGAATGGCGCCCGGCAGGTGGAAGGGGCCATTAACGGTATCGGTGAACGGGCCGGCAACACGGCCCTGGAAGAGCTGGTCATGGCCCTTTATACCCGCCGCGACTATTACGGCTACCACACCGGTATTGTCAGCGAGGAGATCTACCGCACCAGCAAGCTGGTGAGCAGCCTGACGGGGATGCCCGTCCAGTACAATAAGGCTATCGTGGGCAAAAACGCCTTCGCCCATGAGGCCGGTATTCACCAGGACGGCGTCCTGAAGGAGCGCACCACCTATGAGATTATGAACCCAACCATGATTGGCCTGGTCCAGAGTAATATTGTCCTGGGCAAGCACTCCGGTCGCCATGCCCTGCGTAGCCGCCTGGAGGAACTGGGCTTTAAACTGAGTGAAGGGGAACTCGACAAGGCCTTTGCCCGCTTCAAGGAACTGGCCGATCGCAAGAAGGAGATCAGCGACCGCGACCTGGAGGCCATTGTGGAGCACGAAGTTAAACAGATCCCCGAAAAATTTGTCCTGGAGCATATTCACATCTCGACGGGTAACCGGGTGGTACCCACCGCCACCATCGGCCTGCGGGTGGGTGAAGTTTTAAAGGAGGAGGCCGCCTGTGGCGAAGGCCCGGTGGATGCCGCTTTCAAGGCCATCGACAAGATAACGCAGATTCCCGTTTGCCTGAAATCCTACGCCCTCAATGCCGTAACCGGCGGCAAAGACGCCGTGGGTGAGGTAACCGTCAAGGTCGAGTATGCCGGCCGGGTCTTCATCGGCCGGGGCATCAGTACCGACGTCCTGGAAGCCAGCGCCCGCGCTTATTTGAATGCGATTAACAAGGTGGTTTATGAGATCGGGGAAGAGAATTTGCCGGTTTAAGAGGCAGGGGGCAGGCAATCGGAAGCAGCATATCAGGTTGAGGTAAGCATTTTCGCGGGAAGAAGGTATTACTTTGGGCATGACCATCACCGAAAAGATCCTGGCCGCCCACGCCGGCCTCGACCGGGTCGAGCCGGGCCAGCTCATTAACGCCAGGATCGACCTGGCCCTGGGGAACGACATCACCGCGCCCCTGGCCATCAAAGAATTCCAAAGCCTGGGGGTAGAGCGCGTCTTTGACCCGGAAAGGGTGGTCCTGGTGCCGGACCATTTCACCCCGGCCAAGGACATCAAATCCGCCGAACAGGCCAAAACCCTGCGCGAGTTTGCCCGGGAGCAGGGGCTCACCAACTACTTTGAAATCGGCCGCATGGGCATCGAGCACTGCCTGCTGCCCGAGGCGGGCCTGGTCGGCCCGGGGGATCTGGTCATCGGCGCCGACTCCCATACCTGCACCTACGGGGCCCTGGGGGCCTTTGCCACCGGCGTCGGCTCCACCGACCTGGCCGCCGCCATGGCCACCGGCGAGCTGTGGTTTAAAGTACCCGAGACTATTCTCTGCCGCTATCACGGCCAGCTCCAGCCCTGGGTAGGCGGCAAGGATCTCATTCTCTATACCATTGGCCAGATCGGCGTCGACGGTGCCCGCTACATGGCCATGGAATTCACCGGAGAAGCTATTGCTGAACTCTCCATGGACGGCCGTTTCACCATGGCCAACATGGCCATCGAAGCCGGGGGCAAAAACGGCATCTTCCCGGTGGACGAAAAGACCCGGGCCTATATCCAGGGCCGCCGGCAACGGGATTACCACGTTTACCAGAGCGACCCGGACGCCAGGTACGCCCGGGAAATAGATATCGACGCGAGCCAAATCGCACCCCAGGTAGCCCTGCCCCACCTGCCCGAGAACGCCCGGAGCGTCCACGCAATAGGGGAAATCGCCATCGACCAGGTGGTTATCGGCAGTTGCACCAACGGCCGCCTGGAAGACCTGCGGGTAGCGGCGCAGATCCTTAAAGGCCACAGGGTGCACCCCGAAGTACGGCTAATCGTCATCCCCGGCACCCAGAAGATTTATGCCGAAGCCCTGGCCGAAGGGCTTATCAGTATCTTTATTGAAGCCGGCGCCGCCGTATCCACGCCCACCTGCGGCCCCTGCCTGGGCGGGCATATGGGGATCCTGGCCCAAGGCGAGCGCGCCCTGGCCACCACCAACCGTAACTTCGTGGGTCGCATGGGCCACCCGGAAAGCGAAGTCTACCTGGCCGGCCCGGCCGTGGCCGCCGCCAGCGCCATCAAGGGACGCATCGCTGCGCCCGAGGAGGCATTATAGGAAGCAGGAAGCAAGAGGTAGGAAGTCGGAATTTCTACGTCTGTCTTCCGCT
>JBMORH010000074.1:0-2679 GCA_049322275.1 Thermodesulfobacteriota bacterium
GAGGCCGGCACGCCCGACATCCACCTGCCGCCCGATCTCTTCGCCTGCCCCGATTGCCTGCGCGAACTGGACGACCCGGGCGATCGGCGCCACCACTATTCCTTCATCAACTGCACCCAGTGCGGCCCGCGCTATACCCTGATCGAGCGCCTGCCCTACGACCGGCCCAACACCGCCATGCGCGGCTTCCCGCTCTGCCCGGCCTGCCGCACCGAATACCAGGACCCGATGAACCGCCGCTTCCACGCCGAGCCCGTGGCCTGCCCGGTGTGCGGGCCGCATCTTAGCTTCGTCGCAGGCGGGCAAACCATCGCCGGCGACGCAGCCGCCCTGCAGGCCGTCCTCGCCGCGCTCAAGGCCGGCCAGATCGTTGCGGTGAAGGGCATCGGCGGTTATCACCTCATGTGCGACGCCTGCAACGAAACCGCCGTCGCCACCCTGCGCGCGCGCAAAAAGCGTCCGGCCAAACCCTTCGCCGTGCTCTTCCCGCCCGACGAAGCCGCCTTGCATCGCTCGGTGACGGCAAGCGCGGCCGATCTCGGCTTTTTGCGCGCCGCCGCCCGGCCCATCCTGCTTTTGCCCAGGCGCGCCGGCTCGCCGCTCGCCGAAGGTATCGCGCCCGGCCTCAACGAAATCGGCTGCCTGCTGCCTTACAGCCCGCTGCACCATCTGCTGCTCGCCGGCTTCGGCGGGCCGCTGGTGGCCACCTCAGCCAACATCAGCGGCGAACCCGTGCTCACCGACAACATTGAAGCGCAGACCCGGCTCGGCCAGGTCGCCGACGGCTTTCTCCATCACGACCGGCCCATCGTGCGTCCGGCCGACGACGCGGTGTACCGGCCCATCGCCGGCCGGCCGCGGCCGCTACGCCTGGGCCGCGGTGTCGCCCCGGTGGAACTGAAACTGCCGCGCCCGGTGCCCCAGCCGGTGCTGGCCCTGGGTGCCCACAGCAAGAACAGCATCGCCCTGGCCTGGGGCGAGCGGGCCGTGCTCTCGCCCCACATCGGCGAACTCGGCAGCGCGAAAAGCCTGGACGTGCTGGCCCAGGTCGCCGCCGACCTGCAAAACCTGTATCAGGTGCGGGCGGAACGCCTCCTGCTCGACCACCACCCCGGCTACGGCTACCGCCCATACGCCCGCAGCCTCGAGCTGCCGCTCACGCCCATCTGGCACCACCACGCCCATGCCTCGGCCCTGGCCTGGGAATTCCCGGATGTCGCCAACTGGATCGTGTTCGCCTGGGACGGCGTCGGCCTGGGCGAGGGCGACCAGCTGCACGGCGGCGAGGCCTATGTCGGCCGGCCCGGCCATTGGCAGCGCGCCGCCAGTTTCCGGCCCTTCAGACTGCCCGGCGGCGACCAGGCCGCGCGCGAGCCCTGGCGCGCCGCCGCCGCCCTCCTGTGGGAGACGGGGCAGCCCGCCCCCTTCGCCCCGGACCTTCTGAAGGCCGCCTGGGACCGCGGCCTCAACAGCCCGGCCAGCAGCGCCGTCGGCCGCCTGTTCGACGCCGCCGCCGCCCTGACCGGCCTGTGCACCACGGCCAGCTTCGAGGCCGAGGCGCCCATGCGGCTGGAGGTGGCCGCCTCCCCCTTCCTGCCTTTCCCACAAGAGGGGAAGGCGCACTCCCTCCCCATTCATGGGGAAGGCCGGGGTGGGGAATGGGTCGAGCTTGCCCTCACCCGTGATGCCCACGGCCTCTGGCGCTGCGATTGGTCGCCGCTGCTGCCCTATCTCACCGACGCCAGCCGCCCGGCCGGCGTGCGCGCCGCCGGCTTTCACCTAAGCCTTGCCCACGCCCTGCTGGCTCAGGCCGAGCGCCTGCGCGCGGAACATGGCCTGGGTGACGTCGGCCTCACCGGCGGCGTGTTCCAGAATCGCCTGCTGACCGAACAGGTGCTAGCCTTGCTCACGGCGGCGGGCTTTCGCGTGCACCTGCCGGAACAGCTGCCGGTCAACGACGCCGGCATCGCCCTGGGACAAATCGTGGAGTGGTTGTATGGATGAACAACGCATCTTGCTGGCCCACGGCAACGGCGGCCGCTTCATGCGCGAACTGGTCGCCGAGCTCTTCGCCCGCCACCTGGCCAACCCCCTGCTCGACACCGACGCCGACGCCGTGCCGTTGCCGGGCGTTTCAGGCCAGCTCATGCTCACCACCGACGGCTTCACCGTGCAGCCCCTGGAGTTCCCCGGCGGCAACCTCGGCAGCCTGGCGGTGCACGGCGTAATCAACGACCTGGCCGTGGCCGGCGCCGCGCCGCGCTACCTCACGCTCTCCGCCCTGATCGAGGAAGGCCTGCCCGTCGCCCAGCTCGAGCGCCTGATCGCCAGCTTCGCGATGGCCGCACAAGCCTGCGGCGCGGCGGTGGCGGCCGGCGACACCAAGGTGGTGCCGCGCGGCCAGGGCGGCGGCCTCTATCTCAACGTCGCTGGCATCGGTGAAAAACAGGCCACTGCCACGCTCGGGCTCAAGCAGATCCGGCCGGGCGACGCCGTGCTGGTCTCCGGCCCGGTCGGCGACCACGGCGTCGCCGTGCTGCTGGCGCGCGAACAGTTCGGCCTCTCCGGTGAGCTGAAATCCGACTCCGCCTCGGTGCTGCCCCTGGCCCAGGCCATCTGGCACCTGCCCGGCCTCAGGTTCATGCGCGACCCCACCCGCGGCGGCCTGGCCACCGTCGC
>JBMORH010000075.1:0-159040 GCA_049322275.1 Thermodesulfobacteriota bacterium
TCACGCTACAAAACGGGCTCGAACCCAAGGGGCGGACGGTCTGACACGCACTCAGACACATAACTACTAACATACAAGGGGCGGGGTCGCGCGCCGCGACTGGCGAATCGGGTCGGGCGACCCCGCGCTCGGAACGAGCCCTGCTCGTTCCCGTAGCTGCCTTTAACATACAAGGGGCGGGGTCGCATGCCGCGACTGGCGAATCGGGTCGGGCGGCCCCGCGTTCGGAACGAGCCCTGCTCGCTCCCGTAGCTGCCTTTAACATACAAGGGGCGGGGTTTATCCCCGCCCGTTTTTTTGCCGGCGCCCCGCGCGGTGCTGCCGCCTCCCCAGGGCCAAATTGACAGGCCCGATGGGCCGGGGATATATTTTCATTTTTCGTCAACCCTCGCGGAGAAGCCCGCATGCGGCTAGAGGAATTCGCGCCGGCCGATCGCGCCCTGGTCCTGCCCCAGGTGGGGGGCGAGCTAATATACCGCTGCCTGGGCTGCGGCCAGCGCCACGGCATCGCCAGCCTGCTCTACACCTGTCCAGACTGCGGCCAGGTGCTCTTGATCGAGGACCGCGACTTCGCCCGCTTGAAGGCCCGCGGCGGCCCGGACTGGCGGCGGGCCTTCGACCTGCGCCGCATGCTCAACCTGCCGGCGGTCAAGGGCATCTTCCGCTACCACGAACTGGTGGCTCCGGTGGTGCCGCTCACGGCGGTGGTCTACCTGGGCGAGGGGCACACCCCCTTGGTGGAGGCCCCGCCCCGCCTGCGCGCTGCCCTGGGCCAGGATTTCTGCTTTAAAAACGACGGCCAGAACCCCAGCGCGTCCTTCAAGGACCGGGGCATGGCCGTGGCGCTCTCCTTCCTCAACCACCTGATCAAAAGCCAGGGCCTGACGCGGGTGCTCAGTGTCTGCGCCAGCACCGGCGACACGTCGGCCTCGGCCGCGCTCTATGCCGCCTACCTGGCCCCGACCGTGGCCTCGGCGGTGCTCCTGCCCCAGGGCAAGGTGACCCCCCAGCAGCTCGCCCAGCCCCTGGGCTCCGGCGCGGCGGTCTTCGAGGTGCCGGGCGTGTTCGACGACTGCATGAAGGTGGTCGAGCACCTGGCCGAGCACTATCCGGTGGCGCTGTTGAACTCCAAGAACGCCTGGCGCATCCGGGGCCAGGAGTCCTACTCCTACGAAGTCGCCCAGGACTGCGACTGGGACCTGACCGGTCGGGCGCTCTGCGTGCCCATCGGCAACGCCGGCAACATAAGCGCCATCATGGCCGGGCTGATGAAGCTCCTGGAGTTGGGCATCATCACCAGCCTGCCCAAGGTGATCGGCGTGCAGAGCCATCACGCCGACCCGGTCTTCCGCTATTACCAGGAGACCGACCCGGCCAAGCGGGTCTGGCGGCCGGTGACGGTGCGGGATTCCGTGGCGCAGGCGGCCATGATCGGCAACCCGGTCTCCATGCCCAGGGTCATCGAGCTGGCCCGGCGCTATGACGAACTGGCCGGCCGACCGGCCTTCTTCGTGGTGCAGGTCGATGAGCAGGCCATCATGGATCACATGATCCTGGCCAACCGCCACGGCCACATCGTCTGCACCCAGGGCGGCGAGAGCCTGGCCGGCATGGTGCGCGCGCGGGAGCTGGGCATCGTGGACGCGGGCGATTATTGCATCCTGGACGCCACCGCCCATCATCTCAAGTTCATCGGCTTCCAGCAGATGTACTTCGACGACAGCTTCCCGCCCGGCTTCGGAGTCAAACCCCGGCCGGAGCTGGTCAACCACCCGCAGGCCGTGCTGCCCCCCGGCCTGACCGAGCTGCCCGCGCCGGGCAAGCCGCTGACCGGCGAGGCCTTCGCCCGCTTCGTGGCCGCCACCGCCCGCGAGATCGCCCGCCGCCTGGGCCTGGAGGAGAACGCGTGAGCAGGCTGGCCGGGGACGTGCTCAGCATCGACGGCCGCTGTTTCGCCTGCGGAACCGACAACCCCCACGGCCTGCACATGCGAGTGGCCTACGAGGGCGAGCGGGCGGTCTGCCGCATCAACCTGCCGGCGCATTTCCAGGGCTGGGCCGAGATCGCCCACGGCGGGGTGGTGCTCACCATTTTGGACGAGATCATGGCCTACGCCGTGATCCACTTCCTGGGCCAGGGCGTGACTATCGGCATGGAGAGCCGCTTCCGCAAGCAGGCGCCCCTGGGCCGGGACCTGGTGGCCGAAGGCTGGGTGGTAGAGCACAGGGGCCGCCAGGCCAAGGCCGCCGCCGAACTGCGCCTGGCCGCCGACAACGCGCTCCTGGCCGAGGCCAGCGCCCGCTGGCTGCTCAAGCTGGGGCCCGACGGCCAGCCGGTCCCGGCGGGGATATAGGACGGCTTTCGCGTCAGCGCGGCGGCATCCACGGCCGGCCGCCGGGCAAGATATAGGCTAGGGCCGAACCCTCCTAAGCGGTTCATCCGGCAAATGGCCGGAGGAACCCCATATAAAAGGCGGGGCCGTATGGCCCCGCCTCGCGTTGCTTGCGCGTTGAACCGGCCTAGGCGAACTCGGCCCTGGCCAGTTCGCCCACCCCGCGGGTCAGATCCAGAATGGCCCGCGCCCGGTCCTCGTCCAACGAGCCCAGGCCGCAGGCCGGGCTGACCAGGGCCTGGGCCGCGATGGCCTCGCGGCCGATGCCGAGATCGGCCAGGTCATAGAGGAGCGCCCGGAGCTCGGCCCAGAGCCCGGACGCGGTTTCGTTGCCGGTGTAGCCGATGGTGGGCACCGCCCCCCAGGCCACCGCGCCGCCCCGGCCATAGAAGCCCCTCAGCGCTTCGGGATAGAGCAGCAGGTGGCGGCCGAAGCCGGCCGAGTCCAGGTTGAGCACGTCGAAGCCCGCGTCGATCAACAGCGACCAGTCGGTGTTGCCGCAGCAGTGCACGCCCCAGACCGCTTCGCTGCGCGCGCGCGCCTCCTCCAGGGTCAGGGCCAGCAGGTTGATGGCCTGCTCGCGGCTGACGGGGCTGAAGGCCGAGCCGTAGCCGGAAAGGAACGGCTCGTCGATGAACATCAGCGCCGGCCGGCCCAGGCCGGCCAATTGGCCCACCTGGGCCGCCGCCGCCGCGCCCAGGCCCCTGGCCAGGGCCTCGGCCAGCTCGTCGTCATAGAGCATGGCCTTGCCGTCCAAGCCGATGACCGAGGCGGCCAGGGTCAAGGGACCGGTGACGTGGCCCTTGATCCAGGGAAACGCCCCGGCCGGGGCCGCGCCGAGGGCTTCGATGAAGGCGAAAAAACCGGCCGCGTCCGCCGGGCGCAGGCCGAAACCGGCCGTATCGCCGCCGAGCAGGCGCTCGTAGAACCCGGCCAGGGCCTCCTCCCGGCTCAGACCGGGGTGGGGTTTTAGCACGCGCTCGGCCGGGTCCGGGGCCACCAGGGGCCTGAGCGCGTGGGCGTACTGGAGGCTCATGTCCTCCATGGCGTCCCGGCGCGGCAACTGGGGCCAATAGGGCATCTCCGTCAATCGGCTGGTGATCTCGGCCACCGCCGCCGCCGGGTCCAGGTGCGGCAGGGTGCCGATGCCGGTGGCGGTGAAGCGGGGCTGGAATTGCTCAGGCACGCTCCATGTACTCCCCGGTGCGGGTGTCGATCTTGAGCTTGTCGCCCTCCTGGACAAACAGCGGCACCTGCACCACGTAGCCGGTTTCCAGGGTGGCGGGCTTGGTGGCCCCGGTGGCGGTGTCGCCCTTCATGCCCGGCTCGGTGGCGGTCACCTCCAGCACCACCGAGGTGGGCAGCTCCACGCCGATGGGCCGGCCCTTGTAATACATCACGGTCAGCTCCAGGTTGGCCATCAGATAGTTGACCGCGTCGCCCAGGTACTCGCCCAGGATGTAGACCTGGTCGTAGGTCTGGGTGTCCATGAAGACGTACTGCTCGCCCTCCTGGTAGAGATACTGCATGAAGCGCTGCTCCAGGTCGGGGATGCCCACCTTGGCCCCGGAGCGGAAGGTCTGCTCCAGCACCTGGCCGGTCTCCAGGTTCTTGAGCTTGGTGCGCACGAAGGCGCCGCCCTTGCCGGGCTTGACGTGCTGGAACTCCACGATCACGTAGGGCTTGCCGTCGATCTCAACGCGCAGTCCCCTGCGAAACTCTGCGGTGCTGTACATGGTTCACCTGCCTTGATCAAAAATGTCGGGAATGGAATTCTGGAAACTGGGCGCCGGGGGCTAGGCCTGGGCCAGGCGCGCCTTGGCCGCGTCGGCCAGGGCCTGGAGCCGCTCCAACAGGAGGGCGGACATGTCTGGCCGGGGGGCCGCGCCTTGACCGGGTTCAAGTTCTTGGAGCCGGCGGCGCAGGTCGGCGTCGTGCGGGTTTTTGGCCAGCAGTCGGCGGTAGATGGCGGCGGCCTGCTCGACGTGGCCCTGGGCGGCGTAGATCTCGGCCAGGGTCACCGTGTCGGCCGGGGCCGGGGCGGCGGCCGGTGGCCAGGCCGGGGCGGCGGGCGCGCCGAAGCCCTGGGCCAGGTCGGCGGCCAGGCGGCGGGCCCGTTCGGCCTGGTCGGCGCGGCCGGCCTGGTCCAAAAGATCGGCCAGTTGCTCGAACAGGCCGGCGTGGCCGCAAAGTTCGGCCGCCGCCAGCAGCAACTGGTCCAGCGCCTCCCCCTGGCGGCCCTGGGCTTGCAGGGCCTGGGCCCAAAGCTGGCGGGCGGCGGTCTCGCGCGGATTGAGCACCAGGCCCTTGGCCAGCACCTCGGCCGCCTCGGCGGCGCGCCCGGCCGCCAGATAGGCATTGGCCAGGCGCAGGAACTGGCGCGAGCCGGGGTTGTCGGCCACCCAGGTTTCCAGGAGAAAAAGCTCGCTGGGGCTCAAGGGGCTGCGCTCGTCCACCGCCTCACTCCTTGCCGTTCCTGCCCTGGGCGGGGCCGAGTTGATAGACCAGCTCGTCGGGCCGCACCAGGCCGGCTTCATGGCGCGCCACCCGCTCCAGGGCCTCGCCCTCGCCGCGCAGGCGCAGGGCCAGGCGGTACATGGCGCGGTTCTCGCGGTCCAGGCGCTGGTTGGTCTGGCGCACCTGGTTCAGATCCTCCTGGAGCTGATGCAGGTTGGCGAAGCCGCGGGCCAAGGTCAGGCCGCTGACCAGCACCGCCGCCGCCAAAACCAGGGGCCACCACAACCCGCGCAGGGGCATCCAGGCCAAGACCGCCTTCTCCCTGTCGGCGGCTGCGCCGGCGGCCAAGCCCGCCCCGCGCCGCCAACGCCCTGTCCCCAGGGCGGAATAAGACCACGGGCTTACTATAGTAGGCGGGCGCGCCTTGGTCAAGGCTTGGCCGGGACGCCATCCAGGCCCAAGAGCCGCCGCCACACCGCCCCCCAGAGCCGGTCGTAGCCCAGCTCGCCGCGCAAGACCCGCCAGGCCAGTTCCACCGCCCCCGGCCGCCGCCGGGCCAGGCCCTGAAAAAAACGCGGGGCGCGGTAGACCAGCTTGGCCAGGCGGCGGGCGCTGGCGTGCTCGCGCCACAGGGTGGCCGCCAGATCGGCCTGGTAGCGCCCCAGGTCGCCGGCCAGGATGGCGCGCGCGGCCATGAGCCCGGTCTGCGCCGCCTGGCCGATGCCCTCGCCCAGGAAGGGATCGGCCGCGCCGGCCGCGTCGCCGATCACCGCCGCCCGTCCGGCCGCCACCCGGATCGGCCCGCCGTCGGGGCAGGGAATGAAGGCCCCCCGCCAGCGCCCCGGCGCGCCCAGGCCGTGGCGGGCCAGGAAGCCGGCGTAAAGCCGCTCCAGGGCGCGGGCTCCGCCGACCCGCCCCACCCGGCCGGCCAGGCCCAGGTTGAGGCTCTCGCCCCGTCCGAAAAGCCAGCCATAGCCGCCCGGCACGGCGCCCAGCTCAAGCAGGCTGACCCCGGTAAGCTCGGCGGCCAGGGCCTGGGGCATGGGCCGCTCCTCCACCAGGGCCAGGTAGGCGAAGCGGGTGCGTCCCAGGCCCAGGCTGCGCCCCACCGGCCCGGCCGCCCCGTCGGCCCCGATCAGCCAGTCGCCGCGCCAGGAATCGAACCGGGCGCTCACCCGCCAGCCGCCGCCTTCGGGGCTGACGGTTCGCGCCCGCGCCCGCACCACCTCGGCCCCGGCCGCGGCGGCCCGTTCGCGCAGCAGCTCGTCCAGGCGGCCGCGCTCCACGAACCAGGCGCCGGGGCTCGCGGTGGCGTGGCGCAGGCCGGGGCGGCCCACGGCCTCCAGGACGGTGACGTCCACCGGATGGGCGCGCAGCCAGGCGGCCGGGACCAGCCCCGCGGCCTCCAGCAGGCGGCCGGAGCGGGCCGAGACGCAGCCGCCGCAGGGCTTGGGATGGCGGGGCCGGCCGTCCAGGGCCAGCACCCGCGCCCCGGCCGCGGCCAAGGCGTGGGCGGCCGCCGCCCCGGCCGGCCCCAGCCCCACGATGATGACGTCCCAGCGCTCGCCCAAGCCGATTCCCCCGCCGCCCGCCCTGCCCGCGCTTGCCGCGCGCCCCGCCGCCGTGTTAATAACCGCTCATGACGGCGCGTATTCTAGACCTGGGTTGCGGCCGGAGCAAGCCTCGCGGCGCGGTGGGGCTCGACCTTTTCCCCCACCCCGGCGTGGACGTGGTGGCCGACCTGGACCGCCCCCTGCCCCTGGCCGGCGACAGCTTCGACCTGGCGCTGCTGCGCCACTGCGCCGAGCACGTAAACGACCTGGCCGCGCTTTTGGCCGAGGTGCACCGGGTGCTGCGCCCCGGCGGCCGGGCCCACATCCTCACGCCCCATTTCTCGGCCGCCGCCTCCTGGACCGACCCCAGCCACCGCCTGCACCTGGGCTACTTCAGCCTGGATTACTTCTGCGGACTGGCCAGCGACGACTTCCGGCCCCTGGGCTATCGCTTCGCCCTCGTGGGCCGGCGGCTGATCTTCGGCAGAAACGGCCGCCTGGGCCTGGCCGCCTGGGCCAACCGCCACCCCAGGGCCTATGAACGGCATCTGGCCTGGGTCCTGCCAGCGTTGGAGGTGGAGTTCCGGCTCCAGGCGGTTAAATAGGCGCAGGCCTGGCCCGCACCCTCTGCTTGGTGTAACATAGCCCCGCCCCAGCGAAATGGCGTCAGCCATTTCGCGACTTCATTTGAGGAGCCGCCATGTCCCGACCCAGCCTGGTTTACGCCGACGCCGCCGGCAACATCTACGACCACCCGGAGCTGGGCCTGGTGGGCTCGGCGGCCGGGGCCTGGGAGCCGGTGGACGAGGCCCGCTGCATACCCCTGCCCCAGGGCAGCGAGCTGTTCCTGCTGCCGGGGCGCTTGCCGGTGGGGGCCGACCGGTCGGGCCGCATCGAAGTTCTGGAGCGCGACCCCCTGAACGTCGCGGCCCGGCCCCAGGCGGTGGCGGCCTTCATGGCCCCGGCCCACACCGCCACCCTGAGCGCGGCCTGGCAGACTTTAGCCGGCGCGCCCACCCTTCCCTTGTTCGCCTACGCGGCGGTGGGCTTCACCCGCGGCCAGTTCGTGGTCACCGGAGTGCGCATCGACCCCCTGCCCCGCCAGGACGCGGCCCGTTTCCCGGCCCCGGAGCGCATCGCCCAGCAGGCCCGGCGGCTGCTCAGGCAGTACGCCAAGAACCGGCTCTGGCAGCACCTGGGCCACTGCGCGCTCACCGCCTGCTGCCCGGCGGCGCGCAACCTGATGCTGGGCCGCTGGGAGGCGCCCCTGCCCACCAGCCCGGCCTGCAACGCCCAGTGCCTGGGCTGCCTCTCCCACCAGCCCGAAGGCCGTTTCCCGGCCACCCAGGAGCGCCTGAAGTTTTCGCCCAGCGCGGCCGAGGTGGCCGAGGTGGCCCTGCACCATTTCGCCAAGGCCCGCGAGTCGCTGGTCAGCTTCGGCCAGGGCTGCGAGGGCGAGCCGCTCGTGATGGGCGAGCTCTTGGCCGAGTCCATCAGCCTGATCCGCCAGAAGGAGCCGCGCGGCACCATCAACCTGAACAGCAACGGCAGCCTGCCCCTGGTGGTGCAGCGCCTGATGCGTGAAGGGCTATCCTCCCTGCGGGTCTCGCTCAACAGCCTGATCCCGGAGCGCCACCAGGCCTACTACCGCCCCCAGGGCTGGTCGCTGAACGACGCCATCGAGAGCATCCGGGCGGTCAAGCGCGCCGGCGGCTTCTGCTCCATCAACCTGCTCTGCCTGCCGGGCGTGACCGACCGGCCGGAGGAGGCCCAGGCCCTGTTCGCCTTGGTCGAATCCACCGGCCTGGACCTCATCCAGTGGCGCAACCTCAACATCGACCCGGAGGTCTACCTGCAGGAGCTTGGCCTGGGCGCGCCGCAAACACGTCTGGGCATGGAGCGCCTGATCCGGGAGACCAAGGCCCGCTTTCCCCGCCTCAAGCACGGCTACTTCAACCCCCGCCTCCAGCCCGCCGCCGGCGAGCCGGCCCCGGAGGAGCGCCCGACCCGCCGGCGCCGGCCGGCCTGAGTCCGCTCGGTCCTCCCCGACCAAGGGGCTTGACATTTCCGGCAAACGTGGCCATATTGCCAAATTAGAAATATCTACGACTAACATAGGCGAACGACCCCGTCATAGGTGAACCATGGACCCCCGCACCCAGGCCCGCATGGAGGCCCGCGCCCAGATTCTCAAGGCCCTGGCCCATCCCACCCGCCTGTTCATCGTGGAGGAGCTGGCCAAACAGGAGCGCTGCGTGGCCGAGCTGACCGAACTGGTCGGCGCGGACATGTCCACGGTGTCCAAGCATCTGGCCTTGCTGAAATCCGCCGGCATCCTGGCCGACGCCAAGCGCGGCACCCAGGTCTTCTACCGCCTGGCCCGGCCCTGCGTGCTGGGGTTTTTCGCCTGCCTGGAGGACGTCATGCACGCCAACCTACAGCAGCAGATCATGGCGGCGGGGAGATAGGCGGCCATGGCCAGCCGGATGATCGTCGTGGCCGGGCGCAAGGTGGGCCTCAGCGGCCTGGACGAGGCCCTGGCCGGCCTGGAGCCGGAATGGGCCGCGCGCCCGGAGGCCCAAGCCGGGGCCGAACTGGTGGCCCGGCTGGAGCGGGAAAACTACATCCCGGCCAGCGCCAGGGCCGACTATGCCGCCGCCCTGGCCCGCGAATACCGCCGCCATCTGGGCCTGCCGGTGGCGGCCGAGCCCGCGGCCGGTTTGGAGGTCAAGGTGCTTGGCCAGGGCTGCGCCCGCTGCGAGGACCTGGCCGCCCAGGTCATGAACCTCATGGCCGGCCTGGGCCTGGTCGGCTCGGTGGAGCACGTGCGCGACATGCTGGAGATCGCCGCCCATGGCGTGATGGGCAGTCCGGCCCTGGTTATCAACGGCCGGGTCAAGGCCGTGGGCGCGGCCCCGTCGGAGGCCAGCCTGCGGCAATGGCTCTTGGAGGCCGCCGGCGGCCAGGGAGGGGGATCATGCTGCTGACCGGATACCGCAAGGAGCTTTTCCGCCCCGAATGCAATCCCAGCTTCCAGTCCCTGCACTGCCACGCCCACCTGGACGACGACGTGGGCGCGGCGCTGCCCTACCTGAACAGCGCCCTGGGCGGGTTCGAGTACACCCAGGACCCGCCCAGCGTCACCTTTCGGGTCCAGGGCAAGCTCATCACCGTGCACCCGCGCCTGATCGCGGTCAACGCGCTCAAGGACGGCGAGGAGGCCGACAAGATCCTGGGCTGGATGCAGCGCCAGATCAACGAGGTCTGGGACCAGCGCGAGACCATCGAGCCCAGCCATGCCGGCCTGCCCCGGCCCCAACTGCTGCCGGTGCTGATGATGTTGCCCCGCAGCAACTGCAAGCGATGCGGTCAGCCCACCTGCATGGCCTTCGCCGCCCTGTGCGTGGAAGGCGGCCGGACCGGCGATGACTGCCCGGAGCTGGCCCCGGAGAACCGCCAGCGCCTGGCCGACTATCTGGCCCCCTTGCAGCGCTCGCTGGAGTAAAGCGTTTGTTCACCCAATTGTCATGGGTCAAAGGCCCGGCCCTGGGCTAGGCTTAAATGGGTGAGATCGCCCGCGGACGCGGCGAACCCCGACAGCCAGCCCAAGCCAGCGGCCCAGGCCGCCAGGAGCGCACCCATGACAACGAAAACCAAGGTTTTGTTCGTCTGCGTGCATAACAGCGGCCGCAGCCAGATGGCCCAAGCCTTTTTGGAGCAGATGGCCGGGGACCGCTTCGAGGTCGCCAGCGCCGGCTTCGAACCCATGCCCATCAACCCCCTGGTGGTGGAGGTCATGGCCGAGGTCGGCATCGATCTCAGCCAGCGCGGCTCCCAGGGCGTTTTCGACCTGTACAAGCGCGGGCAACTTTACGATTATGTCATCACGGTCTGCGACGACAGCCGAGAGAGTCAATGCCCCATCTTCCCCGGCGTGACCCACCGTCTGCACTGGCCCTTTCCGGATCCGGCCGCGGTCCAGGGCGACCAGGCCGAGAAGCTGGCGGCGGTGCGCGCCATCCGCGACCAAGTGCGGGCGCGGATCGCCGCCTGGCTGGAGCACATGGGCGAACCCTAACGCGGACCGACCCGTCCGGTCCCGAAACGACGAGCATGGAACCCCAGATCAAACGTCAGGGCGAATGCCTGGTGATAACCCTTAGCGGGCGCATCGACCACCAGCAGGTCGACGAACTCAAGCTGCCCCTGGCCATGGCCGAGGCCTCCCGCGCCCAGCAGGTGGAGCTGGACTTCGCCGCCGTGTCCTACATCGGCAGCACCGGCATCGCGCTCCTGGTGCAGTTCTACAAGGGGCTGGCGGCCCGCGGGGGACGCATGGCGCTCAATAATCTCTCGCCCAGCATCGCCGAGGTGTTCCGCACCCTGAAGCTGAACCAGTTCTTCAAGCTGGACTGAGGCGAGCGAAAGGCATCTTCATGAACGCACCCATCCGCAAGCTCAAGATATTGTTCCTTTGCACCGGCAACTCCTGCCGCAGCCAGATGGCCGAGGGCTGGGCCAAGGCCCTCAAGCCGGACCTGGTCCAGGCCTACTCGGCCGGGGTGGAGCCCAAAGCGGTGGACCCGCGCGCGGTGCGGGCCATGGCCGAGGCCGGCGTGGACATCTCCGGGCAGTGGGCCAAGGACGTCGCCGAGCTGGGCGACATCCAGTTCGACTGGGTGGTGACGCTCTGCGACCACGCCCGCGAGTCCTGCCCCCTGTTTCCCGGCCGCGTGCAACGCCTGCACATGGGCTTCGCCGATCCGCCCTTCCTGGCCCAGGACGCCGGGAGCGAGGAGGAGGCCATGGACCACTACCGCCGGGTGCGCGACGAGATCAAGGCCTTCGTGGCCGGGCTGCCCGCCTCACTCCAAGCCAAGGAGGAATAGACTCCATGACCACCGCCGGCCCCCGCCTGTCCTTCCTCGACCGCTTCCTGACCCTGTGGATATTCCTGGCCATGCTGGTGGGCGTGGGCTGGGGCTGGCTGTGGCCGGGGGTGAAAGACGTCATAAACGCCTTCTCGGTGGGAACCACCAACATTCCCATCGCCATCGGCCTGATCCTGATGATGTACCCGCCCCTGGCCAAGGTGAAATACGAGCAACTGGGCCAGGTGTTCCGCAATTTCCGGGTGCTGGCCCTCTCCCTGGTGCAGAACTGGGTCATCGGCCCTGTCCTGATGTTCGCCCTGGCCGTGGCCTTTCTCTCCGGTCACAACGAATACATGGTGGGCCTGATATTGATCGGCCTGGCCCGCTGCATCGCCATGGTCATCGTGTGGAACGACCTGGCCGCCGGCGACCGCGAGTACTGCGCCGGGCTGGTGGCCTTCAACAGCATCTTCCAGGTGCTCTTCTTCTCGGTCTACGCCTGGTTCTTCATCACCCTGGTTCCGCGCTGGCTGGGGATGGAGGGCGCGGTGGTGGACATCTCCATCGGCCAGATCGCCGAGAGCGTCTTCATCTATTTGGGCATTCCGTTCATCGCCGGAGTGCTCAGCCGGGTGATAGGTCTCAGGACCATGGGCCGCCAGTGGTACGAGGAGAAGTTCATCCCCCGCGTCAGCCCCATCACCCTGATCGCCCTGTTGTTCACCATCCTGGTCATGTTCTCGCTCAAGGGCGAATACATCGTGGAACTGCCCCTGGACGTGGTGCGGGTGGCCATCCCCTTGTGCATCTACTTCGTGGTGATGTTCCTGGTCTCCTTCTGGCTGTCGGTCAAGGCCAAGGCCACCTACGAGCAGGCCACCACGCTGTCCTTCACCGCCGCCAGCAACAACTTCGAGTTGGCCATCGCGGTGGCGGTGGCGGTGTTCGGTCTGGATTCGGGCCAGGCCTTCGCCGCGGTGATCGGCCCCCTGGTGGAGGTGCCGGTGCTAATCGCCCTGGTCAACGTGGCCCTGCGCTTCCGGCGCAAGTATTTCCCATATGCGGTTGAGACCCCCACCGGGGTTTGTCACCTGACCTGCAAGCCCTGAGGTCCGGCCCGCCGGGCCGGATACGGGTCTCCATCCGCCTTGCCATCCGCATGAAAACCGGCGGCCGGGGAATGACCCCGGCCGCCGCGCCCACGGGCGCCCGACACGCGCGCAACTCGCCTAATCCACGCTCCAGCCCAGCGTGCGCGGCAGCCAGAGCACCGCGGCCGGCCAATAGGCATAGACGAACAGCACGCCGATCTGGATCAGCACCGTGGGCATCACGGCTTTGGAGACGAAGATCAGATCCTTGTTGCGCATGGCCCAGGTGATGTACAGGCTCACGCCCAGCGGCGGCGTGCAGTAGCCGATGGCCAGGTTCACGGTCATCAACAGACCGAAATGGACCAGGTTGATGTCGTACTTTTCCAACATGGGCAAAAAGATCGGGGTCAGGATCAAGGTGGCGCTGATGCAATCCATGAACATGCCCACCGCCAACAGCCAAAACTGCATGATGAGCATGAAGACCCAGGGCTGGCTGATGGAGCCCACGATCAGCTCGCTGAGCTTGGTGGGGATGTTCTCGATGGTCAGGTACTTGCCAAAGACGGTGGCCCCGGCCACGATGATGAGCAGGGTGGCGCTGGTCACGGCGCTGTTGACCATGACCTTCTTAACCTGGCCAAACTGCATGGTCTTGTGGATGAACAGCTCCACGATGAAGGCGTAGACGCAGGCCACCACCGCCGCCTCGTTGGCGGTGAAGGCTCCGCTGAAGATGCCGGCGAAGATGACCACCGGCAGCATCAGCGACCAGAAGCCGTCCTTGAAGGCCGCCCAGAACTCCTTGAAGGTAGGAAAGGGCATGGTCTTGAAGCCGGGATTGCGCTTGGCCCAAAGATAGCAATAGACGCACATCGCGGCGGTGATGCTCAGGCCGGGCAGGAAGCCGGTGAGGAAAAGGCCTTCCAGGGAGCAGGCGCTGACCATGGAATAGAGGATCATGGTGATGGAGGGCGGTATGATGACGCCCAGGTTGGGCGCGGTGGTCATCACCCCCAGGGTGAAGCGCTCGGTGTAGCGGTTGTCGATGAGCGCCGGGATCATGAAGCCGCCGATGGCCACCACCGTGGCCACGGTGGAGCCGCTGATGGCCCCGAACATGGCGCAGGCCATGACCCCGGCCATGGCCAGGCCGCCGGGCAGCCAGCCCACGGTGACGTTGGCCAGGCGGATGAGTTTGGTGACGATGGATCCGGCGGTCATCACGTTGCCGCAGAGGATGAAGAACAGCACCACGATGAGCGCGAAGTTGTCCATGGCCCGGAAGATGGCCTGGACCACGAAGATCAGGGGCACGCTGGTGAACAGGGCGAACCCCACCACCCCGGTGATGATCAGGGCCAGAAAAACCGGAATCGTCGCGGCCATCGCCCCCAGCAGAACGCCCAGGATGGCCAGATAACCCACCTCCATCGCAACCCGTTCCTTTCTTCCCCCGGCGCCGGACGCCGCCGTCAGCGCCACCCAGGCGGCGGCCGTCGACCCAAGGGTTGGCTGTCGCCGGAGCGAGTCCGCTCGCTCCGGCGCGAAGGGTCGGGCAAGAGAAGAATCCGCCTGGCCGGCCTGGGGCAAGCCGTGGTTGGCCACGCGGAGCCGGCCGGCGTAAGTCTGGGCCGTGTTGATGCACAGCGAAACGGATGCCAGTCCGCCAGTATTTGGACGCGGAGGCTCAGTTGACGTAAAATCGCTTGGTTGGACGCGCCGGCCGGCTGGCGGCAGCCCCGCCGCTGCTTTGCATAATGCAAGCGCGCGCCCCGGTTTGCAGGATATGTGCAACCGGTCCCGGCGGGATAACCGCTGGCTTGTAAAGGGCATGCCGACCGCTGCGGCAGGCTGGGGCCGGCTGGCATTGTTCATGCTGTCAGGCAAGGGGGCACGCCACGTCTGGCAAGCCGGGATCCAATGGCGCGGCGGCGCTTGGAGCAGGCGGCGCGATGAATTATGATGGAACGCGCGAGACAAGCCTGGAGCCCGGCCGGATTGCAGGGGGAGCCATGGAACGGGAAAACATCCTGGGCGCGGGCCGGAGCGGCGATGGCGCTGGCATGCGGGTGCTGGTGGTGGATGACGAGCAGAACATCCGCACCACCCTGGCCATGACCCTGGAGTCGGCCGGCGCCAGGGTCAGCAGCGCCAAGAGCGGCGAGGAGGCCCTGGCCATCCTGCGCCGCAACCCGGTGGACCTGGTCTTTTTAGACCTGCGCCTGGGCGAGGAGAACGGCCTGGAGCTGTTGCCGCGCATACTGGCCGAACGGTCGGAGCTGTCGGTGGTGGTAATCACCGCCTACGCCACCTTCGACACCGCGGTGGAAGCCATCAAGCTGGGGGCCCAGGATTACCTGCCCAAGCCCTTCACCCCGGCCCAGATACGTCACGTGCTGGAGCAGGTTTCCGAGCGACGCCAACTGGTCAGCCGCACCCGCGAGCTGGAGGAGCGGCTCAGCAAGGCCCTGCCACAGGCGCTGCTGGAGACCAACTCGCCGCTCATGCGCCAGGTGATGGACGTGCTCTGGCGGGCGGCCGTCTCCGACGCCCCGGTGCTCCTGCGCGGCGAGAGCGGCACCGGCAAGGAGGTGCTGGCTCGCAGCCTGCACGCGCGCAGCAAGCGCTCCGGCCGGCCCTTCGTGGCGGTCAACTGCCCCACCCTGAGCGAGGACCTTTTGGCCAGCGAGCTTTTCGGCCACGCCCGCGGGGCCTTCACCGGCGCGCTCAAGGACAAGCCGGGCCGGGTGGAGGCGGCCGAGGGCGGCACCCTTTTCCTGGACGAGATCGGAGAGATACCCGGCAGCCTCCAAGCCAAGCTGCTGCGCTTCTTGCAAGGCAAGGAGTTCGAGCGGGTGGGCGAAAATCTCACCCGCAGCGCCGACGTGCGGGTGGTGGCGGCCACCAACCGCGACCTGGAAGCCGACATCAAGGTCGGCCGCTTCCGCGAGGACCTCTATTACCGCCTGAGCGTGGTGGAAGTGACCCTGCCGCCCCTGCGCAAGCGGCCGGAGGACATCCTGCCCCTGGCGCGGCATTTCGTCGAATTTTTCGCCGGCGGCAGCCGCCAGAACCCGCCCAGCCTCTCCGCCGCCTCCCAGCAAACCCTGGTGGGCTACCCCTGGCCCGGCAACATCCGCGAGCTGCGCAACGCCCTGGAGCGGGCCATCGTGCTCAGCGCCGGCCAGCAACTGGAGCCCGGCGATCTGCCGGAGCGGGTGGCGGCCTGCGCCGGCGAGAGCGCCCCTCCCCAACTGGGGGGCAACTACAGCCTGGAGCAGATCGAGGAGGAGCACATCCGGCGGGTGACCGCCCGCACCTCCACCTTGCAGGAAGCCGCCCACATCCTGGGGGTGGACGCGTCCACCCTCTGGCGCCGGCGCAAACGCAAGGGACAGTAGAACACGGGCTGGGGCCTAGGTCTGGGCCAGGGGCAGGGTGAACCAGAACCGGCTGCCTCGGCCGGGCTCGCTGACGACCCCCATCTCTCCGCCGTGATGGCGCACCACCTGCCGGGCGATGAAAAGCCCCAAGCCGGAGCCGGAGGCCTTGGCCCCCGGCACGCCATGGAATTTGCGGAAGATGGCTTCCTGGTGCTCCGGCGCAATGCCTTCGCCGGTGTCTCCGACCATGAACAGCACCCGCCCCCCCTCCTGCCGGGCGTCCAGGGTCAGGCTGCCGCCGGCGGAGGTGTGGCGTATGGCATTGGACAGCAGGTTGGCGAAGACCATATAGATGCGGTCCGGATCGGCCATGACCTCGGCCCGGCAGGCCGAGCCGGGGGTGTCCAGCGCCAGCGACTTGTTGACCGCCGCCGTCCGGAACTGCTCCATCGCCGTCAGGATCAGCTCGCCTGCCGGCACCGCCTGGCGCCTGAGTTGCACGCCCTGGTCGCTTATGCGCGACAAATCCAGCAGATCGTCCACCATGGCCTGCACCCGCTCGCAATCGCGCCGCGCGCCTTCCAGCAAGTCCCTCTGGCGCTCCATTAGCGGGCCGGGCACCTGCTCCAGGAGCAGGTAGATGGCCATTCGCAGGCTGGTCAGCGGGGTGCGGAACTCGTGGGCCACCGTGGCCACCAGGTCGCTCTTCATCTGGTCGAAAAGCCGCAGGCGGGTGACGTCCTGCAACAGCACCGTCACCCCCCTCACCGAGCCGGCCACGTCACGCACCGGGGTGGCCCGCGGCAGCAGGTAGCGGTCCCCATCGAGGCCGGCCAGCTTCACCGACTCGTCGAAGCCGGTGGGGTAATATGGCCCCTTGCCGGCCAGCACCTGCTCCACCAGCGGACGCAGGTGGGGGCGCAGGGCGGGGTCCAGGGCCTGCCAGCCGTCCTGGGCCTCGCTTTCCTGCTCCTCGCCCACCAGGGATTCGGCGGCCTCGTTGACGTTGTTCAGACGGCCGTCGGGGCTGAAGACCAGAACCGGGTCGGGCAGGCTGTCGATGGCCGCCTGGCTGGCCTGCTGGGCCAGAAGCAGCTCACCCAGGGAGTTCTGGCGATACTGGCGCAACTTGTGGGCCATCAGGTTGACTTCGCCGGCCAGGCGGGTCACCTCGTCGCGGCCGCCCACGCTGACCCTGGCCTCGAAGTCGCCGCCGCCGATGCGCTGCACGGCCTGGCTGAGGGTGTTAAGGGGTTTCAACAAGCGCATGGTGGCCGCCAGGCTGACCAGCAACCCCAACACCAGCGCGCCGATGGAAACCCCCAGCACCATGGCCTGGAACTGGGCCGCCTTGGCCGCGTCCTGCTCGCTTTTCTTGAGCAGCGCTGCCTGGTTGATGGTGACGATGTGGTCGACGAACTTCTGCACCCGGCTCAGGGTCGGGACCAGTTGGCGCAGATAGATTTCCCGCGATTGCTCCTGGTTGCCGGCGCGTTCCAAGGCTTCCAGGGCGGCCAGGTAGTCGCCCCAGGCCTGTTGCACTTCCTGGGTGGCCTCCGGTTCGCCGACCTCGACCGCGCTGGCCTGTTGCAGGCTCAACCCGGCCTCGAAGGCGCGTTTGAGGTCCGCGAAGGCCTCCGGCAAGGTGTAGCGGCCGCTCAAGAGCGCCGTGGCGGCGGCGTCGTTGAGCCGCTCCAGGGCGGAGTTCATCTCATAGGCGGCCCGCAGGCTGTTGTAGTTTTCCCTGATTATGCTTTGGGGGCGTTCACTTAGATTGGCGGTGGCTCCCACGCCCAACAGACCCACGGCCACCACCGCCGCCCAGAGCGGCAGTTGGGCCAGGATCAGCTTGGAGCGCAGGGTCACTGGGGCGGCCTCCCGGCTATGGCGGCGTGAGGTGGGGAGCGGCCAGGGCCGGCGTCCCCGGTCCCTATGATAGCCCCCCCTGCTCCACCGGTCCAGGCCCGGCCGCAGGCGCCGCCGTCAAGCCTGGGCCTGCACCACCTTGGTCACCAGGTCGGCGGCCATGTCCAGGTTGACCAGACTGGTGTTTATGACCAGGTGATAGAGGCTGGCGTCGGCGGGGTCGCCGGCCTCGAAGGCCTTCAGGAAAGCCTGGCGCTTTTTCTCCTCGCGCCGGGCCACCTGCTCGGCCTTTTCGCGCTCCAGCTTGTAGTGACGCATCAGGCGCTGGATGCGGTCTTCTTCCTTGGCCACCAACAGCACCCGCACCACGGCCGGATTGTCGCGCAGGATGAGCTGGGAGCCGCGGCCGATGATGACCACGTTGCCCTGGGCGGCCATCTCGCCGATGACTTTCTTCAGGAAGGCCCGGTAGGCTTCTTCGTCAAAGGTGGCCGAGTAGTCGGGCAGGTTGCGCACATAGGGCGAGGCCTTGACCAGCTCGTTCACCAACCGGCTAAGGAGCCCGCCCGCCTCCTGCTCCACGTCCTGCACCGAGCGCACCGTGACCCCGGCCTTTTTGGCCACCTCG
Organism: Thermodesulfobacteriota bacterium; assembly: GCA_049322275.1. GTDB lineage: Bacteria > Desulfobacterota > Desulfarculia > Desulfarculales > Desulfarculaceae > JACRDC01. The sequence goes on from JBMORH010000075.1 coordinate 18,251, forward strand.
GTCAGGATGGCCCGGTCCACCAGCCGGTAGCCCAGCCGTTCGGCGATCTTCTCGCCCACCGCGCGTCCGCCGGCGCCGTATTGCCGGCTGATGCTAACCACCATGGCCCACCTCATCCCCGGTGCGTGCGCCCGGCCCGGCCTGGCCTCGCCCCCGTGGGGCGGGTCCGGGCCGGACCGGATGGTGTCAGGATGCTCTACAGGTTGCCGGCCATGACGATGCCGGCCACCAAGGCGAAGATGGCGAAGCTTTCCGCCATGCCCACCGCCGCGAAGCACTTGCCGAAAATCTCCGGCTTGCTGGTGGAGGCCAGGATGGCCGTGGCGCAGACCTTGCCCTGATAGATGGCCGACACGCACATGGCGATGCCGCAGAAGACGCCGATGCCCAGGACGGCCAGGCCCGCGGCCTTGATCTTGCCCAGGAGCACGAACATCAGGATGAGGCCGTAAATGGTCTGGCTGGAGGGAGCGGCGCTGATGCCGATGAACTTGCCGTGCCCTTCCTCAACCTTGGCCATGGCCCCGTGCGAGGCCGCGCCGGCAATGCCCACGCCGGCGGCGCTGCCCGCCGCCGGAATGCCGATGGCGCAGGCACAGCCCAGATAACCCAGGATCATCGCCCAATCCATTGCCGTCTCCTCCTAAATGTCGAGTTTGCTATCATGCGCCTGATTCTGCACCCGCCGCCCGGCGAGCGGATTTTACCCCCCTGAGACCGGCCGACCGCGCGGCCGGACTGCATGCAACCGACCCTGGTTACGCCTGGCGCCTGGCGGTCAGGCGGAAGGGCCTAAAGATCAGACCGTCGCCCTCGAAGCACCAGCGGTACCACTCCAGGAAGTTCAAGCGCAGGCCGTGCACCACGCCGCCCATGATGCCCAGGCCCAGGTTGATGGTGTGGCCCAGCACCAGCACCAGCGCCATGAAGACCCAGCCCACCACCGGCACCGCGTCGCGCACCATGCCGCCTAGCATGTTGAAGGTCTGGCACATGTACATGGTGGCCAGGCCCAGGGCGAACAGGCGCATGTAGCTGAGCACGTCGGCAAAGAGCTGCACCGCGCCCATGGCCCCGTTCAGGCCGGCCAGCACCCGGATGATGGGATTCTTGTGCTTGCTGGTGAACAGCACCACCAACGCCAGGCCCGCGATCAGGACCCACTGGGCGATGGGCGCCTCGGTGTTGCTGACCATCTTGGCGTCCAGGAACACGTAGCCCCCCCAGAGCACCAGGATCCAACCCAGGGATGGCAGGTCGCGGGTGCGCTTGAACTTGATGGCCAGCGCGATGGTCAGGTGGACCATGCCCATGATGATGCTGATGAGCATCACTTGGTTCATGCCCTCCTTGGTGCCAAAGTCCATCAACACCGGCTTCAGCAGGGGGTTGCCCGGCTCCAGGATGACGCCGAAGTAGCTGCCGGTGATGACGCCGAAGAACATCGTGCTCAGGCTGAGCAGGCCGTTCATGAACAACAGCCGCTTGACCACCGGCGCGGGGTTCTTGAGCTTGCTCTTGAGCCACAGGGTGAGGCCGCCCAACACCACGCCGTAGCCGAAATCGCCGATGATCATGCCGTAGAAGATCACGAAGCAGTAGAGCACCAGTCCGCTGGGGTCAAAGTCGCTGTAGTTGGGATGGCTATAGACCTGGACCAGGTCCTCGCCGGGGGCGAAGAGCGGTTGGTTGCTGAGCAGCACCGGCACCCGGTCGTCTTCCTGGGGGTCCTCGGCGATATAGTGGTAGCGCAGGTCGGAGCCGATCTCTTTGACCAGGTCGGCTTCGGGTATGGCCGACCAGCAGGCGAGCACGAACAGGCGATCATCCAGCTCCGGCTCCAGGTTGAGCGCCGCGCGGGCGAAGGCCACCCGGTCGGTCAACTCAGCTTGGGCCTCCTCCAGCGCCTTGACCTGCTTGGCCAGTTCGGCGTATTGGGCCTGGATGTCGGCCAGTTCGGCCTCCTTGGCCGCGATCAGGGCCTCGGTCTCGGCCAGGCCGCGGGCGGGCAGGCGCTCCGGGATGAGCGGCAGCCCGGGATCGGCCAGGCCGAGGGTGACGAAGGCCGTCTCGCCCCGCTCCTGGCCGGTGACCAGGCTGTGCACCCCGCTTAAGTCCAGGGCCGCCATGGTCTTGGCGCTGGCGCGGTAGAAATTGACCACCAAGCCCTTGGCGCGCAGCAGGGCGACGGCCTCCGGGTCGAAATCGCCGTACACGGCCAGTTGGGCGCGCTCCTTCTTGAGCTGCAGAAGCTCGTTGGCCAGGCGGCCTTCGCGCTCGCCCAACTCCTCGCGCTGGGCCACCAGGGCGGGATACTCCCCGCCGGGAACCGGCTCGGCCTGCTTGGGCGCCCGCTTGGCCAGGAAGCGGCGCACCTCGCCCACCCGGCCCAGCTCCTTGATCAACTCGCCGGGCTCGGCGGCGTCGCTGGGCAGGATGAGATGGGTGACCCCGGTGGCCTGCAAGCGCCTTAAAAACTCGTCCTTCTCGGCCATCAGGCCGATGAAGGTCACTTTGCGCATCTTGACGATCACGCCCGCCAACCTCCCGCTAAGTGGGCACGGCCCCGCACGACGTCCGCCATCAACCGGCCAGCTTGCCCTTGGCCAGCTTGGCCCGGCCCACCGCCGCCGTTTCCTCGTCGCCCAGGAATATTTTGATCCGGCGGATGTTTTCCTTGAGCTCCGGGATGAGCTTTTTCTCGAACAGATTCACGCGCTGGGTGGTGGTGCGCAGCTCCTCCTTGAGCAGGCGCTCCTTGGTCAAGAGCACCTTAACCTCCTCGCGGGCGCTGATCAGCCGCCGGAGGCCATCCACCGCCTGGTCCAGCCAGGCCGGGGTGGCGAAAAGCGAGTAGCGCGCCGGGGCGAAGACCACCTGGCGGAACTCTGGCACCTCCACGCCGGCGATGTTGTCCCGGTCGCTGACCACCTCGGCCACGTTGAGGTAACGATCCAGGTCCACCGTGGGATCGCCCAGCAGGCCGGCCCAGGACCGGGCGGCCTCGGCCGCCTGCTTGAGCTCCTGGCGCTTGGCCTCCACCACCGGCTCCAACTGGCGCAGCACCAACTGCAACTGCATCTTTTTCAGTTGCAGGATGGGCAGGAACTTCTGGTACTTGGCCAGGGCGTCCCGCTGCTGCTTCAGCGCGGTCTTGTTGAATTTGGGCTTGTCGGCCATGCTTCACCGCCGCCTGGGTTGCCGCCGCTTGCCTGGCGTGTCCGGGCCCTTAGGCCGCGCGCTCGGCCGGCCAATACTGCTTGACCAGTTCGTCCTTCAGACCGGTCTGCACCGGCTCGAAGTGCCGGGCCAGGATATCCCAGCACCTATCCAGCGCCACCTCGATGGGCATGTTGACGTTCAGGTCCATCAGCTCGCGCTCGAAGTCCTTGCCGTAGGCCAGAAGCGTCTCGTCCCACTTGGACACCTTGAAGCCCATGGCGATCTTGTTGCGCGATTCCCGGCAGTCGGAATACAGCCGGATCATGGTGTTCATGATGTCGTTGTGGTCCTTGCGGGTGGCCTTGCTCACCACGTTCTGCTTCAGGCGGCTGAGCGAGCCGAAAGGATCGATGACTCCGTGGCGCAGGTAGAACTGCCCCTCGGTGATGTAGCCGGTGTTGTCCGGGATGGGGTGGGTCACGTCGTCGCCGGGCATGGTCGTCACCGCCAGGATGGTGATGTCGCCCGCGCCCTGCATGTCCACCGCCTTCTCGTAGCGGGAGGCCAACTGGCTGTAGAGGTCGCCGGGGTAGCCGCGGTTGCTGGGAATCTGCTCCATGGAGATGCTGATCTCCTTGAGCGAGTCGCTGAAGTTGGTCATGTCGGTCAGCAAGACCAGCACGCGCTTGCCGCTCTCGGCGAAGCGCTCGGCCACGGCCAGCGCCATGTCGGGCACCAACAGGCATTCGACGACCGGGTCCGAGGCCTGGTGGATGAACATGATGACGCGGTTCATCACGCCGGATTCCTCGAAGGTGCGCTTGAAGAAGGTGTAGTCGTCGAACTTCAGGCCCATGCCGCCCAGGATGATGATGTCGGCCTCGGCCTGCATGCCCACCCGCGCCAGGAGCTGGTTGTAGGGCTCGCCGGGGATGGAGAAGATCGGCAGCTTCTGGCTGACCACCAGCGAGTTGAACACGTCGATCATGGGGATGTTGGTGCGGATCATCTGCTGGGGGATGACGCGGTTGGCCGGGTTGAAGGACGGACCGCCGATGGGAATCTCCTCCTCCACCGGCTCCGGACCGCCGTCGATGGGCGCGCCGGAGCCGTTGAAGATGCGGCCCAGGAGGGCGCTGCCGTACTTGACCATCATGGGATGGCCCAAAAAGCGCACCCGGTCGTTGGTGGAGATGCCCTTGGTGCCGCCGAACACCTGGACGGTCACGTTCTCGCCGCTGAGGCTGATGACCTGGCCCAGGGTCTGCTTGCCGGGCGACTGCAACAGGGCCAGCTCGCCCAGGCCCACGCCGCCGGCTTTCAGGGTGGCGATGTTGCCGGTGATCTCGTCGATCTTGGTAATGATCTCTCTCACGGCCCTAGCCCCTCAGAAATTCGTTGATCTGAGCCTCGTAGCGCTTGAACTCCTCGCCCTGCCACTGGCTGGCGTTGAAGTTCCTGAACAAGGCGGTGAGCCGGAAGAAGATGTCGCGGGCGTCGTCCTTGTCCTTGGCCGCGATCTCCTTGTGCAGCACCTTGTCCACCAGCTTGAAGCAGTAGGCCTGGCGCTCCATGGTGTTGAAGGCGTCGACCTTGTCAAACGCATTCTGCTGCAGATAGACCGAATCCAGGAACTCGGCCTTGAGGTAGGCGATGAAGTCGGCGTTGCTGGTGCCTTCCTCGCCCACCACGTCCATGCGCTTTTTGATCTCGCTGCCCTCCAAGAGCGCCTTCTGGGCGCCCTTGATGAGATTCACCCAGTCCGGGTCGATCTTCAGCAGGCTCTCCTTCATCTGCTCCAGGTATTTGGACCAGGAGATCAGGGGATCGATGGCCGGGAAGCGCCGGGCGTTAGAGCGCGCCCAGGTCAGCCCCAGGAAGGCCCCCACCACCGCCAGGGTGCCCTGGGTCACCGGCTCCTCGAAGTTGCCGCCGGCCGGGGAGACGGTGCCGATGACGCTGACCGAGCCCGCGCGGCCGTCTTTCAGCTTGACGAAGCCCGCGCGCTCATAGAACTCGGCGATGCGCGATTGCAGGTAGGCCGGGAAGGCCTCCTCGCCGGGGATTTCCTCCAGGCGGCCGCTCATCTCGCGCAGGGCCTGGGCCCAGCGGCTGGTGGAGTCGGCCAGGATGAGCACGTGCAGGCCCATCTGGCGATAGTACTCGCCGATGGTGATGGCGGTGTAGATGGAGGCCTCGCGGGCGGCCACCGGCATGGAGCTGGTGTTGCAGATGATGATGGTGCGCTCCATCAGGGTGCGGCCGGTGTAGGGGTCCTCCAGGTGGGGGAACTCGCGTAGGGTCTCCACCACCTCGCCGGCGCGCTCGCCGCAGGCCGCCACGATGATGACGTCCACGTCGGCGTAGCGGCTGATGATCTGCTGCAAGACCGTCTTGCCCGAACCGAAGGGGCCGGGGATGCAGGCGGTGCCGCCCTTGGCCACCGGGAAGAAGCTGTCGATGATGCGGCAGCCGGTGACGAGCGGCTGGTCGGGCAGCAGGCGCTCCTGGTAGAGCTTCAGCGGGATCTTGATGGGCCAGACCTGCATCATGCTGAGCTGGTGGGTCTTGCCGGCCTCGTCGGTCACCTCGGCGATGGTTTCGGCGACGGTGTAGAAGCCCTTGTCGGCCACCTTGGTGATCTCGGCCTTGCCGATGAAATTGAAGGGCACGAAGATCTGGTGGGTGAATTTGCCCTCTGGCACCCAGCCCAGCACGTCGCCGGCCTCGATCCAGTTGCCGACCTTGACCTGGGGGGTGAAGTCCCACTTGGTCTCGCGGTCCAGGGGCTCGATGTACACGCCGCGCTTGAGGAAAAGCCCGGTGGCCTGGCTCAGCTTGGGCAGCGGGTTCTGCAGGCCGTCATAGATCTGGGCCAGAAGCCCCGGCCCCAGCTCCACCACCAACAGGTCGCCGGTGAACTCCACCGCGTCGCCCACCTGGATGTCGCGGGTGTCCTCGAAGACCTGCACGTTGCAGCGGTCGCCGCGCACGCGGATGACCTCGCTTTTCAGCCGGCTGCCGTCGGCGGCCATGATGTAGGCCACCTCGTTCTGGCGCACGCTGCCCTCGAAGGCCACCGTGACCATGTTGCCGTAGGCCGCTACTACCCGTCCCATGCCCATCTCAGGCTTCCTCCAGCTGCCGAACCAGTGCCATGCCGGCTTCCTCGTCCAGGGCCAGCCGCCTCTCCACCATCATCAGCTTGAGCAGGTAGGCCAGGATGGCCTCGAAGGCGAAGGGGTCGGCCCCGGTGTTTTGCTCCAGAAAGTCCCACAGAATCTGATCGACCATGGCTTGCAGCTCCTGGGGCTCCTTGGCCGCCATGAGCCGCTCCAGCCAGGGATAATCCCGTCCCAGGCCGAAGTCCTCGGCGTTGGCCCGGGCCAGCGCCGCCACCAGGTCGCTGTCGCCCACCAGGTGCTCGGCCACCGTGAGGCCCTGGCGACGGGCGCGCAGGGCGGCCAGGATGTTGCGCAGGTCGCGCTCGAAGCCCGCCCAGGCCCGTAGCAACGGGTTGCGGCTCTGCTCCAGGACGTGATCGTAATAGGCCGCCCAGAGCCGGTCCACCTGGCGGGGGCCGAACTCGCCCCCGGCCTGGGCGCGCAGAAAGGCCTGGATGAAATCAGGCCCCTCGCTGGGCGCCTTCTGCTGCTCGCGCCAGAAATCCAGGTCGTGGAGCGCCTGGGGCACGGCCACCGGACGGCCGGCCAAAAGCCGCTCCACCATCACCACGTCGCGGGCCAGGCGCACCAGGTCGACCTCGCGCCAGTCCTCGTCGGCCAGCAGGCCGCGGTCGGCCAGCAGGTCGGCGACGCCCAGGCGCACCCTCTTATCCTCCCGACTAAGTTCGGGCAGATACGTGGCCAGGAAGTAGTACTTCATCAGAGCCCGGCTTCCCCGATCTTGACGTCCTTGAAAAGCGTCCGGAAACGGACGCCCAGGTACTGCAAGAAGAGGTTCAGGAAGGCCTCGTCGCTGAAGTCCAGGCGGACCACGCCGTCGGCGCGGCGGGCCATGAAGCCGAAGTTCACGCCCTGGGACTCCATCTTAAGCTCCAGCTTGTCGCCGGCCTGGTCGGCGCCGTAGCGGCGGGCGGCCAGGTCGAGGGCGTAGTCCCAGAGCTGGTCCTGGGCGTCCTTGGGCAGCACCAGCTGCATGCCCTTTTCGCCGGTGTAGGACTCCACGAACTTGGCCATGAGGGATTTGAGAAACTCGTCCTGCTTGAGCTCCTCGGCCAGCTTGGCCTTCAAGGGCAGCACCAGCAGGTTCTCCTCGATCACCCGCTTGAGGCTGGTGACGAACTGGCTGGCGGCGATCTCCAGGGAGGACTGGAGCTGCTTCATCTGCTTGTCGGCCTCGGCCTTGGCCTGGCTCAGCACCGTCTCGGCCTCGCTCCTGGCCTGGGCCACGATCTGGGCGGCCTGGGCCTGGGCTTGTTCCACGATGCGCCGGCCGGCCTCCTCCCCGCTCTCCACCCCCTGCCGTTTGAGGGTGTCGATCAGCTCCTGCAGCTTTGCATCCGCCATACGCCAATCTCCTTAGGTCGCCGTTGCCGGCCCCGGCGGGGCCGCCCAAGACATCCGCCTTCCAGACGATAACCGGGAGCTTCGCCCCTGGCAGCCTGGCGCCGCCCGGAGCAGCGCCCCCGGTTCTCGCCCCAGGCTTGTTGATTTTTTCACTTGGCTTGCAATATCCGGCCCATTTTGCGCCCCCATCCGCCAGATGGCAGTTTACCGGTTAACGTGCTGCCATTTTGGCCAAATCCTCCGGAGCCCACTGGAGGCGGCGCGGCTGCCGTAATGCCGTCATTGCTATGTGCAAGATGCCGCGCGCGAATGATTGCACCATGCCAGCAATTGGAGGATGAAAGCCAAAGTTTGCATAATTCTACCATCGTCGTTGTGCAAACCTCCCGCGCCGCCCCCCTCCGCTGCCCGAAACCGGCGCACGTCGGCGCTAGGCGTTCTTTGCGTTTTGCGCGCCGAGTTCCGCGGCTTTTTGGGCGTTCTGCAACCAGCCCACCATCCCCCGCGACCCCGCGGAAAGGGCCAAATCAATTTTTTGCCTGTATTGTCATCGTGTTGCCCGTAGCGACCTTGTCAAGCTCGCCGTGGCGCAAGTTGGCACCAGGCTCGCTAGACCAAGAGCGAGACGCAGACGCCTGTCGACTGCCGAGTAGCAAGCCAGGAGGTGGCTGATGTTTGGATTTCTCAAAAAGGGGGCGTCGGCTGACGGATCGCCGATTGAGGATCTGCCCAAGCCCAAGGACATCTTGCAGCCCCTGGGCCAGTATCTGGTGGTGCAGGAGAACCAGAACCCCGATTGGGTGTGGCGCCTTAAGAGCGTGACCCGCGGCAAGAAGGGCGATAGCTTGCAGGAGTTCCGGGTGTACGACCCCGACGCCGTCTTCAGCCGCAAGGTGAAGGTGGAGAACTTCAACAGCCTCGACGAGCACCTGGACCTGGTGCTCTTCCAGGGCTGGTACGACAAGCGCAACCATCGGGTGCAGGTCAAGGCGGCCTGAGCCGTCTTCCCGCTTCATGTCCGCCGGGCGGCGGCCGGCCCGCCGCCCGGTTTTTTCGCCCTGGCGCGCCTAGACCGTCTTGCTCAGGATCGACCCGCTCCCGCCCAGGCTGGAGGCGGCGCTGTTGCCGACGCCGCGCCCCGGCCCCTTGACCAGGGCCGCCTGGCCAATGTCCATCAGGTCCTGCTTGAAGGCGGCCCCGCGCAGACGGCCGCCCTTTTTGGCCCCGCCCATCAGGACGCCGATGGTCTTGTCGCCGTCATCGCGCTGGACCAGGTTGGTCACGGCCAGGGCGTTGGCCTCCTTCTGGCCCAGACCCATGCTCTTGGCCTGGGCCTGGCCCACGGCCATGGCGCTCTGGGCGCCCACCTTGGCGATGTTGGAAAAAGTGAAACCCATGGGAGCACCTCCTGTCGGGGTCCTCCCTGGACCGTGGCAAGCCTTCCGTGGAAATTAAAGGTGATAGGCTTTTTTTACTTTAGCACCACAGCCGCGGTTTGCCAAGCCCCGATTCATAGGCGGCCGAGTTCTGGCCGCGCAGGTTCAAATACAACATGTTGTGTGATGACAATAACGCTTTAAAATATATCGTTGTTGATGGCGTGTTCGACCGGCTTTCACCGCCGCCACGGCCGCGCTTGACATCCATGGGGACAGGACGTAACAATTTATATAACCACAACCGCCCCATGAAGGGGTCGAGGAGGACATCATGAAGATCCGGAAAATCGAGCGCACCCAGCGCGGGCTCTGCAAATGCAAGAGCTCTTGCTAGCCTAGGCTAGCCAGCCGGGGGGAGGCGCGTGGCCTCCCCCCCTTGTTTGCCATGCGCGCACTGATCTGTCCCACCCTCTGCCGTTATCACAAGCCCGGCCGGCGCGAGGAGCCCGGCTGCGGGGGCCTGGTTTGCCTTGAGGCCAGGCCCGGTCTGACCGCCGATCTGGCCGGCCTGGCCCCGGACCCGGCCCGACCGCTTTTCGGCCTGGCCGGCGACGACCCCCGCCTGCTGGCGGTCTGCCAAGCCTGCGCATACCGCGTCGACGGCTGCGACTTCCGCGACCCGGCCGCGCCCAGGGATCAGTGCGCGCCCTGCGGCGGGCTGCGGGCGGTGGCCGGCCTGCTGGCCGCCGGCCGGGACCTGGGGCTCTAGCCGTGGTGGGCCAGGCCGACGCCTACGTGTGCCTGGCCGGCCACGTCTCGCTGCGCCGGCTGGAACGGCCCTGCCTCTACGACCGCCGCGCCGACGAGCTTTACGAGCTGAGCGAGGAGGCCTGGGCCGCCCTGGCCAACTGCCGGGGCCAGATCAGCCTGGCCCAGGCCGGCCTGGACCCGGATTTCCAGGCCTACTGCCTGGACGAGGGCCTGCTGGAGCTTCACGCCGCGCCCGCGCCGCGCCCCTTGCCCACCGGCCCCGGCCCCGCGCCCAGCCTGCGCTACCTGGAGCTGCAAATCACCTGGCGCTGCAACCTGGCCTGCGCCCATTGCTACCTGGGGCCGGCCAGGGGGGTGGACCTGCCGGTGGCGGCCATAGCGGCCATCCTGCGCGAGTTCGAGGCCATGAACGGGCTCCGGGTGCTCATCTCCGGCGGCGAGCCGCTCATGCATCCCCGCTGGCCCCAGGTCAACGCCCTCTTGGCCGCCCTGCCCCTGCGCCGGGTGCTCCTGACCAACGGCCTCAAGCTGGACGAGGCGGCCTTGGCCGAACTCAACTGCGACGAGGTGCAGATCAGCCTGGACGGCCTCCTGCCCGGCCACGAGGCCCTGCGCGGCCCCGGCAGCTTCGCCCCGGCCGTGGCCGCGGCCCGCCGGGTGCGCGCGGCCGGGCTGGACCTGTCCATCGCCAGCATGGTCCACCCCGCCAACCTGGCCGAGTTCGAAGGCCTGGAGGCCCTGGTGCATGCGCTGGGCGCGCGGGAATGGGGCGTAGACGCCCCCTGCGCCGCCGGGCGGCTGCACGGCGACTCCGGGCTGACGGTGACCCCGGCCCAGGCGGCGGCGGCCATGGCCTGCGCCTTTGGCGGGGCCTACCACGGCAGCGGCCAAGGCCCCCAGGGCCAGGCCATGGCCTGCGGCCTGCACCTGATGACCGTGGCCGCCGACGGCCGCGCGGCCCAGTGCGGCTTCTACCTGGACGATCCCCTGGGCCGGGCCGAGGAGGGGCTGTGGACCTGCTGGCAGCGGCGGCGGCCCCTGGAGCTCAAGGCCGTGGCCGGCTGCCGCGACTGCGCCGCCGGGCCGGACTGCGGCGGCGGCTGCCGCTTCCGCGCCCCGGCCGCCGACCGGCCCGACCCGGTGATGTGCGCGGCCTGGGGGCAGACGCCAACCCTGGAGGAAGAATGATGCCGAAGGTTTACGACCTGGCCGGACGCGCCCCGCGCGAGGGCGGCGAGACGGTGCTGGGGCTCAAGGACCTGGGCACCCACGCCTGCTACATGCTATACGGCGTGCTGGCCCCCGGCGACGCCCCCCGCGCCCTGCGCCCCGGCCCCGGCCACGAGGAGATCATCCTGTGCATCTCCGGGGCCATGCGCATCAGCGGGGCGGACGGCGAGCAGACCCTGCAAGCGGGCCAGGCGGTTTATCTCAAGGGCGACCAGGCCTGCGAGGCCGCCTGCGCCGGGCCGCTGGAGGCGCGCTACGCCGCCGCCGGCGGGCACACCCCCGGCGACGACCACCATCACCACCACTAGGCGGGCTTGGTCTTCGGATCGGACGGACGCGCCCGGCGGCGGCCGGCGGGGGGCGGGGCCTGGGCCGAGGCCACCACGGCCGCGGCGGCCTCGTGGACGCTCAGGCCCTGGCCGGCGGCCTGTTCGTTGAGCCGGGCCTCGGCCTCGGCATAGCCCAGGCCCAGCTGGCGCATGAGCACCCCCTTGGCCCGCTCCATGATCTTGCGCCGCCGCAGAGCCTCGCGCAGGGCGTCCACCTCCCCGCCCAGGCCGCGCTCGCGGCAAAAGCCCTGGTGGGCCAGCTCCAGGGCCGGACCCAGGGCGCCAGCGCCCAGCGGGGCCAACAGGCAGGCCTGGACCCCGGCCGCGCGGGCCTGGGCGACCAGCGCCTGGTCGGCGTGATCGCCCAACAGCACCACCGGCCAGCGCGCCTCCTGGGCCACCAGCCGCAGCGTCCGGCTGGCGGCGGCCCCTGGACCATCCAAGGCCAGCAGCACCAGATCGGGCTCCAGCTCCCGGCAGCGGACCAAGACCTGGGCGTCCTGTCCGGCCACCCCGGCCACCAGCAGACCCTGGGCGCGCAGGGCCCTGGCCAGTTCATCGCCCTGACGGGCGCCAGCGGCCGCCACCAGCACCGAAAGGCTCAACTCAGGCATCCCGGTTCAGCGCGTTGAACTCCACCAGCGGCACCACCAGCCGGGCCTCCAGGCCGGGCCGGGCGTCGTTCAGCTCCATGCGGCCGCGCAGGTCGGTGACGGCCACGGCCTGGGCCAGCTTGAGCCCCAGCCGGGCGTGGCTGGCCAGATCGAAGCCGGGCGGCAGGCCGGGGCCGTTGTCCACCACCCGCAGCGTCACGCTGTCCTCGCCGAGCAGGCCGAAAAGCCCCAGGGACAGGCCACCGCCGTTCTGGCCGTGTTGCAGGGCGTTGCCGATGACCTCGTGAAACCACAGCGACAGGGGGGAGCAGAGGCGCAGGCTCAGGCGTAGGCCGGGCAGCTGGCTCTCCAGCCGGGGAGGGCTGACCACCCGCCACAACGAGCGGCGCAGGACCTCGCCGGCCAGGCGGTCCAGCGTCGGCGCGGAGCCGGTCTCCGCCAGCAGCGCGTAGCAGATGGACAGCGCCCCCACCCGCCCCTCCATGGCCTCGGCCAAATCCTCCGGCGAGCGGGCGAAAGGGCTGGCCAGGGCCAGCATGTTGGCGATGGTCTGGAAATCGTTCTTGGCGCGGTGGCAGATGCGGCCGGTCAGACGCTGGGCATCGCCCCGGCTCTCGCTCTGGGCCGCCTTGGCGTCACATCCGGACAGACTCATAGCATGCTCCGCCACGCCCCCCAAGGCGGGGCCCAAGCCAGCGCGGCCGCCGGTCCTTGGCCGAATCGGGCCAAGCGGCCGGCGGCGCTATTTCTCAGGGCGGGCAAGCGCGACGCCCCGCCCGTCGGCGGGCGGGACGGAGCGGCCGGACTACTGGACGGACTCCACGCTCTTGACCTCCGGCACGGCCTGCTTGACGACCTTCTCGATGCCCATCTTCAAGGTCATCTGGCTCATGGGGCAGCCCCCGCAGGCTCCCTTGAGCCGCACCTTGACCACCCCGTCCGCGCCGACTTCCACCAGTTCCACGTCGCCGCCGTCGCGGTTGAGGGCCGGCCGGATCTTATCCAGGGCTTCTTGGACTTTTTCTTTCAAGATCGCGCTCCTTGCAGGGGGTCGGGGTCAATCTAGCACAGGCCGTGGGACATGCCAACTACATCAAGCCGCGTCCGGTCAGGCGGGTCAGGGCCTCCAGGTAGCGGGCGCGGGTGCCCTCGATGACCTCGGCGGGCAGGCGGGGGGCCGGCGGCTGCTTGTTGAAGCCGATGCTCTCCAGATAGTCGCGCACGTACTGCTTGTCGAAGCTCTGCTGGCCGCGGCCGGGCTGGTAATCATCCGCCGGCCAGAAACGGCTGGAGTCCGGAGTCAGCACCTCGTCGATGAGGATGAGCTCGCCATCCAGGGCGCCGAACTCGAATTTGGTGTCGGCGATGATGATGCCCGCCTTGGCCGCCAGGTCGCGGGCGCGGCCATAGATGGCCAGGGCGCGGCGGGCGACTTCCTGGGCCAGCTCGACCCCCACCAGCTTCTCGGCCTGTATGAGGTCGATGTTCTCGTCGTGGGCGCCCTGTTCGGCCTTGGTGCTGGGGGTGAACAGCGGCTCCGGAAGCCGGTCGCTTTCGCGCAGGCCGGCCGGCAGCTTGTAGCCGCAGACCTGGCCGGTCTTCTTGTAGTCGCTCCAGCCGCTGCCGGCCAGGTAGCCGCGCACGATGACCTCGATGGGCAGCGGCTTGCACTTCTTGACCAGCATGGAGCGGCCCTCCAACTGGTCGCGGTGGGGCTGCAACTTCGCCGGCATGTCCTCCATGCGCCAGGCCACCAGGTGGTTGGGGGTCAGGTCGGCCATCTGGCCGAACCAGAAGACGCTGATCTGGGTCAGCACCTTGCCCTTGTCCGGGATGGCGTCGGGCAGGACGACGTCGAAGGCGCTCAAGCGGTCGCTGGCCACGATGAGCAGGTGCTCGCCCAGGTCGTAGATGTCGCGCACCTTGCCCCGGCCCACCAGCTTCAAGTCGGGCAGATTGGTTTCCATCACGGCGCTCATGTCAGGCTCCTTGGGGTTGGCCACCACCCCCCAAGCCACCTCCGGCGCGGCGTTTTCGCGGCGGGGTGGGTTGACGCGGGGCGGATGGCGAGATTATGCTCTCTGTGTCCGGGGCGATGGCCGACCGGCCCAGGCGGCCGGCGCGGCGGGGAGGCCCGCGGGGCGCCCCGGACCGCGGCAAGCCGACGCATACGCACCGCGCTGATCTGCGGCCCGCCTTGGGGCCGCCGCCGGCCGCGCGCCCCCGGCAATGCCCTTAAGCCTAGCATAAAGAGTCAAAGGGAGAAACAGATGCTGCAGAAAATCACCGTGATCGGAGCCGGCAACGTGGGCGCCACCTGCGCCCAGCGGGCCGCCGAGAAAGAGCTGGCCGACGTCGTCCTGGTGGACGTGGTCGACGGCATGCCCCAGGGCAAGGGCCTGGACCTGTGCGAGGCCGCGCCCATCGAGAAGCACGACGCCCGCGTCACCGGAGCCAACGCCTACGAGGCCACCGCAAATAGCGACGTCATCATCGTCACCGCCGGCATCGCCAGGAAGCCCGGCATGAGCCGCGACGACCTGATCAAGACCAACGCCGGCATCGTTGACACCGTGGTCAAGGCCGCCGCCGCCCAGAGCCCCAACGCGGTGCTCATCATCGTGAGCAACCCCCTGGACGCCATGTGCCACGTGGCCTTGAAGGCCTCCGGCTTCCCGCACCAGCGGGTCATCGGCATGGCCGGCGTGCTGGATTCGGCCCGCTTCCGCTACTTCATCGCCGAAGCCCTGGACGTGAGCGTGGAGAACTGCCACGCCTTCGTGCTGGGCGGCCACGGCGACACCATGGTGCCCCTGCCCCGGCTGAGCAACGTCAGCGGCATCCCGTTGCCGGAGCTGCTGCCGGCCGACAAGATCGCCCAGCTCTGCCAGCGCACCGCCCAGGGCGGGGCCGAGATCGTCTCCCTGCTCAAGACCGGCAGCGCCTACTACGCCCCGGCCTCGGCCGCGGTGGAGATGGCCGAGGCGGTGCTGAAGGACAAGAAGAAGGTGCTGCCCTGCGCGGCCTACCTCACCGGCCAGTACGGCTACCACGACCTGTACATCGGCGTGCCGGTGAAGCTGGGCCGGGGCGGCGTGCAGCAGGTGATGGAGATCAAGCTGACGGCCGAGGAGAAGGCGCTTTTGGACAATAGCGCCGACGCGGTGCGCGGCCTGGTCAAGACCCTGGCTGACCTGGGCTTCTAGGGAGCCATCGGCCGAGCGTCTAGCCTACTGCATAGAACGCGGGCGGGGATAAACCCCGCCCGTTCTTATTGAAACATGGCCGCTACGGGAGCGTGCAAGGCGGGTCCTGGGCCTGGCGGCACCCGACCCGCTATGGCAGTCGCGGCACGCGACCCGCGGCGCGCAACCTCAGGCGTTCTTGTCCTTGTGGTTCATCCGCTCGGCCGCGTCGGGATAGAGCCGGGCCAGGCAGTCCGGGCAGATGCCGTGGGAAAAGCGCACCCCGGAGTGCTGGGCGAAGTAGTTGTCCACCTGCTGCCAATAGCCCGCGTCGTCGCGCACCTTCTTGCAGGCCGAGCAGATGGGCAAAAGCTCGCTCAGGGTCCGCACCTCGGCCAGGGCCTGGGTCAGCTCGTCCACCGTGGCCCGCACCTCGGCCTCGCGGGCGTTCAGCTCGCCCTCCAGGCGCTGGGCGTTCATGGTGATCATGCCGTAGCTGGGGATGATGCCCACCAGCACCGAGCCCATGAAGAACAGGCCGTGGAAGATGGTGTTCTGGAAAGGCGCGTCCAGGGCCTGGCTGGTGAAGGGGGTCGCGGCCCGGGACAGGGCCAGCAGGCCGTAGGCCGCCATGGAAAGCGCGGTGAAGCGGCTGGCCTGGCGCAGGTCCGGCCCCGGCAGCCGCCACAAATCCCAGGCGGAGGCCAGGCAGAGCCCACCCATGACCAGGGCGATCAGCACGATGCGGGCGCTGAGATTGGGCTCGATATACCAGTAGTAGGCCAGCCCGGCGGCCAGCAGGCACAGCACCGCGACGAACGGCCAGCGCGGGCGTGGGCGGCCGAAGAATACCTGCGCCCCGATCCAGGTCAGCAGGGGGGTTCCCGACGTCATCACGTTGGAGACCACCACGCTGACGAAATCGGGGATCAGGCCGCGGGCCATGAGCAGCAGCAGGCCCACGCCGTGGGTGAGGTAGGTCAGCGCCCAGAGGCCGAAGCCGGGGTAGGTCTTGCGGGTGCGGTAGATGAAATACATGGCGCCGGCCTGCACCAGCGCTGTCATGGCCGAGGCCAGGATGAAGGTGGGCACATCCAGGGTTAGCTTGGGCGGCATAGATCAAGCCCCCTACGGGACGCGACAGGCGATGAAATTATAGCAAAAAGCCGCCCGGTCCGCCGGCCCGCCCGCCGCCGCCGCCGAAGGTGCGGCCGAAGAAATCGCCGCCCAGGCCCATCTCGCGCAGGATGTCGCCCAGGTCGCTGCCCTTGTAGATGTCCTCCTGGCTGTAGCGCTGGCGGAAGCCCTGGCTGCCGAAGGTGTCGTATTCCTTGCGCTTGGCGGGGTCGCTCAAGACGGCGTCGGCCTCGCCCACCCCTTTGAACTTCTCCTCGGCGCTCTTTCTTCCTTGTTGCGGTCGGGGTGGTGCTTCAGGGCCAGCTTGCGGTAGGCCTTCTTGATCTCCTCCTGGCTGGCCTTCTTGTCCATCCCCAGGAGCTGGTAGTAGTCCTTGGCCATGCGGCTCACATTCCTGGCGGGTAACCGGCTGAGATAGCAGGATGAATCAACGTCCGGCCCCTGGGCCGCCGCCCACATTTCAATATAAGCCGCCCCCCTGGGGCTGTCAAGCCGGGCCGGGGCGGATTTGTCCGTGGTCTAGCGGCCTTGCGCGCGGTTTTGATGGGCGCGGGCGGGCCTGATGCGCCGGGGGTTGCCGGCGGGGGGCTTGGACCAGCCGGGTTGGCTGGCCGGCGGCGCGATTCGGCTGGACCGGCGCGGTAATACTTGGTATTATCGGACCATGCCGAGTCCGCCCGCCAACCATCACCAGCGCCAACCAGCCGCCAGAGTCTGGCCTGCCCTCCGGGTGTGGGCAAGCCTGGCCGCCCTGCTCTTCGCCATCGGCGTTTCCCCGTTTCTGCACGAAAGCCTGCACGAGCGCCTGGCCGGCCATGAGCACCGCCAGGCCGGCGATTGCCGGCCGGCCGGCACGCAATGGCTGGACGCGGCCAGGCCGGGCCATGAGCACCATGCCTGCCCCATCTGCCTGGCCCTGGCCGGGTTCCACTTGGCCGCGGCCAAGTCAAGCCCCGACCCCGCGCCGGGCGCCATGGCCAACCGGCGCTCGGATGTCGCCAGCCCCCTGCGCCTGGGCCTGTTGCAACCCCTGGGTTTCCGCCACCGCGGCCCCCCCGCCCTCGTCTAGCCCCGCTCACGCAGCCAACCACGTAGTCAGCACCAGAGCTGGGCCTTCCCGGCGGCGCGCGCATCCGCGCCCTGGGGAGCGGAGGGGATCATCATGCCTAGGTTGCTTATTTCATTGCTGGTCGTCGCCGGTTTGGCCCTGGCGGCCCCGGCGGCCATGGCCGGCCAGGCCGACGACCTGCGCCGGGAGATGGACAGCCTGCGCCAACAGATGCAGGCCATGCAGCAGGGCTACGAGGCCCGCTTGCAGCAGATGCAGCAAAAACTTGACGCCCTGGGAGCCAAGGCCGCGCCGCCCACCGCCCCCACCCGCGAAAGCCTGGAGAAGCTGGCTGCCCAGGGCGCGGCCAAGCCGGGGCAGGAGGGCTCCAGCGCCTGGAGCCAGGCGGTGCAAAAGCTCAACCCCGACATCGCGGTGATCCTGGACACCTTCTACTACAACAACGACACCAAAGAGAGCAGCGCCCACCTCATGGGCGGGATCAAGGGCTTTGGCGACCCCCACGGCCACGGCGAGTCGGGCCATTCCCACGGCGGCAACGACAAGGGCTTCAACCTGCGCCACGTGGAGGTGCAGTTCTCGGCCCAGGTGGATCCCTACTTCAAGGGCTGGGCCACGGTGGCGGTGAGCGACGACCAGGCCGAGCTGGAGGAGGCGGTGATCCAGACCACCGCCCTGCCCTACGGCCTCAAGGCCCAGGCCGGCAAGTTCTACAGCGGCCTGGGACGCCTCAACTCCCAGCACTCCCACGAGTGGGACTTCGTGGACCAGCCGTTGAACTATCGCCTGCTCCTGGGCGAGCACAACCTGCTGGAAAAGGGCGTGCAGGCCTCCTGGCTGGCCCCGCTGCCCTTCCAGCTCCTTTTCGGCCTGGAGGCCTTCCAGGGCGACAACGCGAGCGCCTTCCACTACCTGGGCGAGGACTTGCCCGAAAAGGACGGCCCGCGCCTGTGGGTGGGCTGGCTGAAATACGCCCCCAACCTGGGCGGCCGCCACGGCCTGCAACTGGGCGCCTCCCTGGCCCGGGGCGTGCACCAGGAGGCCCACGACGGTGACGGCGACGGGACCAACGACCATTTCCTGGACGGCCACAGCACCCTCTACGGCCTGGACGCGGTCTACAAGTACAAGGGCGGCGGCCCCCAGGGCCAGGGCGACCTGATCCTCCAGGGCGAGTATCTCCACCGCCGCAAGGACCTGGACCTCTACCGCCACGACCTGCGGCCCGAGCTGGTCGGCAACGACCGCCTGGACAAGCAGGACGGCTTCTATCTCCAGGGCGTCTACGGCTTCCTGCCCCGCTGGCGGGCCGGCCTGCGCTGGGACCAGGTGGGCCTGGTCAACGAGGGCCACAGCCCCTCCGGCGCGGCCTATGCCTATGACGGCAGCAACCGCTTCTCGGCCATGCTGGACTTCTCCCCCACCGAGTTCTCGCGCATCCGGGTGCAGGGCAGCCGGGGCTCCTTCGCCCTGGACGAGGGCGACCAGGACTTCTGGGAGTTCTTCGTGCAGCTCCAGGTGGCCCTGGGCGCCCACGGCGCCCACAAGTTCTAAGGGAGGGGACCATGCACGCCAAGCCGTTGGCGAAATTACTGATCCTGGCGCTGGTCTGGGCCGCGGCCCTGGCGGCCGGCGGGGCCGCCGCCCAGGCCCAGCCCATCAGGATCGTCACCACCACCCCGGACCTGGCCAGCCTGGCCCGGGCCGTGGCCGGCGACCTGGCCGCGGTGAGCAGCATCAGCGACGGACGCGACGACCCGCACTTCCTCCAGGCCAAGCCCAGCTATGCCCTGGCCGCCCGCGACGCCGACCTCTGGGTGCGGGTGGGCCTGGAGCTGGAGGTGGGCTGGGAGCCGCCCCTGCTGGAGGGCGCCCGCCGGCCCGATCTGCTGCCGGGCGGCCCGCGCCACCTGGACGCCTCGGAAAAGGCGCTCAAGCTGGACATCCCCAGCGGTCCCATCAGCCGGGATATGGGCGACGTGCATCCCCTGGGCAACCCTCACTGGTGGCTGGACCCGGTCAACGCCCGCCTGGCGGCCTATGCCCTGGCCCAGCGCCTGAGCCAGCTCTATCCCGCCCACGCGCCGGCCTTCGAAACCAACCTGGCCGCCTTCGAGCGCCGCCTGGACGAGGCCATGTTCGGCCCGGCCCTGGTGGCCAGGCTGGGCGGCAACACCCTCTGGTCCCTGGAATTGACGAACACGCTGGCCGAATACCTGGCCGGGGAGGGGCTCGCCAGTCAGCTGGGCGGCTGGAAAGCGCGTCTGGCCGCCAAACGCGGCGCGCCGCTGGTAATCTATCACAAGAGCTGGGTCTATCTGACCAATCGTTTCGGGCTGGCCGTGGCGGCCGAGCTGGAGCCCAAGCCGGGCATCCCGCCCAGCGGCGGGCATATCGCCCAGGTGGTGCGGATCATGCGCGAACGGGGGGTGAAGGTGATCCTGCAAGAGCCCTTCTACCCTCGCAACGCCGCCGACCTGGCCGCCCGGCAGACCGGGGCCCAGGTGCTGATCCTGCCCAACACCTGCGGCGGCCTGGAGGGCGGCCAGGACTACCTGGCGCTCATGAACCTGCTGGTGGACCGCCTAGCGGAGGCGCTGTGAACCTGGACCTCTCCTCCCGCGCAGGGGCCTCCCGCCCGGCGCAGGCCGCCCCGTCCCCCGGTCACGCGCTGGTTTGCCGTGACTTGTGGGTGGCCTACCGCCGGGAGGAGGTCCTGCGCGGGGTCAACCTGGCGGTGCCCTGGGGGGCCTTCCTCCCGCTGGTCGGCCCCAATGGTGCGGGCAAGACCACCCTGCTCAAGGCCATGCTGGGCCTGGTGCGGCCGCTTCGGGGCGGGGTGGCCAGCAACTTCAAACAACGGCCGCCGGGGTATGTGCCCCAACAGGCCAGCATCGACCCGCGCTTTCCCATCGACGCGGCCGGCATCGTGGCCATGGGCCTCTATCCCGGCCGGGGCTGGTGGCGGCCCCTGGGCCGGGCCGGCCGGCGGGCGGTGGCCGAGGCCCTGAGATTAGTCGGTCTGGACGGACACGCCCGCAAGCTTTTCGCCGAGCTGTCCGGCGGCATGCGCCAGAAGGCGCTTATCGCCCGCGCCCTGGTGGGCGGGGCGCGGGTGCTGGTGATGGATGAACCCACCGCCGGCCTGGACGAGGACGCGCAGCGGGAAATCCTGGCCCGCCTGGCCGAGCTCAACCGCGACCAGGGGCGCACCATCATCCTGGCCCATCACGGCGAGGCCTTGCTGCGCGGCCTGGCCGGCCAAGTGGCCCAGGTGGAGCACGGCCGGGTGCGCCTGCGCCCCCTGATCGGGGCGGGGTAGGGCGGTGGGCATCATAGAGGGCATCGTCCAGGTGGCCACGCTTTTTCCCCAGGCCCTGCTGGGCGGCATCGCGGTGGCCGTGGCCTGCGCCCTGCTGGGGGTGCTGGCGGTGCTGAAGCGGGTCGTCTTCATCGGCATCACCCTTTCGGAGGTGGCCAACCTGGGCGTGGCCCTGGGTCTGGCCTGGGGCCTGCCCCACCTGCCGCTGACCGGCGGCCTCACCCTGGCCGCGGCCGCCGCCCTGGCCCTGCCGCGGGGATTCGGCCGCCTGACCCGCGAGGCGGTGCTGGGAGTGGTCTTCGTCTTGGCCTCGTCTCTGGCCGTGCTGGTGGTGGCCAACAGCGGCTTCGGCCTGGGCGAGGTCAAGGCCCTGCTCTACGGCGACCTGCTGCTGGCCTCGCCCACGGACAACCGCCTGATGCTGGGCGTCCTGGCCCCGGTCAGCCTGGTCCTCCTGACCTTCCTGCGGCCCATCGCCTTCAGCTTCCTGGACCGCGACGCGGCCCGGGTGCTGGGCCTGCGGGTGGTCTGGTGGGAGCTGGTTTATTTCGCCTGCCTGGGCCTGGCGGTGGCGGCGGCGGCCAAATCGGCCGGGGCGCTCCTGGTCTTCGGCCACCTGGTCATCGCCCCCAGCGCGGCGCTGGTCATCTGCCGCCGCCTGGGCTGGGCCCTGGCCTGGGCGGCGGGCCTGGCCGTGGCCGCCAGCCTGGCCGGCCTGGGCTGGTCGTTTGCGGCCGACCTGCCGGCCGGTCAGTGCATCTGCGTGGTGGAAGGAGCGATGTTGGGCGCGGCGTTGCTGGGCCGGCTGGCGGCGGGTCGGGCGCGACGCGGGGCGCGCGACGCCTGCTCCACACCCGCCGGTTGACAAGCCCACCGAATTGGTTGTGATCGATCCCAGCGAAGAAGAGTAGCTCCCTCAGGCTCAGCGGATCACGCTGCGCGGCGGGTGGAAGCCGCTGGGCACCGACTTGCAGGGGGCCACCAATGAGCGCCGGCCCAGCACCGTGCCGGGGTTGGTCACGCTGTTGCAGCCGGTCTCGCAGCCATCGCCCATGATGGCCCCGAACTTGCGCCGCTCGATCATGTGGACCGTCTCGCCCACCTTGATGCGAAAAGGGCGGTCGATGATCTTGAGGTTGGCCAGCTTGGTGCCCGCGCCCAGGTTGACCTCGCGGCCCAGGATGGAATCGCCCAGGTAGGCGAAGTGGCCGGCCTTGGCCCCGTCGAGCATGGCCGAGTTCTTCACCTCGGTGGTGTGGCCAACCACGCAGCCCGCCCCGATCAGGCAGCCGCCACGCAGGTAGGCGCCCTGGCGCACCTCGCTGCCCGGTCCGATGAAGCTGGGCCCCTTGATCAGCGCGCCGGGCTCGATCACCGCGCCGGGGGCGATGTGGATCATGTCGTCCATGAAGACCGCCCCGGCGTGGACCACGCTGGCGTCAGTCACTTCCTGGCCGTCCAGGCGAACCCTGAGCTTGCCCTTGGTGGGGTCGCCGCCCATGAGCTCGAAGCCGTCCTGGATGACCCGGCCCTGGTGGATGACCACGGTGCGGGCCAAGAGGTCGCCCTCGGCGCGCAGGGCGGCCGCGTTGGCCCCGGCCAAATCCACCAGCTGGCGGGTGTATTTTTCGATCAGGGGCAGGGCCTCCCAGACGTGGGTGAGGCCGGCGAAGAGCCCGGCGTGGGTCAGGCCCTCCAGGGCGAACAGATCCTGGGGCGCGAGCATGAGGCCCTCCTTGGCGGGGCCGGCGGCGGCCTACCAGTAGCGCCGCACGGGGATGCCCCGCTGGTGCAGGTGGTCCTTGATCTGGGCCACGGTGTAGTGGCCGTAGTGGGTCATGGAGGCGATCAGCGCCGCGTCGGCCTGGCCCAGGGTGAGCACCTCGGCCAGGTGCTGGGGCGCGCCCGCCCCGCCGCTGGCGATGACCGGGATGCTCACGCTGGTGCTGATGAGCCGGGTCAGCGTCAGTTCATAGCCGGTCTGGGTGCCGTCGGCGTCGATGCTGTTTAAGCATATCTCGCCCGCGCCCAGCTCCTGGGCCTCCTTGGCCCAGGCCAGGGCGTCGATGCCCATGCGCTTGCGACCGCCGTGGATGACCATCTCGTAGCCGCTGGGGATGGCCGGGCTCTGGTCCACCTTGAGCACGTCCATGCCCAGCACGATGCACTGGCTGCCGAACTGCCGGGCTCCCTCGGCGATGATGGCCGGGTTGGTCACGGCCGCGCTGTTGACGCTGATTTTCTCGGCCCCGGCGGCCAGGCAGGCGTACATGTCACTGACGGTGCGGATGCCCCCGCCCACCGAAAACGGCATGAAGATGGTGGCCGCCACCCGCCGCACCACGTCGATCATGATGTTGCGGGCGTCGGAGCTGGCGGTGATGTCATAGAAGACCAGCTCGTCGGCCCCCTGCTCATAATAGAAGGCCGCCATCTCCACCGGGTCGCCGATGTCCACGTTGCCCTTGAACTTTACGCCCTTGGTCAGCCGGCCGTCGCGCACGTCCAGGCAAGGTATGATGCGCTTACTTAGCATCATCGGCCTCCTTGCCGTCCCAGGCGATGAAGTTGGCCAGGATCTGCAACCCCGGCCGGCCGGATTTCTCCGGGTGGAACTGCACCGCCGCCAGGTTGTCGCGGGCCACCGCCGCGGCGAAGCCCAGGCCGTATTCGGTGCGCCCCACCACGTCCGCAGCCCGGCTGGGGGCGGGATAGTAGGAGTGCACGAAGTAGAACTCGGCCTCGGCCGGCAGGCCGGCGAAAACCGGGTGGGGCCGGGTCCAGCTCACGCTGTTCCAGCCCATGTGCGGCACCTTGAGCGGATTGCCGGCCGCGTCGCGGTGGTCCAGCGGAAAGCGCACCGTCTGGCCGGGCATGAGGCCCAGGCAGGTGGCCAGATCCTCCTGGCTGGACTCGAAGATGATCTGGGTGCCCAGACAGATGCCCAAGACCGGCTTGCCCACCCGCAAGGCCTCGGCCAGGGCGCGGTCCAGGCCCAGGCGGCGCATGCTGGCCATGGCCGCGCCGGCCGCGCCCACGCCGGGAAAGATCACCCGCTCGGCGGAGGCGATGAAGTCCAGGTCGCTGGTGATGCGGCACGGCGCGCCCAGGTGGTCCAGCGCCCGTTTGACGCTGGTGAGGTTGCCGGCCTCGTAGTCGATTATGGCGATCACCACATCTGCTCCGTTGACTCGGAGGGCGGCCCTCAAATCTTGGCCAGCCTCCGGATCACCTCGTTGCGTATCTCGATCATTTCCGAGACGGAATCCTTGAGACCCTTCTTGCCATAGAATTTGTCGCTGTCCACGCCGAATTCCGGCGTGAGGCTCAGACGTTTCCGCAGCTCGGCGATGTAGTGGGTGTGATACGGACGAAAACCCTGCGTCCCCTGCTTGATGATTCGAGTGACATATTCCCTATTTTTATATATATTAAGAAGTTCGCCTCTTGGCGGATCGATCTCATAGCCAAACTCGTGCAGTCGATCCTTTAACTCATGATAGGAAAGCGGCTTTTCGTTTTTCATGCGCTTCCTGGAGTTGGCTCTGAACCATTCAGCGATGTAATCCAGTTCCAATCGTTTTTCTTCGGTGATCTCGTGCGCCGCTACCTTGCGCGTGAACTCGAACAACTCCTCATCCGAGCAGCCGTCCAACCAGAAGCCGTTATCGTCGAGATATACGCCTGCCGCTATCAAGGCGGTTCTTTTGTTCCCGTTGTGGAAGGGGTGATTATGTATCAGGGAATGAAACAGCGCCGCCGCCTTGGCGAACACGTCCCCATAAGCTTCTTCGCCGCCCACCGATTGGAACGGGCGCGCTACCGCCGAGGCCAAGAGATTCACGTCCTTCACCCCGGCCGGCGAGATGGGGTCTTCCGTGGCCTGGAAGTAGTCCACCAGGAACTCATGAATAAAAACCACGTTTTCCAGGTTGACTTCCGCGGTCATGGACATCTCCCGATGTTGCGGTACGGCGGCCTCATTCAGCGCCGAGCGTAGACCTCCGCACTGAATGAAGCAGCCAGATTTACATCATCGCCAGACCAACTTAATACTGATAGAACCCGCGGCCGGACTTGCGGCCCAGCCAGCCCTGGTCCACGTATTTCCTGAGCAGCGGGCAGGGGCGGTACTTGCTGTCGCCCAGGCCCTGGTGCAGCACCTCCAGGATGGCCAGGCAGGTGTCCAGGCCGATGAGGTCGGCCAGGGCCAGCGGCCCCATGGGGTGGTTCATGCCCAGCTTCATCACCTGGTCCACGTCCGCCGGCTGGCCCACGCCCTCCATCACACAGTATACCGCCTCGTTGATCATGGGCAGCAAGACGCGGTTGGCGATGAAGCCGGGATAGTCGTTGGCCGGCACCGGGGTCTTGCCCATCTGCTTGGCCAGGTCCACGGTGAGCTGGTGGCAGGCGTCGCTGGTGGCCAGGCCGCGGATGACCTCCACCAGGGCCATCATGGGCACCGGGTTCATGAAGTGCATGCCGATGACCAGCTCCGGGCGCTGGGTGGCGCCGGCGATCTTGGTGATGCTGATGCTGCTGGTGTTGCTGGCCAGCACCACGCCGGGCCGACAGGTGTGGTCCAGCTTGCGGAATATCTCCAGCTTCAGCGAGACGTTCTCGGTGGCGGCCTCCACCACGAAATCGGCCCCGGCCATGTCCTCCAGGCTGGTGGAGCCGGTGATGCGCCCCAGGATGGCGGCCTGGTCGGCGGCGCTGATCTTTTCCTTCTTGACCAGGCGGCCCAGGCTGCCCCCGATGACCTTCAGGCCGTTGCTGACGAAATCGTCCTTGATGTCGTTCATGATGACGTTGAAGCCGGCCGCGGCCGCCACCTGGGCGATGCCGCTGCCCATCTGGCCCGCGCCGATCACGCCGATGGTCTTCACTTCCATTTTCGCTCCTCCGCTTTGGGGCGACCCGGACGGCCGCCTAGGCGTTCTGGGCCTGGACGGCGGCCAGGTACTTGCGGGCCTCCTCCAGGCCGGGGTTCATCTCAAGCGCCTTCTTGATCGCGCCCAGGCCGCGCTCGCGCTGACCGCCCTCAAAAAGGGCGCGGCCCAGGTTGAACCACAGGTTCTCGTCGCGCGGGGCCAGGTTGATGGCCCGGGTGTAGTGGCGGGCGGCCTCGGCGTAGAGCCCCATCTTGCGCAACTGAATGCCGAACTCGTTGAAGATGTGTTTGTTCTCCGGCTCCAGCACCGCCTCCACCGTGCTGAGCTTGCGGAAGACCTGGGTGGCCTTCTCCGGTTCGCCCAGGGCCAGATAGGTCTTGCCCAGGCCGAAGTTGGCCCGCACGTTCTCCTCGTCCAGCTTGATGGCCTTGTTGAACTCGAACTCGGCCGAGAGGAGCTCGTTCTCGGCCAGGTGCCGCTCGGCCCGGGCGGCCAGGCGGTCGGCCTGGCGCTGGCCCACGGAGAGCTTCTTGGGCACGAACTCTGGCTGGTGCTGGAAACGCCCCCAGAAATCCTCCAGCGCCACCAGCTCAACGAAGCCGGAGCGCTCCTCATGGATGTCCAGCAGCTCCATGCGCACCGCCTCGCCCTCCTGGCCGATCAAAAGCCAGAAGTTCTCCATCTTGGCGGCCTTGGCCGTGTCGCCGGTGCCCACCTTGCTCTTGATGCGCTCCACGTAGTAGCCGGGCGGCGGTGTGCTGGGGTTGGTCATGCTCGTTTCCTGTCAGGCGAAATCGCCGCGCCACCAGGCCCGGAAATACAGGGTCAGGGCCACCAGTCCCAGCCCCACCGCCGTGCAGATGCCCACCCGGCCCACCCAGACCAGGTATTCCCAGCCGGCCCAGGTTCCGATGACGATGAAACCCATGCCCCAGGCCAGGGTGGCGGTCTTGACCTTGCCCCAGCGGTTGGTCTGCACCGAGGGCGCGGGCCAGAGTTTCTCGCCCCGGCGCAGGCGTCCGCCCAGGATCAGCACCGGCAGCAGCACCGCGTGGACGTCCACCGCCAGGGCCAGGACCAGGATGCGCCAGTCAAAGAGATCGCGCCACCAGAGCAGGATCATCAGCGCGGCGGCGTAGAGCTTGTCGGCCAGGGGGTCCAGGAAGGCCCCCAGCTTAGTCACCTGGCCCCGGCCGCGGGCCAGGATGCCATCCCAGTTGTCGCTGAGCCCGCTGACCAGGCCGATCAGGATCAGCCAGCCCAGGCCGGTGTCGCCGAAGGTGAGCCCCAAGATGGCCAGCGAGCCGGCCATGCGCAGGATGGTGAGCTGGTTGGGCGTCACCCAGGCGGGCGTCAGGCGCAACACCAGGGCCGTGAGGCCTCCGCCGGGGCGCGCCGGGGCGCCGCTGTTTATCGCCGCTGTGTCCATGGCTTGGCCGGCCGCGAGGGTGTGCGTCTGTTTGGCGCGAGCGGGAGCTGGGCCGGGCCCGCGATCGCAGAGCCTTGTTCAGACAAAGGATTCTATCCCAGGCCCGGTCGGCGGGCAAGGCCCAAGGCGGGCCTCAGGCGCCGGGGCTCTCCGCCGGTCGGCGGGCGGCCTTGGCCAGGTGCAGCGAAAGCACCATCAGCGCGGCCGGGGTGATGCCGCTGATGCGCCCGGCCTGACCCAGGCTGGCGGGCTTCAGGCGGGCGAGCTTCTCCTGCGCCTCGCGGCTCAGGCCGGGCAGCCCGGCGTAGGAAAAGTCCGGCGGGATGGCCTGGCGCTCCAGGGAGCGGAAGCGGGCCACCTGCTCGCGCTCGCGCTCCTCATAGCCCAGGTAGCGGGCCTTGATCTGCACCTGCAAGGCCGCCTCGGCCGGCAGCCCGGCCAGGAACTCCAGGGCCGGGTCCAGGCCGGCCAAGTCCACAAGCTCCAGCTCCGGCCGGCGCAGGAGTTCGGCCGCGCAGAGCGGACGCTTGGGCGCGGCGGAGCCCAGGGCCGCCAGACGGGCGACGATCTCCGGCGTGGGGTTGATCCGCACCGCCTCCAGGCGCTCCCAGGCCGTGTCGATGGCCTCGCGCTTTTTGCAAAACGCCCCCCAGCGCGCGTCGTCCACCAGGCCCAGTTCGCGGCCCAGGGGGGTGAGGCGCAAGTCGGCGTTATCCTCCCTGAGGCTCAGGCGATACTCGGCCCGGCTGGTGAACATGCGGTAGGGCTCGGCCGTGCCCTTGGTGACCAGGTCGTCGATGAGCACCCCGATGTAGGCCTGGGCCCGGTCCAGGATGACGGCCGGCCGGCCCTGGCTGGCCAGGGCGGCGTTGACCCCGGCCATGAGCCCCTGGGCCGCGGCCTCCTCATAGCCGCTGGTGCCGTTGATCTGACCGGCCAGATAGAGGCCCTTGAGACGCTTGGATTGCAGGTCGGCGGTCAGGTCCTGGGGATCGCTCATGTCATATTCGATGGCGTAGCCTGGGCGCGCCACGTGGGCGCGTTCGCAGCCCGGCAGGCTGCGGACCAGCTCGATCTGCACCCTCAGCGGCAGGCTGGTGGGAATGCCGTTGGGGTAGACGAGTTGGCTCGTTAGCCCCTGGGGCTCCAGGAAGACCTGGTGGCTGGCGCGCTCCGGAAAACGCACCACCTTGTCCTCGATGGAAGGGCAGTAGCGCGCGCCCACGCCGGTGATGACCCCGGCGTACATGGGCGACTGGTGCAGGTTGGCCCGGATCAGGTCGTGGCTGGCCTGGGTGGTGCGGGTGACCCAGCAGCCGACCTGGGGCAGGACCGGGGCGTCGCTCAGGAAACTGAACAGGCGCGGGTGCTCGTCGCCGGCCTGGACGGGCAGGCCGGCCAGGTCCAGGCTGCGGCGGTCAAGGCGGGGGCAGGTGCCGGTCTTCAAACGGCGCAGGTTGAAGCCCAGCGCCTTTAGGTTATCCGAGAGCGCGTTGCTGGGCGGGTCGCCCAGGCGGCCGGCCGGCCGCTGGTTCAGCCCCACGTGCACCAGGCCGCGCAGGAAGGTGCCGGTGGTCAGCACCACCGCGTCGGCCTCGATCTCCTGGCCCAGATGGGTGACGATGCCGGCCGCGCGGCCATTGTTCACCAGCAAGCCGGCCGTCTCGGCCTCCAGGAGCCACAGGCCGGGCTGCTCCATCACCACTCGGCGCATGCGCCGGGGATAGAGGTCCATGTCCACCTGGGCCCGGCTGGACCAGACCGCCGGGCCCTTGCCCCGGTTGAGCAGGCGGAACTGGATGCCGGCCGCGTCGGCGTTCTTGGCCATCTCCCCGCCCAGGG
This sequence comes from Thermodesulfobacteriota bacterium, assembly GCA_049322275.1. Classification (GTDB taxonomy): domain Bacteria; phylum Desulfobacterota; class Desulfarculia; order Desulfarculales; family Desulfarculaceae; genus JACRDC01. The sequence continues at coordinate 47,147 of JBMORH010000075.1, forward strand.
CGTCGATCTCGCGCACCAGGTGGCCCTTGGCCAGGCCGCCCACGGCCGGGTTGCACGACAGCGCGGCGATGTGCTCCAGGTTGAGCGTGACCAGCAGGGTGGGCGAGCCCAGGCGGGCCGCGGCCAGGGCGGCCTCGCAGCCGGCGTGGCCGGCCCCCACCACGATCACGGCGAATTTTTGGGGCGGGGCGCTCAACTCAGGCCTAGGTAGGGGTGGCCGGTGGCGGCGGCGTTCAGGTTCGCCCCCGCGGCCAGGGCCACCGCGGACTCCACCCGGCCCAGGCAGAGCACATGGTCGCCGGGCTGGCTGGTCTCGATGAGCGCGCAGGCGATGCCGCCCAGGCCGGCGGCGACCAGCGGCAGGCCCAGGGGGCCGACCTTGAGCGCCACGCCGGCCAGGCGCCGGCCGGCCGGACGGGCCAGTTGGCCGATCAGGTCGCGGTTGTCGGCCGGCAGCAGGTTGAGGCAGAACGCGCCCCGCTCCCGCAGGGCGGGCAGGATGGAGCGGTTCTCGCGCACCGCCGCCATCAGCAGGGGCGGCTCTCCTGAGACCTGGCTGACCCAGGAGACCAGGAGCCCCTGGGGGGTCTCCGGCGCGCCGGTGGTGAGGAAATACAGGCCATAGACCAGGCGGCCCAGGGCCCGGCCCAGCTCCGGGGTCATGCTGCACTCGACCATGTCGCCGCGCTCCTTCCTCGGCCGGCCTCGTACGGATAAGCGTTTGGGTTTAGAAGGTTAGCACCTGGGTGGTCCGCCGGCAAGGCGGCGGGCTCAGCCGCCGGCCCCGGCCGGAGCTGGCCCCCGGCCGAACAGGGCTTTGAGATTGAGCCACCACCAGCCGAGGTATTCATAGCAGGCGGTCTCCGATCCCCACAACGCCCCGGCGTTGGGCAGCCAGGCCTGGTGGTCGCGGGGCAGGCTCCTGGCCCGGAAATCGGCCGGGGCCGGGATCGGGCGCAGGCCATAGGCCCGGAAAAAGGTCAGGGAGCGGCGCATGTGGAAGGCCGAGGTGACCAGGGCGAACGGCTCGCGTCCCAGGCGGGGAGCCAGCACCCTGGCCTCGTCCTCGGTGTCCCAGGACTCCGTCTCCAGGCAGATGGCCTCGGCCGGCACGCCCATCTCCAGCGCCAGGGCGTGCATGGCCCGCCCGATCCCGATCGCGTGGCTGAAATCGCCCCCGGAAAGCACCAGGCTGGCTTGGGGCAGCTCCCGCCAAAGCCGGATCCCCTCCATGAGCCGCTTGAGGCTGGCGTCGTTGAGTCGGTCGGCGCTGGTCAGCTCGCCCTGGCCCAAGCCGCCGCCCAGCACCACCACCTGCCTGACGCCCAAGGCGGCCAGGCGGGCCGGATCGGCGTAGGGGCCGGCGTGGTCTTCCAGCCCGGCCAGGAGACAGAAGGAGACCGGCGGCCAGGACAGCAACCACAGCAACAGCCAGGCCGCCAGCAGCAGGGCCGGCCCCAGGCGGCGGCGGGGGTGCAGCCAGACCAGCAACCCGCCCGCCAGCCCCAGCCCCAGCACCAGGCCCACCGGGAAAAACAGGCGGCTGATTATTTTTTTGAGCAGGAAACCCAGCGCTTCCATGCCACCGTTCCGCCGTTGCCGCGCGCTCAGCCGGCCATCAGGGTGCTGGCCAGTTCGCGCGCCTCCTCGAAGTCGGGTTTCAGGGTCAGAGCCTTGCTCAGCACGCGCAGGGCCGCGTCGCGGTCGCCGGCGTCCAGGTGGGCGCGGGCCAGGTTGAAGAACAGCACCTCGTTGTCCGGGGCGATGGATAGCGCGCGGTGATAGTTTTCCACCGCCTCCTTGAACTTGCCCTGCTTGCGAAAGGCGATGCCCAGCCGGTTGAACAGGTGGATGTCCTGGGGATTGGCCTCCAGGGCCTGCTTGAAGGCGTCCTCGGCCTCGCCGGCCAGGCCCATGGTCATCATGGCCTCGCCCACCCGCCGGGCCACGTCGGAATACTGGCCCTTGGCCACCTTCATCACCGTCTTGAGCACCTTGCTGGCCTCCTGGGCCTGGCCGGTGCTCATCAGGGCCTGGGCCAACTGGAAATGGCGCTCCACGTTCTTGGGGCTGATGGCGGCGGCCTCCTTGAGGTGGCGGGCGGCATCCTCCAGCCGGTTGAGGCGCTGGTGGAGCTTGGCCAGGGCCTCGTGGCCCTTCAGGTACTTGGGTTGCAGCTTGATGGCCTTTTCATAGCACTCCAGGGCGCGCACATCGTTGCCCTGGCGCTCGAAGACCAACCCCAGGGCCAGCAGGGTCCGCGGGCTGTTGCTGTTGATCTTGAGCGCCTCCTGATACTCGCTCAAGGCCTTTTCGAACTGGCCGGCCCGCAGATAGGTGAGCCCCAGCTCCAGATGGGTGTCGATGGGGGTCAGGGAGCGCCGCCGCTCCAGCGCCTCGTTGACCTTCTCCTCCAGGCTGCTCAGGGTGAAGGGCTTGAGCAGATAGGCGTCCACCTCGTACTCGCCCGCCTCGGCCACGATGTCCTCATTGACCTCGGCGGTTATCATCACGAAGGGCAGAGATCGCAACTGATCGTCTTCCCTGATGAATTTAAGCACGTCCACCCCGGTCATGCGCGGCATGCGCCAATCGCTGAGCACCAGGTCGACCGCCTGATAGCGCAACCGGTCCAGGGCCACGTCACCGTCGTCGGCCTCCAGGAAGTTCTGGTAGCCGATCCGGCGCAACATCTCCTTGATGGTCCAGCGCATGCGTTGCTGGTCATCCACGATGAGCACGTTCAGGTTTTTGTCGGGCAAACCCATGGTCATTCCCCGTTGTGATTGGCGGCGCCGACAAGGTTTTTCCTCATCCCACCGGCTTTTTCAACAATAGCACACCGCTGGCGCGCGCGCCTATTTTGGCCCCGCCGCGGCCCTCGGCCGGGCCGGCGGGGGCGGCAAACAACCAGCCGCGCCAGACGCGGGCCAGTTAAAATATAGGCATGGCCGGTCCGCACTCTCCACTCAATGTGAGGCTGCGGCGCGGTGAAACATGAAAATAGTTGTTAATTGGCGTGTAAACCGTGGAATACATCTGCGCGCATGCAGCAGCCGACGCGGGCCAAGGATGGCCCGCCAAATTGCGAGCCATTTGCGGCGAGCAATTTGAGAGGCTTGGCAAAATCACACTTTTGCCAAGCCGAAGCTGCACGGGGCAGGACGCCCCGTGCAGCACTCTCAATGTTTGGAGGCGAGTATGTCGGTGAATATCCAGGTGGTTTTTTACAGCATGTACGGGCATGTGCACCAGTTGGCCCAGGCGGTGGCCCAGGGCGCGGCCGGGGTGGCCGGGGCCGAGGTCCAGCTATTCCAGGTGCGGGAGTTGGTTCCCGATGCTGCCCTGGAGCGCACCGGCGCCCTGGCCGCCCGCCAGGCCTTCGCCGATGTGCCGGTGATCGAGCCGGCCCAACTAGGCCAGGCCGACGCCATCGTCTTTGGCACTCCCACCCGCTTCGGCATGATGTGCGCCCAGATGCGCAATCTGTTGGACCAAACCGGACAGCTCTGGGCCAAGGGCGCGCTGATCAACAAAGTGGGCAGCGTCTTCACCTCGTCCAACACCCAGCACGGCGGTCAGGAAACAACCATCGTCAGCTTCCATGCCACCCTGCTGCATCATGGCATGATCGTGGTGGGGGTGCCCTACAGCGTGCCGGAGATTTCGGCCATGGGCGAGATGAACGGCGGCTCGCCCTATGGGGCCAGCACCATAGCCGGCAGCGATGGTTCGCGCCAGCCCAGCGAGGTCGAGCTGGCCGTGGCGCGGGCCCAGGGTCGGCGGGTGGCCGAGATCGCCCTGGCCCTCCGGCGCGGCCAGGGTTGAGCGGCGGGCCGTAAAAAGAGAGGGCCGGGGTCTTGCGACCCCGGCCCCCCTTGGGGTGATTCAGGCGGTTAGGCGACTAGAAGACGAAGCGGAACTGCAGGCCGAGCATCCACTCGTTGCCGAAGTCCTTGCCGTCGCTCAGCTTGTCGCCGTAGTTGAAGTAGTTGAACTCAGGATGCAGCGAGAAGTTCTTGGTGACGGTGATGGGCAGGGCCACGAACCAGGCCGAACGGGTGTAGTCGTCGTTCTTGTAGCCCGCTTCCTTCTTCCACGCGTCGTTGGTCAGCTTCTCCAGGCCGTAGCCAGCGGTGATCTCGAACATCGGAGTGATCTTGTACTCCAACGCCAGGAAGCCGCCCAGCTGCTTGGTGTCCTCGATGCGGCCGGCCGCGTTGGCGAAGGCCACGGAGCGGGGCAGGGTCTTCAGGGCCGTGATGAGCTCGCCGGACCACTCGTAGTCGTTGTTCTGGCCGTAGTGGATCTCCGCCTTGGCGGTGAAGGGGCCAGCCGTGAACTTCAAGGGCAGGATGGCGATCCAGGAGGTGATGGTGTCGTCGGAGAGGCTCAGGGAGCCCTTCTCGATCTTGTACTGGGCCCAACCGAAGCCAGGACCGGCCCAGAAGCCGCCGAAGGTGAACTGGGCGGCCACGTCGAAGCGGGGCAGGTTGGCGTACAGGTCGGTGGCCGCCGGCACGGTGGCGGAGCCAGTGGTCATGCCGCCAGCGTCCTTCGGGGTCAGCTCGGCCATGGGCTGCACCACGGCGATGCTGGCGCCGAAGTTGCCGCTCATCCACTCAAACCGCACCTGGGGGGCGCGGGCGGAGTAGATGTAGCCCCAGTTGGCCAACAGCAGCTTGGCCGACTCGGTCACGCCCAGGTACTGCTTGGGGGCGTGCTTCAGGGTGCCCACCCAGCCGTCGTCCTGGCCGGCCAGCAACCGGCAGTTGCCGACCTTCCACCAGCCGTAGGCGTAACGCAGGCTGACGGACTCGTTGTCGCCGATCTTGGAGCCCAGGCCCAGCTCGATGAAGCCGCCGGAGGTCTTGTCGGCGGAGGCGAACTTGGCGTGCAGGTAGCTGTGGCCGGCCAGGTTGACGAACGCGCTGGTGACGTCGTTCTTGCCGTTGCTGGTCAGCTCTTTGGAGGTCTGGTGGTAGCCGAAGTCGGTCAGCATGCGACCGCCGACGGTCACCTGCGGGCCGGGGGCCGTGGCCGCCAGCACCGGGACGGCCAGGGCCACGATGGCCACCGCCGCCATGATGGCAAAAAACTTCTTCATTCCCTTTTCTCCTTTTCTGATTGCGCGATACCCGCGGCGGTCCAAAGTGCCAGCTTCAAGACCGCCGCCGCACACAAAACGCCGCCGGAAGACCCAGGGCTCACCCCAAACCCCATATCCGACGGTTCCTCAACGTCCCTAGAGACGCCTCAGTTCGATCACACGACTCCGGGGAGACATCCCCAAGCCGCCTACACCTTCTTGGGCCATATTCAAACACGCGCCCCGGCCGCAGTCAAGCATATTTTTCACCCGCGCCCCGGAGACTTGGCGCTCAGATGAACAGGTTTATCTGGGCCCGGCTGGCCGCGGCCAGGTAGGTGGCCGCCCCGCCGACCTCGACGCCTTCCACCAGGTCCTCGCGCTTGATGCCCATCACGTCCATGGTCATCTGGCACCCGATCAGCTTGACATCGCTTTCCCTGGCCGCCTCCAGCAGCTCCGGAATGCTGGGCACGTTCACCTTGGCCATCCACCCCTTCATCATGCTGGTGGCCATGGCGGTCATGCCCGGCAGCATGCCGACGATGTTGGGCACCGGCACCGGCATGGCCGGGTTGGCGATGGGCGGCACCTTGAGGTTGGCGTACTTGTGTTTGTTGATGATGTCCAGCCCATAGAAGGTGAAAAAGATAGTGGTTTCCAGGTCCATGGCCGCGCCGGTGGTGGCCAGGATCAAGGCCGGATAGGCCATGTCCAGGGTGCCCTTGCTGGCGATGATGGTCATGGCCTTGGCTTGGCCGATGTCGGCCAGGCGCCTGTCCAACTCGGCCTGCACCCGCTCCTCGACCAGCTTCTGGATCTCCTGCTCCGTCATCACAACCTCCATATCCCGCCCAGGGCCTCCAGGCGGCAATCACCGGCCCGTGGCGGATATTTTACCCGCAAACCTGGCTCGCCGGAAAGGCCCCGGCCCAAGGCTCGGCCGGGCGGGCGCAAGACCCCGCCGGCTATTTGAGCTCCCGTTTGACCGCCTCCATGGCCACCCGCAGGTTTTCCAGGGCGGCGATGATCGCCTGGCGCTCCTCGGCGGGCAGCCTGAGCAGTATCTGCTGATGGATCTGATGGACGAAATCCGCCACGGCCTGGGCGCGGCGCCTGCCCTCCGGGGTCAGGCCGATAAGGCGTACGCGGCCGTCCCGCGGATCATCGGTGCGACTGACAAGCCCCCGCGACTCCATGCCTTCCAGGATTTTGGTCACCCGGCTCTTGGCCACCTCCAGGCGCTGGGCGATGCTCTTCACGGTCAGGTAGCGCTCGTCGCCAAAAAGCATCAGGCAGCGCAGTTCGGCCTGGGGCAGGTCGAATTTCCGGGCCTGGAAAACCATCCGGTCCTGGCAGCAATGGACCATCTCGCCGATCAGGCTTTTCAGACGTTGGGTCTGATAATCCAGCAGCGAATCGTTCTCCGGGGATTTGGCTTCCGCATATTTGTTCATGAAGTGAATGATTACGCCCCAGCGACGGCCTTGTCAATATAATTTCATGGATATGCGGCGCATGAGCCACCAGCCGACGGCGCCCCGGCCCCCCTCTTGGCCCATATAGTAATGGGAGTTAACCAATGCGAAGAACCCCGCCCCGGCGGACCGGCGGCCGCCGGGGCGGACGGGGGCCTATTTCACCAGGGGCAGGGTGGCCTTGAACTCCTCGGTGCCGGCCTGGCGCAGGATCTCATAGATGAACATCTCGGTGGAGGTGATGACGCAGCCGGCCTGGCGCAGGCGCTCCAGGGCCACCAGCCAGTTGTGGGGCGCGCGCGAGCCCACCGCGTCGCTGACCACCTGCACCCGGAAGTCCTCCAGGGCGGTCAGCGCGGTCTGAAAGACGCAGATATGGGCCTCCACCCCGCACAGCACCAGGGTCTTGCGCTTCAGGTCCTTGATCCTGGCCGCAAAATCTTCGCAGCCGAAGCAGTCGAAGCTGATCTTGCTCAGCGCCGGAGCCTCCAGGTTGGCCAGGGCCACGTCGGCCACCGTGGCCCCCAGCTTCATCTGCTCGGTCACCACCACCGGCAGCCCCGCGATGCCGGCGAACTTGGCCAGTTTGGCGATGTTGGCCACCACCGCGTCCTGGTCGTGGATGACCGGCAGCAGCTTCTCCTGGGCGTCGATGATGACCAGGACGCAATCCTCGCGCCTGGTCAGGCGGTCGTGCTTGGACATGGGCTACTCCTTGGGATGAACCGGTTTGGTCTCAGCGCAGGCGCTTGACGTAGGCCGCGGCCTCCAGCCCGGCCACGCAGCCCTCGCCCACCGCCTTGGCCATCTGCCAGGGCGGGCCGGTGATGTCCCCGGCCGCCCAGACCCCGGCCAGGCTGGTGGCCTGCTTCTTGTCGGTGGCGATGTATTTCATGGTCTCGCTGTCCAGGGCCACGCCCAGGCCGCCGGCCAGCTCCACCGCGCCCTTGGCCCCCAGCTCGATGAAGACGCCGTTCACTTCCAGGCGCTGGCCGTCGTCCAAGACCAGGGCCTCCACCTGGCCCGCGCCAACGATCTGCTGGGGCCAGCGCCCCAGGTGCAGTTGGATGGCGCTCTCGCCCAGCTTCTGGCCCAAGACCTCGCCCACCGCCAGTTCGCGGCAGACCAGGTGGACCTCGCTGGCCACGAACAGCAGGGTCAGCGCGCCGCTCACCGCGGCGCTGCCGCCGCCCACCACCGCCACCGGCTGGTTGCGGAAAAACCCGCCGTCGCAGTCCACGCAGTAGCTCACGCCCCGGCCCAGAAAATCCTTCTCCCCCGGCACCCCCAGCTTGTGGCGGCTGACGCCCATGGCCAGCACCAGGGCCTTGGCGGCCACCTGGTCGCCGCCCTCCAGCCGGATGAGGAAGCCGCCCGCCGCCGGCTCGACGCCCACCACGTCCTCCTCGCGGAAAACCGCCCCGAACTCGCCGGCCTGGCGGCGGCCGTCCTCCAGCATTTCCGGCCCGGCGAAAGCGGGCAGGCAGCAGTAGTTCTCCACGTGGGCCTTGAACAGGCTGCTCTGGTGGGGCCGGCCCAGCACCAGCACCGAAACCTTGCCGCGCACGGCGTGGATGGCCGCCTGCAACCCGGCCGGGCCGGTGCCCAGCACCACCACGTCGAAATCCTGCCTCGCCATGGCCGCTCCTCCGTTGCTTACGGTTGGTCGCGGGTTCAGTATAGGCGGGCCACGGCGGGTTCCACAACCCCAGGCCGTGGGCGGATCATGCGCGCGGCGGGCCTAGTCCGCGCCGAACAGGCCGGCGAGCCAGTCCCAGGCGCGCTGGTGCCAGGCGGGCTCCTGGTAGGGGCGCACCCGGATCAGGTCCACGATCAGGTCGGCCCGGCCGGGGGTGAAGGAGACGCGGCACTCCAGGGCGGTCAGCAACTGGTCGGAGCTGAAGATCAGGTCGAAGTCCTGGTAGCGGCCAGAGGCGAACTCCTGGGCGTGCACCGCCCGCCGGGCCAGGATGCGCTGGCCGCTCTGCACGCTCACGTCCAGCTCGGCCACGTGGCCGGGGGCCTGCACCCTGGCCAGGCGCAGCCGGAAGGTGGCCACGTAGCGCCCGGCCGGCAGCACGTCGTACTGGCCATAGATGATCGGGGCCGGCTGGGCCGCTTCGCGGGTGGCCAGGGCCGCCTTGCCCCCGCTGGCCTTGGCGTCCTCCAGGGCGGTGGCCGGCAGGTGCGAATAATCCTCGGCCTCGTATATGAAGTCCGGGGCCAGGCCCTTGACGCCGCTGCGCTGGGCCCGCCAGGTGGGCTCGATGTCTGGGGCGCTGTGAAAAGTCAGCCGCACCGGGCTGCGTTCGTGCAGGCGCTTGATGTAGATCTCGTAGCGGCCGCTGGCCTGGTCCTGGCTGTAAAGGGGGCTGGCCGCCCAGACCAGCCACTGTTCGTCCGGAGAAAAGGCCGGGTAATAGTTCCAGTCCAGGTTGCGGGTCAGCGGCTCCAGGGGGCGGCGGGTGTCGCAGAGCCAGATATCGGCCCCCGGCCCACCTTCGGCGGTGGGGAAGCGGCTGGCCAAAAAGGCCAGGGAATCCCCGCGCCAGGCCACGAAGCCGCCCTGGGTGATGAAGCGGGGGTTGACCGCGCGCCCGTCGGGCAGCAGATCGGCCGTGTAAAGCCCCCTTTCGGGCTCGTCGGCCGACGCGGGCCGGTACTCATAGGCCAGCCGGCGGCCGTCGGGGCTGAGCATGGCCTCCAGCAGGCCGTCGCGCAGCCGGCCGTCGTCGAAAACCACCGGGGTTTCGCCGCCGTCGGCCAGCCGCCGCAGCAAATAGCCGTCCTTGCGCCGCTCCCGTGCCACCAGCATCGTCCCGCCCTCGGCGGTCAGGCCCTGGAAATACTCCCGCTGGCCCTGCGGCGAAAGGCGCTGGGGTTTGCTCAGGTCGGGCTCGGCCATCCATATCTGCACCGGACCGGCCTCGTCGCTCTGATAGATCAGCTTGGCCCCGCCCAGGACGAAGAAGGGGCGGGTGTGGTTGGCCACGCCCTGGCTCAGGCGGGCCAGGTGGCTGCCGTCGCTGTAGACGCGGAACAGGCGCCATTTGCCGTCGCGCCGCGAGGAAAACACGATCTCGCCCGGCGGGCCGGCCGCCCGCAGCAGATCCAGGGCCTCGCGCTCCTCGGCCAGCGGGGGCAGGGGCTGGCCCAATCCCGCCGCGGCCGGCGGCCAGGCCAGCCCCGCGGCGAGAATCAGGATGATCAGCGCCCAGGCGCATGGCAGGCGGATCGGCAAGTCTTCACTCCCGAAGCGGTCCATCGGCGATCTTGGCCGCTCACCGGGCGGCCGAGCCCTGGGCGCGGCATGCCAGAGCCGGGTCGGCCGCCGCGCCCCGGCGCGCGGCCTCCCCGGCCTCCTATTATACCCCCAGCCGGCGGTGCGTCCCCGCCGCGCGGTCTATTGCCTCACCAGCTCCACCCGGCGGTTCTGGGCGCGGCCTTCGCTGGTGTCGTTGGCGGTCAGCGGCCTGGCCTGTCCCCAGCCCTTGGCGTCCAGCCGGCCGGGCTCCACCCCGGCCCGGACCAGGGCCGCCACCACGGCCTGGGCGCGCGCCAGGCTGAGCCGCCGGTTCTCCTCGGCCCCGCCCCGGTCGTCGGTGTGGGCCTCCACGCTGAGCCGAAGGCCGGGGTTGTCCCGCAGCAGGGCCGCCACCAGGTCCAGCACCGGCTGGAATTCGGGCTTCAGCTCGGCCCGGCCGGAGTCGAAATCCAGGTAGAGCGCCAGGCGGCCGTCGGCGCGCAGGGCATTGAGCATCTCCGCCTCGGTGGCCTCCGGCGCGGCCTGGCCCGGCTCCAGCAGCACCAGGTCGTAGCCGGAGCCGTCCAGGCTGGGCTCCACCCGCAGCCACATCTCGCCGCCGGGCCCCGGCGCTTGGTAGGTGCCCTGGCTGAGCGACTCGGCCGTCTCGCCCTCGAAAACCGTGCGCCCGCCCAAGCCCTGTACGAGCCCGGCGTAGTGGGCCAGGACGCGTTCGGCCGCCGCCGGCCGGGCCCCGGCCATGAGCTCATAGCGCAAGAAGGTGCGCCGGCCGGCCAGCCGCGTCTTTTGGTCGGGGGCGACGAAGAAATCCTGGGACTGAAGCCCGCTCTGGTGCTCGCTTATGACATAGCCGGGCAGGCGCGGAAACTGAGCCGGATCCTGGGCGTTGGTGACGTCGCCTTGGCCGGCCAGGGCGGCGCAGACGCCTAGGGCCAGCAGTGTGACCGCCAATGCAAACTTTTTCATCACCTGACGCTCCCCTGCGGCGGCAAAGGGCCTGCCCGGCCCGGCCTCCAGCCGGGACCGGCGACGACCCTGGCCCGAATTCTAGGCGGGGGGACGGGGCCCGGTCAAGGGGCGGGGCGGCCGCGGCCAGCTCGCGCTCCTCCAGGCGGGTCACCAGTTGATGGCTGCGGGGGCAACCCTGGCTTTCCCGGCGCAGCTCCGGGGGAACCCCCTTCATGACGTGGAACAAGACCACCGACAGATCGGCGATGGCCGCCGCCTCCATCATGGCCACGTAGGCCAGGGTGGCCATGGTGGTGGCCGAGCCGTCAACCGTGATGAGTATCTTCTTTTCCATCTCGCGCTTCCCCACGCTGGCGTCCGCAGGCCGCCGGCGCGGCCGCAAATCCAGCATAAACGCAGGCCCGCCCGGCCGCCACCTCATAGGCCATGGGGGCCAACCCTCAGAGGCATGGGGGTTACATCTGGCTTGCCTGGAGGGATCGAGTATAATAAAATTAATTCAATGAAGGAGTTAGCCTGTCATGCGTCTGGGTAGGAGCATCGGGGGCAGCGACCGCTGGGGCAGACGTCGCGGCGAAGAAGATTCCGTGCGTTCGGACGTGCCCGGCCGCCAGAACCTGGTGGTGCCCGAACGCGAGCCCGCCTACATGGGCGCCATCAAGAAGGTGATGGAGCCGGGCCGCCTGGGCGGCGGCTATGAGCACGCCGGCGAAGGCCTGCCGTCCTTGCCCAAGACCAAGGTCCTGATGAGGGCCGTGCTGCGCCCCCGCGAGCTGGTCGATCTCATCCTGCGCCTGGACCTGGATTCCGACGACATCGAGGTGCGCCGCTCCATGCTGCACGAGGTGGACCGTGAAGGCCGCCTGATCCTGGCCCAGACCTCGCCGCCCATCCTGCCCAGCCAGGTGCGCCAGGTGATGGAGGCCACCTTCCTCTACCGCCAACCCACCCCCGCCGGCAACATCTGGCGGCGGGTGGGCTACCGCGCCCCGCTCATGGAAGTGCGCCAGCGCTACCAGGTCTCGCCCCAGGTGATGGAGCCGGCCTTGGTCTTTCCCGGCCCCAAGGAGTTCCGCGCCAGCAGCGTGCGCCTGTACTACCGGGTGGAGCCCCCGGCCGGGCTGGATCTGCACCTTTTCCTCATGCCGGAGAAATCAGAGGTGCGGGTGCTGGATATCTCGGCCGGCGGGGTGGGCTTCTATCATCCCCACGGCGTGATCATCAGCCCCGGCAGCCGGGTGAGCCTGCTGTTGCAGGTGGGCGAGTTCTACCTGCGCCTCAAGGCCCGCGTAATCCGCCAGGCCGAGACCACCTTGGGCCGCGGCGGCCCGCAACCCTACGCCGCCGTCTTCGAGGAGCTGGACACCCCCACCCGCAACCAGCTTCTCCAGCTCATCACCGCCATCAGCCGCCTGGTGCTGGCCCGGCGCTCCGGCGCGGCCGGCTAACGGCCTGCCCGCCTAATCCCGGCAACCGAACCGCGTTGCGGGCTTGCGTGATAGCTATGACGAAAGACGCTTAGCGGCGGATCAGGGCCGGCATGGGCAGCACCTGGGCCGGGCCGGCGGCGTTGGCCTGGGGGTTGCGGCCGGGCCACAGGGAGCAAGGCTGGCAGGTGAAGCCCGGCCACTGGCGGCGGACCACCACCTGCAGGCAGAGCGTGTACAGACCGCAGCCCAGGTGGCGGTGCTCGCCGACCTCTTCAAACGACAAGGCGCGGCCCAGATGGGCCGGCCCGTGGGGGCGGTGGGTGCGATGACGCATTGTCAGGGGCTCCAGAGGGTGCCTACGCCCCGAAGATAGCACAACCCAGGCCGGAAAGCCACCGGAAGGCCGGCGGCCGGGTTCGGGCTTGTCAGGACCGGCCCCAGAGACTAATCTTAGGGCCATGGACCGCATCTTCGAGGCCCAGGAGGCCCAAGCCTACGAGGACTGGCTGGCGACCCCGGCCGGGACGGCCTATCAGCTCGCCTCGACCCGGCTGTTGGGGCGCGTGCTGGACTGCCGGCCCGGCTGGCGGGTGCTGGACGTGGGCTGCGGCCTGGGCGTGCACCTGGCCTACCTGCGCGAGCGCGGCCTGGTTTGTTTCGGGCTGGAGGCCGGGCCGGTGGCGGCGCGGGTGGCCCAGCAGCGCCTGGGGCCCCAGGTGGAGGTGGAGGTGGGCGACGCCCACGACCTGCCTTATGAGGACAACAGCTTCGACGCCGTGACCCTGGTCAACACCCTGGAGCTGGTGGACCGCCCGGCCCAGGTGCTGGCCGAGGCCGCGCGGGTGGCGGCGGCCAGGGTCTGCGTCATCACCTTCAATCCCTTCTCCTGGGCCAACCTGGCCCGCCTGCTGCATCCGGGCTTCCATCCCTTGCGCGGCGGCCGCCCCCTGCCGGTGTGGAGCCTGCGCCGCCTGGTGCGCCAGGTGCTGGGGCCGGTGCCGCGGGCCTGGGCCGGGGCCAGCCCCTGGCCCCTGGCCGGGCTGGTGGGGGTCTGCGCGGCGGTCACGCCCCGCCTGCGCACCCGGCCTTTGCTGGTGCCCGCCGCCGGCGCGCGCGGCGCCGCCCGGCCGGCCCACAGCCACGGCCGCCTCACCGTGGTCCCGCGCGGCGAATGACCACCGGCCGGCCAGCCACGCCGCCCTCCCCGGCCCCGGCCGCCCCGCCGGCCCTGCCCGCCGCGCCCCCGCCCCTGGCCCTGGTGGATCAGTTGGTGGAGCTGAGCTCGCGCATGCACGGGCATCTCTGCCCCGGCCAGGTGATCGGGGTGCGCATGGCCATCCTGGGCCTGGGGTTGCTGGGCTTCGCCTGCCCCTTGGGCATGCCGGAGATAAAACAGGTGGTGGGCATCGTGGAGATCGAACGCTGCCTGGCCGACGCGGTGGCCGCGGCCAGCGGCCTGCGCTTCGGCCGCGGATCGCTCAAGATGATCAACCAGGGCCTCTTGGCGGCCTCCTTCATGGACCTGGCCAGCGGCCGGGCGGTGCGCATCGTCAGCCGCGAGCAGGCCCGCGCCCTGGCCCCGGTCTACGCCCCCAAGGCGGCCACCCCCCAGGCGGCCCAGGTGACGGCCTACCGCTTCATGACCGACGCCGAGCTTTTCGACGCCCAGTGGGTGGCCATCCGCCTGGCCCCCCACGACCTGCCGGGGGCGCGGCCGCCCAAGATCGCCTGCGCGGCCTGCGGCGCCCTGGTGCGCGGCGGCCAGACCCACCGGGTGGAAGGCCGCGAGCTGTGCGCGGTCTGCGCCGGCCAGGGCTATTTCTCTTTACTACTTCCCAGCGGCGAGGTTTGACATGGACTACGGCTGCGGCGACCAGTGCGCCACCGGGCCGGCCGGTCGGCTGGTCAAGCTCCAGGACGCGGTGGGCCTAGTCCTGGCCCACGACATCACCGAGATCGTGCCGGGCCAGAAGAAAGGCCCGGCTTTCCGCAAGGGCCACGTGGTCAGCCAGGACGACCTGGCCCATCTGGCCCGCCTGGGCAAGCAGAACCTCTACGTGCTCTCCATCGGCCCCGACCAGATGCACGAGGACGACGCGGTGCGCCTCATGGCCCAGGCCCTGTGCGGGCCGGGAGTGGAGCCGGTGGGGCCGCCGGCCGAGGGCAAGCTGAACCTGGCCGCCAGCCAGGACGGCGTCTTCGAGCTGGACCCGGAGCGGCTGATGGCCTTCAACCTGGTGCCGGAGGTGATGTGCGCCACCATCCATCGCCACACGGCGGTGAAGAAAGGCCAGCGGGTGGCCGGCACCCGCCCCATCCCCCTGGTCATCGCCCGGTCCAACGTGGAGGCGGCCTGCGCCGTGGCCGCCCAGGAGGGAGGCCTTTTGCGGGTGCTGCCCATGCGGCCGCTCAAGGCCGGGGTGGTGGTCACCGGCAACGAGGTGGCCAGCGGGCTGATCGAGGACCGCTTCGCGCCCATAGTGAGCGGCAAGCTGGCCGCCCTGGGGGCCTCGGTCATGGGCGTGCGCTACGCCCCCGACGACCGCCTGACGGTGGCCATGGCCATCCAGGGGCTCCTGGACGCCGGGGCCGAGATGATCATCACCACCGCCGGCATGAGCGTGGACCCCGACGACGTGACCCGCCTGGCCATCGCCGACGCCGGCGGGCGCGAGCTGGTCTATGGGGCGGCGGCGCTGCCGGGGGCCATGTTCCTTGTCGGCATGCTGGACGGCGCGGCCGGCGAGGCGCCGGTGCTGGGAGTGCCGGCCTGCGCCCTGTTCCACCCCACCACCATCCTGGACCTGGTCCTGCCCAGGGTGCTGGCCGGCGAGCGCTTCGACCGCCGCAAGATCGCCGAGCTGGGCCACGGCGGCCTGTGCCTGGACTGCCCCGGAGGCTGCCGGTTCCCGGCCTGCGGCTTCGGGCGGGGCTGCTAGGCCGCCCCCAAATCGGCCCCCCGCCCCGGCCGGCGCTGTGCTAAGCTTGGCGCCAGTGGACCAGGAGCAGACCGGTCGGAGACCAACGCGACGGGGGGCCAGATGCAAGCCTTCGTGGCCCGGCAACCCATCCTTGATCGTCGAGGGCGGTTGTTCGCCTATGAACTGCTCTTCCGCTCCGGTCCGCAGAACGCCTTCCCGGCCCTGGACGGCCAGCAGGCCACCGGCAAGGTCATCAGCGACAGCCTGAGCCTGTTCGGCGGACGGGAATTCACCCGCGGACGCAGGGCCTTCATCAACTTTCCCCAGGAGATGTTGGTCAAGGGCTATCCCCGCCTGCTGCCCAAGGACTGGGTGGCGGTGGAGGTGCTGGAGACGGTGGAGCCCACCCCGGAGGTGCTTGAGGCCCTGGCCGCGTTCAAGGCCGAGGGCTACTATCTGGTGCTGGATGATTTTGTCTACCACCCCCGATTCCAGGCCCTCTTGGAGCTGGCCGACCTGGTCAAGGTGGACCTGCTGGCCCAGGACGAGCCGGCCCTGAAGGACCTGGTGGCCCGGCTGAAGCCCTACGGGATGGCGCTCCTGGCCGAAAAGGTGGAGACGCCCCAGCAGTTCCGGCTCTGCCAGGAGATGGGCTTCAGCTATTTCCAGGGCTATTTTTTCAGCCGGCCGGAGGTGGTGGCCGGCCGGGAGCTGCCGCCCCAGAAGCTGGCCCAGCTGCAACTGCTGCGCGAGATAAACCTGCCCGAACTGAGCATCGGCGACCTGGAGCGCATCATCAAGCAGGACCTGTCTCTCTCCTACAAGCTGCTCAGCTACATCAACTCGGCCGGCTTCGGGCTGTTGCAAAAGGTGACCAGCATCCGCCAGGCCATGAACCTCCTGGGCCAGCAGAACCTGCGCCTGTGGGCCTCGCTGTTGGTGCTGAGCGGCCTGGCCGCCGACAAGCCCGACGAGCTGATCGTCAGCTCCATCCTGCGGGCGCGCTTCTGCGAAGGCCTGGCCAAGCACGTCAAGCTGCCCAGCCAGTCCAGCGACTATTTCCTGCTGGGCCTTTTCTCCCAGATCGACGCCATATTGGACCGCCCCCTGGCCGAGGCCATCGCCCCCCTGCCCCTGGCGGAGGACATCAAGGCCGCTCTATTGGGCCAGCACGTGCCCCTGCGCCTGGTGCTGGAAACCGCGCAGGCCTATGAACGCGGCGACTGGGAGGGGCTGGCCCTGGCCGCGCCGGTGCTGGGACTGAGGCAGGACATCTTGCCGGCCCTTTACGCCGAGGCCCTGGACTGGGCCCAGAACGCGCTCAAGGCCTGAGCGGCCCGGCCCGCAACTTCCGCTTGCAGAACCCGCCCCAGTCTGCCAAAAACTAGGCATCGGCATCCGGTCCACCAGTCAGCGCCGGCCGCCGCCCCCTGGCGGAAGGCCGGCAAAGGAAGGCGAGCGATATGCGCCACCTGCCCAAAAGCCTCACCCTGGCGCTCTGCCTGACGGCCCTGGCCGTCGCCGCCCCGTCCCCGGCCGACCCCGGCGCCCCCCCGGCCCTCAGGGGCGTCAAGGCCGTCACCGTGGTGGTGACCGGCATCAGCCCGGAGGCCGAGCGGGACGGCCTGAAGCGCTCCGACTTGCAGCACGACGTGGAGGAGCGGCTGCGCGAAGGCGGCATCAAGGTCCTGGCCGCCAGCGAACGGCTGCAGGCCCCCGGCCAGCCCCATCTGATGGTGCGTTTCATCGACCAGAAGCGCTCGGAGATGGATTTCTACGCCATCAGCATCGCGGTGCACCTGGTGCAGAACGTGCGACTGGCCCGCGACAACAAGGTGGTGGTGCCGGCCGAGACCTGGGGCATGACCGGCGTCATCAGCGTGGGGGCCCAGGAGCTGGTCAGCGTGCGCAACCTGCTGCTGGAATACGTGGACATGTTCATCAAAGAGGCCCACGCCGCCAACGCCGCGCGCCCGGCGTCCCCGGCCAGGCCATAGCCGCCCCGGCCCCGCCGGCCGGGCAACCTCGCCCCAATGGGGGCGAACCGCAACAAGGAGTCGACGTTAGCCATGATCCGCAAATGCGCCACGCTGGTCATCCTGGCCCTGACCTGCCTCGTCCTGGCCGCCCCGGCCGAGGCCGCCGCCCCGGTCAACGAGATCATGGCCGGCAACCGGGCCGCGGAAAAGGGCGACCTGGACCGGGCCATCAAGCACTTCACCGCGGCCATCGAGTCGGGCAAGCTCTCCAAGGAAAACCTGGCCATCGCCTACAACAACCGCGGAAGCGCCTTTGACGACAAGGGGCAGGTGGACAAGGCCATCGCCGACTACAGCAAGGCCATCGCCGTCAATCCCCGCTACGACGCAGCCTATTACAACCGCTCCTACGCCTACGAGCGCAAGGGCAAACTGGCCGAGGCCCTGCAGGACATGGAGCGGGCGGTGCAGCTTGAGCCCGACGACGGGGATTTCCAGCAGCGCCTGACCTACCTGAAGTCCAAGCTGTCCGGGACGGCCAACTAGGCCATGCCCCGCCTGGCCCCAGTCCTGTTGGCCGTACTGCTCGCCCTGGCCGCGCCGGCGCCGGCCGTGGCCGGAGCCCTGGACGACATCAACGCCAGCCTGGCCGTGGACGACATCGCCAGCGGCCTGGCCGCCCGCGGCCGCGGCGACCAGAGCGGGGCCATCAAGCGCTTCAGCCAGGCCATCGAATCCGGGGGGCTGGACAAGGCAAACCTGGCCGTGGCCCACAACAACCGGGGCAACGCCTACGACGATCAGGACCAGCCCGACCTGGCGCTGAAGGATTTTGACGAGGCCATCCGGCTGGACCCCCGTCTGGCCGAGGCCTATTACAACCGCGGATTCGTGCTCTACCGCCTGGGCCGGGTCCAGGAGGCCCTGGCCGACCTGGACAAGGTGGTCCAACTGGCCCCCAACCTGCCCAGCGCCTACTACAACCGCAGCGTGGTGCTGGAAAGCCTGGGGCACAGGAGCCGCGCCATCGCCGACCTGCAACAGGCCTTGAGCCTGGATCCGGTCAACGCCAAGTACCGCGACAACCTGGAGCGCCTGCAAACCGCGACGGTGACCACCAAGCCCTGAACGCCCACGCGCTGTGCGCGGGCCGGCCGGGCCGGGGCGATGGCTGCTGGGTGGAAGCCGCCGGCGGGGCGCGCCGGCCGGGCTATGCCTGGTCGGGCCAGAGGGAGAGCTGCACGCCCAGGTCGCGGCGCAGGCGCTCCAGGCGCTCCACGCCCTCGCGCAGGCGGGCCAGGGGGGCGCCGCCATCCAGCACCAGGCTCTCGATCAGCTCCAGGCGCTGGCGCTGGGCCTGGCTCAGCTCGCTCATGAGCATCAGCTCGATCTGGCTGCGCAGGGCCATCAGCATGTTGTTGGCCTGGTTGACCACCTCGCCGGCCAGGCCGCCCAGGCCCTCCAGCTCCCTGGGCAGACGGCCGGCCAGGTCGGCGGCCGGGCGCTGACCGGGGCTCAGGCGCCCCAGCTTCAGGCCGGCGCGGCCGGCCACCTTCACCGGCACTAGCTGCAATAGGGCCGACACCCGCCCGCCGCACTGGGCGGCCAGCTCCACCGGACAGGGTTGGGAGCCTAGGACCGAGACCGCGTCCTGGTCGGCGCGTATGAAATCGCCCAGGAAACGGCCTTCCAGGCATTGACCATCCAGGCCCAGCAGCCGGGGCAGGGCCGGATTGTGGCGCAGCAAACGGCGGGTCTCGTCGATGACGAACAAGGGCTCCAGGCTCAGGCCCAAGAGGGCCTCCAGGCTGGCCTCCTGCAGGGTGGCCTCGGCCTCCAGGTCGGCCAGGCGGTCGTGGGAGGTGCGGGCCTGCTCGGCCAGGCCCTGGCAGACCCGCTCCAGGCGCAGGCGGGCCAGGTGGTTTTCCAACAAGGGAATCACCGCCTGCAGGGCCAGGTTGAGGTGGCGCAACTGGTTCTGGCTGGGCTCCTGGCGCTGGATCACCCCCAGCACCCCCAGAAGCTCATCGCCGCTGCGCACCGGCAGGCAGATCAGGTAGTCGCTGCCCAGGGCGTCGTCCAGGCGCAGGACGCAGTGCAGCTTTTTGTGCACCTGGGTTTCCAGCCGGCGGCTCAAGGCCGGGGCCGGCGGCACTCCGCACATGGCGGCCAGACGCAGCTCGCCCTTTTCCTCGGCCAGGTGCAGGGAGCAGACGTCGGCCTGCAAGTAGTGGAGCAGCAGATCGGTTATCTCCTGGGTGGCGCCGCTGGCGCCGCGGCGGGTGGAGAGGTTGGAGAGCTGGGCGATCAGGCCCAACAGCTTGACCAGTTCGTTGCGCTCGGCCTGGACCTCGGCCAGGCGGCGGGCCCAGCGCTCCTGATCGGGGGGTAGCACGCCCATCATGGCTCAGATCCTCCCGCCCAACAGACCGGCGTAGAGCGCCTCCATGGCCTCGGCGCGGGCCTTGAATTCCGCCCGGCAGTCGTCCCAGTCCGCCGGGCCCAGCCCCCTGCCGGCCAATATCCAGGAATCGGGCAGGGCCGGCTCCGGCTCGGCCCAGGCCCCCTGCCCCAGTTCGCTGGCCAGGCGGTCGGCCAGGTGCAGCAGGCAGACCGCTTCGGCGTGCTCGCCGCCCATCTGGGGCTGGTGGTGGGTGGTCATCACCGTGGCCAGCAAGGGCGGCAGATCCCACTGCCGGGCCAGCACCCCGCCGGCCTGCTGGTGACTGAAGCCCAGTCGCTGTTCGGCCTGCAACAGGCTCGCGCCCTCGCCCAGCCAGGTGTTCAGGCGCATCCAGAG
The DNA here is from genome assembly GCA_049322275.1 of Thermodesulfobacteriota bacterium. Classification (GTDB taxonomy): domain Bacteria; phylum Desulfobacterota; class Desulfarculia; order Desulfarculales; family Desulfarculaceae; genus JACRDC01. The sequence continues at coordinate 67,078 of JBMORH010000075.1, forward strand.
GTCGGGGCGGTAGACCAGGATCACCACCCAGCCCAGGTCGTGCAAAAGGCCCGCGGTCAGGGCCACGTCCTCGCGCAGGCCGCCGCAGCGCCGGGCCAAAAGCCGCGCCGCCTCCTGGGTGTAGAGGCTGTGCCGCCACAGGGCCATGGCCGCATCGGGGTCGGCGAAGCGCCGGGGGTGCAGCAGTCCGGCCAGCACCGAGCCCAGGCAGATGGCGCGCACCTCGCCCAGGCCCAGGACCACCACCGCCCGCGCGACGCTGGTCACCTCGTAGCGCAGGCCGTAGTAGGCCGAGTTGGCCACGCTGAGCAAAAGACCGGTGGTGGACTGGTCCTGGGAGATCATGCTCTCCAGGCGCTCGGCGCTGGCGCCGTCGTCATCCAAGGCCCGCATCAGGCCCGCGAGCAGGGCCGGCGGCGAAGGCAGACTATCGATGTGTTGATGCTTGACAACCGCCAGTGGCATTGTGTCCGTCTCCGCCCGGGTTGCGCCCCAACTCCAAGCTATCGGCCGTCGGGCCAGGCTTCATAACTACTTTTGCCCACTTCCGCAATCCATGTCAATTGTTCAATTTAACTGAGGCGTTAAAATCTATATCAATAACTGGGGTTTTATACAAAACGGCGCTGGCCTCGGCTGGGCGGCTCGGACTGCACCCACCACAAGATACGGCCCCATCGGACGACGACGGCACTAAATATTAGGGCCGGCCCGCTTTCGGGACCGGCCCTGGTGGTTTGTCTTGAGTTGCCGGGAGCTTACTTGGCCGCCGCCTCGCTGGCCACAATTTTTTGCCAGGAGTCGCGCAGAGTCACGGTGCGGTTGAAGACCGGCCGCGCCGGGGCGCTGTCCGGGTCCACGCAGAAGAAGCCCTTGCGCTCGAACTGGTAACGGGCCATGGGCGCCGCCCCGGCCAGGCTGGGCTCCAGGCGGGCCTGGTCCATGATCTTCAGCGAGCCGGGATTGAGCAGCTCGCGCCAGTCCTGGTCCTTGGCCGCGCCGGGGTTGGCCACCGTGAACAGGCGGTCATACAGGCGCACCTGGGCCGGAAGGCTCCGGGCGGCGTCCACCCAGTGGATGGTGCCCTTGACCTTGCGGCCGTCGGGGGCGTCGCCGCCCTTGGTGGCGGGGTCGTAGGTGCAGTGGATGGCGGTGATCTCGCCGGTGGCGGGGTCCTTGTCCACATGGGTGCAGGTGACCAGGTAGGCCCAGCGCAGGCGCACCTCGCGCCCCGGGGCCAGCCGCCAGAACTTCTTGGGCGGGTTCTCCATGAAATCCTCGCGCTCGATGAATATCTCGCGGGAGAATGGCACCTTGCGCGAACCCATGGCCGGCGGGTCGTCGGGATAATAAGGCGCGTCGAACTCCTCCACCTGGCCTGCGGGGTAGTTGTCGATTATCACCCTGACCGGGTCCAGAACCACCATCACCCTGGGGGCGCTGGTGTTCAGGTCGTCGCGCACGGCCTTTTCAAGAAGCTCCATGGGCACCAGCGAGTCGCGCTTGCCCACCCCGATGCGCTCGCAGAAATCGCGGATGGATTTCGGGGTGTAGCCCCGGCGGCGCATGCCCACCAGGGTCGGCATGCGCGGGTCGTCCCAGCCGGCCACGTGGCCCTCCTGCACCAGGAGCAATAGCCGGCGCTTGCTCATCAGGGTGTATTCCAGGTTGAGCCGGGCGAACTCGATCTGCTGGGGGTGGCAGGGCACCGGCAGCTGGTCCAGGCACCAGTCGTAGAGCGGGCGGTGGTCCTCGAACTCCAGGGTGCAGATGCTGTGGGTGATGCCCTCCAGGGCGTCGCTGACGCAGTGGGTGTAGTCGTACATCGGGTAGATGCACCACTGGTCGCCGGTGCGGTGGTGGTGGACCCGGCGGATGCGGTAGAGCACCGGGTCGCGCAGGTTGATGTTGGGCGAGGCCATGTCGATCTTGGCCCGGAGCACCAGGGCCCCATCGGCGAACTCGCCGGCGCGCATGCGGCGGAAGAGATCAAGGTTTTCCGCGACCGGCCGTTGGCGGCAGGGGCTGTCCTGGCCGGGCTCGGTCAGGGTGCCGCGGGTGGCCCGCATCTGCTCCGGGGTCAGGTCGCAGACATAGGCCTTGCCGTCCTTGATAAGCGTCTCGGCGTACTGGTAGAGCTGCTCAAAATAGTCGCTGGCGTAGTAGAGGCGGTCGCCCCAGTCGAAGCCCAACCAGCGCACGCTGTCGATGATGCTGTCGACGTACTCCACGTCCTCCTTGGTGGGGTTGGTGTCGTCGAAGCGCAGGTTGCAGGTGCCGCCGAATTCCTGGGCCAGGCCGAAGTTGAGGCAGATGCTCTTGGCGTGGCCGATGTGCAGATAGCCGTTGGGCTCCGGGGGAAAGCGGGTGGCCACCCGGCCGCCCCATTTGCCGCTAGCGTTGTCCTCCTCTATTATGCTGCGGATGAAATTGGAGGACGGGCTGGTTTCGGGGATGGACATAGGAAAGCTCCCTGCATGGATTGGCGCCTCAGCGCCTATATTACCGCCAGCGGCGCGCGGATGCAGCCTCGCCGGCCAGCTTGGCGATCAAATCTGGCAAAGTTTTAGCCGGGCCGGTGGGTTGCGCGCGGCGGGGGCAAGACGTCCTGCGCCGGTTCACATGAGCAGCAGCAGGCTCAGCGCCATCACCGCCATGCCGGCCACCAGGCCGTAGATGGCCAGGTGGTGCTCGCCGTACTTCTCGGCCGTGGGCAATAGCTGGTCCAGGGAGATGAAGACCATGATGCCCGCCACCGCGCCGAAGACGATGCCCAACACGGCCCCGTTCATGAACGGCATCAGCACCAGCCAGCCCAGCAGGGCGCCCACCGGCTCGGAGAGCCCGGATAGGAAGGAAAGCGCGAAGGCGCGTCTGCGGTTGCCGGTGGCGTAGAAGACCGGCACCGAGACCGCCACCCCCTCCGGGATGTTGTGGATGGCGATGGCCACCGCGATGGCCACGCCCAGTCTGGGGTCGCTCAGGGCGGCGGAGAAGGTGGCCAGGCCCTCCGGGAAGTTGTGGATGCCGATGGCCAGGGCCGACATGGCGCCCATGCGCATGAGGGCGCGCATGTTGTGCGCCTTGCGCAGGTTGCTCATGTCCTCCACCGGATGGGCCTCGTGGGGGTTTTCGATGGCCGGCACCAGGCGGTCGATGGCGGCGATGAAGGCGATGCCCCCGAAAAAGGCCGCCGCCGTGGCCCAGCTTCCGGCCGGTTCGCCCAGGATGCCCGCCAGGCTATCCCTGGCCTTGCGCAATATCTCCACGAAGGAGACGTAGATCATCACCCCGGCCGAGAAGCCCAGGGCCAGGGCCAGGAAGCGGGTGTTGGTGCGTTTGGTGAAAAAGGCGAGCGCGCTGCCGATGCCGGTGGCCAAGCCGGCCAGCAAGGTCAGCCCGAAGGCCAGGATCAGGTTGCCGGTTTCCAGTTCCATGTCCGCCGCTCAAGCTCCCCGCCTGTCCATTATGCGCGCCGCGCCCCCGACCCCGCCGCCGGTCAGCGGGGCTCGATCAGCCAATCCAGGCCGGCGGTGGTGCGGAACCACCAGTTGAAGCGCCGGGGCGGATTGAGGGGGTATTTGGGGCGGTTGTCCCGGTGGCCGTAAGGATTCACGTTTTTCTCGAAATCGAACTGGGCCGTGAGGAGCAACTCATTGAGGGCGCGCTCCAAAAGCTGGCGGTGGCGGTGGTCCGGCGGAGCCAGGCGCAGGGCCGCGGCCATGACCGCGGACATGTCCAGGGCGTGCTGCTGGTCGGTCCAGCGGTCGATCATGTGCTTGGCGGGATCATGGAGGTTGGTCAGGTACATTGGCACCTGGTAGGGCTGCTTGTAGCTCTCGTGGTTGATGGTGTACAGCCCGCGCTGGGCCACGAAGCGGGCGAACTCGGTCACCGACTCCGGCGCCCTGGGATCGGCGCTGACCAGGTAGTAGCGCATGATGGCGTCCACCAGCAGCGCGGTCATCCAGGGGCTGCAATACCAGCCTTCCAGGTTCTCGCCGTGCTGCTTGCCCTTGTGGGGGGTGCAGCCCAGGCCGGCCGGCGCGCCGGCCGGCGGCTGGGTCTGGAACTGGTGCACCGAATCGAAGCGCTCGCGGGCCTGGGTGAGCAGAGCCGGGTCGCCGAGGATTTCATAGGCCACCGTGGCGTTGAGCAGGGAAAAGGCCATGTGGCGCTCGGTCCAGAAGCCCTTGTCCAGGCCGTAGTGGTGGTCCCAGGCGTCCAACAACGCCAGCACCCGGCGCGAGACATCGAGCATCAGTTCGTCGCCGGTCAGCCAGTGGTCCAAGGCCAGGCATTCCTGATAGCCGAATTTGACGTCGCGGGAGTTCGGGCCGTTGCCCAGCAGGGCGAAGCCGCCGTCGGAGCGGATCTGCCTGGCGTAGTACTGGGCGGCCCGGTGGGCCTGGCGCAGGGGCTCCAAGCCGCCCTGGCGCAGGTAGACCATGAACAGGGTGGTGGCGCGGTCGAAGAGCCAGGGCTCGGACTGGTGCACGTAGTCTATCTGGAGCTTCTCCTGCACCGGATACTCATAGTGGTTGACGGCGGTGCCGAAATAGTTGCGCATCTCCTGGTCGTACCAGGCGAAGCCGGGCGCGGTCCCGGCCGGGTTGATACGGCCCTTGAGCAGGCACATGCCCAGCCAGGCCGGCGGCAGGGTGACGTAGACCGGCGGCTCCATGACCGCGCCGGGGGGATAGGACCCGTCGTCCACCAGAATCCAGTCCTGGCGGGAGGACCAGCCCCGCTTCTCGCTCTGGCCGCGCGGTTGGCCCCAGCGCACCAGGTAGTCGCGCTGCATCTCGGCGGCGATCAGGTCCTGGAACTGGATCAGAACCGCCCGCAGGCTGCCGCCGCCGGGCATGGCCTGGGGCCAGCGGGCCAGCACCTTGACGTGGATGGGTATCTCATGGCCCAGGTTGTCGAAAAGCGCGATCCGGCCGGGGTCGTCGCTGAAGCCCGGCGGGAAGGGCAGCCCGAAGCCGATGACCACCGGCCGGCCCACCGCCGGCTTGGCCGGGTGCAGGGAAATCTTGAGTTCGCCCCTGGCCTGGGGCGGCGGGAAAAAGGCCAGGTAGCGCTGGTCCCCGGCCCCCACCAGGCCCGAAGCGGCCCCGGCCGGGGCGGGCGAAGCCGCCCACCCGGCCAGCAGGCTCAGCAGGACGGCGAGCAGGATGATCAATGGCGGCAACGGCCGTGGCGGTTGGCTGGACACGCTGGACTCCCGCTGGCTGGGAGGCGCCGGGCCGGCGGAGCCCCCCCGCCCGGCCGCCCGGTTTTCATCGACCCCCAGCATAGCATCAAAACCCGCCCCCGGGGCGCGCCAGGGGCGGACGGATCATGCCTGGAGCGCGGCCTGGGCCGCCTTGAGCACCGCCTCGTAATCGGGCTCCTGGGTCACCTCCGGCACCAACTGCACGTAGGCCACCCGTCCGGCCCGGTCCAGCACGAAAACGGCGCGGGCCAAGAGGCGCAACTCCTTGATCAGCACCCCGTAGGCCAGGCCGAAGCTGGCCTCGCGGTGGTCGGAGAGCGTGGTCAGCTTGTCCACCCCGGCCGCGCCGCACCAGCGTTTCTGGGCGAAGGGCAGGTCCATGCTGATGGTCAGAATCCGCACCGCCTCGCCCAGCTTGGCCGCCTCGGCGTTGAAGCGCCGGGTTTCGATGTCGCAGACCGGGGTGTCCAAACTGGGCACCGCCGAGATGATCAGCACCTTGCCGGCGTAGTCCTTGAGAGTCTTGGGGTTCAGGTCGTTGTCCAGCGCCGTGAAATCCGGCGCGGCCTGTCCGGCCGCGATCTCCGGCCCCAGCAAGGTCAGCGGGTTGCCGTGGATGGTCACCAGTCCCTTGCGCTCCTGCATGCTTGCCTCCTTGTCCAAAAAATGCTCCGCCGCGGCGCGGCCGGGCTACAGCCCCTCGGCCGGCGCGGGGATGTGGTCCTCGCAGGGCACGCCGACCTGGCACAGGCCGCAGCCCTCGATGGAAAGGCCGAAGGCCTTCTGGTTGTGCTCCTTGCCGCTGCCGCGGGTGTGCTGGCTGCACTTGAGCTTGTCGTGGCCTTTCTCGCTCAGGGCGTTCATGGGGCAGCGCGGGATGCACTTGCCGCAGGTGCCCTGGCTGTAGAACAGGCAGTAGTCGTGGACGCCGCGGTAGGGCCGGGGGCTGGGCGAAAGCGCCGCGCGCACGATCACCGAGCCGGTACGCATGGCCTTGCCCTTGGGCGTGATGAGCCCGTCGCAGAGCCCGAAGGTACCCAGCCCGGCCGCGTAGGCCGCGTGGCGCTCGGACCAGGTGGAGGCGTAGCCGTAGTCGGCCGACTCCTGCATGCGCCACTGGGGCAGCAGCATGGGGGCCAGGGCCGGGTGGCCGGCCTGGTTGAGCGCGCGCACCACCTCGCCGCGCAGCCAGGCGTTGAACTGCTCGCCATAGAGCCGACAGCGGGCCCAGCGCTCGGAGCAATAGACCTTCTCGGCCGCGTTCTCGGTCCGGGTGTAGGCCGGCTGGGGCAATATCCAACTGATGACGCCAAGCTCGGCGGCCGGGGCCGGGGCGTCGGGATAGGCCAGGGCGAAGGCCTCCTCCGGCCGCCAGAAGAAATCGCCGATGTGGCGCTTGTACTCGGCGAAAAGGGGATCGTCGCCGGCGGCGAAGCCCACCAGGACCTCGGTGAAGGCCTTCTCCCCGGCCGGGTTGCGCAGGCTGTTCTCCGGACTGGTGGCGACTCGCTCGGCGATGAGTCCGCTGATCCAGGTGGTCAAACTCTCCGCGCTCATTTTTGCATTCTCCCGCTGCCGGCTGTTGCACAATGTGGTCATGGTCCTACGCCATGACTATACGCGCCCGGCCGGCCGGGGCCAACAATTTGCCCGTCTTGGGGGCGCGGTGTTGACGGGCGGCGGGCAAGGCGCTAATATTGTCAGTAATGATTATCAACAAGATTGGCGTTCAACTCACCCGCTTTTGAACCAAAGAGGAGGTCAAAAATGCCCAATAGCATGGACATGCTGCAAGAAGCCTTTGCCGGCGAGTCCCAGGCCAACCGCAAGTACCTGGCTTTCGCCAAAAAAGCCGACGAGGAGGGCCACCCCCAGGCGGCGCGCATGTTCCGGGCCGCGGCCGAGGCCGAGACCGTGCACGCCCACAACCACCTGCGAGCCATGAAGGGCGTCGGCTCCACGGACGAAAACCTCAAGGCGGCCGTCAGCGGCGAGACCCACGAGTTCACCCACATGTACCCGGAGATGATCGCCACCGCCAAGGCCGAGGGCAACAAGGAAGCCGAGCGCAGCTTCAACTACGCCAACGAGGTGGAGAAGATCCACGCCAAGCTGTACCAGAAGCTGTTGGACAACCTGGGCGGGCCCCAGGAGGAGTATCCCTACTGGGTGTGCCCGGTCTGCGGCTACACCGCCGAGAAGGACCACCCGGAGCGCTGCCCCATCTGCAACGCCAAGGGCGACCGCTTCATCAAGATCGACTAGCCCGGCTGGCCTGGGCGGCGGGGGCGTCCCGATGGGGCCGCCCCCGTTGTTTTCACCAGCCACCCGCCCTCGTTAGGCGAGGGCCGGGTCAAGAAGCCTTTGGCCATCCGTCATCGCGGGGAGCCGCCAGGCGACGAAGCAACCTCCCGTCGCCTTTTCGCCTTTCTCCGGGTGGCCCGGAGGCCCCCCAGCCTCAATCTAGGCGCCCGCGCCACCGCCGGCCCACTTCTTTTCCTCCTCCTCGCGCAGGTTGCGCCGCAGCACCTTGCCGATCATGGACTTGGGCAGCTCGGCGCGCACCTCCACCTCCTTGGGCACCATGTAGGCCGAGAGGTTCTCCTTGCAGAAGGCGATGATCTCCTGGGGCGCGATGCTCTGGCCGGCCTTGGCCACCACGTAGGCCTTGATGTACTCGCCCTTGCTGGGGTGCGGCAGCCCCACGGCCACCGCCTCGGCCACCTTGGGGTGCTGGTGCAGCACCTCGTCGATCTCGCTGGGGAATACGTTGAAACCGCTGACGATGACCAGGTCCTTCTTGCGGTCCACCAGGGTCACGTAGCCGTCCTCGTCCATCACCCCGATGTCGCCGGTGAAAAGCCAGCCGTCGCGCAACGTCTCGGCCGTCTTCGCCGGCTGGTTCAGATAGCCCATCATCAAGTCCGGACCGCGCAGCACGATCTCGCCGGCCTGTCCCACCGGCATCTCGGTCTTGCCGTCGGCCAGGTCGACGATCTTCCATTCCACGTCCGGGAAGGGGATGCCGATGGTGCCCGGCTTGCGCTGGCCCCGGAAGGGGTTGCAGGCCACCGCCGTCACCGCCTCGGTCAGGCCGTAGCCCTCGATCAAGGCCGCGCCGGTGCGCTCCTCGAACTCGCGCATCACCGCCAGGGGCAAGGGCGCCGCGCCCACGAAGATGCCGCGCAGGCTCTTGAGGTCGTACTTGTCGACGTCCGGCAGCTCCTTGATGGCGATGAACATGGTGGGCACGCCGGCGAACAGGGTGGGCTTCTCGGCGTTGATGGCGGCGCAGACCTCGCGGGCGTCGAAGCGCGGCAGCAGGATGACCTTGCCGCCGTGGGCCAGGGGGGCGTTCATGCACACGCTCATGCCGAAGCCGTGGAACAGCGGCAGCACGGCCAGCAGCGAGTCGTCGTCGTCCATGCTGCCCCAGGCCTTGGCCTGCATGGCGTTGGCCACCAGGGCGCGGTGGCCCAGCATGATGCCCTTGCTCACTCCGGTGGTGCCGCCGCTGTAGATGAGCACCGCCATGGCCGCGGGGTCGACGGCCACCGCCGGCGGGGCGGGCGGCTCCCGCAGGAGGTCCTTGAGCCTCAGGGTGCGGCCGTCCTGGGGGATGGCCACCTTGGGCGTCTTCTTGTCCAGGGCGCGCTTGATGGGATAGAGCAGGTTCTTGGGAAAAGGCAGGAAGTCGCCCACGCTGGTGTAGACCACCAGGTCCAGGCCCACCTCCTTCTGCACGTTGTTCACCCGCTGGCTCAACAGATCCAGGGCGATGAGCGCCCGCGCGCCGGAGTCGTGGAACTTGAAGATCAGCTCGCGCTCCACGTTCAGGGGATTGGCCAATACGGCGGTGACGCCCAGGCGCTGGAGGGCGAAGAAGCAGATCACGAACTGGGGGCAGTTGGGCAACAGGAGCACCACCCGGTCGCCGCGGGTCAGGCCGCGCTTGTGCAGGGCCGTGGCCAGGCGGTCCACCAGCTCCATCAGGCGGCCATAGGTCAGGCTGAGCCCCATGAAGCGGATGGCCACGGCCTGGGGGTTTTTATCGGCCGCCCGGCGCACCAGGGCGTGGATGTCCAGGTCGGGATAATCCAGGTGGCGCGGAACCTCGGCGTCGTAGCTCTTGAACCAGCGGTGCTCGGTCATGAACCCCCTCCCAGAGGATTGAGGCGCCGCCGGGCCGGCGCGTTGGCGCGTTTCAGTCGATGGTCTCGCCTTGGCCGGGCCGCTCCCACTCCAGCCAGGCCTTGAGCTGGGGGGGCATCGCCGGGCTGACGCCGTCGTGGCCCACGGCCCGGGCCATCTCGGCCGGGGCCACCTTGTCGCGCGGGCCGAGGAGCACGCCCTTGACCAGGGCGTAGGCGTAGACCTCGCCCTCCACCTCGAAACGCTGCTCCATGAAGAACCACTTGGCGTCCCAGGCCACCACGCGGGTGCGCAGCTCGTAGCGCTTGAAGGGCGCCAGGGCGCGGCGGTAGCGGATGGTGGCCGCGGCCAGCATGGGGCGCCAGCGCCCGCGCAGGGCGGCCTTGGCGATGCCGGTGCGGATCATCAGGTCGGCGCGCCCCAGGTCCATCAAGGTCAGGTAACGACCGTTGTTCATGTGCAGGTTCAGGTCCAGGTCGTGGGGCCAGACCCGAAAACGCACCATCGATTCGCCCATGGCCGGCAGGGGCGGCCGCATGAGGGCCAGCAGCGCCACCTTGATCAGGCGGAAGATGAGGTTCATGGCTACATAATCCGCGCCGGCCGCGGGGCCGGGGGGAGCAGGCGTTGCGGGCGCCGTCGCAGGGCAGTCTAGCCGAAACCCGGCCGCGCCGGCAAGAGGGTGAGGGCTCATTCAGTCGGCCAGGCCCGACGCGCCCTTCGCGCCTGACCGGCCGGGCCGGCCCTGGGCGCGACTATGCTATACTGACCCACGAGCGAGCCCAGGACCACCCCCGCGGCAGAGCCCATCGCGGCCGGTCCGCTGGCGTCAACCCGGTGACGAGGCCGCCTTGACCCTCCTGGACCTGACCAAGGAGCTGTTCACCTACCTGGTCCGCTTCCGCGAGCAGGCCGCCGGCGCCGACCCGCCCTCGCCGGAACGGCTGGCCGAGGATCTGGACGCCATCTTCGGCCGCATGGAGGAGCGGGCGCGGGCCAACCCCGCCCTGGGCGCGGGTTATGAGCAGGTGCGCTACTGCCTGGCCGCGCTCTGCGACGAGGTGGCCCTGTGCGGCGACTGGCCGGGCAGGGAGCAATGGACGCGGCGCACCTGGGAGGAGCGCCTTTTCGGCACCAGGGAGGGCGGCCGGCGCTTCTTCATCTTCATGGACCGCCTGGACAGCCTGCCCAAGGACGTGCTGGCGGTTCACTACCTCTGCCTGACCCTGGGCTTCTGCGGCTGCCACGCCCCCGGCGACCCCCGCCTCAATCAGATCAAGGCCCAGGTCCTGGCCCGGCTGCCCGGCATGGCCCCGCCCCCGGCAGCGTCTCCGCCGGCCCCGCCAGCGCCCGCACCGGCCGCGGCGGCGCAAGCGCCGGACGAGCCCCCCGCCCCGCCCTCCCCGGCCGCGCCGCCGCCCAGGCCCCGCAACCTGGGCTACCTGGCCGCCGGGGGCCTGGCGGTGCTGGCCTTTGTCTTCACCCTGGGCCTGGGGGCGGTGGCCCTGCACAACGTGTTTTTCCCGGCCGAGCCCGCCGGGGAAGCCGGATCAAGGCCGGCCCCGGCCCCAGCCAAGCTCCGGTCTCCGCTGGCGGCCCTGGGGCCATCCGAGCCGGCCAGCGCCACCACCGGCGTCGCCGCCACCACCGGCGTGACCACCGCCAGCGCGACAACCAACGCCCCGACCACCACCAGCGCCACCAGCAGCAGCGTCACCACGACCAGCAGCGCCACCACGACCAGCGTCAGCGTCACCACGACCAGCAGCGTCACCACGACCAGCGTCAGCGTCACCACGACCAGCGTCAGCGTCACCACGACCACCCTGCCGGCGGCCCCGCCCCCGACGTCTCCGACCACATACAGCCTGCACGCCGGGCTGTTCGTGGGGCCGATCCAGTCCGGCCGCCTGGCCGAACGCCTGGCCGCGGCCGGGTTCGCGGCCTGGGTGCGCGAGGAGCGCCGCCCCGACGGCCAGGCCCGCTACCGCGTCTACGTGGGGCCCTTCGCCGAAAAGGAGCAGGCCGGCCTGGCGCTGGAGGCCATCGCGGCCCGGTTCGGCGTCAAGCCTTTCGTGGTGGAGAGCCCCGCGCCCTAGATTCGGGCCGTTACGCCGACCGGAAGGACATCGCCCAATCTTTGTCAGCCAACCTTGGGAAGTGCAGCATGGAAAAGATATCCGGACCCCTCGACCTGGCCCGCCGCCTGATCGCCATCGACACCTGCAACCCGCCCGGCAACGAGGGAAAGGTGGCCGATCTGCTGGGCGCTCTGCTGGAGACGGCCGGCTTCGGCCTGGCCCGGCTGGAGCACGCGCCGGGGCGGGTCAGCCTGGTGGCGCGCCGGGCCGGCGGCGGCCGGCGCGCGCCGCTTTGCCTCACCGGCCACGGCGACACCGTGCCCCTGGGCGGGGCCGCCTGGAGCCGGGAGCCCTTCGCGGCCCAGGTGGAGGGCGGCCGGCTCTACGGCCGCGGGGCCAGCGACATGAAGGCCGGCCTGGCCGCCATGGTCTGGGCCGCCTGCGAGCTGGCCCGCCGGCCGCTGAACGAGGCCGGACTGACCGTGGTGGTCTGCGCCGACGAGGAGAACGGCTGCCAGGGCTCGCGCCACCTGGCCGCCCACCCGGACGCGCTGGGGCCGGCCGGGGCCATGATCGTGGCCGAGCCCAGCGCCAACCAACCCTGGCTGGGGCACAAGGGCGTGCTCTGGCTCAAGGCCGCCTATGGCGGCAAGGCCGCCCACGCCTCCATGCCCCAGGCCGGCGACAACGCCATCTACAAGGCGGCGCGGGCGGTGGGCGCCCTGGCCGGGCTGGATTTCGGCGGCCTGGCCCACCCCCACCTGGGCGGCCCCACCGTCAACGTGGGCACCATCCAGGGCGGCACCCGCATCAACATGGTGCCCGACGCGGCCGAGCTGGGCGTGGACCTGCGCAGCGTGCCGGGCCTGGACCAGGCCCGGTTGCGGCGCATGGCCGAGGCCGCCCTGGGGCCGGAGGCGGTGGTGACCGAGCTGGACAACACCCCGGCGGTGTGGACCGAGCCCAGCGACCCCTGGGTGCAAACGGTGTGGGGGATCGTGCGCGAAATCACTGGACGCACGCCCGCGCCCGGCGGCGCGCCCTATTTCACCGACGCCAGTCACCTGCGCCGGGCCTTCGGCCCCGTCCCCACCCTGATCCTGGGGCCGGGCGAGCCCGGACAGGCCCACCAGACCGACGAATGGTGCGAGGTGGCCAAGATCGAGCAGGCCGCCGCGGCCTACCTGGAGATCGCCCGGCGCTGGTGCGGGGCCTAGGCCCGCGGGGGGGCGCGCCGCGCCCCGGACCCCGGCCAAAGCCGGGGCCGGGGGTCCGGCGCTATTCCACCTTGAAGGAGAGCTCGCCCAGACCGCCGGTGTAGACGGCCTGGTGCTGGCCGGGCTGGGCGGGATACATCGGCCCCAGGGAGCCGGTGAGGAATACCATGCCGGCCTTGACCGGCAGGCCCTGCCTGAGCGCGTAGTTGATGGTCCAGGCCAGGGCCTGCCACTGGTCGCCCAGGGCCGCCCGGCCGGGCGCGGCCGGCCCCACCGCCTGGCCGTCGCGCATGAGCTGGCCGGTGACGGCGTTGACGTCGAGGCCGTCCGGGCTGACCGGCTTGCCCAGGATATAGGCCCGCGCGCCCACGTTGGCGGCGATGATGTCGTTGGCGGTCAGGGATTTCATGTCGGTGAACTTCAGGTCCGGCGCCTCCACCGCCGGCATCACCTTGGCCACCAGGCCGGGCAGGGCGGCGGCCTCCACCGGCTGGGTCACCTCCTGCTTGAGCTCGTAGGCGATCTCCACCTCCAGCATCATCTGGCCGTGCCCCTTCAGCCTGGCCACGCCGTCGGCGATCTGCATGGACTTGAACAGCACCCCGCCCACCGGCGCGGTGGCCTTGAACCTCTCCTGGGCCGGCTTGCTGGTCAGGCCGACCTTGTAGCCGCTGATCTGGCCGCCGTGCACCTTGTAGAGCTCCGCCAGGTCGGCCTGGATGCGGTAGGCCTTGGCCTCGTCCAGGTCCTTGACCGTCTGGCTGGCCAGGGCCAGGGGGGCCACCGCCTTGTACTGCTTGAACAGCTCCATGGCCACCGGGTCGGCGGCCAGGGCCGCGCCCCGGCCCAGAAAGGCCGCCAGCAGGACGGCCAGCGACAGACACGCAAATTTTTTCATCGTTCGCTCCCATAAGCTTGGTTGGGTTTGCCTGGGGCGGGCTCGGCCAGGCCGCGGGCCAGCACCCGGCCCATGCGGTCCAGCAGGTTGACCGGCACGTCGTCGAGAAGGCCGAGGCCGCGGCCGAACCAGAAGAACCCGGTGGCCTGGGCCAGGAGCATCAAGGCCAGCTCGCGGCCCCGCTCGGCCGGCCAACCCAGGTGGGCCGCGGCCGGGACCAGCATGGCGGCCAGTCCGTCCAGGTGGGCGGTGAGCGCCGCGCGCACCGCCGCCCCGGCCGGGGAAGCGCCGTCCAGGCCGCAGGCCTGCACGATGAGCGCGGCGGCCTCCGGGCGCAATTGGAAATAGCGCAGGTGCACCCCGCCCACCCCGGCCAGCAGCGACTCGGCCTCGCCCGGCATCAGCCCCAGGGGGCGCACCCGGCGGGCCAGGTCGGCGAGCACCGTCTCCACCAGACGGGCCACGAAGGCCTCCTTGCTGGCGAAATGGGTGAAGAAGGCGCCCTTGCTGACACCGGCGGCGGCGGTGATCTCCTCCACCTTGCAGGCGGCCAGGCTTTTATCGGCCATGAGGGCCAGGCCGGCCTCCAGCAGGCGGCGCAGGGCCGCCTGGCGGCGGCGCTGGCGCGGCCCCGGCGGGACGGCTGTCTCGGATTGGGGCATGCCGGCTCCCGAAAAAATGGGCGGGAATCCAGCCGATTCTAACCCCGGCCGCCTGGGCGCTGTCAATGCCGGCTTGGCCGGGCCGGGGACGCGCGCCCGGCTTGACGGCCTAAACACCCTGGGCTAAGGTGATTTTAAGGCATACAACCCCAGCCCGGAGCGACCCATGAGCGACCCCGCCAGCCGCAGCCACCAGCAAGGCGCCGTGCAGAACATCCCCGCCGCCGACCGCGAGCTTTTGGACCAGATGGACCGCGAACGGCTCTACGGCTTCCTGAACATGCAGATCCGCAACATCTGGAAGGTGGACGGGCTGTATTTCCTGGGCATCGAGAAGCGCCGGGGCACCGACGAGGCCACGGCCGTGGACGCCGAGTGCTGGCGTTATTTGGGCAAATCCGAGGCCAAGGAGCTGAAGAAATTCCTGGGCGTGGAGCGGCCCGACCCGGCCCAGGCCCTGTGGCTGTTGCGCCACACCTCCTGGGCCCTGAGCCACGACCTCAAGAGCTTCGGCCAAGAGCCCGACGGCGGGGCCTGGTTCGCGGTGGACGCCTGTCGCACCCAGCTCATCCGCCTGGACAAGGGACTTGAGCCCCACCCCTGCCGCCAGGTGCGCGAGGGCTATCTCCAGGCCTTTCTGGCCGAGTGCGACCCGGCCCTGAAGCTGGTCACCGTCTCCTGCCCGCCGGACCGGACCACCGACGAGGTCTGGTGCCGCTGGGTCATCCGCCGGGGCTGAGCCTCCGGCCGTCCCCGCTCCGCCCGACGGCTGCCAGGCCGGCGGCGGGGGGGCGCCAAACCACCCTTGCCCGGAGACGCGCGCCATGAGCCCGGAAAAGCCCGACCTGGCGGCCTGGCTGGACCAGAACGTCAACTGGATGGTCGCCGAGACCGCCCAATACTTCGAAAACCGCGAGCGCCTGGCCTTGTGCCAGACCGTGGCCACCATGCTCCTGACCCAGGCCCTGAACCGCATCTGCGAAGGCCGCGAGGAAAGCCTGCGCCAGGCCCTGGCCGAGTCGCAGGCGGCCCAGGCCGAGCTGCTGGCCAAGCTGGCCGGCGGCAAGCGCGCCGGCAAGAACGCCGGCTAGGCGCCTGTCGGAGTAACAGATCCGACAGGCTTCTAGCGTCCGGAGCGCCCGGCGCCGGGCAGCAGCACCACCAGGCGGGTGATGACCCAGCCCTGGCCCCGGCGCTCCAACTGGGCCTCGATCCGGCCGGGCACCGGCAGCATGCGCTGGCTGGCGGCCAAGCCGGGCCAGAGCTCGGCCGCCGACCAGGCGGTGAAGGCCGCGGCCAGGGCCGCCCGGCCGCCGCTGACCGCCAGGGCCGGCCGGTCCAGATCCAGGCGCGGGGAATCCAGGGCCATGAGTTGGGGAGCGAAGGCCCGGCGCACGGCCTCGCGGCCGCGGTAATCGCCATCCTGCCCCAGTCCGCGCACGCGCACCTCCACCCGTTCGTCGGCCAGATCGGCCAGGGCCTTCATGTCCTTGCGCGCGTAGGCCGCGGCCATGCGGGCCATGAGCGCCTCGATCTCGGCGCGCACCGCCGGCCCGGGCTCGGCCGCGGCCGAGGGCGGGGCGGGCGCGGCGTGGGCTTTCGCCCCCGCCAACGAAACGGCCGCCAGGAGCAAAGCCAAGGCCGCCACCGCCGCCAACCCCGCCATCGCGCCGCGCCGCCCCATCACCACATCCTCCCGCCCGGAGCCAGGTTGCCTTCCGCCAGAATGCTAACATCGCCGGGGCGCGGCGCAAGCCAAGGAAAAGGCCCGCGGGAGGAAAATCCCCCCGCGGGCCGGACCGTCCGATTGCCGGCTAGAAGGTGATGAACAGGCCCAGGAAGTAGCCGCCGGCCACCGCCGAGCCGATGACGCCGGCCACGTTGGGGCCCATGGCGTGCATCAGCAAGTAGTTGCGCTTGTTGGCCTCCTGGCCCAGGTGGTGGACGATGCGCGCGCTCATGGGCACCGCCGAGACCCCGCTGGCCCCGATCATGGGGTTCAGGGGCTCCTTGCTGAACTTGCTCATGAGCTTGCCCAGGAGCACCCCGCCCACGGTGCTGAAGGCGAAGGCCAGCAGACCCAGACAGAGCACCAAGAGGGTGCGCGGCTCGGCCACTTTCTCCGCCGGCATGCTGGCGCCGATGCCCAGCATCAGTAGGATGGTGATGATGTTGATCAGCTCGTTCTGGGCGGTGTTGGAAAGCCGCTCCACCACGCCGGATTCGCGGAACAGGTTGCCCAGGAACAAAAAGCCAACCAGGGGCGCGCTCTTGGGGATGAGCAGGATGATGAGCAGCATGGCGCAGATGGGGAACAGGATGCGCTCCAGGCGGGAGACCTTGCGCAGCACCGGCTTCATGTAGATGGCCCGCTCCTCCTTGCTGGTCAGAAGCTTGATGATGGGCGGCTGGATGATGCCCACCATGGCCATGTAGGAGTAGGCCGCGGTGGCGGTGATGCCCATGATGTCCGGGGCCAGCAGGCCGGTGGTGTAGATGGTGGTGGGGCCGTCCGCCCCGCCGATGATGCCGATGGAGCAGGCCTCCTTGATGGAGAAGCCCCAGTCCGGCACCAGCAGACCCACCGCCAACGCGCCCAGGAAGGCCGTGAAGATGCCAAGCTGCGCCGCCGCCCCCAGCAGGAACGCCTTGGGGTTGGCGATCAGCGGACTGAAGTCGGTCAGCGCCCCGATGCCGAAGAAGATGAACTGGGGCAGGATGGTCCACATGTACAGGCCGTATTTCAGGATGATGCCCAGGACGCCGGCCATGCCCGCGCTCATGCCCGGCTCCGGCTGGCTGGTCAGCCCGGCCAGGGGCAGGTTGGCCAGGATCATGCCCGCGCCGATGGGCAGGAGCTCGTAGGGCTCCCACTCCTTTTTGATGGCCAGGTAGATGTAGCCCAACCCCACCAGGATCATGATGAACTGGGGCAGGGTCAGGTTCATGAAGCCCATCTGCACGCCCAATATCTTGAGCACGCCCTCGTGGTACTCGAACCAGTTCATTTGGCGGCCTCCCCGGCGCTCTGCTGGGCGGCCTTGCGCTTCTCGGCCGCCACGAAGAACTTGCCCATGAAATGGGTGAACAGCGCCAGCAGCGACATGATGATGAAGGTGGTGAGCAGGCCGCCGCCGACAATGCTCCAGGCCTGCCCCCAGTCGATGGGTTCCATGCATCCCTCCTGTGACAAAGGGGTCCCCTCCCGTAGAGGCCCCATAGCTACAAAACAGCTATGATATCGCTATAAAATGTGTCGGCTGATTTTAGAAAGGCCGGCCGGCGCTGTCAAGCCTTAAGGTTAGTCCATCGGAATGGCGTTGCGAAAAGTGGCTTATTCGTCGCTGTCGCTTTGCAGCACGGCCAGGAAGGCCTTCTGCGGGATGGGCACCGCGCCCACCAGCTTCATGCGCTTCTTGCCCTCCTTCTGCTTCTCCAGGAGCTTGCGCTTGCGGGATACGTCGCCGCCGTAGCATTTGGCGGTGACGTCCTTGCGGAAGGCCCCCACCGTGCTGCGGGCGATGATGGTGCCGCCGATGGCGCCCTGGATGGCGATCTTGAACTGCTGGCGGGGGATGGCGTCCTTGAGCTTGTTCACGGCGTGCAGGGCGCGGGTGCGGGCGCGCTCGCGGTGCACCAGACAGGACAGGGCGTCGACCTTCTCGCCGTTGACCAGGATGTCCAGCTTGACCAGATCGGTGTGGCGATAGCCGATCAGCTCGTAGTCGAAGGAGCCGTAGCCCTGGGTGACGGTCTTGAGCTTGTCGTAGAAGTCGTAGATCACCTCGGCCAGGGGCAGCTCGAAGGAAAGCTCGACCCTCCCCTTGCTGGGGTAGTGGTAGTTGGGGTTCTCGCCCCGGCGGTCCAGGCACAGGGTCATCACCGCCCCGATGTAGCGCTCCGGCATCAGGATGGAGGCCTTGATGTAGGGCTCGTCGCAGTGGTCGATGCTGGATGGGTCGGGGAAGTGGGCCGGGTTCTCCACCTCCAGCATGGTCTGGTTGTTCAGATAGACATGGTAGCGCACGCTGGGCACGGTGAGGATCAGGGACAGGCCGAACTCGCGCTCCAGGCGCTCCTGCACCACCTCCAGGTGCAACAGGCCCAAAAACCCGCAGCGGAAGCCGTAGCCCAGGGCCTGGGAGGAGTCCTTGTGATAGGTCAGGCTAGCGTCGTTGAGCTTGAGCTTCTCGATGGCGTCCACCAGCTCCGGGTAGTCGTCGGTGGCCACGGGATAGATGGAGGAGAAGACGACGGGCTTGACCTCCTTGAAGCCGGGCAGGGGTTCGGCGGCCGGGCGCTCGTCGTGGGTGATGGTGTCGCCGATGTTGGTGTCGGCCACGGTCTTGACCCCGGCGATGACGTAGCCCACCTGGCCGGCCGCGATCTCCTTGGCCGGTACGCGCTTGAGGCCAAAAAGCCCCACCTCCTCCACCCGGTAGGTGGCGCCGGTGTGCATGAAGCGGATGATGTCGCCGGCCTTCATGCGCCCGTGCTTGACCCGGATGGAGATCACCGTGCCCCGATAGGGGTCGTACTGGGCGTCGAAGATGAGCGCTTGCAGGGGCGCGTCCAGATCGCCCTGGGGCGGGGGCAGCTTGTGGACCACCGCCTCCAGCACCGTCTCGATGTTGACGCCGTCCTTGGCGCTGATGGCGATGGCCTCGTCGCCGTCCAGGCCCAGGTCCTCGCTTATCTGCAAGCGGGTGGCCTCCACGTCGGCCGAGGGCAGGTCGATCTTGTTTATCACCGGCACCACGGCCAGGTCGTGCTCCATGGCCAGGTAGAGGTTGGCGAGCGTCTGGGCCTCCACGCCCTGGCTGGCGTCCACCACCAGCAGGACGCCCTCGCAGGAGCTCAAGGCCCGGCTCACCTCGTAGGAGAAATCCACGTGGCCGGGGGTGTCGATGAGGTTGAGTTCGTAGGTCTGGCCGTCCAGGGCCTTGTAGGGCAGGGTGATGGCCTGGCTTTTAATGGTGATGCCGCGCTCCTGCTCCAGATAGAGGTTGTCCAGGAGCTGGTCGTAGAACTCGCGGTCGCTCACCATGCCGCAGGCCTGGATCAGCCGGTCGGCCAGGGTGGACTTGCCGTGGTCGATGTGGGCGATGATGCTGAAATTCCTGGTGTGCTGCCTGTCGGCCAAGCTGGGCCTCCCTTTGCCTCGGTTGGGTCCGGCTCAATCAGGCAGCATATCCAACCCCGTACGGAGTGTCAAATCCGGCCGGCCGGGCCAAGGCGTCAGGCTTTGCGCCCTCGGTTGTGGCGGTAGGCGAAGACCCGCACCGTCTCCAGGGTCACCAGGCCCTCGGCGATCAGGCCGTGCAGGGTGGGCAGGAAGTCCTGGACCTTCTCCAGGGTGTCCACGATCTCGATGACCAGCGGCAGGTCGGCCGAAAGGCGCAGGATATTGCTGGTGTGCACCACGCTGTTGGCCCCGAAGCCGGCCAGGTTCACGGCCAGGGCGCCCCAGGGAAAACCCGCCCCGCCCCAGCGCTGGACCCAGCCGGCCAGGGCGTAGCGGGCCAGGTCGCCCAGGGCCCCGAAGGCGGCGATGAGAAGCAACTTGGTCACGAATGTCTTCTCCCGCCAGGCACTTGGGCCATCATAAACCCCTGCGGCGGACTTGGCCAGCCCCTCTCGGCGCGCGTTGAGCGATTACCTATTGTGCGCTTGCGCCATGCCGGCCTATACTGACATCACAAGTTCACATCCACTCTCGCGCTCACGCTCGCCGCCGCCTGTCGCCTCCTTCTCCCGCGCCCGTTGCCGCCGGACTTGGCTCATGCCCTTCAGGGAGGCCGCCATGTCCGCAGACAATCCGCCGCGCCCAACAACCTTCGGCCGTCATCAGGCGGAGTTGCTGGCCCGCCGGCCGCCGCGGGCCTGGCTGGAGCGGGTCCAGGTCGCCGGCTTCAGCCTGCCCGACCTGCTGGCCCCGGAGCCGGCGACCCCGGCTCGCCCGGCGAACGAACCGCTCAGCGAACTCGACGGCCTGGCCCGGAGTTTCGCCGGCCGCCCCGCCGCGGTGGCCCTGGCCCAGGCCCTGTGGCTGGCCCAGTGCGCCCAGCGCCACCTGCGCCGGGGGCGCATCCTGACCGCCCACTCCCTGGCCGCCCGCGCCCTGGCGGCCAAGCCGGATCTGTTTTCCATCTACGCCGTGCTGGGTTCGGCCCTGCGCCAGAAGGCCCAGGCCGGGGGGCTGTTCGGCCCCCTGCACCAGGCCCTGGACCTGTTCGAGACCATGCCGCGGGTGATGAGCCTGCTGGGCTGGCGGCTGGGCCTGGATCAATGCGGCAGCCTGGTCTACGCCGAATGGGCCGCCGCCCAGATGCTCCTGGGCGACCACGCCGGGGCCGCCGTCCGCATCGGGATGGCCCTGGCCGCCCAGGCCAGGGCGGCCGGCCTGCCCGACGGCCTGCGCGACTTCCTGCTTCAGGCCGGCTGCCTGGCCGACGACGAGCTGGCCGCCGACCTCGCCCGCGCCCGCGAACGCCTCCTGCGGGGCTAGCCTCCAATATCATCCATGATCCAGGGTGGTTGTGCTATATTTGCCCCAATCACCCCTGCACGGAGGCGTTTTCATGTTCGGCAAGCGCTTGTGGTTGCTCCCGCTGGCGGTCCTGTTCTGCCTGGCCTGCCTGCACTGTCCCGCCCCGGCCGCGGCCGCCGGCTCCGCCGCCCAGGACAAGGAAGTCAAGGCCCTGGTCAAAAAGGCGGTGAAGCTCGTCAAGGCCAAGGGCCAGGCCGCCTTCGCCGAGATCAACGCCCCCGGCGGCCCCTGGCGCCGGGGCGACACCGCCATCTTCGTGACTGACGCCAAGGGCCTGGAGGTGGCCAACGCGGCCTATCCCGAACTGGTGGGCAAGAACCTGTGGGGCCACAAGGATCCCGACGGCAGGCTGGTGGTCCAGGAGCAGTGGAAGCTGGTCAAGGCCAAGGGCAAGGGCTGGTACGAGTGCAAGTGGCCCAAGCCCGGCAGCGACCAGGCCGTGGCCTGCCGGGTATACCTGGAAGGCGTCAAGGTGAACGGCCGGCGCCACCTGGTGGGCGCGGGCTATTTCCCCCAATAGCCGCCGCCCCCGGCGCGAGGGGCCTCCCCAGCCCCGGCGGACGGCCGCCGGGGTTTTCCAGCCCGCCGGCCCCGTTTTGCCGCCCCGGCCCCGCTTGACACCCCGCCGGGCCTGGGATAACCTCCATTCTTTACAATGGGGTGAGGCATCACCCCGCTAAACGTGGATTTTTCTTCCAAACCGAGAGTGACCGGCCATGCAAGAATTCCGGCGCATGAAGCGGCTGCCGCCCTACGTCTTCGCCGTGGTGAACCAGATCAAGATGGAGGCCAGGCGCAGGGGCGAGGACATCATCGACCTGGGCATGGGCAACCCCGACCTGCCCACCCCCAAGCACATCGTGGACAAGCTCATCGAGGCCGCCCAGAAGCCGGCCAACCACCGCTATTCGGCCAGCAAGGGCATCACCAAGCTGCGCCTGGCCATCTGCAATTGGTACAAACGCCGCTACGGCGTGGAGCTGGACCCGGAGACCGAGGCCGTGGCCACCATCGGGGCCAAGGAGGGCCTGAGCCACCTGGTGCTGGCCACCATCAGCCCCGGCGACGTGGTCCTGGTGCCCAGCCCCACCTACCCCATCCACCCCTACAGCGTGGTCATCGCCGGCGGCGACCTGCGCAGCGTGCCGCTGTTGCCCGGCCGGGACTTCTTCGACGACCTGCTCACGGCCTTCCGCCAGACCTGGCCCCAGCCCAAGATGCTCATCATCAGCTTTCCCCACAACCCCACCTGCACCTGCGTTGACCTGGAGTTCATGCAGAAAATCGTGGACTTCTGCCGCCAGCACGAGATCTGGGTGGTGCACGATTTCGCCTACGCCGACCTGTGCTTCGACGGCTACCAGGCCCCCAGCATCCTTGAGGTGCCCGGAGCCAAGGACATCTGCGTCGAACTCTTCTCCATGAGCAAGTCCTATTCCATGGCCGGCTGGCGGCTGGGCTTCTGCGTGGGCAACCCGGAGGTCGTCGGCGCGCTCACCCGCATCAAGAGCTACCTGGACTACGGCGTGTTCCAGCCCATCCAGATCGCGGCCATCATCGCGCTCAACGAGGACCAGCACTGCGTGGACGAGATCGTGGACGTCTACCGCCACCGGCGCGACACCCTGGTCAGCGGCCTGAACCGGGTGGGCTGGCCGGTGGACAACCCCAAGGGCACCATGTTCCTCTGGGCGCGCATTCCCGAACAGCACCGCCATCTGGGCTCGGTGGAGTTCAGCAAGCTCCTGATCCAGGAAGCCAAGGTCGCCGTCAGCCCCGGCCTGGGCTTCGGCGAATACGGCGACGAGTACGTGCGCTTCGCCCTGGTGGAGAACGAGCACCGCATCAACCAGGCCATCCGCGGCCTGCGGCGGTTCTTCCAAGGCTAGGGGAGCGGCAAGAGGAATAACTTCGCGGGGGGGAAGCTTTCATGGACCAAAGCTCCCCCCGCTCTCAAAACTCCCCGGCTTGCGCCGCGCGCAATCCGGCGCCGACCGCGCGCCAGCCGCGGCGGCAAGCATGACCACCCCTCCCCGTGAGGAGCACTGCGGATGACGGACAAGGCGGTCAAAGTCGGCCTGATCGGCCTGGGCACCGTGGGCGGCGGGGTGGCCCAGTTGCTCTTGGAAAAGCGCGAGCTCTTGGCCCAGCGCCTGGGCGCGCCGCTCGTGCTGGCCAAGGCCGCCGACCTGGACCCGGAGTTGGGCCGCGCCCTGTGCCTGCCCGGCCAGATCTGCCACCGCGACGTGGCCCAGGTGCTGGAGGATCCGGAGATCGACATCGTGGTGGAGCTGATCGGCGGCATCGAGCCGGCCAGGAGCTTCGTGCTGCGGGCGCTCGCCGCCGGCAAGCACGTGGCCACCGCCAACAAGGCGCTTCTGGCCAAGCACGGGGCCGAAATCTTCGCCGCGGCCAAGGCCCACCGGGTCAGCGTCGCCTTCGAGGCCTCGGTGGCCGGGGGCATCCCGCTCATCCGCTCCCTGCGCGACGGCCTGGCCGCCAACCGCGTCACCCGCGTGCTGGGCATACTCAACGGCACCTGCAACTACATCCTGAGCCGCATGACCCAGGAGGAGGCCCCCTTCGCCGAGGTGCTAAGGGCCGCCCAGGCGCTGGGCTACGCCGAGGCCGACCCCACCATGGACATCGAGGGCTTTGACACCGCCCACAAGCTGGCCATCGTGGCGGCGCTGGTCACCGGCGCGCAGCCGGAGCTAGACGACATCCCGGTGCAGGGCATCACCGGCGTCACGCCCCTGGACATCCGCTACGCCCGCGAGTTCGGCTACCGCATCAAGCTCCTGGCCCACCTGCGCAACGAGGACGGGGTGGTCGAGGCCCGCGTCCACCCGGCCCTGGTGCCCCTGGACCACATGCTGGCCTCGGTGGAGGGGCCCTTCAACGCCATCCACATCACCGGCGACTGGGTGGACGAGGTGCTGCTCTACGGCCGCGGGGCCGGCCGCCGCCCCACCGCCAGCGCGGTGGTGGGCGACATCCTGGATCTGGCGCGCGACATCCGGGCCGGCTGCCCCGGCCGGGCGCCGGCCCTGGGCCGGGCCGTAGAGGACGGCGGTCGCCTGGCCCTGGCCCCCCTGTCCGAGGCCGCCTGCCAGTACTACTTCCGGGTCATGGCCCTGGATCAGCCCGGCGTGCTGGCCGCGGTGGCCGACGCCCTGGGCCAGCACCACATCAGCATCGAGGCCGTGACCCAGAAGGGCCGCCAGAGCGACGGCCCGGTGCCGGTGGTGATGATAACCCACGAGGCCAGGGAGGCCGACGTGGCCGCCGCCCTGGCCAAGATCAACGCCTTGCCCGTGGTGGCCGAGCCCACGGTGATGATCCGGCGCATCTGACGGCGCAACGCAAGGAACACGCGATGAAATACCTGATCCTGGTGGGCGACGGCATGGGCGACCGGCCGGTGGCCGCCCTGGGCGGGCGCACGCCCCTGGAGGCCGCCGACACCCCCCACATGGACCGCCTGGCCCAAACCGGCCGCCTGGGGCTGACCCGCACCATTCCCGAGGACAAGAGCCCCGGCTCGGACACGGCCAACATGTCCCTGATGGGCTACGACCCGGCCCGCTATCACACCGGCCGCTCGCCCATCGAGGCCGCGGCCATGGGCGTGGAGCTAAAGCCCGGCCAGATCGCCTTTCGCTGCAACCTGGTCAGCCTGGACCGCACTGGCGAGCGCGCGGTCATGGCCGACTACGCCGCCGGCCACATCACCAGCCCTGAGGCGGCCGAGCTGATCGCCGCCGTGGACGCGGCCCTGGGCCGGCCGGGGCTGAAATTCCACCCCGGCGTGAGCTACCGGCATCTCTTGGTCTGGGACCACGGCCCCCTCAAGGCGGCCACGACGCCCCCGCACGACCACAGCGGCCAGGACGTGGCCCAATACCTGCCCGCGGACGGAGACTTGGGCCAGGTGGCCGACCTGGTGCGGGCCTCCTGGCCGGTGCTGGCCGGGCACCCGGTGAACCTGGCCCGTCGCGCGGCCGGCAAGAACCCGGCCAACTCCATCTGGCTCTGGGGCCAGGGCACCCGGCCCAGCCTGCCCACCATCCCGGAGCGCTTCGGCCTGAAGGGCTTCACGGTCAGCGCGGTGGATCTGGTCAAGGGCCTGGGCATCCTGGCCGGCCTGAGGGCCGTGGAGGTGGCGGGCGCCACCGGCTGGCTGGACACCAACTACGCCGGCAAGGTGGCCGCGGTGCTTGATGGCCTGGCCGGCGGCGACGACCTGGCCTTTCTGCACGTGGAGGCCCCGGACGAGGCCGGCCACAGCGGCAAGCTGGATCTGAAGCTCCAGGCCATCGCCGAGTTCGACCGCCAGGTGGTGGGGCCGGTGCTGGCGGGGCTGGCCAAGCTGGGCGAGCACCGGGTGCTGTTGGTCACCGACCACTACACCCCCCTGGAGGTGATGACCCACACCCGCGAGCCGGTGCCCTTTGTTCTGTGGGACAGCCGCGCGCCCCAGGCCGGCGGCGCGGCCTATAGCGAGGCCGCGGCGTCCCGGACCGGCTGGACGGTGGAACAGGCCCACGCACTCATCGGGCTGCTATTGGAGCGCTAGATGCACCGGACCGAGCTGCGCCCGCTGATGGCCGACGTGGACGCCATGAACGTGGTCTACTACGGGCGCTACCTGCGCTTCTTCGAGCTGGGCCGCTGCGAGCTGATGCGCGCCGCCGGCCGGGCCTACGCCGAGCTGGAGGCGGCCGGCTTCCATCTGCCGGTGACCGAGGCCGGCCTGCGCTATCGCCGGCCGGCCCGCTACGACGACCGCATCGCGGTGGAGACCAGCCTGGCCTGGCTCAAGAAGGCCAGCCTGGGCTTCACCTACCGCATCGTGTTGGTGGGCGACGGCGAACCGGACGCCGAGCTGGTCACCGGCTTCACCAACCACGGCTGCGTCACCCACCAGGGCAAGGTGGCGGCCATCCCCGAATGGGCGCGGGCGGCCCTGTCCGGCCAATTGCGTTCCATATCCTGAAAACCGAGTCAAAAAATGCACTTTGGGGCCCCCACCCTATTGCGGCGCGAAGGGGCCGCGTGCTAAACCTATGAAACCTTCGGGGCTGCGGCCCCTTTTAGTCCGTGGGCAGGACACATACATGGCCTAGGGAGGATTTCAGTGGCCAAGGCAAAAACCAAATACGTGTACTTCTTTGGAGACGGCAAGGCCGAAGGCGCGGCCAAGATGAAGAACCTGCTGGGTGGCAAGGGCGCCAACCTGGCTGAGATGGCCAATCTGGGCATTCCGGTGCCGGCCGGGTTCACCATCACCACCGAGGTTTGCACCTACTACTACGCCAACAAGGAGAAGTTCCCGCCGGAGCTCAAGAAAGAGGTGGAGGCGGCCCTGAAGGGGGTGGAGAAATCCATGGGCGCCAAGTTCGGCGACGCCAAGAACCCTCTGTTGGTCTCCGTGCGCTCCGGCGCCCGCATCTCCATGCCGGGCATGATGGACACCGTGCTCAACATCGGCCTGAACGACGAGACCATCAAGGGCCTCATCGCCAAGACCGGCAACGAGCGCTTCGCCTACGACTCCTACCGCCGCTTCGTCAACATGTACGCCGACGTCGTCATGGGGCTCAAGCCCGAAAGCGACAAGGAGCATGATCCCTTCGAGGTGATCATGGACGAGGTGAAGGAAAAGCGCGGCGTGAAGCTGGACACCGAGCTGACCACCGAGGACCTGAAGGAGCTGGTGGTCAAGTTCAAGGCCCTGGTCAAGAAGCGCCTGGGCAAGCCCTTCCCCGAAGAGCCCATGGACCAGCTCTGGGGCGGCATCCAGGCCGTGTTCGGCTCCTGGAACATCCCCCGCGCCAAGGCCTACCGCCAGATCCACGGCGTGCCGGAGGACTGGGGCACCGCCACCAACGTGCAGGCCATGGTCTTCGGCAACATGGGCGACGACTCGGCCACCGGCGTGGCCTTCACCCGCGATCCCTCCACCGGCGAGAACTACTTCTACGGCGAGTACCTGACCAACGCCCAGGGCGAGGACGTGGTGGCCGGCATCCGGACCCCGCAGCCCATCAACCGGGCCAAGAAGGTGGCCAAGGGCGTCAACACCCTCGAAGACGAGATGCCCAAGATCTACAAGCAGCTGGTGGGCATCCGCAACAAGCTCGAAAAGCACTACAAGGAGATGCAGGACATCGAGTTCACCATCCAGCAGGGCCGCCTCTGGATGCTGCAGACCCGCACCGGCAAGCGCACCGCGGCCGCGGCCATCAAGATCGCGGTGGACATGGTGGGCGAGAAGCTCATCGACAAGAAGACGGCCATCGGTCGGGTGACCCCGGAGCAGCTGGACCAGTTGCTGCACCCCATGCTGGACCCCAAGGCCGAGAAGAAGAAGATCGCCAAGGGCCTGCCCGCCAGCCCCGGCGCGGCGGTGGGCCAGGTGGTCTTCAGCGCCCCGGATGCCGAGGCCTGGGTGGCCGAGGGCAAGAAGGTCATCCTGGTGCGCGTGGAGACCAGCCCTGAGGACATCAAGGGCATGAACGCGGCCGAGGGCATCCTGACCAGCCGCGGCGGCATGACCAGCCACGCGGCCGTGGTGGCTCGCGGCATGGGCAAGTGCTGCGTGGCCGGCTGCTCCGACATCGCCGTCAACTACGGCAAGGACCTGTTCGTGGCCGGCGACGTGACGGTCAAGCAGGGCGACTGGATCAGCCTGGACGGCAGCAAGGGCGAAATCTACCTGGGCCAGGTGCCCAAGGTGGAGCCCAAGCTCACCGGCGACTTCGGCACCTTTATGAAGTGGGTGGACGAGTTCCGCAAGCTGGGCGTGCGCACCAACGCCGACACCCCGCACGACGCCGGCGTGGCCCGCGCCTTCGGGGCCGAGGGCATCGGACTCACCCGCACCGAGCACATGTTCTTCGAGGGCGACCGCATCGTGGCGGTGCGCGAGATGATCCTGGCCGAGGACGTGGAGGGGCGCAAAAAGGCCCTGGCCAAGATACTACCCATGCAGCGCGAGGACTTCGTGGGCATCTTCCGGGCCATGGCCGGGCTGCCGGTGACCATCCGCACCCTGGACCCGCCCCTGCACGAGTTCCTGCCCCACACCAAGGCCGAGATCAAGGAAGTGGCCGAGCAGCTGGGCGTCAAACCCGCCCATCTAGAGCAGAAGGTCGCCGCGCTGACCGAGGCCAACCCCATGCTGGGCCACCGCGGCTGCCGCCTGGGCATCGCCTACCCGGAAATCACCGAGATGCAGGCGCGGGCCATCTTCGAGGCCGCCTGCGTGGTGACCAAGGAAGGCAAGCGGGTCTTCCCCGAAGTGATGATCCCCCTGGTGGGCCACGTCAACGAGCTGAAGCTGCAGAAGGCCATCGTGGACCGGGTGGCGGCCGAGGTGATGAAGGCCTACGGCGTGAAGATCAAGTACATGGTCGGCACCATGATCGAGCTGCCGCGCGCGGCGCTCACCGCCGACCAGATCGCCACCGAGGCCCAGTTCTTCAGCTTCGGCACCAACGACCTGACCCAGACCACCTTCGGCCTGTCGCGCGACGACGCCGGCCGCTTCCTGCCCATGTATGTCGACCAGGGCATCCTGCCGGAGGACCCCTTCGTCTCCATGGACGTGGACGGCGTGGGAGCCCTGGTGCAGATGGGCGTGACCAAGGGCCGCGCCACCCGCAAGGACCTGAAGGTGGGCATCTGCGGCGAGCACGGCGGCGACCCGGCCTCGGTGAAGCTCTGCCACAAGATCGGCCTGAACTACGTGAGCTGCTCGCCCTACCGGGTGCCGATCGCCCGGCTGGCCGCGGCCCAGGCCGCCCTGGAAAAATAACCCGTCAGCCATCACAACC
Source organism: Thermodesulfobacteriota bacterium (assembly GCA_049322275.1). Classification (GTDB taxonomy): domain Bacteria; phylum Desulfobacterota; class Desulfarculia; order Desulfarculales; family Desulfarculaceae; genus JACRDC01. The sequence continues at coordinate 95,697 of JBMORH010000075.1, forward strand.
CGCGCCTCCGCCCGCCCGGGCGGGGGCGCGGTTCTTTTGCGGCCTGGTGCGATCAAGGCCCGCCCCGGTCCACCGGCGGGCCTCCCCCCCTCCCCGCCTGCCCACTTGCCAAGCGCCGGGCTAGGCGTTACCCTTAAGCGCCTTGGGCAGGCGGACGGGGACGTCTGGCCGCCGCCCGCCCGTGGCGCGACAGGATTAAACCAGGGAGGGATGCATGCTCCCCATCAGAATAGCGGGCACCGGCTCCTACCTGCCCGACCAGGTCCTGACCAACTTCGACCTCGAAAAGACCCTGGACACCAACGACGAGTGGATCGTGCGCCGCACCGGCATCCGCGAGCGGCGCATCGCCGCCCCGGACCAGGCCGCCAGCGACCTGGCTCTGCCCGCCTGCCGCCTGGCCATGGAGGCCGCCGGGGTCAGCGACCGCGACCTGGACTACATCATCATGGCCACCGTGACCCCGGACACCTGCTGCCCCAGCGGGGCCAACTGGCTCCAGGCCAAGCTTGACGCCCCCCAGGCGGTCAGCTTCGACGTCACCGCCGCCTGCTCCGGCTTCGTCTTCGTGCTGGACGTGGCCATGCGCTACATGCAGGCCGGCGCGGGCAAGACCATGCTGGTGGTGGCCTCGGAGGTCATGAGTCGGGTGCAGGACTGGACCGACCGCGCCAACTGCATCCTCTGGGGCGACGGGGCCGGCGCGGTGGTGCTCAAGGCCGAGGAGGGCGCGCCCCAGATCATCGAGAACTACGTGGGCACCGACGGGGCCAACGGCCAGAACCTGCTGATGCCCGGCGGCGGCTCCAAGACCACCCCCATCAGCCACGAGTCGGTGGACAAGAAGCTGCACACCCTGAAGCTCATCGAGGCCTCGGCCTCGGTGCGGGTGGCCGTGGCCCACTTCGCCCAGGCCGTGCACACCGTGCTGGAGCGCCGGGGGCTGACCGTGGCCGACGTGGACCACTTCATCCCCCACCAGGCCAACATCCGCATGCTGCAATCGCTGGCCAACCGCCTGGGGGTGAACTTCGAGGAGAAGTTCGTCATCACCATCGACAAGTACGCCAACATCTCCTCGGCCAGCAGCGCCATCGCCCTGGACGAGGCGGTGCGCTCCGGACGCATCAAGCCCGGCGACCTGGTCTGCGTCACCGTCTTCGGCGGCGGCCTCACCTGGGGGGCCTCGCTGATACAGTTCTAGGGGTCGACGGCTGAGTCGGCGGCTGGATATGGGATGAAGCGAACGTGATGGTGCGTTGCGCCTATCGTTATCCTAGGGGCGGGGTTCACCCCCGCCCTTGTTGTCTTGAGTGGCAGTGAGCTGGCAAACGGAAACGGGAGATTGCCGCGTCGCAACCCCGCAGGGGTTGCTCCTCGCAATGACGGCTAATCGCATGATCGCCTGCCAAGGGAATGCGGGATTGACGGCCTGCCGCCAAGTCTCCGCGAAGCCGACTTGGCAAGCGCACCCTCCTCGAAGCCTTGCCTGGAAACACGGCCGCGAACACCAATGACCCGGCTCGGCGACGGCCCTCAGCGCTTCTTGTCCGGGTGCAAAAGGCTCTGCATCACGAAATCCCTGAGTTTGGCGTCGTCCAGCTTGCCCAGGCGCTCCTTGAGCTTGATCAGCGGCAGCTCGGCCCGCGCCATGGCCTTGTGCCCGCCGGCCGGCCCCAACTCGCCGAAGGCCTTCTGAGCCAGAGTGCCGGCGTTGCTGCGCAGGCCCACGTTGCGCATCACGATGACCAGGTTGTCGCGATAGACGCCGCTGGCGGCGGTGAAGTCCACGCTGTCGACCTTGAGGAAGAAGTCGGCGATCTGCACCAGGTTGTCCGGGCTCTGGCAGAGGCCCAGGTGCACGAAGATGCCGTGGCGGCGCACCTGGTAGAGCCCCAGGGCCTGGCGCAGCATCTCCAGGTCCTTCAGGCGCATCTCGCTGAACTCGATGTTGCGCAAGATGGCCTGGTTGGTCTTGGGAAACAGGAACTGCAACGCCGCCACATCCTCGGCCAGGGCCGGGCGCTGGAAGCCGGCGGTGTCGTTCTTGATGCCGTAGACCAGCGCCGTGGCCAGGCGGGTGCTGGGTTTGATCCCCGCCGCGCGCAGGTATTCGCTCATGATGCTGCTGGTGGCGCCATAGCGGGGCCGAATGTCCACAAAGAGCGCCCTGTCCCCTCCCTCGCCCACGGGGTGGTGGTCGATGATGACGTGCTGGTGCACGCCGGCGAAGCCCTTGGAGTGATGCGGCTGGCTGTCCACCATCACCCGCTTGCTGAAATCCTCCGGGCGGAGCGAGTTGAGGGGTTCGAGGGGAATATGTAGCAGACGGATCATGGCCAGGTTGTCGGGGCGGGTGATCTCGTTGACCCTGGCGATGGTCACGCCGGCCACCCGCCGCCACAACAGACGCTTGAAGGCGAGCGCCGCGCCCATGGCGTCCGGATCGGCCGCGATGGTGATAAGCACCCGGTCCTCCGGGGTGAACAGGGCCAGCAGCCGGCGCGCCTGCTCGGCCATGTTGCGGGGCTTGTGTTTGCCTTCGCGGTTGGGCATCTGGCGGCGCTTCTCCCGGTGGGTGGTTCAAGCCCTTAACTTATCACCAGGGGTCTTGATTTCACAACCCTCGGCGCGGCCTTCGCTTGACGGCCTGTCCAAGGCGGTCTAGTATCCGGATGGTGGAAGGCAGCCTGTCGTATACCGCGGCCGGCCTCAATGCCGGGTCTTGCCCCGCAAATATCCCCAGGGAGGAGAATCCGCGATGACTGACAACTTGGATTGGGGCGGCAATCCCACGCCGCTGAAGGTCATGGACCTGACCCTGCGCGACGGCACCCAGTCGCTTTTCGCCACCCGCATGCGCACCGAGGACATGCTCCCGGTGGCCGAGATGATGGACGAGGCCGGTTTCTGGGCCATGGAGGTCTGGGGTGGGGCCACCTTCGATTCCATGAGCCGGTTTTTGGGCGAGGACCCCTGGGAGCGCCCGCGCACCCTGCGCAAGTATGCCAAAAAGACGCCCTTTTCCATGCTGCTGCGGGGCCAGAACCTGGTGGGCTACCGCAACTACGCCGACGACGTGGCCAAAGAGTTCGTCGATCTGTCCTGCGAGGCCGGCATCAACGTGTTCCGCACCTTCGACGCGCTCAACGATTTCCGCAACTTCGAGGCGGTGGTGGAGCGCATCAAGGCCAACGGCCAGCATTTCCAGGGCACCATCTGCTATTCGCTGACCGAGCGGCGCATGGGCGGCCCGGTCTTCAACCTGGCATACTACCTGGACAAGGCCCGCCAGTTGGAGGCCATGGGCGCCGACAGCATCTGCGTGAAAGACATGGCCGGCATCATCGCCCCTTACGACGCCTACGAGCTGGTCAAGGCCCTCAAGGCCCAGTGCAAGGCCCCCATCCACCTGCACAGCCATTACACCAGCGGCATGGCCTCCATGACCATGCTCAAGGCGGCCGAGGCCGGGGTGGACATCATCGACTGTTGCCTGGCGCCCTTCGCCCTGCGCACCAGCCATCCGGCGGTGGAGCCGATCATCGTGGCCCTGGAGGGCACCCCGCGCGCCACCGGCCTGAGCCTCAGGAAGATGCTGGCCATGGGCGAGGAGCTGGAGAAGATCGCGCCCAAGTACCGCGATTACTGGATGCCCCACCAGATGGCCCCCATCGACACCGGTGTGCTGGTGCACCAGGTGCCCGGCGGCATGATCAGCAACCTGGTCAGCCAGCTCAAGGAGGCCAAGGCCCTGCACCGCCTGCCGGAGGTCTACAAGGAGGTCGCCGTCACCCGCACCGAGCTGGGCACCCCGCCGCTGGTCACCCCCACCAGCCAGATCGTGGGCGTGCAGGCGGTCTTGAACGTGCTCTTCGGCAAGTACAAGATGGTCACCAACGAGACCAAGGGCATCCTCTACGGCCTCTACGGCAAGACCCCCACCGAGCCCGACCCCGACGTGCGGGCCAAGGCGCTCAAGAAATACCCCCGCGGCAGCGAGCCCATCACCTGCCGGCCGGCCGACATCCTGGAGCCGGAGCTGGAGCAGGCCAGGGCGCGGGTCAAGGACATCCCCGGCGCCGACAAGTTCGACCTGATGACCGCTGCCATCTACGACATCACCGGCACCCAGTTCGTGCGCATCAAGCACGGCCTGGAGCCCATGCCGGCGGCCATGAAGCCCAAGACCCTGGAGGACGTCAAGGCCGAGGACGCGCTGATCGCGGAATGCAAGAAGCAGGCGAAGGAGAAGCTGGGCAAGTAGCCCCAAGCGCCGGCAACACCGGACGCCGCCCCGAACACCGCGGGGCGGCGTTTTTTATCCCCCAGGCGGGCCTTGTCATCGCCATCGAGGGGAGGCATCATAAACTAATGACCGCCTGCCGTCCGCCATCGATTAACCGGATAGCTGGGAGACGCAAGCCATGCTTAAGGCGAGCATCGAAAAAGCCTTTAACGAGCAGATCAACGCCGAGACCTACAGCGCCTACCTCTACATGTCCATGGCCGCCTGGTTCGAGAACCGGCAGCTCGCCGGCTTCGCCCACTGGATGAAGGTCCAGGCCCAGGAGGAGATGACCCACGCCCTGCGCTTCTACAACTTCATCCACGAGCGCGGCGGCGCGGTGACGCTCAAGGCCATCAAGGCCCCGGAGACCAAGTGGGACAGCCCCCTGGCCGCCTTCGAGGCCGTGCTCAAGCACGAGCGCCTGGTCACCGGCCTCATCCACAAGCTGGTGGCCCTGGCCCGCGAGGAGAACGACTACCCTGCCGATAACTTCCTGCAATGGTTCGTGAAGGAGCAGGTGGAGGAGGAGGCCAGCGCCGAGGAGGTGATCGGCAAGATCAAGCTGGTCAACCAGACCCCCGGCGGCATGTTCATGCTGGACAAGGATCTGGCGGCCAGGGTCTTCACCATGCCCATAGACGTGACCATCTAGCCGGCAGGGGTGGCCGGGCCGCCGGCCCCCACCCCCGCGGCCGGTCCGGACGCAAGGGAGAGGCTTGCCATGAAGCCCAAGGCCCTGGTATTGGTGTTGGCGGCGATGTGCGCCTTGGCCGGAGCGGCCTGGGCCGCCGCCAAGTCCGCGCCCGCCGCCCCGGCCGCCAAGGCAGAAGCCGCCCCCCGGCTGAGCGAGGCCAGCCTGGCCTGCCTGGAATGCCACGCCGCGGCCACGCCGGGCATCGTGGCCGACTGGCAAAAAAGCCGCCACGCCCGCACCAGCCCGGCCCAGGCCCTGGCCAAGCCGGAGGCCAATCGCCGGGTGTCGGTGAAGTCGCCCCCGGCCGACATCAAGGACTTCGCGGTGGGCTGCGCCGAGTGCCACGCCCGGCTGAGCCGCGAGCACCCGGACAGCTTCGAGCATGACGCCCACCGGGTGCACACGGTGGCGACCCCGCGCGACTGCGCCCAGTGCCACCCGCAGGAGGTGGACCAGTACGGCCGCAACCTGATGTCCCACGCCCACGGCAACCTGGTCAACAACCCGCTCTACATGGACCTGGCCGCCCAGATCAACGGCGTGATGACGAGCGACGGCGGCGAGGTGGGCCAGGCCTCGCCCGACGCCCAGACCCAGGCCGACTCCTGCCTGGCCTGCCACGGCACCGAGGTCAGGGTGGTGGGCAGCGAGCCGCGCGCCACCGATTTCGGCGACATGACCTTCCCCAGGCTCAGCGGCTGGCCCAACCACGGCGTGGGGCGCAAGAACCCGGACGGCACCATCGGCTCCTGCGCCGCCTGCCACAGCCGCCACCAGTTCAGCATCGCCATGGCCCGCTCGCCCTACACCTGCGCCGAGTGCCACAAGGGGCCCGACGTGCCGGCCTACAAGGCCTACCAGGTGAGCAAGCACGGCCTGATCTATTTCGCCATGGCCAAGGGCTGGGACATGGAGGCCGTGCCCTGGACGCCGGGCAAGGACTTCACCGCCCCCACCTGCGCCGCCTGCCACGTCAGCGCGCTCACCGACGCCGAGGGCAACCCCATCGCGGCCCGCACCCACCAGATGGGCGACCGCATCTACCAGCGCCTCTTGGGCCTGGTCTACTCGGCCCCCCACCCCAAACAGCCCGACACCAGCCTCATCAAGAGCCCCGACGGCCTGAACCTGCCCACCGCCCTGGACGGCCGGCCGGCGTCGGCGTTCCTGATCGACGCGGCCGAACAGGCCCGGCGCAAGGAGCGGCTGATGAAGGTCTGCCGGGCCTGCCACAGCCAGGGATGGGTGGAAGGCCACTTCGCCCTCCTGGACCACGCCATCGCCACCAGCAACGCCCAGACCCTGGCCGCCACCCGGCTGATGCAGCACATCTGGCAAAAGGGCCTGGCCCAGGGGCCGGGCCAGAAGGCCAGCCCCTTCGACGAGTACATCGAGCGGCTGTGGGTGGGCGAATGGCTCATGCACGCCAACGCGGTGCGCTTCGCCGCCGCCATGATGGGGCCGGACCTGGGGGTCTTCGATGGCGGCCGCTGGGAGAGCACCCTCAACCTGCGCCGCATGCGGGACTGGCTGGAGACGCGCCAGCAAGGCAAGTAGACCCTGGGCCCCGCGCGGGGCGAGGGCGGGAGGCGAGAAAAGCGAAACGGGCGGGGATGAATCCCGCCCGTGCGTTTCGTCACACCCCCCGGTCGCGGTGGGGCCAGATGAGCTTGTGCAACTGCAACTGGAAGCGGGCGCGCAGGCGGTCGGCCAGCATCCAGGCCACCACCTCGGCCGGCTCGACCTGGCCAAAGACGGTGGAGACGAGCACCTGGCAGCGGCTCTCCAGGCCGTGGACGCGGATCAGGTCGCGGGCGTATTCATAATCCGCGCGGTCGGCGACGACGAACTTCACCTCGTCCTTGGCCGCGACCAGCGCCAGGTTGGGCCGGTGCAGGCGCTGGTGCATGCCGGAGCTGGGGCACTTGACGTCCATGATGACGTGCACGCGTTCGTCCACCGCCGCGATGTCCAGCGCCCCGCTGGTCTCCAGGAGCACGGCGTGGCCCTGGTCGCACAGGCCGGCCAAGAGCTCCGGGCAGCCGGCCTGGGCCAGGGGCTCGCCGCCGGTCACCTCCACCAGATCCACGTTCTGGGCCGCCGCCCAGGCCAGGAGATCGCCCAGGGCGCGGGGCTGGCCGCCCCGGCGGGCGTAGGCGGTGTCGCACCAGCGGCAGGCCAGGGGACAGCCGGCCAGGCGCACGAAGGCGCAAGGCAGCCCGGCGAAGCTGGACTCGCCCTGGATGCTCACGAAAAGCTCGCTGACCATGAGGACCGTCATGGCCGGAGCCTAGCACGCCGCCGGCGCGGCCTCAAGCGGCCGCAGGGGCCGAACCGCCGACAAGGCTGGCCAAGACGCCCCATTGTCGGTTAACATCGGCCCCAGGATCATCCCCCAGTGGAGGCAGGCATGCGCGGCGCATCATGGCTCGTTGCAATCACCCTGATTCCGGCCCTGGCCTTCCTGGCCGGCTGCGGCGGCTCCCAGGCCACCGAATACTACCGCGACCAGTCCATCAACCGACTGGAGGAAAGGGCGCTGCAATTCAGCGGCGACGTCAACGAGTCCTGCTACAGCGACACCATGGTGGACGTCACCCTCCAGGTGAACAACGAGGACACCACCTCCTTCCAGTTCAGCCTGAGCAACAAGACCGCCGAGCCCCTCGTCATCCTCTGGAACCAGGCGGTCTTCGTGGACGCCTCCGGCAACCGCCAAAAGGTCATCCACCAGGGTCTGCGCTACTGGGATCCGGTCAGCCGCTTGGAGCCGGTGGCCATTCCGCCCTTCACCACCGTCAGCGACCTGATCCGGCCGGCCAAGGTGCAATACTCCGACGGCCTCCCGCGCCTGGCCCCCCTGCGCGGCCTGCAGGACACCTCCAACTGGCTGGACCAGCGCCTCATCATCGACCTGCCCCTGGTCATCTACGGCCGCACCTCGCTTTATCGCTTCCGCCTGCACATCGAGCAGCCGCCGTTGATGGACGACCCGCTCTACGCACCCATGCGCCAAGCGCCCTGATATTCCGCCGGAGCCCTCGCACCGAAGGGCTTCTGGCCGATTGACCGAACCCGGCCGGCCTTCCTAGACTGGACCCAGGGGCCTGACCGGCCGAACGGAGGCGGGCATGACGCGCAACATGGGTTGGTGGCGGGTATTGTGCCTGGGGTTGGCGCTGGCCTGCGGACCCTTGGCGGGGCCGGCGGGGGCGGCGGGGGCGGAGGATGGGCCGGGCGCGGCCCTGACCGTCAAGCTCATGCCCCTGGGCGAGGTTGAACGCCTGACCCAGGTGACGGCCCGCTTCAGCCGCCCCATGCGCCCCCTGGGGGCCATGGAGCAATCCGCCGCCGACGCGCCGCTGAAGCTGGACCCGTCCCCGCCCGGCGCCTTCCGCTGGCTGGACCCCCAGACCCTGGCCTATCTGCTGGACCAGCCCGTCAGCGGGGCCACGCGCATCCGGCTCAGCGTGCCGGCCGGGGTGGCGGCCCTGGACGGCTCCCGCCTGGCCAAGGCCGTCACCGGCGCGGTGCGCACCCCGGCCATCGCCGTCCTGGAGTTTTTTCCCGCTCCCGGCCAACCCCTGGGCCCCCGGCCCCGCCTGCGGATAACCCTCAACCAGCCGGTGGACCTGGCCTCCCTGGGCGCCAACGCCTTCCTGGAGATCGACGGCCGCCGCCTGGCGCTGAGCGCCAGCGAGCTGCCGCGTGACCCCTGGCTGCCGCCGGGCGAGGAGCACCTGGCCCGCGCCTACGCCCTTCAGGCGGCCGAGGACCTGCCCCCCGGCCGCGACGTGGCCCTGACGCTGGCCCCCGGCATCCTGCCGGCCGGGGGCGGCCTGCCCACCCGCGAGCCCATCCGGGCCGACTACCGTTCCTACGATCCCCTGACCGTGCTCAAGTGGGAGATGAACCGCCGGCCGGACGGCCGTCTGGACCCGGCGGCCAGCCTGCTCATCGAGTTCAGCAACCCGGTCAAGCCGGCCGAGATTTTCAGCCGCCTCAAGCTGACCCCGCCCGACGCCAGCCCCCAGCCGCCGCGCGAGAAGGAGCCCACCCGCTGGGTATTCCTGGACCTGGGCCTGAAGCCGCGCGGCGAATACCGGCTGGAGATCGCCCCCGGCGCGGTGGACGACTACGGCACCCGCATGGCCGAGCCGCTCGACCTGCACCTGGCCACCGGCGACCTGGCCCCGGTCTTCTCCCTCCTGGGCGGCAAGGGCGTGCTGGAGGCCGGCGCCAACGCCCTCTACCCCCTGCGGCTGCGCAACCTGGACCTGGTGCGCGCGGCCGTGCAGCATCTCGGCCCGGAGGCGGCCGTGCCGGCCCTGGTGGCCGAGCAGGACCGGCCCTGGGACCAGAAGCCCCGCCGGCCCGAACCGGCCCAGGGCGCGGTGCGAAGGGATCTGCGCTTTGATCTCCCACCCAACCAGCTGGCCTTGAAGCCCCTGGACCTGGCCGGGCTCTTGGGCCGTCTGCCCCAGGGCGGCCTGACCCTGATCGACCTGCGCGCCGAGTTGCCCGACCACCGCGGCAAACCCAGCGAGGAGATACGCCGCGCCCTGGTGCAGGTGACCGACCTGGGGCTCTGCCTCAAGGCCGGCGTCGACTCCGGCCTGGCCTGGGTCACCAGCCTGTCGGCCGGCAAGCCCCTGGCCGGCGTGGCCCTGGAGCTGCGCGACCGCCGCAACCGGGCGCTATGGCGGGGCGAGAGCGACGCCCAAGGTCTGGCCCGCCTGCCCGGCCTGGCCGAGCTTAAGCCGGCGGCGGACAAGAGCCGCCCCTGGCTGGGGCCCCAGGTCTTCCTGCTGGCCCGCCTGGGCGATGACTTCGCGCTGCTGCCCGCCGCCTGGTCCAACGACCTGGCCTATTCCCTGGGCGAGGGCGTGGAGTACCAGACCCCGGAGGCCGCGCCGCCGCTCATGGCCCATGCCATCACCCAACTGCCGCTCTACCAGCCCGGCCAGAGCGTGCGCTGGGTGGTCTACCTGCGGGCCGAGGGCGAGCAGGGGCTCGCCCCCCCGCCGCCGGACGAGGTGACGCTCAGCATCCTGGACCCCTACGGCCGCAAGCTCGCCGAGACCAAGGGCCGGCCCAACCGCTTCGGCTCCCTGGCCGGCGAACTGGCGCTTTCGCCCCAGGCCCGCCTGGGCGAATACGCCTTGACGGTCAAGGCCGGCGGCCAGGAGATTCCGGCCGGCGGCTTCCGGGTGGCCTCGTTCCGCCCGCCGGACTTCGCGGTCAGCCTGTCCCCGCCGGCCATGGCCCTGGGCGCGGCGCCCGGCCTGCCCCTGGGGATCGAGGCCCGCTACCCCTTCGGCAGCCCGGTGGCCGGCGGCCGGGCCAAGCTGTCGGTTAACCAGCGCTTCGAGCCCTTCGCCCCCCCGCGCCTGGCCGGCTACGCCGTGGGCGAGGCTGCCCAGGACGAGGACGCGACGCCCCGCGGCCAGAGCCTGGGCGAGCTGACGGCCAGCCTGGACGCCCAGGGCCGGACGGTCTTGAGCCTGCCCGCGCCCCAGCCCCAGCCGGGCCGTCCGGTTCGGGTGAGCCTGGAGGCCACGGTCTCCGACCCCAGCGGCCTGGCCGTCACCGGCCGCCAGGGCTTCCTGGCCCATCCCGCCGAGGTCTACCTGGGCCTGCGCGGCCCCGGCCTGGCCACCGCCGGCCAGCCGGCGTCCTTCGACCTGTTGGCCGCGCTGAGCGACGACCGGCCGGCCCCGCCCCTGCGGGTGGAGCTGAGCGCCTTTCGCGAGTATTGGGAGACGGTGCGCGAGCGCGGCCCGGGCGGGTTCTATCACCACCTGGGCCAGGTCCGGCGCGAGAAGGTCTGGCAGGGAGCCATGGACCTGCCCCCGGCCGGCGGCCAGGCCAGCTTCACCCCGCCCGAAGCCGGGACCTACCTGCTGGTGGCCGAGGCCAGGGACGCCCAGGGCCGCGCCAACCGCTCGGCCGCCTATGTCTACGCCGCCGGGCCGGGCCAGGCCGGCTGGCAGCGCTTCGACGACCACCGCCTGGAGCTGGTGGCCCAGCCGGCCCAGGCCGCCCCCGGCCAGAGCGTGCGGGTGCTGGTCAAGAACCCCTTCCGCGCCGCCACGGCGCTGGTCAGCGTGGAGCGCTCCGGGGTGCGCCGCCAGTGGCAGCGGGCGGTGGAGGGGCCGGCCCCGGTGATCGAGGTGCCCATCGAACCCGGCGACGCGCCCAACGTCTATGTCGGCGTGCTGCTGGTGCGCGGCCGCGTGGCCGAAACCGGGGGCGAGGGGCCGGACCTGGGCAAGCCCCAGGTGCGCATCGGCTACGTCGCCGTCAAGGTCGAGCCGGCCACGGCCGGGCTGACGGTGCGGGTGGCGGCCGAGCGCGCCGACTATCGCCCCGGCCAGGAGGTGCGGGCCGAAGCCGTGGTCCAGGACGCCCAGGGCCGGCCCCTGGCCGGGCAGGTGACCTTCCTGGCCGTGGACGAGCGGGTGCTGGGCGCGGCCGGCGGGCGCGAGGCCTACGACCCCCGCCAGACCTTCGACCGGCCCCGGCCGCTCCGGGTGCTGACCGCCGACGGCCGCACCCAGGTGGTGGGGCGGCGCTTCGCCGGCCAGAAGGGCGAGGACGCGGCCGGCGGCGGCGGCCTGGGGCCGGCGGTGCGGCGCGACTTCCACCCGGCCGTCTTCTGGCTGGCCCAGGGCCTGGCCGACGAACGGGGACGCCTGGCGGCGGCCTTCAAACTGCCCGACAGCCTCACCGCCTACCGCCTGGTGGCGGTGGCCGCCGACCAGGGCGGCCAGTTCGGTCTGGGCCAGGCCACCATCCGCGCCAGACGACCCCTGCAACTGCTCCCGGCCCTGCCCCGCTTCGCCGTGGCCGGAGACCATTTCAGCGCCAGGGTGCTGGTGCAGAACCTGGGCGAAACCCCCGGCCGGGCGGTGGTCAGGCTCCGGGCCGAGGGCCTGGAGCTCATTGGCCCGGCCGAGCAGGCCATCGACCTGCAACCCGGCCAGAGCCTGCCCCTGGGCTTCATGGTCAAGGCCGGCCGGTCCGGCCCGGCGGCCCTGACCTTCGCGGCCGAACTGGCCGGAGAGACCGACGCCGCCCGTTTCGGGCTCGATGTGCTGCCGGCCGCGCCGCTCATCACCGCCGCCGCGGCCGGAGCCCTGGACGCCGGGGCCGGCCCCAGGGAGGCCGCCGTGCCGCTCTTATTGCCGGCCGGCTCCGATCCCGGCCGGGGCGGGCTGACCCTGACCCTGGCCGCCTCGCCGGCCGCCGGCCTGGCCGCGCCCATGCAGACCCTGATCGACTACCCCTGGGACTGCCTGGAGCAACGTCTGAGCCGGGCGGCCGCCCGCGCGCTGCGCCTGCGCCATGGCCAGGACCTGGGCCTGGCCCCGGCCCCGGACGACGGGCGAAAAATCCAGGCCGCCCTGGCCGCGATGGCGGATTTCCAAACCGGCGACGGCGGGTTCGCCTTCTGGCCCGGCCTGGAGCGCTCCGACTTGTTCCTGACCGCCTACGCCCTCCTGGCCACCCGCCAGATGCAACCGGACGGGGCGGACGCCCTGGCCTCCCTGCGCAAGCCGGCCCTGGACTATCTGGAGCGGACGCTCAAGGCCTCGCGCGCGCCCAAGCCGGCCGACACGGCTCGGCGCCTGGCCGAGAGCCTGGCCCTGCTGGCGCTGGCCGAGGAAGGCCGCAAGGTGCGCCCGCTGGTGGAGGCCGCCCTGAGCCGCGCCCAGGGGCTGGCGCCCTTCGGCCTGGCCGCCCTGATGCGCGCCGCGGCGGCCAGCGGCCTGGATGGCGCGGTGGACGGCCTGGTGACGCAGTTGGAGGCCTCGGCCGTGGTCAGCGCGGAGCACCTGCACTTCGGCGCGGTGGACCCCGGCGGGCTCAAGGCCGCGCTGGGCTCGCCCCTGCGCGGCAACGCCATGGCCCTGTGGTCGCTGGCCCGCCTGCGGCCTCAATATCCCCGCCTGGAGGCCCTGGCCGCCTGGGTGGCCCAGGGCCTGGGCCAGGAGCGCGGGCTGTCCACCCAGGAGGCGGTCTTCGGCCTCTGGGCGCTGAGCGCATATCTTCAGCGCCCCGGCGGCGGCGGGCCGGCGGCGCTGAAGGCCAGCCTGGACGGCCAAGTCCTGGCCGAGGCCGTTTTCGACCGCCCGGCCCAGCCGCCCCGGAGCCTGGCCGTGGGGCTGGACCGGCTCACCCCAGGACGCCAGCAGACCCTGCTGCTCGGCGCCGAGGCGGGCCGGCCCCACTGGAGCGCCCGCCTGAGCCACGCCCCGGCCCAGCCCCCGGCCGCGCCGGTCAACGCCGGCTTCGGCCTGGCCCGTTTGCTGCGAGCGCCGCAGGCCGGCCCGGCCCTGGGCGACCAGGTGGAGTGCCTGCTCACCCTGCTGGTGCCGGAGACCCGCCACCACGTGCTGCTCAACGACCCCTATCCGGCCGGGCTGGAGCCCATCGGGGCCAGCCTGGGCCGGCCCCCGGCCGGCCAGGACCCGCCGGCCTGGGACCCCTGGCTTTGGCGCGAGCTGCGCGCCGACGGCCTGGTGCTCTACGCCCCGGTCCTGGGTCCCGGCGTCTACACCTTCCGCTACCGCCTGCGCGCGGTGGCTCCCGGCGGCTTCATCCACCGCTCGGCCACCGTGGAGGAGATGTACGCGCCGGAGGTGATGGGCGGCTCCGGGGCCGGGCGGCTGGAGGTGCGGTGAGGCGCTGGTTGATCGCGGCGGGCCTGGGCCTGGCCTTGGCCCCGCTGGCGCTCTGGGGATTGGCCGCGCTCTGGCCGGACCGGCCGCCGGCGGCCGGCTACGGCCCGGCGGCCGACCGGCTGCTGCTGTCCGCCGACGGCGGCCTCATCGCCAGCCGCGCCCACCCCGCCCGCCGGGCCGGCCCCTGGCTGGAGCCCCAGGAGATTCCACCCCTGGTCATGGCCGCCGCCCTGGCCGCCGAGGACCGGCGCTTCCTCCGTCACCCCGGCGTGGACCCCATCGCCCTGGCCGGCGCGGCCTGGAGCAACCTGGCCGCCGGCCGGGTGGTGCGCGGCGGCTCCACCCTCAGCATGCAGGTGGCCCGCCTGGAGCGTCCGGCCCGGCGCACCATCCGGGCCAAGCTCGGCGAGATGGCCCGCGCCCTGTGGCTGGAGGCGCGCCTTAGCAAGGACGCGATCCTGGCCCAATACCTCAACCGCGCGCCCTTTGGCGGGCCGCTGGTGGGCATTGGCGCGGCCAGCCGCGAGCTCTTGGCCAAGACCCCGGACCGTCTGAGTCCGGCCGAGGCGGCGCTTCTTTTGGCCCTGCCCCAGGACCCGGCCCGGCTGCTGCGGCCGGAGGCGCGCCCGCGCCTCATGGCCCGGCGCGACCGCATCCTGGCCGCCATGCGCGCGGCCGGGGCCATCGACGGCGACGCCCTCGCCCGCGCCCTGGCCGAGCCGGCGCGCCTGGCCCCGCCGCCGCCCAGCGTCGAGGCCCCGCACTTCGTGGCCGCGCTCACGGCCCGCCTGCCCGCCGGCGCGGCCGGGGCCATCGCCACCGACCTGGATCCCGGCCTGCAACGGGCCGTGGCCGGCCTGGCCCACGGCCTGGTCAGAGAGCGCGCGGCCGACGGCCTGCGCCAGGCGGCGGTGGTGGTGCTGCGCAACCGCGACCGCGCGGTCCTGGCCTGGCTGGGCTCGGTGGATTTTGACCAGCCCCTGACCGGCCAGGTGGATGGCGTGCTGGCCCGCCGCCAGCCGGGCAGCGCGCTAAAGCCCTTCATCTACGCCCTGGCCCTGGAGCGCGGTCATAACCTGGCCCAGCGCATCGCCGACGCCCCCCTGGCCCGCCCCCTGGCCGGAGGCACCTTCCGCCCGACGGACTACGACGGCCGCGCGCGGGGGGAGGTGAGCCTCCGGGTGGCCCTGGCCAGTTCGCTCAACCTGCCGGCCCTGCGCCTGGTGGAGGAGCTGAGCCCGGATGCCGTGCTCACCCGCCTGCGTGGGCTGGGCCTGGAGCTCACCCAAAGCCCGGAGCACTACGGCCTGGGCCTGGCCCTGGGCGACGGCGAGGTGAGCCTCGTCGCCCTAACCACGGCCTACGCCGCCCTGGCCGACGGCGGGCGCTGGGCCCCGGCCCGGCTGTGGCGGGGGCAGCCGGAAGCTGAACCGCGCCGGGTGATGGACCCCGTGGCCGCGGCCCTGGTGGGCGAGGCGCTGGCCGACGACCAGGCGCGGGCTGCGGGCTTCGGCCGCCACGGGGCGCTGGAGCTGCCGTTTCCCGCCGCGGTCAAGACCGGCACCAGCCAGCAGCACCGCGACAACTGGTGCCTGGGCTACAGCGCCGACTACACGGTGGGGGTCTGGGCCGGCAATTTCGCCGGCGAGCCCATGCGCGGGGTCTCCGGGGTCATGGGCGCGGCCCCCTTGTGGCGTCAGGTGATGCTCCATCTGCACCGCGCCCACCCCGGCGGCCTGCCCCCCCGGCCGGCCGGCATCGTGACGGCGGCGGTCTGCGCGGCCACCGGGGCCGCCGCCGGCCCGTCCTGTCCGGCGCGGGAGGACGAGCTATTCGCCGCCGACCGACCCCCGGTCGGCCCCTGCCCCCTGCACGCCCCCGGGCCGTCCCCGGCCGCCCCGCCCCGCCTAACCCTCATCGCCCCGGCCCCGGAGGCGGTCTACGCCCTGGACCCGGACCTGCCGGCCGAGCTCCAGGTGCTGGCCTGCCGCGTGGACGCGGCCGGTCCGGTCAGCGGCGCGGCCTGGCGGCTCGACGGCCGCGAGCTGCCCTCCGGCCCCGACCCCCTGTCCCGGCGACTGGCGCTCACCCCCGGCCGCCACCGGCTGGAGGTGGAGGCCTGGGGACCGGGCGGGCGGGGCGCGGCCGCGGCCCGGTTCCAGGTGCTGCCGCCCGGCCGGGATGGCTCCTGAGCGTGGGCCGGACGCCCGAAAGGGCCTAATTTGTAACCATTCGTCCGCATGCATACCTGAAGGTAGGCAACACCCCGTCGCGCCTACGCCAAGGTAGCCTGCAAGCCCTTGCCGGGATTGTCCAACTTTACCAGCCGGTTAACCTAGGCCAATCCCCCATGCGGGCTGGGGGATGTCGGCGGCCTGGCCCTGGAGCCAATCCCACCCTGGGGTGGCGTAACACCTGATTTATTGCCAGTGCGTAGCTTTTCAAGCGCCGCCCGCCAGCCTCTCCCAGTTTTTACCTTGTATTATCAGTATATTACAAATTTGTTTCCACAATTGGCACCGAGGTTGCTTTGTCTGGGTGCAGCCACCGGGGGCCGCGCCCACCGGAAGGGCGCGACCCCTGGCGGCGCAGCAGCAGGGGCAGATGCAGTACCCATAACCAGAGGAGAAAGACTATGGCCGATCCCGCAGTGATAAACCCTGGCGACACCGGCTGGGTGCTTGTCAGTTCCGCCCTGGTGCTGATGATGACCCCGGCCCTGGGCTTCTTCTACGGCGGCATGGTCCGCAAAAAGAACATCCTCTCCACCCTGAACCTGAGCTTCATCATGTTGGGGCTCATCGGCGTGCAGTGGGTGCTCTTCGGCTACTCGCTGGCCTTTGGCCCGGACGTGAAGGGGCTCTTCGGAGACCTCAGCTTCCTGGGCTTCGCCGGCGTGGGCCAGGAGGCCGGCCCCTATTCCGAGACCATCCCCCACCTGGCCTTCGCGGCTTTCCAGATGATGTTCGCCGTCATCACCCCGGCGCTCATCACCGGCGCCTTCGTGGAGCGGGTCAAGTTCAGCGCCTTCCTGATCTTCAGCCTGCTCTGGGCCACCATCGTCTACGACCCGCTCTGCCACTGGGTGTGGGGCAAGGGCGGCTGGCTGGGCGGCATGGGCGCGCTGGATTTCGCCGGCGGCACCGTGGTGCACGTGGCGGCCGGCTTCAGCGCCCTGGCCTTCGCCCTGGCCATCGGCCCCCGCCGGGGCTATCCCAAGGCCCCCATGGAGCCCCATAACATCCCCTACACCGTGCTGGGCGCGGGCCTGTTATGGGTGGGCTGGTTCGGCTTCAACGCCGGCAGCGCCCTGGGCGCCAACGGCCTAGCGGCCAACGCCTTCGTGACCACCAACACCGCCACCGCCGCCGCGGCCCTGTCGTGGATGCTCTGCGCCTGGCGGGAGAACAAGCCCAGCGTGCTGGGCATCGCCACCGGCGCGGTGGTGGGCCTGGTGGCGGTCACCCCGGCGGCCGGCTTCGTCACCCCCATGGGGGCCATGGCCATCGGGGCCATCGCCGCGCCCATCAGCTACTACGCCATCCGCTTCCGCCAGGCCCGCGGCCTGGATGAGTCCCTGGACGTCTGGGCCTGCCACGGCATGGGCGGCCTCTGGGGGGCCATCGCCACCGGCCTGTTCGCCACCAAGTCGGTCAACGAAGCCGGCGCCGACGGCCTGTTCTATGGCGACCCCGGCCAGTTGTTGACCCAGATCATAGCCGTAGCCGTCACCGCGGTCTTCGTCTTCGTGGTCACCTTCATCCTGGCCAAGATCCTCGACGCCACCATGGGCCTCAGGGTCAGCGAGCCGGCCGAGGAAGTGGGGTTGGACTTGAGCGAACACGGCGAACGGGCCTACTCGTAAGCAACGGAGGCAAAGGCCATGTTGAAGAAGATCGAGGCGATCATTCGCGAAGACAAGCTGAACGACGTCAAGGAAGCGCTGCGGACCATCGGCATCGTGGGCATGAACTGCTTCGAGATCCGCGGCCACGGCCGCCAGGGAGGCATCAAGCTCTCCGGGCGCTCCGGCTCCTACCAGGTGGACATGCTGCCCAAGATCCAGCTTAACATCGTGCTCAGCGACCACAACCTGGAGGAGACGGTCCAGGCCATCGTCAAGGCCGCCAAGACCGGCGAGAACGGCGAGGCCGGCGACGGGCTCATCTTCGTCTATCCGGTCGAGGAGGTCGTGCGCATCCGCACCGGCGAGCGCGGCCACGAGGCGGTGATGTATCCCGGCGACATCGACGCCCGCAAAGGCGCGGGCAGGAAGTAGGCCCCTCACTCCACTCCTTGCGGCGGCCGGGGCCGGGCTGGGGTTGCATCCCCCGCCCGGCCCCGGCTTTCCCCGATCGCCCCGCGCCAAAGCGGTTGCCCGGCTCCGGCCGCCCGGCTAGAATGCCGGCCTAGATGGTGATAATCCACCCCCCCGCGGCCGCCGGGGCCGCCCCACCGCCCCTCCGGACAGGGAGCAGACATGAAAAGATTCGCCTCCACGCTCATGGTCCTGGCCCTGTGCGTCCTCTGCCTGGAGCGCGGCCAAGCCCTGGCCGGGCCGGTGCTGGAGCGGGTGCTCGGCGCCGGCCTGCTACGGGTGGGCATCACCGCCGACAACCCTCCGCTGGCCTTCATCTCCCGCACTGGCGAGCCCATGGGCTACGAGGTGGACTTGGCCCGGCTGGCTGCCTCGGCCATGGGGATCAAGATCGAGCTGACGCCCATGAAGTTCGACGAGCTGATGCCGGCGCTGAGCGCGGGCCGGGTTGATTTGGTCATCGGCGCGGTGACCATGACCCCACAACGCAACGCCCGCTACATGCTGGTGGGCCCCTACCTGGTCACCGGCCAGTCCATCCTGACCACTCAACGGGTGCTGGGCCAGATGCAGGAGGAGTTCGACCACCAGTCGCCCGACCTGGTCATCGCCGCGGCCAGGGGAACCACCAGCGCCGATACGGTGCGGGAGCTTTTCCCCCAGGCCCGCCTGTTGGAGGTGGACGATCAGGAGCGGGGGCTCAAGGCCCTTTTGGACCGGCGGGTGGACGCCCTGGTGGCCGACCACAACTTCTGCGTGGTGGCCACCCTGCGCTTCCGCGCCCAGGGCCTGGCCACCCTGGACAAGCCATTCACCATGGAGCCCCTGGCCGTCGCCTTTGTCGAGGACGCCCTGCTCTACAACTGGCTGGAGAACTTCCTGCTCATCCTGCGCAACACCGGGCGCAGCGAGGCGCTCAAGAAAAAGTGGCTGGAGAGCCCGGCCTGGCTGGCCGAGCTGCCGCCGGACAAGGCGCTCTAGGCGCGCGCTCACATGCCAATTGCATTCCAACCATATGCTGCTTGCGCCGCAGCAGGCGGGCGGTGACGCCCTCGCCCCTGCGCGCAATTCATCGCGGGGATTGCCTTGGCTTTGGCGCGGGCGGGGTCCATCCCCGCCCGTGTCTCGTCATTTGCCGAAAATGACCCAGGAGCGTTGCGGCCGGAGGCGAGGCCTCGCCCCCCGCCCGCCCAGGGATAGTCCTCAGGCGTCTTCGCCCCAGGGCCGGCGCTTGCCGTCGGCGTCGTAGCGGTAGAAGCCCCGGCCGGCCTTGCGCCCCACCCGGCCCTCCTGCACCATGCGCTCCAGCAGGTCGGTGCGCGGCGCCAGGCCGTCCTCGCCCACCGACTTGAGGAAGCGGTTGATGAGCACGCAGGTGTCCAGGCCGGCGTTGTCGGCGATCTCGAACGGCCCGGCGCTCCAGCCATAGCCCAGGCGCATGCCCACGTCCAGGTCCTCCGGGCTGACCACGCCCGCGGCCACCAGCTCCACCGCCTCGCGCATGGCCGCGGCGAAGACCCGGTTCATAACGAAGCCGGGGATGTCGCGGGCCACCTTCACCGGCGTCTTGCCGATGGCCTGGATGAAGGCCGCGCCGCGCTCGAAGACCGCCTCGGAGGTCTGGCGGCCCTTGACCACCTCCACCAGGCCCATCAGGGTCACCGGCCCGAAGAAGTGCAGGCCCAGCACCCGCTCCGGGCGCCGGGCGGCCTCGGCCAGGCGGCTGATGGGGATCGAGGACGTGTTGCTGGCCAGGGGCGTCGCGGCCGGGGCCAGGCGGTCCAGCTCGGCGAAAAGGTCGAGCTTCAAGGGCAGGCTCTCGAAGGCGGCCTCGATGACCCAGTCGGCCTCGGCGGCCGGCTTGAGGTCGGCGCAGGGGCTGATGCGCGCCTGGACGGCCTCGGCCGCATCGGCCAGCTTGCCCTTGGCCGCCAGCCGGGCCAGCGAGGAGGCGATGCCGGCCTGGGCCCGCTCCAGGGCGGCGGGGCTGTTGTCCATAAGGAACACCCGGCGGCCGGCCGCCGCGCAGACCTGGGCGATGCCAGCGCCCATGAACCCGGCCCCCACCACCAGCACTTTCTCCGCGTCCGCGCCCATCGACCCTACTCCACGCTGAAAAGCTTGGCGTCGAACTCCGGCTTGTCCAGATAGCGCTTCATGAACATGGCCGGCATGCGCTCGATGTTTTTGAAGACGGCGGGCTCGATCATGACGCCGGCCTGGTGCAGGGCGGCGACGATCTGCTCCGGCTGGGGCGGGCAGCCCTTGACCGGGATCATCTCGCGGATGGCCGGGTTGTCCTTGTGGGCCTGGTACATGCACTTGCCCAGCAGGATGGTCTTCTTGGCCCCGGGCCGGGGCTGCATCATCTTGCCGGTCAGCACCTCCACGTCGTCCCAGGGCTGGCCGGCCCAGGCCATGGCGATGGCGGAGATGACCACCCCGTTGATCCCGGAGCAGTAGGTGCACAGGCTGGTGTCGTACTTGTAGTAGCTCAGGCCGCTCATGCCCTTCTTGGCCATGGGCAGGGGCAGGGTGCCTTCCTCGTTGTAGGGGAAGCACCACTGGTGGGGCCGGGCCAGGTCATCGATCCGCTCGCCCGCCACCTCCACGTCGCCGAGGTCGGTGGGGCGGCCGCGGCGCTGGGCGGCGATGGCCAGGTAGCGCACCTGGGCCGGGTCCTGGCCCAACAGGCGCGCGGCCACCAGGTCGGCCGAGAGCACGTCCCAGGAGGCGGCCAGCAGGTTGGAGCGGTGCATCACGCCATCGAAGGCCGGGCCCATCTCGGCGGTGTAGATGCCGTCAATGAGGTTCAGGATGGGCGGCATGGGGTCGGCCAAGCGGGCCACCCAGGCGTGCAGGTCGCGCTGTGGGTCGGCGCTGTGGCAGCGCTTGCGCGATTTGACGTCGATCATGCCCTTCAAGTTCTTTATCCCCAGGCTGACCATGGTCTGGGCGTGGGTCTTCATCACCGGGATGTCCACCACCCAGTCGCTGTCCAGGATGTCGGCGTTGAAGTTGAGCGTCATGCCGTCGCCCAGGTCCACCTCGCGGTAGGGGCGCTTGAAGGCGTCGATGATCTTGATGCCGAAGCGCTCCCGGAGCCGGTTGTAGCCCAGGCTCTGAAAGGCGTGGAGCGCGGTCTCCTGGTCGTCGGGCCGACCCAGCACGATGCCCTCGCCGATGGTGATGTCGGTCGCGCCGTGGTCATGGAGCAGCGTCACCACGTCCTCGATCACCCGGCTGGTGGTGATGACGCCCCACTTGGGGAAATCCACGTGGCGGGACCAGAAGACGATGTTGGGTTTGATGAACACCTTGGACCCAGGCTTCACGCGCTCCAGGCCGCCGCAAAGCTCGATCGCCCGGCGCACCGATTCCAGGGGCTTTTCATACTTGACCACCGACACCGTGAACTTGCTCATCACTAGCTCCGTGTTTTCTTCGCGCCTACAAGGACGACTTGGCCATCACGCGGCCAGCCTGGGCCAGCAGGGAGGCCACCATGGGCGGCATCCGGGCGAAGCGCGGGTCCTGGGTCTGGCCGTGGTAGAAGCGATAGTAGATCTGCTGGACGATCACCGCCAGCCGGAACAGGCCGAAGCAGTAGTAGAAATCGATCTGGTCCATGACCCGGCCGGTTAAGCGGGCGTAGAGGGCGACCACCTCGTCGCGGGTCAGGCTGCCGGGCCGGGTGGTGGGCATGGAGGCGATGTTGCGCAGATCGGGCGGATCTTCGGCCTGGACCCAATAGGCCAAGGTGCAGGCCAGGTCCATCAGGGGATCGCCCAGGGTGGCCATCTCCCAGTCCAGCACGCCGATGATCCTGAGCGGGTCAACCGGGTCCAGCACCACGTTGTCCAGCTTGAAATCGTTGTGGATGATGGCGGCGTGGGCGCTCTCCGGCGGCATCTTGGCGACAAGCCAGGCCATGACCGGTTCGCCGTCGGGCACGTCCGGGGTGCGGGCGTTCCGGTAGCGCTGGCTCCAGCCCTCCACCTGGCGGCGCACGTACCCGGCCGGCTTGCCGAAGCCGGCCAGGCCGGCGGCGGCGTAGTCCACCGCGTGCAGCTCGGCCATCACCTCCACCAGGCGCGTGGTCAACAGGCGCATGCGCCCGGCGTCGAGCCCCAGCTCCGCAGGCAGCTCCCGGCGGATGATGACGCCCCGGATGCGGTCCATGACGTAGAAGGGGCAGCCCATCACCGAGTCGTCCTCGCAATAGGCCAGGGGCTGGGGGCAATAAGGGAAATGGGGCCGCAGGGCGGAGAGGACGCGGAACTCGCGCCCCATGTCGTGGGCGCTCTTGGCCTTGGTGCCGTGGGGCGGCCGGCGCAGGATCATCTCGCGTCCGCCCACCCGCACCAGGTAGGTCAGGTTGGAGAACCCCGCCGGGAACTGGCTGACGCTGAGTTCGCCGGACAGGCCGGGGATGTTGGCCTTCAGATACGCCTCCACCGCGGCCAGGTCCAACTCCTCGCCCGGCCGGATGGCCGTGGCCCGGTCCTCATGGTTCATGACGCGATTTCCTCCAACCCGGCGCGGCCGCAGCCGGCGCGGCAATGGCCCACCATCATCGCCACCACGAAGTCCGCGTAGCGGTCCACGCTGATCCGTCGCCGGGCGTACTTGCCGCGCTTCAGGTACCAGTCCTGCACCGCCGCCTTGATGACCGCCGCGGTCAGCTCCGGGTCCACGGCGGCGAAATCGCCGGAGAGCCGGCCTTGCTCCACGATCTCGGCGAAGACCCGCTCGGTGGCCAGTTCGCTCTGCTTGGCCTTCTCCTTCTCGGCCTCGCTTAAGTGACGGGCCTCCATGTAGGAGAAGAAGAACCAGGGTTGCAGGGCCTCACTCAGGTACAGGTGGGTGCGGACGGCCGCCGCCAGCCTGGCCTCCGGGTCCGCCAGCCCGGCCAAGCCCTCGATCATCACCCGGCTCACCACTCGGCGGTGGGCGTTTTGCAGCATCTCCAGCAGCTCGTCCTTGCTGGCGAAGCAGTCGTAAAGCGTGCCCATGGATAACCCGCTGGCCTGGGCCAGGTCGCGCATGGTCATGGCCTGGAAGCCCTTCTGGTTGGCCAAGCGCAGGGTGGCGGCGATGATGCGCTCCAGGTTCTTGAGCGCGGTCTTGTCCTTCTTCAGCTTGATGGCGCCCCGGTTGTCGGCCAGCATCTCCAGGCAGATGTCTGGCAGCCCGATGCCGGAGGCCCGCCGGAACTGGGCGTAGCTCATGCGGCCCCGTGCTCCGCGGCGTACTCGTGCAGGATGCGCCGGGCCACCGACACCTTGTGCACCTCGTCCACGCCGTCGTAGATGCGCGCCGCCCGCTCGGCCCGGTAGTAGAAGGCCAGCATGGTGTCGTCGGTCATGCCCAGGCCGCCATGCACCTGCAAGGCCCGGTCCACCACCCGCTGCATCACCCCGGCGGTGTGGAATTTTATGAGCGAGATGTCCTGGCGGGCCTCCTTCTGGCCATATTTCTCGATGCGCCAGGCGCAGTTGAGCACCATCAGCCGGGCCGAGCGGATCTCGGCCGCGCTCTCGGCGATCCAGGCCTGCACGATCTGCTCGTCGGCCAGGCGTCGCTTGGGGCCGCTGGCGCGGGAGAGGGCGCGGGCGCACATCATCTCCAAGGCGCGGTTGCAGATGCCGATCCAGCGCATGCAGTGGTGGATGCGCCCCGGCCCCAGACGCTCCTGGGCGATGACGAAGCCCTGGCCCTCCGGCCCCAGCAGGTTGGCCTGGGGCACCCGGCAGTTCTGATAGAGGATTTCGGCGTGGCTGTGCCAGCCGGAGCCGGAATGGCCCATCACCGGGATGTTGCGCACCAGGTTGTAGCCGGGGGCGTCGGTGGGCACGATGATCATGGAGGCGCGCAGGTGGGGCGGAGCCTCCGGGTTGGTCACCGCCATGACGATGGCGAACTTGGCCCCGTCGGCCGAGGAGGTGTACCACTTGTGGCCGTTGATGACGTAGTCGCCGCCGTCCTTGACCGCGGTGGAGTCCAGGAGCACCGGGTTGGAGCCGGGCTGGTCCACCTCGGTCATGGAGAAGCAGGAGCGTATCTGGCCGGCGACCAGGGGCTTGAGCCAGCGCTCCTTCTGCTCCGGAGTGCCGTACTTCATCAGTATCTCGATGTTGCCGGCGTCCGGGGCCTGGCAGCCGAAGACGTAGACCCCGGTGGGGGTGCGGGCCAGGGCCTCGCAGACCAGGCCGTACTCCACCAGATCCAGCCCCATGCCGCCCCACTGGGCCGGGTGCAGGGGGGCCCAGAGCTCCATCCGCTTGACCATGCGCCGCTTCTCCTCCAAAACCGGCTCCAGCTCCTCCCAGGGCCGGTTGAGGAAGGCGGGCTCCAGGGGCGCGAGCTCCTTGTCCACGAATTCGTGGATCATCTCCAGGATGGTCCGCATCTTGTCGGAAACGGCGAAGTCCATTTACAGTCCCCCGTCTTGGGTGGTCAGCGATAGGTTATCAGCCCCGGCTCGCCCGTCAGCTCCAGGTGGGCGGTGGAGTTGAACAGCGTCAGCGTCAGGCGGCTCTCGTCATAGAAAAAGGCCGATACCGAGGCGTTCTTGATGACCCAGGTAAGCCGCAGGGCCACCGCGTCGTCCAGGTCCAGGGCCAGGCGCATCACGGCCGAGATGGGGCCGCCGGAGGTGAAGACCGCCACCGTGCGGCCACGGCCGTTTTCGGAGCGCACCCGGTCCAGGGCCTGGCGGGCGCGCTCCTGGAACCGGGGCCAGGTCTCGACCCCCTCCAGGGGGTGGCGATCCTCTATCCAGCGGCGCATGGCGCCTTCGTAGACCATCTGGAAGGCGCGGCGGTCGGCGTGCATGCCGGCCGCCAGCCGGGCCAGCTCCGGACGCTCGGCCTGCATGGCCGGCAGCAGCGCGGCGATGATGGCCCCGGAGTCGTACTCGTCGAAACCCGGCTCGCGGATAAGCTCCGGGGCCTGGGGCAGGGCGGCCAGCGCGTGCGCGGCGGTGTCGACCTGGCGGGCCTGGCCGCCGCAGTAGGCGGCGTCCAGGCGCACGCCCAGGCTGGCCAGGTGCTCTCCGGTGAGCCGGGCCTGGCGTTGGCCCAGCTCCGAGAGCCGGTCGTAGTCGGCCTGGCCGAAGGAGGCCTGGCCGTGGCGGATCAGGTAGATGACGCTCATGGGGCGGCGCGCTCCTGGCTTGACGCTCTGGACGGCCGCGGCCGCCGTCCGATGCTTGCATGATGCCGCAAGGCGCGGGGCAAGGCAAGATAAAAACGAGCGAGCGTTCGTTTTTTTATTTGGCGCGCCGCTCGCCCCTGTCGTAAGCTTTGGTCAAAGACCGTGGGAGGTGCGCTGATGAAGGTGCTGGTGTGTCTGAAGCAGGTCAGCGAGCCGGAGAGCCTTTTCGACCTCATGGGCGCCCGCCTGGCCCTGCGCGTGCCCGCGCGGTTCAAGCTTTCCAGCTACGACGAGCACGCCCTGGAGCAGGCCCTGCGCCTGAAGGACGCCCGCCCCGGCCTGGAGGTCTGGGCGGTGAGCGTGGGGCCGGCCCGGGCGGCGGCGGTGTTGCAGCGGGCGCGGGGCATGGGCGCGGACCAGGCCTGGCATCTGATGGCCCCGGACGAGCCCCCGCCCCGGCCGGCCATGCTGGCCGCCTGGCTGGCGGCCTGGGCCGCGCCGCTGGGTTTCGACCTGGTCCTGACCGGGGTCATGAGCGAGGACGCCATGCAGGGGCTTGTGGGCCCCATGCTGGCCGCGCGGCTGGACGTACCCTGGACCACGGCGGCGGTGGGCCTGGAGCTGGCCCCGGACGGCGGCGCGGTGCGGGTGGAGCGGGAGATGGAGGGCAACCAACGCCAGCGCCTGGAGCTGCCCCTGCCGGCCCTGGTCAGCGTGCAGTCCAGCCCCGTCCAGCCCCGCTACCCCAGCCTGTCCAACCTGCTCCGGGCCAAGCAGGCCCCCGCGCCCAGCCTGGCGGCCTCCGACCTGGCCACGCCGGCGGCGGGGGAGGAAGTGGCCGGCCTGGACCTGCCCCGGCGCAGCCGGGCCGGGATCGTGCTGAGCGGCGGCCGGGCCGAGCAGGCCGCGCGCCTGGCGGACATGTTGCGGGAAAGGGCGTTGTTATGAGCGCCGCGGCAAGCGCAATGGGCGGGGGTCATGTCCTGGCCGTGGCTGAGCACGCCCGCGGGCGGCTGGCCCCGGTCAGCCTGGAGTTGGCCGCGGCCGCCGCCGAACTGGCCGGCCGGCTGGGCCTCGCCGCTGGCCTGGCGGTGCTGGCCGATGACCCCGCGCCCCTGGCGGACCAGGCCGCCGCGCGGTGCGGACTGCCGGTCTGGGCCGTGACCGCGCCGGGGCTGACAGAGTTCCACGGAGAGGCCCAGGGGCTGGCCATGGTGGAGCTTCTGGCCCGGCGGCCGGTGGCGGCGGTGCTGGCCCCCCACACCACCAGCGGCCTGGACTGGGCGCCTTGGCTGGCCGCGCGCCTGGGCGCAGCCTGCGTCAGCGGGCTGGAGCGCCTGGACGGGGCGGGGGGCGGTCTGCTTCTGGGCCGGACCGCTCAGCACGGCAAGGTCTGGGAGGCGATCAAGCCCTTGGCCTGGCCCCTGGTGGCCACCGTGCAGCCGGGGGCTTTCGCCGCCGCCGGGCCGCCGGCCCAGCCCGGCCCGGTGGAGACCATGACGCTGCCCGCCCCGGCCCGGCGGTCGCGGGTGATGGCCGTGGAGGACCAGGGCGGGGCCGACGCCGGCCTGGCCCAGGCCCAGGTGGTGGTGGCCGGCGGGCGCGGCCTGGGCAAGCCGGAGAACCTGGACCTGTTGCGCCGCCTGGCCGGCCTGTTCAGCGGCGCGGCCCTGGCCGGCAGCCGGCCCATCTGCGACCTGGGCTGGCTGGGCTACGCCCACCAGGTGGGGCAGACCGGGGCCACGGTGGCTCCGCGCCTGTACATAGCCTGCGGCATCTCCGGCGCGCGCCAGCACACGGTGGGCATGCAGAACGCCGGCTTCATCGTGGCCATCAACCGCGACGCCAACGCGGCCATCTGCAACCTGGCCGACGTCTGCGTCATCGACGACCTGGCCGCGTTCATCCCGGCCCTGCTGGAGGCGGCGTCCGGGTGAGACGCCGGGCCGCCCGACCCGTCAGCCCCTGATTTTGATCTCCCTGGTCTGGCGGCGGGTGGTCTCCGAATACCAGACCTTCACGAAGGCGGCGATGGAGTCCGCCTCGCGCTGGGCGATGGCCGCCAGCACCGGGGCGTGGAGCTGGGCCTTGATGGCGGCGAAGGCCTCCCCGTTGCCGCCCACCAGGCCGGCGGCCAACTCCGACGCCTCGGCCAGCAGGCTCTGCGGCGGGCAGAGCCGGTCCACCAGGCCCAGGGCCAGGGCCTCATCGGCCCCGTACATGGCCCCGCCATAGGCCACCGCCTGGGCGGTGGCCGATCCAGCCACGTAGCGCAGCATCTCCACGCTGCCGGCGAACAGCGCCGCCCCGAAGGTGATCTCGTTGAGGCTGTACTTGGCCTTGCCCGCGACCATCAGGCGGGCGTCGCAGGCATTGGCCAGCATGCAGCCGCCGGCCACGGCGTGGCCGTTGAGGGCGGCCACCACCGGCTTGGGGCAGGCGAAGATGGCGCGCAAGGCCCCGGTGAAGGCGGTGAGGAAGACGGTGAACTGCTCCGGGGTGTGGTCGTAGAGGGCCGGGACGTCGAAACCGAAGCTGAAGAAGCCGCCCCGGCCGGTGAGGACCACCGCCCGGCATTCCGGGTCGGCCCCCAGGCCAGCGAAGCAGTCGCCCAGCTCCTGGGCCAGCTCCAGGTCGATGGCGTTGACCTTGCCCCGTTGCAGGGTCACCGTGGCCAGGCCGTCCCGCGTGCTCAGTCCGATGGGTCGCATATGCCTTCCCCCCTTCCTGGCGGCCAAAGGGTCGCCGGGACCATGGTAGCACAGGCCGGGGCGGGGCGGCGGATCAGGATGGGGCCTTGCCCGCCCCAGGCCGCCCCAGCCCGCCCAGGCTGCCCCAGAGGCCGCCGGCCAGGATCAGCCCGCCGAAGACCAGATGGGCCGGCCCCAGGCTCTCGCCCAGCAACACCGCCCCCAGGACGGCCCCATACAGGGGCAGGGTGTTGTAGAAGACCATGGCCCCGCCCGCGCCCAGGGCCTGCACGGCCCGGTTCCAGGACCAGTAGCCGATGATGGTGGGCACCAGGCAGATGTGGACGATGGCCGCGAGGTTGGCCAGACCCAGGCGCGGGGCCGGGCCATGGGCCAGCTCGATGGCCGCGCCGGCGAGCAACAGCGGCAGGCCGGCCAGGTTGGAGAGAATGGTGGCGGCCAGGGCCGAGCGGTTGCGCATCACCCGGCGGCTGAAGACCGAGTAGAAGGCCCAGTTGACGGCCGAGACCAGGAAGAGCAGATCGCCCCGGTTGATCTCCAGGCGCAGCAGATAGTCCAGCGAGCCGCCGGAGATGAGGCCCGCCACCCCCACCAGCCCCACCAGGGCGGCCGCCCACTGGCGCAGGCTCACCGCCTCGCCGATGATCAGCCCGGCGAAGAGCGCGGTGATGAGCGGCGAAAAGCCCTGGATCAGCGAGGAATTGACCGCGGTGGAATGGTGCAGGCCCCAGTAGAGCAAGGGGCTGAAGCCGGCCACGCCGGTGACGGCCATGCCCGCGATCCACCAGCGGTCCGGGCCCGGCCGGCGCTGGGCCGGGGGCAGAGAGCGCATCAGCGGCAGCATCAGGGCGGTGGCCACCGCGAAGCGCAGGGCGGCCAGGGACAGGGGGCCGATGTCGTCGCGCAGATAGCGGCCCAGCACGGCGTTGCTGGCCCAGGCCAGGGTGGCCGCGTTGACCAGAAGCACGCCCCAGGCCCGCGCCCGCCAGGCGGCGGAGGGGCTCACGCGGGCTGGCCCGACCGGCGGGCGCGCGGGGGCCTATCCCGCCAGGCCATGGCAGAAGCGTTGGTAGATTTGCTCGGCCAGGGCGTCGGGCCTCAACTCGCCGTCGGGGTCGTACCACTGGTAGATCCAGTTGCACATGCCGATCAGGAGCATCAGGTCGGCCGAGAGGTGGGCCAGGCCGATCCCGTTCTGGCGGCAGTAGTCGGCCAGGGTCTGGCGCCAATAGTCCAGATAGCGGCGCTGCTTGTCCTTGATGGTCTGGCGCCACTCCCCGGACAGGCAGTTCTCGTCGTGGATGATGAGCTTGCTGCGGTGCACGTCGCGGCAGTAGAGATCGACCTGGAAGCGGATGAAGGCCTGGAGGCGCTGGGCCGGGTCGGCCACCTGGTTTGCGATGGCGGCCACGCCCTCCAAGAGGCTGTCCATGTAGGCGTCCAGGATGATGAAGAGCAGCTCCTCCTTGCTCTTGAAGTAGTAGTAGAGGCCGGCCTTGGTCATGCCGGTGGCCTCGGCCAGGTCGCGGATGGAGGCCTTCTCGTAGCCCTGCTCGCAGAGGATGCGGCTGGCCACCTGGTAGATTTCCCGCGCCCGCTGCTCCATCATCTCCTTGCGGGTCAGCATGCCGTGCGCCTCCTCCCCGCCGCCCACGCACCACAGGGCGGCGGCCAAGATGTTGCCAGTTTTCGGCCGACATGGCAACCTGGAACCCCCGCCCGACGTCCATTGGTTCTCTCTCACGCCTGAAGAGGGCCCGGCCGCGGGCGGGTTTTTGGCGGCGGCGCGGCCGCCGGGCTGTGGTAATAATTATCCGGAGCCGCCGGGGCTTGCCGCCGGCCGGCGCATGGCGCGCGACGCAGCCTGGAGCACAGCAGCATGAACGACGCGGACAAACAGGCCGTCAGGGAGATCGTGGGCGCGGAAAACTTCAGCGACGCGCTCATCGACCTGGTCACCTATTCCTACGACGCCTCCGACCACGACCACCGCCCGGAGGCCGCGGCCTGGCCCATTGCCGCCGCCCAGGTGGCGGCCATCCTGCGCCTGGCCAATGCGCGCGGCTTCGCGGTGACCCCGCGCGGGGCGGGCACCAGCCTGGCCGGCGGGGTGGTGCCGGCCAGGGGCGGGCTGGTGCTGGATCTGGTGCGCATGAACCGCATCCTGGCCATCAGCATCGAGGACCGTCAGGCGGTGGTCCAGCCGGGCGTGGTCTACGCCGACCTGCAAAAGGCCCTGGCCAGGCACGGCTTTTGCTTCCCGCCCGACCCGGCCAGCGGCAAGGTCTGCACCATCGGCGGCAACGTGGCCACCAACGCCGGCGGCATCCGGGGAGCCAAGTACGGCACCACCCGCGACTACGTGCTGGCCCTGGAGGTGGTGCTGCCCGACGGCCGGATCACCCGCACCGGCAGCCGCTGCATGAAGAGCGTCTCCGGCCTGGACCTGACCCGGCTCTTTGTGGGCAGCGAGGGCGTGCTGGGGGTCATCACCGAAATAACCCTGAAGGTCAACCCCCGGCCCCTGGCCGCGCGCACCTGCCAGGCCGCCTTCGACACCCTGGACCAGGCTGGCCGGGTGGTGACGGCCATCATGCATTCGGGCGTGGTGCCCAGCGTGATGGAGATCATGGACGAGAACACCATCCGGGTGCTGCGCGAAAAAGGCGGGCTGGACATCCCCCAGGTGCGGGCCATGCTCCTGGTGGAGACCGACGGCTACACCCCCGGCGAGGCCGATTATCAGATGGAGCGGGTGCTGGCCATCTTCCGCGATAACCAGGCCCAGGGCGTGGCCATGGCCGAGACCGCCGAGCAGGCCGAGGCGCTCTGGGCGGCCCGCCGCCGGGCCGGCAGCACCGCCGGCCAACTGCGGCCCTACAACCTGAGCGAGGACGTGACCGTGCCCATGAGCCAGCTGCCGGCGCTACTCACCGGCATCGCACGCATCGTGGAGGGCTACGGCCTGCCCTTCGTGGTCTTTGGCCACGCCGGCGACGGCAACCTGCACCCCAAGATCATGTACGACCGCCGCGACCCGGAGCAGACGGCCAACGTGCACCGGGCCGCCGACGAGATATTCGCGCTCACCTGCCAACTGGGCGGGACCCTCACCGGCGAGCACGGCATCGGCCTGGCCAAGGCGCCCTACATGGGGCTGGAGCACGACGAGACGGCCCTAGGCCTGATGCGGGGCATCAAGCGCCTGCTGGACCCCAACAACATCCTGAACCCCGGCAAGATGAGCCTGGACGACTGACGCCGATTTGCGATCAAGGCCATCATGGCCTTGATCGCTCCCCGGCCGCGCCCGCCTGCCATCCGGCGCTAGTGTTTACCGGCGTGGTGCTCCGCCAGGTAGGCCTCCAGGCGCTTGAGCCCCTCGCTGATGTTCTCCAGGCTGTTGCAGTAGGAGAAGCGCAGGTAGCCGTGGCCGCCGGGGCCGAAGTCCCGCCCCGGCGTCACCGCCACCCCGGCGTGCTCCAGGATGTGGAAGGCCAGGCGATAGTCGTCTGGGTCCAGGTGGGCGCAGCGGGTGAGCACGTAGAAGGCCCCTTGGGGCGCCACCGGGATGGCGAAGCCCAGGCGCTTGAGGCCCTCCACCAGGTGCAGGCGGCGGGCGTTGTACAGGCCCACCATGCGGTCCACCTCGCGCTGGCACTGGGTGAGCGCGGCGATGCCCGCCCACTGGGCCATGGAAGGGGCGCAGATGGCGAAGTTCTGGTGCATCTTCTGCAACGGCCGCAGGTAGTGGGCCGGGGCGATGAGATAGCCCAAGCGCCAGCCGGTCATGGCGTAGAGCTTGCTGAACCCGCCCAGCACAAAGGCGTTGTCGGTGTACTCCAGGATGGAGTGCTCCTGGCCGTCATAGCTGAGCCCGTGGTAGATCTCGTCGCTGATGACGTATGGCCCGCCAGTCCGGCCCGGACCGCCGGGCTTGCCCGGCACCAGCTCGGCGATGGCGGCCATGCGCTCCGGGGTCAGGAGCTGGCCGGTGGGGTTGGCCGGGCTGTTGACCACCACCGCCTTGGTGCGCGGCCCCAGGCGCCTGGCGATCTCCTCCGGCCGGTATTGGAAGGCGTCGTCCTCGGCCACCGGCACGAAGACCGGCTCGCCGCCGCAGAAGCTGACGAAGTTGGGGTAGCAGGCGTAGCAGGGATCGGAGAGGATCACCTGCTGGCCCTGCTCCAGCAGGGCGGCAAAAAGCAGCAGCATGGCCGGGCTGGTGCCGCTGGTCACCAGCACCCGGTCCGGGTCCACCGTCACGCCGTAGCGGGCGCGATAATGGTCGCAGATGGCCTGGCGCAGGGGCCGGATGCCCAGGGAGTGGGTGTAGTGGGTCTGGCCCTGGGCCAGGGCGGCGACGGCGGCGGCCTTGATGGGCTCCGGGGTCTCGAAATCCGGCTCGCCCACCTCCAGGTGGATGATGCTCCGCCCCTGGGCCTCCAGCTCCTGGGCCCGCTCCAAGACGTCCATCACGATGAAGGGGGGAATGTCGGCCGCCCGCTTGCTCACGCCCATGACCACACCTCTTTAACCACGCTTGATTACTAAGTTTTAGCGCCAATGCCCATGGCCTGGACCATCCAGGCCATTTATTACCAAGAAAGCGCCGCTCTGGCGAGAAAACAAAAAAATCGGGGCGATCCTCCGCCTGGAGCCTTGCCGCGCCAATCGGCCGCAAGGCCCAAGTGGAGAATCGTCCCGCCTAAGCTCGATGCTGCATGGGTGCTGGTTGGCTCCCTTGCTTATCCTTGGCTGTACCTGGCCCGCGCCTGGGTTTAAATCACCTTGTTCAGCGAGTACTCGATGATGCCCTCGGCCCCCCGGTGCATCAGCTCCGGGATCAGGTCGCGCACCTGGCTCTCGTCCACCACCGTCTCCACCGAGAACCAGTCGCTGCCATACAGCGGGGCCACGGTGGGCGCGTTGAGGCTGGGCAGGGCCTCCACCACGTCGGTGATCTTGATCTTGGGCACGTTCATCTTGATGGCCACCAGCTTCTCGGCCCGGAGCGCGCCCTTCAAGAGCAGCGCGATCTGCTCGATCTTCCTGCGCTTGGCCGGATCGGCCCAGGCGTTCTTGTTGGCGATGAGCTGGGTGGTGGACTGCATCAGCTCCTTGATGATCTTCAGCCCGTGGGCCTTGATGGTGCTGCCGGTCTCGGTCACCTCCACGATGGCGTCGGCCAGGCCGTTGACCACCTTGGCCTCGGTGGCGCCCCAGGAGAAATGCACCTGCACCGGCACGCCCTGCTCCTCGAAATAGCGCTTGGTGAAGTTGACCATCTCGGTGGCGATGCGCTTGTCGGCCAGGTCCTTGACATCATTGATGCCCGAATCCTTGGCCACGGCCAGCACCCAGCGGGCCGGGCGGGCGGAGACCTTGGAATAGATCAGTTCCTCCACGTAGACCACGTCCGAGTCGTTTTCCAATATCCAGTCGCGGCCGGTTATGCCCGCGTCCAGGGTTCCGCTCTCCACGTAGCGGCTCATCTCCTGGGCCCGGCAGATGGAGCAATCGATCTGGCCGTCGTCGATCTCCGGGAAATAGCTGCGGCCGTTGACGTTGATCTTCCAGCCCGCGCGGGCGAAAAGCCGCACGGTGGCGTCCTGCAGGCTGCCCTTGGGCACGCCCAGCTTGAGCGGCAGGCTCATTGGCCGTAAACCT
The DNA here is from genome assembly GCA_049322275.1 of Thermodesulfobacteriota bacterium. Classification (GTDB taxonomy): domain Bacteria; phylum Desulfobacterota; class Desulfarculia; order Desulfarculales; family Desulfarculaceae; genus JACRDC01. The sequence goes on from JBMORH010000075.1 coordinate 129,226, forward strand.
CCTTGGGATCGAAGACCGGCTCGCCCTCGGTCACCAGTTCGCCGTCCTGCACCCGGCGGAAGAAGCAGCTGTGCATGCCGGTGTGGCAGGCCGCGCCGCCCACCTGCTCCACCATGAACAGCACCGTGTCGTTGTCGCAATCCACGTAGACCGCCTTGACCTTCTGCACGTTGCCGCTGGTGCCGCCCTTGTGCCACAGCTCCCGGCGCGAGCGCGACCAGTAGTGGACCTCGCCGGTGGCCAGGGTCTTTTCCCAGGATTCGCGGTTGATGAAGGCCAGCATCAGCACCTTGCCGCTGGCCGCGTCCTGGGCGATGGCGGGTATGAGGCCGCCGGTCTTGTCGAAATCCAGCTCGATCATGTCCAATCCCGCGATGGGTGGTCGGTGAAAAAGGTTATTTACCCGGCGCGGGGGGGGTTGTCAAGGCCGGCGGCGGCGCGGGAGCGATGTCGCCAATTCGCCATATTTCAGGCCGTTGGCCGCAATCCCGCCGCCCGGCGGGCCGGGGGCCGGTGGCGTCGGGCCATGGACGGCCCGCCAAAAAGCGCAGGCCTTGTCCAAGGCCAAGCTTTTCGCCATGGCGGCTAGAAACTCAGCTCGGTGGTGCGCAGGCGGTTGTCCACCGCGCTCACGCCGGGATGGCGGGCGGCGATCTCCCCGGCCCGCTGCCTGCCCATCTTGTCCTGCACGAAACCCTCCAGGATCACCTCGCCCTCCACCAGCGAGCGAACCTGGATGTCGCGGTAGGGGCTGGTGAGGACCTTCTTCTTGATGGCGCTCTCCACCCGCTTGGCGAAGGCCCGCCGGGCCAGCTCCTGGTTGACCAGCTCCGGCTCCAGCAGCACCGGCAGCTTGCGCACGGCCAGCGCGATCAGCTCGGCCCCGGCCTCGGCGGTTAGACTGGCGGTGTTGAGCACCAGGTCGTACAGGCTCCAGTCCGAGAGGTCCTTCTGATAGACGCTTTCGATCAGGGCGCGGCGCTGCTTGTCATAGTTGTGCACGAACTCCACGGCGTCCTCGGCCGACAGGCCCATGCGCTCGCGCACCCGCTGCACCCGGATGGCGGCGGGAGCCACCACCCTGGCGTGGAACACGCCGGGCACATCGGCCAGGGCGATCTGGGCGCCGCGGCCCAGGATGACCACCTTGCCCTTGGCCGCCAGCTCCAGGTTCAGGGCCTCGAACAGGCTGGTGTAGGCCGGGTCGCGGTAGAAAAGCCGCTCCCAGAAGCCCGCGCCCCGCTCCTCCTCGAAGGCCGCGCAGGCGTCCTTGAACTCCAGGTCGCACTCGCGCGCCAGCCGGTGGATGCCCTCGCGGGTCACCAGCTCGTAGCCCAGCTTTTCGGCCACCAGGCCGCCGATCTCGTCTCCCAGGCTGCCCACCTGGCGGGAAATGGTGACCACCGACATGCTATTGGCTCCCTTGCTGCCGCGCCGGGCGGCGGGTTGGCTTTGTCGCTCCCCAGGCGTTCTCCATACCTGCCTGTCATTATAGGGCCGACCAGCGGCCGCCGCCAAGGCGCGCAACGCGCCCCAAGCCCGGCGGCGGCGGCGGGAAATGCATTTGCGAACCAGCCCGGCGGGCGCCAACCGCGGGGCTGGTCATGCTGGGGCGCAGAACACCCGCACGGGAGGCGAGCCATGAACGCGAAATCCTGGTTGCCCTGGCTGATCCTGGCCATGTTGGCCATGCCGGCGGCCGGTTGCGCCAGCGCCGAGGAAAAGAACGCCTACTTGAACGCGCAACTGGAGGCGCTCAAGCTTCAGAAGCCCATCCTGCTCCTGAAGGCCCGGCCCGGCGAGCAGATCACCCTGGCCGGGGTCGAGGAGCTGAGCGTCCACCAGCCCCTGGGCGGGGCGGGTGGGGCCGGGCTCATCCGCCAGCACCAGAGCGAATGGGCCCCGGTGGCCCGCGAGGGCCTGGGGCTGATCGCCACCGTGGGCGGCATCTACTACGGCGGCCAGGTGGCGGTGCAGTTGGCCGACTCCATCGGCCGCAGCGCGGGCGCCCACATCAGCGGATCGTTCAACAACGCCGGCGCGCAAAGCCCGCTGAGCTATTACGTGGGGCAAAACGGCGCGCCGGCCCAGAACGTCAGCGACCGCCACGACAGCGTGGACGACCACAGCGCCCCGGCCGCCGAGCAGGGCCTGGATTAAACAGCCGGGAGCCGCCGCGTGCGAACGTGTCGCGCAAGGGCGGACTTCGGCCCCGTCCGCTCCGGGGCCGGGGTCTACACCCCGAACTGGGTGACGGTGAGGTTGTTGACCACCCTGGTCACGCCCTCGACCTTGGCCGCGGCCTCGCCGGCCAGGGCCTTGGTGCGCGCATCGGCGGCCAGGCCGCGCAGGCTCACCACCCCGGCCTCGTCCACCGCCACCACGATGTCCTGGGAGTACATCGTCTCCACCTGCTTCTTCACCGCGCTCTCCACCCGCTTGGCGAAGGCCAGGTTGGCCAGCACCTGCCCCATGCGGGCCTGGTCGTACTTCGGCTCCAGGCGCCTGGCCGCCAGCGCGATCATGTCGGCGGCGTCCTCGGCGGTGAGGACGGCGGTGTTGATGACCAGGTCGAAGTTCTTCCAATCGAACAGATCGTACTCGTAGACGGCCTCCAGCAGCGCCCGGCGCTCGTGGTCATACTTGCGCACGAATTCCTGGGCGTCCTCCAGGCTCAGGTTCATGCGCCGGGCCACCCGCTCCACCCGCGCCTCGCTGGGGGCCACCACCCGCACCTTGAGCACGCCGGGCAGGTGGCTGAGCACCACCTGCGCCCCGCGCCCCACCATGACCACGTTGCCCTTCTTGGCCAGCTCGTAGTTGAGGCTGGCGAAGAGCGCGGCGTGGGCGGGGTTGCCGAAGGACAGGCGCTCGAAGAATCCGTGCGGCTTCACCTCGGCCTCGTAGGCCTGGCAGGCCTGCTTGAACTGGAGGTCGCAGGCCTGGGCCAGCTTGTGGATGTGGTCGCGGTCGATGAACTCGTAGCCCAGCTTCTTGGCCGCCATCTCGGCGATCTCGTCGCCGAAGCTTCCCACCTGGCGAGAAACGGTCACGATGCCCATTCTGCTTTCCTCGTCCCCCAAGGTTGTTTGCCCGTCCGCTCCCAGACTCTGGGAGCATGAGCCCAATTATAGTTTGCCCCGCCGGGACGCGCGCCAGATTTATGCCCCTGACCGGCGTTTGGACCGCCAGGCCAGCGCCGATCTGGTTTCTTGGCCAAAAAGATGGCCGGGCCGGCGGCCTGTGCTAGCATTATGCCCAGCTTCCCACGGATTTGACAATCGCAGCTAGGTGACAGCCATGGCGTCTCCGCAAGCCTTCCCGCCCCGCGCGCCCCGCCTGGTCATCGCCTGCCGGGTGATGGAGCCGGAGCTCAACCTGCTCGCCGCCGGCGCGGCCGGACTCAGCATCGTCTACCTGGACCAGAGCCTGCACCGCACGCCCCAGGACATGGCCCCGCTGATCCAGGCCCGCATCGACGCGGCCGGCGACCAGGTGGCCCAGGTGGTGCTGGGCTACGGACTGTGCAGCAACGGCATCGCCGGGGTGCGGGCGCGGGCGGCCGAGATCATCGTGCCCAAGGCCCACGACTGCATCGCCTTGTTCATGGGCTCGCTCAACCGCTACGCCGAGTTGAGCGCCCAGAACCCCGGCACCTATTACCTGACCCCCGGCTGGGTGGCCGAGGGCAAGGACCCCCTGGGCATCATGGAGGGCGAGTACACCCAGCGGGTGGGGCGCGAGAACGCCGAGTGGGTCATGCGCGAGGAGCTCAAGCACTACACCCTGCTCACCCTCATCGACACCGGGGCCCTGCCCATGGACGCCCTGCGGGCGCGGGCCCAGGCCAACGCCGAGTTCTTCGGAATGCATTTCCAGGAGCTGACCGGCTCGCCGGAGTATTTCCGCCAACTGCTGCACGGACCGTATCCGGTCGACAACTTTTTCCGGGTGGCGCCCGGCCAGGAGATTCAACCCGGCCTGGCCGGCGCACCGGCCTGCTGACGCCAACTTGCGGTCGAAGATGGAGCTCTGAGCCCCCTGACCCCTCCCGCTCCCCCGCAAACGGGGGCGAGGGTGGAAACCTCGCCCCCCGGCCGAGGGCGCGGGGGCCTTCACCTGAAAATACACTGGCGGGGATAAACCCCGCCCATCCTCGTCTCCGGCCTTTCTCGAAATACGGAGACGGGCGATAGCCGCGCCGCAACCCGGCTGGGTTGCTCCTTGCAATGACAAGATAATGTGGGCGGGGCGGGGCTACCGCGACAACACCTTGACCTTCATGTATATTTTTTCTGTCTCAGCATACTTGCAGCGCGAGGACCGCATGGACGATCATCCCCACCGCCCCGCCGGCAGCCTGGGCGAGGGCGGCCTCAGCGACGAGTTCCTGACCCACGGGCTCACCCCGGCCAACCTGGGCGTGCTGCCCAAGCCCGACGCCTTCGCCCAGACCCCGCCCCGGCCCGGCTGCGACGACGTGATCGAGCTATACGCCTACGTGCGCGAGGGCGTGGTGACTGACATCCGCTTCATGACCGAGGGCTGCCTGCACACCGTGGCCTGCGCCAGCGCGCTCACCTGCCTGGTCAGGGGCCGTCCCCTGACCGGAGCCGCCGGGCTGAGGCCCGAAGACGTCGCCGCCGAGCTGGGCGGCCTGGACCCGGCCCATTATCACTGCGCCGAGCTGGCCGTGGCCACCTGGCGGGCGGCGGTGAGCGACTATCACCGCAAGCAGCGCGCGCCCTGGATCAAGGACTACCAGCGCCGCTGAGGCCGCGAAGCGCCCATGTCCATCCTGGTGGGTCTGTTCTGCCCCTCCTGGCCGGCCTGCCTGGCGGCGGCCCTGGGCTGGGGGCTCATCGGCGGGATCATCCTGCGCGCCGCCACCAAAGCGCACCGCGAGTTCCTGGCCAGGCTGGGCGCGCCCGGCGGCCGGGCCGCCGCCCTGGCTGTGGCGCGCTTCTATGGCCTGGCCTTCTGCACCTCCAGCCTGCTGGCCCTGATCCCGGCCGGCCTGATCTTCCACGCCCGCTCGCATCTCTAGGGCCGGCCCCACCCCAGACCGGGTCCGGTTGCGCGGCGGCGCGGATGGATGGTAACCTTCCCGCGTTCATAAACCGGCGTTATCCACCTGTTAGCCCAAGCGGCCGGGAGCCGAGCCCATGTCCGAGCATGTCAACGCACCACGGGTGCGCACCAGATTTCCCCCCTCGCCCACCGGCGCCCTGCACCTGGGCGGGGCCCGCACGGCGCTCTTTAACTGGCTTTTCGCCCGCCACCACGGCGGCCAGTTCGTCTTCCGGCTGGAGGACACCGACCGCGAGCGCTCCAAGGCCGAGCACGTGGATTCCATCATGGGGGCCATGACCTGGTTGGGCCTGGATTGGGACGAGGGGCCCTATTACCAGAGCCAGCGCTTCGACCGCTACCGGGAGGCCATCGCGGCCATGGTGGCCAAGGGGCGGGCCTACTGGTGCCACTGCCCGCCGGAGCGCCTGGAAAAAGTGCGCGCGCAGGCCCTGGCCAGCGGGGGCAAGCCCATGTACGACGGCTGCTGCCGCGAGCTGGGCCTGGGTCCGGCCCCTGGGGCGGTGGTGCGCTTCAAGGGGCCGCGCGGCGGCGTCACCGCCTGGAACGACCTCATCAAAGGCCCCATCAGCTTCGACAACTCCGAGCTGGACGACCTGGTCATCCTGCGCTCGGACGGCTCGCCCACCTATCACCTTGCGGTGGTGGTGGACGACGTGGACATGAACATCAGCCACGTCATCCGCGGCGACGACCACGTCAGCAACACCCCGCGTCAGATACTGCTTTATCAGGCCCTGGACAGCCCCGCGCCCCAGTTCGGCCACGTGCCCATGATCCTGGGGGCGGACAAGACCAAGCTGAGCAAGCGCCACGGGGCCACGGCGGTGGTGGAATACCAGAAGCTGGGCTATCTGCCAGAGGCCATGCTCAACGCCCTGGCCCGCCTGGGCTGGAGCCACGGCGACCAGGAGATATTCAGCCGCGAGGAGCTGGTGGCGGCCTTCAACCTGGAGGCGGTGGGGCGCGGGGCGGCGGTCTTCGACCCTGACAAGCTCTTGCACCTCAACGCCCACTGGATGCAGCGGGCCGAGGCCCGCCGCCTGGCCGAGCTGCTGCCGCCGTTTTTGGCCGAGCGCGGCGTCGCGACCCATGACCAGGCTACGCTCATCAAGGCCATCCCCCATCTGACCGCCCGGGCCAAGACCCTGGTGGAGTTGGCCGACTGGGCCGAGCCCTACCTGCTGGCGGAGCCCGTCATGGACCCCAAGGCCGCGGCCAAGTTCCTGACGGCGGCCAGCCGGCCGGTGCTCACGCGGGTGGCGGATCTGGTGCGCGAGCTGGGCGTGGACAACCCGGCCGGCATGGAGGAGGCCTTCCGGAGACTGGCCGAGGATCTGGGCCTCAAGCTGGGCGGCGTGGCCCAGCCGGTGCGGGTGGCCCTGGTGGGGCGCACCGCCAGCCCCGGCATCTTCGAGGTCATGGCCATCCTGGGCCGGGAGCGGACCCTGGCCCGGCTGGAGCGGGCCTTGGCCCTGGCGGCGGGCTAGAAGCATCCCAGGGCCGCGGCCGCGGGCGCTGGCCAAACAACCTCCGCCGTCCCAAGCCGGCGCCCGTCCCCAGAGCGCGATCCGGCCGGCCTGGGTCCATCAGCCTGTCCGCCGGCCCCGCGCGGCCGGCGAAACAGTGTAAAATTCCATCCCATTCTGGTATATGAGACAGGTAGGAAGGTGGGCGGACCGCACCATATGGGGAGGCGCGCGTGGAATCGGATCGAACCTGCAAGCGCTGTTCGGTGAGCAGGGTCAACGTGCTGGTCAGGGCCTATGAAAAGTGTCACCACGCCGGGGACGAGGCGACGCTGGCCAAGTTGCGCCAGGTGGCCCAATTGGTGAAGGGCCGCGGATTCGATGGCGGCGTCGCCCTGTTGGCGGCGGGCCTCAACGACCGCGCCTTGCGCGACATCTGCTGGAACGTTTCCTCGTTTTTAAGCGACCAGGAAGTGGAGACCATCCTGGGCCAGGGCTGAGGCGCCGGGACGGGGAGCGTGGCATGGCCGCCGGGACGGAGCAGGCGCCGGAAAGCGGGCTGGCGGCGGCCGCCTGGGAGGCCGGCCAGGGCGCCTTCATCGTGGACCGCGCCCTGCGCCTGATGGCGGCCAACCGCCAGGCCCAGGCCCTGCTGGGGCCGGATGCGCAGCCGGGCGATCAGTTGCGCATCGAGGAGCTGGTGGAGGGACCCGGCGTGGGGGCGCTGTTAAGCGCCCTGGACGCGGCCTTGGGCCAGGGCGAACACAGCGCCGAGATCGAGGCCCGCCTGGTGGACCAGGGCGGGCAGGGGCGCGACTGCGTGTTGGAGGTGGGGCCGGTCTTCGGCGGCGGCCGCCAGGTGGTGGGGGCGCTGGTCAATTTTCGCCGGGACGACTGCGCGGCCCTGGACCAGGACGGGAGCGACGACAACCTGCCCAGCCTGCCCCGCCTGGGCTATCAGACCCTGTTCGAGAGCCTGGCCGAGGGCATCTTCACCATCAACACCCGCTGGCGCATCACCTCCTTCAACCACACCGCCGAAAAAATCACCGGTTACAGCCGGAGAGAGGTCCTGGGCCGGCATTGCTGGGACATTTTCCGCTCCGACCTCTGCCAGACCGACTGCCCCCTGCGCACCACCCTGGAGACCGGCCTGACCCGCATGGACCAGGACGTGCGCATCCTGGACAAGGACGGCTCCCGCCTGGGGCTCCTGGTAAACACCAGCGTGGTGCGCGACGCCGCGGGGGTGGCGGTGGGGGCGGTGGAGACCTTCCGTCCGCTGGCCGCGCTGCAGCAGGCCTCGGCCGCCCTGGGCGGTTGCAGCTTCTCCGACATCGTGGGGGCCGCGCCTCCCATGCGCCGGCTGTTCGACATGCTGCCCGACGTGGCCGTGAGCGAGGCCAACGTGCTGCTCCAGGGCGAGAGCGGCACCGGCAAGGAGCTGTTCGCCAGGGCCATCCACCATCATTCCAAGCGCCGCCAAGGCCCCTTCGTGGCGGTCAACTGCGCGGCCCTGGCCGAGACCCTCCTGGAGTCGGAGCTTTTCGGCCACGAGAAGGCGGCCTTCACCGGCGCGGTGGCCTCCAAGGCCGGCCGCTTCGAGCTGGCCAAGGGCGGGACGATCTTCCTGGACGAGATCGGCGAGCTGAAGCCGGAGTTGCAGGTCAAGCTCCTCAGGGTGCTGGAGCAGCGGGTGTTCGAGCGGGTGGGCGGCGCCAGGCTCATCCCCATGGAGGCCCGCATCATCAGCGCCACCAACCTGGACCTGACCCAGGCCCGCCGGGAGGGGCGTTTCCGCGAGGACCTCTACTACCGCCTGCGCACGGTGCCCTTGAACCTGCCGCCCCTGCGCGAGCGGCCGGAGGACATCCCCCTGCTGGTCCAGCATTTCCTGGACAAGTTCAACCGGCTCTACGGCCGCGAGGTGCGGGCGGTGGACCCCAAGGTGATGAGGATATTCGCCTCCCACGCCTGGCCGGGCAACGTCCGCGAGCTGGAGCGCGCCATCGAGTACGCCTTCGTCTTCGTCAAGGGGCCGGTGATTTTCGCCAGGCACCTGCCGCCCCTGGAAGGCGACGAAAACCCCGACTCCCCCGCGCCAACCCCGCGTCTCCAGGCCGGCGACGAGGAGGCCGCCATCCGCCAGGCCCTGGCGGTCTGCCAGGGGCGCCGCGGCCAGGCCGCCACCCTGCTGGGCCTGAGCCGCACCTCGTTGTGGCGCAAGATGCGGCAATACGGCCTGTGAGGGCCGCCCGCCCGCCGCGCCCGCGGTTACGCCCGCCCATGCGCCCCAACCAATGCCGGGCCAGCCCCCCGCCGCGCGGCCAGCCGGCGCGGACTCCGTCTTCATCTTTGTGATCCATCCCCCTGGGCCGCCGCCGCCGGCCGGCATAGCCTGGGCCCTCATGGCGCGCGCCACGCTCACCGACGCGCCGGGAGGGCCGAATCATGGCGGACAACGCGGGCAAACTGGTGATAGGCTATCGCTGGGTCAGCGAAAACGGGGGGCAAGGTTGCGCGGAATGCGCCGCCCTGGACGGCCGCGAATTCTATGATTCGCCCCAGGACGGCCAGGCCCCGGCCCGGGGAGCACCCACACCGCCCCTGCACCCCAACTGCCGCTGCGCCATCGAGCCCATCACCGACGCCGAGGCCCTGGGCGACCCACCCACGGGCGAAAGCCGGGCCGAGCGCGAGGCGCGCTGGAGGCGGGACTATCCCAACTTCACCCGCAACCCGCACTTCCACCAGGGCGCGACCGAGTTCATGGGCGTGCTCTGGCGCAACGACGAGCGGGGGATAATGGACGGCCCGGTCTACGGCAACTATGGCGGGCGCAACTGGGGCGAGGGGAGAAGCACCGCGCGGGAACAGCCGCCGGAAGAGGAAATTGATCCTGTGACCGGGACTAGGTCAAACACCAAAGACCCAATTGATGATATGGACAAACTATACGAAGCGCATGACAACGGCTATACGGGATGCGAATCTGAAACCGGTGTCGGTTATGATGAGTGCACTTGCAGGGTAGATAAAAACCTCGTCTCCGGTTTAAAAGAACTCCCTGATGATCCACGGAAATGGCATAGCACCGATGAACTGACCGATAAAGAGTTGGCCTACGCCCGGCGCTATCGCAGGCTAGCGACCTGGGCCTTCGAGGGTCGGGTGGAAGCCTATGAGTCGGAGCAGAAGCGCCGCGAACAAGCACCCTAGCTAGACAGAAACAGGGGACTGGCGGAAAGATTCATGAAAGGTATATGGAAAGCGCTTTTCGCCGCTGCCGTGCTGGCTTTGGTCCCCTGCGGGCTCACCGCCTGCGTCAGCATGCTGGAGCCCTACGATCCCAAGTCGGTTTCGCGCGAAACCCGCGAGGTGCGGCCGGAGGTGCTGTGGGCCTCATTGGCCCCGGACGGTCGCAGCATGGCCATTCAATATCATTCAGCCAAAATGAGCGGCATTTTCCTGATGGACATCTTTCCATCCTCTTGGCCCGCCCCCGGTCCCGAACAGGCCAAGCCGCCCGCCATGGTTGGTCTGGTCACCGCCTGGCTGCGCAAGGACAGACCGCGTTGCGGGCATGGATCACCCGTTTTCTCACCGGACGGCAAGCGCATCGCCTATGTCTCCGCCTGCGGTGAGCCCCACGGCGACATCCACATCATGGACAGGGATGGCAGCAATGATCGCCGCCTCACCGACACCCCGGACTACGACCGCGGCCCGTCTTTTACCCTGGATGGCAATCAAATCTTCTTTGTCCGCGGCCAGATCCACAGCAGCCGTTCGCGCGTGGTCCGACCCGGCGTGCGCGATTGGGATATCTATTGGGCGGACCTTACCACCGGCGCGGTCAATGCCCTGACCAACAAGCATTACTACAAAGCCGGCGAACCGCAAATGCTGCCCGACGGAAAGCATCTGCTGGCCTATCTCTACCCGATACACACCGATTCCAAGCACTGTTTATGGTCGATAAGCCTGGAAAATCCAGACGATGAGCAGCCTATCACTCCCAAACTGGTGGGTTTGGACCCCCGTGAAGGCGAAAACGTGGATTACTGTAACCTATACTATCCCATCCTCTCCAAGGATGGCACCCAATTGGTCTTTTCCCGGATAGGCCGCAGCTTGTACTTCACCGACATGCGCACCATGGAAACCAGGATAGAAACCCCCCTCGACATCGGCATGCTGCCCCTGGCCATGTCCCCCGACTTTAACCAGGTCTTTTTCACCACCGAAGTCGAACCGCGCCGGGACCCCAAGTATCCTCCTTGTTTCTCCAACCTCTGGCTCTACCGCCGCGACACCGGCGAGGTTCGCCGCTTCTTCATCGACTTCTCCCGCGTCGCGCCCAAACCGGAGCCGGCGGCCATCCCTGCGGCTGGAAACAGCAGCGGCCAACAGTAAAACAACAATGCAGGTAAAGGAGGATCAGAAATTATAGCTTTTGAGATGGTGAAAATTCGGTCAAGGCATCATCAAGGGGAAACCTTCCCGCCGCGCTCATTAAAAAACCAACATCCCTTGCCGAAACTAAATGAACAATTGCTCGCCCGGTTTCTGTGAGAAGCAAGCTTTGCGTTATGTCATCCAATGAATGGCTGGTAACGAGTACTGACCAAACATATCCGCCGAACACCATTCTATAAGCGTTATGTCCAGCCATTTTCACCATGTTAGTTTCAACTATTATCATCTCTTTTCCAAATTCATCCTTAAGCTTTTGCATGATAATACCGTAATGCTTAGGTGCGCCAGGACAGTCATTAATAAGCATGCTCCGAACATTTTCTTCGTGCTTTCCCAGGTTAATTTGTTCAAACTGCCGCGCAGAACAAACAGACATTAGCCATAAAGTTGAAAGAATAAATAGTTTAAGCTTAGCATAATCCAAGCCATTAACTTCCCATAGATTATAATACCCCTCTTTCCAAGTTAATGATTCGTGGTGATTAATCAAGCTATCAGCATATCTCTCCCATTTGCTCCTTTTGACTTCACAATCCCTACATGCGCCTATACGATTAGACCATGTAAGCGCGGCAAGGGTTGCTTGGCACGGCTGAGCCAACAGGGCATAATAACTGTCATTGCGAGCGCAGCGAAGCAATCGGCTTGCTCGCTTTCGTTCTAATATTGCAAGGCGTTATGTCGGTGGGATCAAGAGATTGCCGCGTCGCTTCGCTCCTCGCAATGACGGAATAGTCAATTGATAGGACGCGTGTATCACGGGTCGCTGATGGGTTGAGCGTATAGGCGCATCCCTACAAAGCAAATACTCACGAAGCCCTCCCTGTCCTTTTTTTGAATGCTGTGGTTCGGATTCGAGTTCTAAATATTGGCCGCTTTCAGCATGGATATCTTTATATAGGAATCTTGAAAGGACATGGGACAGTTGCAACTCTTCTTCATTGCCGCACAACTTGCATGCCCCCTTAGCGCACGCCATGGCTATAGCTCCCATTTTGAGCCTCTTTTAATCCACACTGCCTTTTTGTGCTACTCTTACTTACCAACGGCGACTGGTACTAGTGAAATCTTAGCAACTGCCTCCCATTAGAACTCGGCTTTTCTCACGCCGCCAAGCGCGTCCCCTGCCCGCGCCGCCCGGACGCGGCCGGCCGCCGCAGGCCTCATACCTGCTTGTCCTTGAACAGCTTGTAGCGGATGGAATCGCCCAGCGCCTGCCAGGAGGCCTCCAGCACGTCGAAGCTGACCCCCACCGTGCCCCAGGTGGCCATTCCGTCGCTGCTCTCGATCAACACCCGCACCTGGCTGGCGGTGCCGTCGGCCCCGGCCAACACGCGCACTTTGTAGTCCACCAGGCGCACCTCGGCCAGGCGGGGGAAGAAACGGCTGAGGGCCTTGCGCAGGGCGCGGTCCAGGGCGTTGACCGGCCCGTGGCCGCTGGCGGCGGTGTGCTCCTCCACCCCGCCCACCCGCACCCGCACCGTGGCCTCGGCCAGGGGCAGCTCGCCCTCGGCGGCCTTGAAGTCCATGACGCGGAAGCCCACCAGCTCGAAATAGCGGTGGCGGTGGCCCAGGGCGCGGTTCATGAGGAGCTCGAAGCTGGCCTCGGCCCCCTCGTAGAGATAGCCCTCGCTCTCGCGCGCCTTGAGTTCGTTCAGGATGGCCTGCACCTCCGGGTCCTCGGCGGCCAGATCCAGGCCCCACTGGCGGGCGCGCTGCAGGATGGCCGCCCGGCCGGCCAGGTCGCTGACCAGGTAGCGCCGCTGGTTGCCCACCGTCTCCGGGGGCAGGTGCTCGTAGAGGGCCGGGTCTTTTTCCACCGCGCTGATGTGCAGCCCGCCCTTGTGGCCAAAGGCGCTCTGGCCAACGTAGGGCAGGTGGCGGTTGGGCGGCAGGTTGGCCAGCTCGTAGACCAGGCGCGCGGTCTCGGTCAGCAGGGCCATCCGCTCCGGGGCCAGGCAGGGCAGGCCCAGCTTGAATTGCAGGGCCGGGATGATGGAGCAGAGGTTGGCGTTGCCGCAGCGCTCGCCAAAGCCGCACAGGGTGCCCTGCACCTGGCGCGCGCCGGCCTGGACCGCGGCCAGGCTGTTGGCCACCGCCAGCTCGCCGTCGTTGTGGCAATGGATGCCGATGGTCAGCTCCGGGTGGCGCGCCCGCGCCAGGGCCACCTGCTCGGCCACCGCCCAGGGCAACGAGCCGCCGTTGGTGTCGCAGAGCACCAGGGCCTCGGCCCCGCCCTCGGCCGCGGCGTCCAGGCAGGCCAGGCTGTATTCGGCGTCCTCCTTCATGCCGTCGAAAAAGTGCTCGGCGTCGAAGAAGACCCGCCGCCCCTGGCTTTTCAAATAGGCCACCGAGCCCAGGATCATCTCCAGGTTGCGGGCGGGGGGGATGTCCAGCTGGGCGGTGACGTGGCGGCCCCAGCTCTTGCCCACGATGGTCACCACCGGGGTCTGGGCGGTCAGTAGCTCGGCCAGGTTGGCGTCCTGGCCCGGTTCGCGGCTGGGGTGGTGGGTGGAACCGAAGGCCACCACCGTGGCCCGCTTGAGCCCCAGCCTCCCCACGGCGTTGAAGAACTCGCGGTCGCGGGGGTTGCTGCCCGGCCAGCCGCCTTCGATGAAGGTCACGCCCAGGCGGTCCAATTGGCGGGCCACCCGCAGCTTGTCCTCCACCGACAGCGACAGGCCCTCGGACTGGACGCCGTCGCGCAGGGTGGTGTCGTAGAGCTGCACCGGCTGGGTCGGGTTCGCGCTCATGGCTTCCGCTCTCCTTTCGCGGCCCCCGGCGGGGGCAAAAAACACCAATCCACCACCCCGGTTGCCGGGGGGCGTGGCCGGCGGGCGCAACGGCTGCGCGGCGCGCCGGCCGAGGGTTAAATTCGAATAATGGCGATTAGGCTGACGGGACGGACGAACGCGGCCGCGGGAGCGGTGCGCTCGAAGGCTGCGCCGGGGGCGCTATGGCGTTTGCCTGAGGACATGAGGTCATTATATCCGCCCGGCCGGCCGTCGCCAACCCCCAAGATGGGCCGGGCGGGGACGGTCACGCCAAAGTCACCTTGCCAGGGGCAAATATCCTTGCCGGGCAAGGTAAATGCGGGCGGGGTTTATCCCCGCCCTCTTATTGCCAGTGGCCTGGCATGCGCGCCGCCTATCCCGCCACCGGCGGCGGTCCTATCCCAAATCCTCGTTGGCCGGCTCGGCCTCCTCGGCCAGGCCGAAGGCGTCGTGCAGGGCGCGCACGGCCAGCTCGGTGTACTTCTCGTCGATGATGCAGGAAATCTTGATCTCGCTGGTGTTGATGGTCTGGATGTTGATGTTCTCCCGCGCCAGGGTGGCGAACATCTTGGTGGCCACGCCGGCGTGGTTGCGCATGCCGATGCCGATGACCGAGACCTTGGCGATGTTGGTGTCGCCCTGCACGTCGCGGGCCCCGATCTGGCCGGCCACGGTCCGGGCCAGGTCCATGGCCCGGCTGTAGTCGCTGCGCGGCACGGTGAAGGTCAGGTCGGTGAGCCCGTCGGCGCTGGTGTTCTGGATGATGACATCCACCACGATGCCGGCCTGGCCGATGGGGGTGAAGAGCTTGCTGGCCACGCCGGGCTGGTCGGGCACGCCCAGCACCTTGACGCGGGCCTCGTTCTTGGTGTAGGCCACGCCGCTGACCATGAGCTTTTCGTCGATGTGGGTTTCGGGGACGACCATGGTACCCTCCCGGTCGCTGAAGGTGGAGCGCACGTGGACCACCACGCCGAACTTGGCGGCCAGGGCCACCGAGCGGATGTCCAGCACCTTGGCCCCCAGGGAGGCCATCTCCAGCATCTCCTCGTAGGTGACCTGCTTGAGCTTGCGGGCCTTGGGCTCCACGTTGGGGTCGGTGGTGAACACCCCCTCCACGTCGGTGTATATCTCGCAGACGTCGGCCTTCATGGCCGCGGCCAGGGCCACGGCGGTGGTGTCGCTGCCGCCCCGGCCCAGGGTGGTGATGTCGCCGGTGTCCTCGTCCACGCCCTGGAAGCCGGCCACCACCACCAGGCGGCCTTTTTCCAAAAGCTCGAAGATGCGCCGGGTCTCGATGTAGTTGATGCGGGCGCGGCCGAACATGCGGTCGGTCAATATGGCGGCCTGGAAGCCCAGGAGCGAGCGGGCCGGGATGCCCAGCTCGCGGGCGGCCATGCAAAACAGCGCCACCGACTGCTGCTCGCCGGTGGTCATCAGCACGTCCAGCTCGCGGGGATCGGGGTCGGGGCTGATCTCCTTGGCCAGGGCGATGAGGCTGTTGGTCACCCCGGCCATGGCCGAGAGCACCACCACCACCTGGTGGCCCTGGTCCAGGTAGGATTTCACCTTGCGCGCCACGTTCTTGATGCGCTCGATGTCGCCCACGCTGGTGCCGCCGTATTTCTGCACGATTAGCGCCATGGACTCAATCCTCTCTCGCCTGGCATGCCGACCTCAGCCGGGCGATGAATCCGGCCGGCCCGGCGACGCGCGCCCGGCGTCGCTCCGGGCCGGCGTGGTCGAGCTTAACCGTAATGGCCCCGGCCGGCCAGGCGGCGGCGGCCATCTCCGGCCATTCCACCGCCAGCACCCCGGCCGCGGCCTGCTCGACCAATTCCAGCTCGTCGGCCTCGGCCCCGGCCAGGCGGTAGAGGTCGGCGTGATAAAAATCCAGCCGGCCGGGGTAGACGTTGAGCAGGGTGAAGGTGGGGCTGGTGATGACATAGGCCGGGTCCACCCCCAGGCCGGCGGCCAGGCCGCGGGCCAGGGTGGTCTTGCCCGCGCCCAGCTCGCCCACGAGCAGCACCACGTCGCCGGGGCACAGGAGCGCGCCGATGGCGCGGCCCAGGGCCACGCTGGCCTCGGCCCCGGTCAGGGTCAGTTCGAGCTGGCTGTCATCAGCGCCCATGCGGCCAGGATTTACCATGGCCGGGGGTCGGGGGCAAGGGCGGCGCTTCAGGGGAAGGCCGGGGATAGCAAGGGAGGCAGGGAATTATTTCAGGAGCGGGCGGGGATAAACCCCGCCCCTTCTAAATCATGCCCACCGCCGGGTCGCCAAATGGGCTTCCCCACCCCCCGCCTTTTTAGGAGGGGGTGTGGGGGAACCCTTTTTCGGCACGAAAAAGGGTTCCCCCACAAACTCTTCACTCCCCCTCTTCCTCCCCTCCCCCCGGCGCTTCGAGCCGGGCGAAGGCGGCGGGCAGGTAGTCGACGAGCTCCTCGGCCATGAGGCCGCGTCGGCCGAAATCGGCCATTGCCAGGTCGGCGGCCAGGCCGTGGACGTAGACCCCGGCCAGGGCGGCGTCCAGCGCCGAGGCGCCCTGGGCCATGAGCCCGGCGATGACCCCGGCCAGCACGTCGCCGCTGCCGCCGGAGGCCAGGAGCGGGTTGCCGGTGGGGTTGACCCAAAGCCGGCCGTCGGGATGGGCGATGAGGGTGCGCGCGCCCTTGAGCACCGCCACCGCGCCGCTTTGGGCGGCCAGGGCGCGGGCGGCGGCGGGGCGGTCGGCGGCGATGGCGGCGGTGTCCGCGCCCAGCAGGCGGGCGGCCTCGCCGGGGTGGGGGGTGATTACCGCGGCCGGGCTCTGGATCGCACCCGGCTTAAAAACCCCGGCCAGGGCGTTGAGGCCGTCGGCGTCCACCACCACCGGCGCGGGGCAGGCGGCCAGGAGCCGGCGGGCCAGCTCGCGCGATTCGGGGTGGCCGCCCAGGCCCGGACCCAGCACCAGGGCCTGGCGCTGGGCGCAGAGGTCCATGAGCACCGGCAGGGCGGCCAGGGCCAGGCCGCCCTCGCTGTGCTGGGGCAGGGGCTCGCTCATGGCGGCGGTGAGCTTGGTCTCGGCCACCAGGTTCAGCCCGGCCGGCAGGGCGGCGGTGACCAGGCCGGCCCCGGCGCGCAGCCCGCCCAGGGCGGCCAGGCAGGGCGCGCCGGACTTGCCCAGGCTGCCGCCCACGACCAACAGGTGGCCGAAGCCGCCCTTGTGGGCCCCGGCCGGACGGGGCGGCAGCAGACCGGCCACGCCGGCGTCGTCCAAGAGCCAGGCCCGGCAGCCCAGGCCCGCCGTCACCGCCGGCGGTATGCCGATCTCCACCAGGGAGAGCCGGCCCACGTGCTCGCCGGGGTCCAGGGCCAGGCCCAGCTTGACCAGACCGAAGGTGGCGGTCCATGTGGCGCGCACGGCCGCGCCCAGGGGCCGGCCGGTTTGGGCGCAGAGCCCGCTGGGGATGTCCACCGCCAAGACCGGCCGGCCAAGGCGGTTGATGAGCGCGATGGCCTGGGCGATGCGCCCCCGCACGGGGGCGTTGAGGCCGGTGCCCAGGAGGGCGTCGATGTACAGGTCGTGACCGGCGATGGCGGCCTGGCGGCGCGCGAAGGCCGCCTCGTCGGCGATCTCCACCACCGCCACCCCGCAGGCCTTGGCCACGGCCAGGTTGATGGCGGCGTCGCCGGCGAGCTCATCGCCCTGGCAGAAAAGATAGGCGGTGCAATCCACCCCGCGCCCGGCCAGGATGCGGGCCATGGCCAGGCCGTCGCCGCCGTTGTTGCCCCGGCCGCAGCACACGCCCACAGACAGGCGCTCCAAGCCCTCCACGGCTTCCCAGAGCACCCGCGCCGCGCCCTGGGCGGCGTTTTCCATCAGCACGATGCCGGGCAAACCGATCTGGTCAATGGTGGCGCGGTCGGCCGCGCGCATCTGGTCGGCGGTGGCCAGGATCATGGCGTCCTCGCAGCACGGTCAGGGGTGGAGGGCGGCGGGGATGGCAAGACGCCGGCCGGGCCGGCGGCTATTTTTCCAGGACCACCACCGCCGCCGCGTATTCGCCGTCGTCGGTGAGGCTCACGTGGCTGGCGGCCAGGCCGTGGGCCGCGGCCCAGGCCGCCGCGCGGCCGTGCAGGACCAGATAGGGCCGGCCGCCGGGCTCGTGGGCCACCTCGATCTCGCGCCAGGCCAGTCCGCGCATGCCCAGGCCGGCGGCCTTGGCGAAGGCCTCCTTGGCCGCGAAGCGCATGGCCAGCGCCGAGGCCGGCCGGGGCCGGCCCAGGCAGAGCGCGGCCTCGGCGGGGGTGAAACAGCGCTGGATGAAACGGACGCCGAAGCGCTCCCACGCCTGCTGGATGCGGGCCACCTTGGCCAGATCCAGGCCCAGGCCCAGGATCATCGCCGACCTCGGCCTACAGCCGCCGCCGGGGGCCCTCGGCCGGGCGGGGCGGGGCCGAGGCGCGCACCAGGGCCAGCATCTCGGCCACCGCCTGCTCCAGGCCCACGAAGACGGCCCGCGCGATGATGGAGTGGCCGATGGAGTATTCCTCTATCTCCGGGATGGCAGTGAGGGGCCGGGTGTTGCGCAGGTTGAGCCCGTGGCCGGCGGCCACGCCCAGCTTGAGCCGGGCGGCCAGGCGGGCGGCGTCCTCGATGAGATCCAGGTGGCGCTTGACCTCGGCCTCGCCCTGGGCGTTGGCGTAGGCGCCGGTGTGCAGCTCCACCACCTGGGCCCCGGCCAGGTGGGCGGCCTTGACCTGGTCGGGATGGGGGTCGATGAACAGGCTGACGCCGATGCCGGCCTGGTTGAGGCGGGCCACGGCCGCCTTGACGGCGTCGAGGTTGCCCTTGACCTCCAGGCCGCCCTCGGTGGTCAGCTCCTGGCGGCGTTCAGGCACCAGGGTGCACAGGTCCGGCCCGATGGTCCCGGCGATGCCGATCATCTCATCGGTGGCGGCCATCTCCAGGTTCAGGCGGCCCTTGACCACCTGGCGCAGCAGTTTCACGTCGCGGTCCTGGATGTGGCGGCGGTCCTCGCGCAGGTGCACGATGACGCCGTCGGCCCCGGCTTTCTCGCAAAAAATTCCGGCCCAGACCGGGTCGGGCTCGTCGATGCCCCGCGCCTGGCGCAGGGTGGCCACGTGGTCCACGTTCACGCTCAAACGGGCCATGGGTGTCTTCTCCTAGGGCTGGGCCGCCAGGGCGCGCTCCAGCAGGCGCTCGGTCAGCTCCTCCATGGCCGCCGCCTGGGCCTCGCCGGCCAGGTGATCGTGGCCCAACAGGTGCAGCACGCCGTGGATGACCAAGCGCAGGAAGTGGCCGGCCGGGTCCAGGCCGTTCTCGGCCGCCTCGCGCCAGGCGGTGTCGGCGCTGACCACCACGTCGCCCAACAGCCCCGGCGTCAGAAGGGCGTCCTCGCCCTCGGCCTGGGAAAAGGCCAGCACGTTGGTGGGGCCGGTGCGGCCCAGGTATTGCCGGTTCAGTTCGGCGATGTCGGGGTCGTCGGTGACCACCAGGGAGAGTTCGGTCTCAGGGCTGCATCCCAAGTCTTCTAAGACCAGCCTGATCCGGCCCTCCAGCGCCCGAAGGTCGATTTCCCGCGCCCCTTGCCGGTTGTCTATCGCTATCTCCATGCTTCTTCTTGGCCTTGTCCTCGCCGGGATACTCCAGCCGCTGGTGGAAGATCCCGCACAGGATGGTGTTGAATATCTTGGCGACCTTGTTCAGGTCCTTCAAGGTCAGTTCGCACTCGTCCAGTTGGCCCTCGCTGAAAATCTTGCTGGTCTGCTGCTGCACCAGCCCTTGCAGCCGGGCCGGGGTGGGGTTGTCCAGGCTGCGGCAGGCCGCCTCCACGGTGTCGGCCAGCATGACCAGGCCGGCCTCGCGGGTCTGGGGGCGGGGGCCGGGGTAGCGGAAGGCCTCCGGATCGGGGTCGGGCTGGCCGGCGGCCCGGCGGGCCTCGGCGGCCTTGCTGTAGAAATAATGAATGACCCTGGTGCCGTGGTGCTGGGCGATGATGTCGATTATGGGCTGGCCCAGGCGGTGCTTCTTGGCCAGCTCCACGCCCTCCTTGACGTGGCTGGTCAGGATCAGGGCGCTCATGGAGGGGGCCAGCTTGTCGTGGCGGTTGGGGCCGGCGCCCTGGTTCTCGACGAAGTAGAGGCCCTTCTTGGCCTTGCCCAGGTCGTGGTATAGCGCGGCCACCTTGGCCAGCAGGTGGTTGGCCCCGATCTCCCGCGCCGCCGCCTCCACCAGGCTGGAGACCACCAGGCTGTGGTGGTAGGTGCCCGGCGCCTGGAGCATCAGCTCCTGCAGGGCCGGCTGGTCCAGGCTGGCCAGCTCCATCAGGCGCACGTTGGTGGTGTAGCCGAAGGTGATCTCCACCAGGGGGGCCAGGCCGGCGGCCAAAACCCCGGCCAGGACCCCGCCCAGGGCCGCGCTGAAGATCGCGACCAGAAAATCGGCGCTGAAAAACCAGCCCTGGGCCAGGGCCAGGGCCGCCACCACCAACAGGCCGGGCAGCATTCCCTTGAGCCCGGCCTTGATCAGCGCCATGCGGTTGCGGCCGTCGGAGGCGTAGCGGGCGCCGGCCACGCCGGTGACCAGGAAATAGGCGAAGAACACCATGGGCTGGCCCCAGATCAAGGCGGCCAGCAGCGCGCCGATCAGGGCCAGGAGCATGGCCGCCTGCGGACCCATGAGCAGGCTGACCAATAGCGGCCCCACCGCCAGGGGCGCCCCGAAGGACAGGGCCTGGGCGCTGACCCCCCGCCAGTCCTGGGCCAGGGCGGCGGAGAAAAGCTCCCAGCCGCGGGTCAGCCAGACCCCCAGCGCCAGCAGGCACAGCACCAGGATTAGATTTTTCGCCCGGCCCCGGCCGGGTCCGCCCAACAGGGGCTCGGACCAGGCCAGGAAGACCACCCTGAGCACCACCGCGCCCAGCACGGTCATGCCCATGAGCATGGGCAGGCCGGCCATGCGCCAGGGGTTGGGGGCTATGGCCACCGCCAGCGCGAAGCCCAGGCCCATGGCCAGCAGCCATTCGGCCCCGCGGCGGCTGCCCACGGCGGCCTTGAGCTTGGCGTAGGCCTCCATGATCCGGCCCAGGTGGTCGCGGTAGCGCTTGGCCCGGCTGGGGTCGGGGCTGATCGCGGTCAGCCTTGGACCCTTGCTTTGGCTCATCTCAGGCTCCCTCGCGCTCGTAGGCCTTGATGATCTCGCGCACCAGGCGGTGGCGCACCACGTCGCGATCCTTGAACTCGACGAAGGCGATGCCCTCCACCCCGCTCAGGATGCGCCGCGCCTCGATCAGGCCGCTTTTGGTGCCGCCGGGCAGGTCCACCTGGGTGACGTCGCCGGTGATGACCGCGCGGGAATCGAAGCCCAGCCGGGTGAGGAACATCTTCATCTGCTCGGTGGTGGCGTTCTGGGCCTCGTCCAGGATGACGAAGCTGGCGTTGAGCGTGCGCCCGCGCATGAAGGCCAGCGGGGCCACCTCGATCACCCCCTTGGACATCAAGCGCCCCGCCTTGTCGAAATCCATCATGTCGTGCAGGGCGTCGTAGAGCGGGCGCAGGTAGGGGTTGACCTTCTCGGCCAGGTCGCCGGGCAAAAAACCCAGCTTCTCCCCCGCCTCCACCGCCGGCCGCGCCAGCACGATGCGGTCCACCCGGCCCTTGACCAGCCAGTCCACCGCCATGGCCATGGCCAGGTAGGTCTTGCCGGTGCCGGCCGGGCCGATGCCGAAGACGATGTCGTGCTTGCGCATGGCCTCGAAGTAGGCCTTCTGGGTCAGGGTCTTGGGGCTGACGATGCGCTTCTTGCCGGTGATGTAGACCTGATCCAGGAAGACGTCCTTCAGGGAGGCGTTGGGGTCGGCCGAGAGGATGCGCCAGGCGAAGTCCACGTCCAGCTCGTAGACCGGGTAGCCCTGGCGGATCAGCTCGTAGAGCTGGCTCAGGGTGCGCCCGGCCAGGCTCACCTGATCCGGGTCGCCGGCCAGGGAGACCTGGTTGCCGCGGCTGGCCAGGCTGACCCCGGCCACCTGGCCCAGGAGCTTCAGGTGCGCCCCGTGGGCCCCGGCCAAGGCCCGCAGGGCCTCGGTGTCCTCGAAGGTGATCTGGTCGCGGGCGGGTTCGGCCATGGCTAGTCGCCGCCCAGCACTTGGACCACCACCCGCCGCCGGCGGGGGCGGTTGTCCAGGTCCAGCACCACGATCTGTTGCCAATCGCCCAGGCTGAGCCGACCTCCCTGCACCGGCACCGCCAGGGAAGGCCCCAGCAGCGCCGCCCGCAGGTGGCTGTAGCCGTTGCCGTCGCCCCAGGCCGCGTTGTGGGCGTAGTCCGCCCCGGCCGGGGCGATGCGCTCCAGGGCCGCCCGCAGGTCGGCCAGGGCGCCGGGCTCGTGCTCGATGGTGGTGACGGCGGCGGTGGAGCCGGGGACGAAGACCGTCACCAGGCCCTCGCCGACATGACTCTGGGCCAGGGCCGCGCGCACCTGGGGCGTGACATCGTGGATGTCCGTCCCGGCGCTGCCCATAAGCTCCAGGTGGGAAAAATGACACACCATGGGCGGCATAGTGGCACTAATACCACAGCCCCCCCTTATGCACAAGAGGCCGGCGGCGCGGGGCCGGCGGCGCATTCCGTCGCCTAACCGGCTGTAATCACGTCCCGTTGCCTGACGCCCTCCGGTCCGGACGCTTGACAAGCGGCCTAAGCCGATGATAAGTCTTGGCATCATGGAATACACCCCCAACTGGCTGGACCTGGCCCTCCTGGCGCTGTTGGCCTTCTTCGTCCTCAAGGCCCTGCTGCGCGGTTTCATCCGCGAAATAACCGGGCTGGTGGGGTTGGGCGCCGGGGTGGTGGCGGCCATGGCGGCCTACCGCCCCCTGGGCGGCTTCCTGCGCCGGGTGTCGGCCCTGGAAGCCGACTGGTGGGAGGCCGTGGCCTTCGCGGCGCTCTTCTTGCTGGTCTTGGGCTCGTTTCAGTGGCTGGGCAAAAGGCTGGCGCGCCTGACCCACGACAGCCCCCTGAATTTGCTGGACCGGTTCGCCGGGACCGGGGTGGGGCTGATCAAGGGCGTGCTGGTGGCCTACCTGGTGGTGAACCTGCTTCTGCTCATCACCCCCCTGGCCAAACTGACCAACCCCGACGCGGACCGTGACAACCCCCTGAAGCAATCGACCGTGGCCCCGCGGGTGATGGAGGCCGGCCGCCACCTCCTGGACCTGCTGCCCGCCAACCTGACCCGCGACTTGCAGGAGCGGTCGGGGCTCATCCCTCCCCAGGCCAGACCGGAAGCCAAGCCCCCGGCCGAGCGCAAGCGCTGATGCCCTCCGCCCGCGACCAGGAACGGGCCGGGGCGGCGCTGATGCGGCTGATGGCCCTGGTGGACCGGCTGCGGGCGCCGGAGGGCTGCCCCTGGGACCAGAAGCAGACTCCGCAGTCGGTGGCCAATTATTTATTGGAGGAGGCCTACGAGGCCGTGGAGGCGGTGCAGGCCGGCTCGCCAGACGAAGCGGCCGGAGAGCTGGGCGACCTGCTCTTCCACGTGGTCTTCCTGGCCGCGCAATACGCCGAGGCCGGGCATTTCGACCTGACCCAGGTCATCGCCTCGGTCGAGGCCAAGATGATCCGCCGCCACCCCCATGTCTTCGGCGGCCAGCGCCTGGCCGACGCCGAGGCGGTGCTGGCCCAGTGGGGGCGCATCAAGGCGGCCGAGCGCGGCGGCCAGGCCGGCGGCCTGCTGGACAGCCTGCCCCGCGCCCTGCCGGAGCTGATGCTGGCCGGCCGCCTGGGCCAACGCGCCAAACGGGTGGGCTTCGACTGGCCCGACGCGCGCGCGGTCTGGCAAAAAGTGCGCGAGGAGCTGGCCGAGTTGGCGGCCGCCCCGGACGACGCGGCGGCCGAGGCCGAGCTGGGCGATCTGCTCTTCGCCCTGGCCCAGTGGGCGCGCCACCGCGGCCTCGACCCCGGCCAGGCCTTGCGCGGGGCCAATAGCCGCTTCCGCGCCCGTTTCGCCGCCATGGAAAACCTGGCCGCCCAGCGGGGCCAGGACCTGGCCCAACTGGATTCCGCCGCCCAGGACGAGCTTTGGGAGCGGGCCAAGGCCCAGGAGCGCGCCGGGCCGGCCCGGCCGGGGATGGCACAAGATAACTAGCTGATATGACGTACGCAGTTTAGGCGAAAGCCGGGGGAAACGCCTTGACATTGCCCGCGAAGGGGGCTATGGTGGCGCAGTATTTCACTTGGCCAAGGTTTCTTAGCAGGGGAGGAGTTTAGGGACATGAAGAAAAGCATCATTGCCATACTGGCCGTGGTGGCCTTTGTGGCGGCAGCCTTCTTGGGGACGGCGGCCTGGGCCCAGAAGACCAAATCGGGCGACGTGCCGGACACCTTCAAGATCAACAACGAGAAGGTCTTCGGCAAGCTGACCAAGGTCCCGGTGGAGTTCAGCCACCTGAAGCACAACGTGGACTACAAGATCGCCTGCGACAAGTGCCACCATGTGATGAAGGACGGCAAGAACGTTTGGAAGGAAGGCGACAAGGTCCAGAAGTGCGCCGAGTGCCACAAGTCGCCCAAGCAGGACGAGGGCGGCGTGAAGAGCCTCTACAACGCCCTGCATAAACAGTGCAAGGATTGCCACAAGGAGGCCAAGAAGGGCCCCCAAAAGTGCGACGAGTGCCATCCCAAGAAGTAGCGGCCAAGTCTTGAATACGCTCGGCGGGGCCGGTCCCAGGGGGGCCGGCCCCGCCGCTTTTGGGCCCGCCGCCGGCCCACGCGAAAACCCGCCGCCCCTTGGGGACGGCGGGTTTGCTATGCGGGCCGGCGCCCGAAGGTTTAGACCTCGGTCACCGTGATGGCGTCGTTCTCGCACACCTCGATGCAGCTCTCGCAGCCCAGGCACTCGTCGGCGTTAACCGGCACGGCCTTGCCATCCTGCATCTCGTACACGTCCACCGGGCAGACCTCCACGCACTCCTCGTCGCCGACGCATTTGTCAGGGTCAACCACCACCTGGAACATAGCGTATCCTCCTTGGGTTTAGCAAAGACACCGGGTTAGACCCGAAACCTAGCTTGCGGGGCCGGCGGCCAGGGCGATCTCGGCGCCCAGGCGGAAAAACCGCCGCGCCTCCTGCTCGTCCACGGCCGACCACTCCTGTCCCATATCGCCCAGCAGGCGCACCTTGTCAATAGCCTGATCGCCTGAAAGGCCGGAAAGCGCATCTTCGGCCAAGTGGAGGGCCCAGGCGGCCGGAGCCTTGCGCCCAGTCCGGGCCAGAACCCTGGCCACCGCCACCAGGGCGCGAACTCTCGCCACGTTTTCGCCGATGCTGAGTGCGATGTCAACCCCTTTGCGCGCGTCTATCGCGGCCCACAATTCGGCCGCGCCGGCCAGAGCGGCGGGCTGGCCCGCAGCCTGGGCCGCCGCCAGGGCTTGGTCGGCCAAGGCCCGGCCCTGGCCCGCCTCCCGGCGCAGGCCAATGGAGGCCAGCCTCGCCAGGGCCTGCGCCCGCCAGCCGGGGTCGGCGATGCCCTGGGCCAGTTCCAGGGCCGCGTCCCAATCCCGCGCGGCCAGGGCCGGCACCAGGGCCGCCTGGGCCTGGCCCCGCCAAAACCCCGCCGCGCGGGGCAGCCGGGCCAGGAGGGCGCGGGCCGCCTCCAAGTCCAGGCCGGCCAGGTCCTGGACCAGTTGGGACGCGGCCCGCAGGCGCTCGCCGAGGTCGGCCAGCTCGCCGGCCTCCTGGGCGGCCTCGGCCAGCGTCCGCTCCCCGGCCAGCCGGTCGCCGCCCATGAGCGTCAGGCCGGCCAGGCGCAGGGCGGCGACGCGCTCCGGGCTGGCTGCGGGCAGGCGCCGGGCCAGGTCCAGGCCCACCTGGGGGGCGCGGCCGGCCACCAGCAGCGCCACCTGGCCCTGGGCCATCTCCCGCGCGCCCGGCTCCAGGCGGCCGGCCAGGGCGAAGGCCTCCTCGAAGAGATCCAGGGCCTGGGCCGGATCGGCCTCCAGTTGCAGCAGGCCGCAATGGGCCAGGGCCCTGGCCTGGCCGGGTCCGGCCGCAGCCCGGCGGGCGGCCAGCACCGCCTTGGCCAACGCCTGGGGGCGGGGTCCGGGCCGCGCCAGTTGCCGCCAGGCGAAGCTGCGCAGCAGGGGGTCGCCCACCTGCTCGGCCAGGCGGCCGGCCTGGGCCTGGTCCCAACGCGCGGCCACCAGGGCCAGGCGCGCCAGGTCCTGGTCTCGTCCCGGTCCGGCCGGGCTCAGGCTGAGCCGGTCCAGGCCCGCCTGCATGACCTGGGCGGCCAGCACCGGGTCCACCCCCAGCACGCCCTCGGCCACCAGGGCCAGGGGCCAGACCCGGTCGCCGGCCTCATCCAAGCCGGCGGCCAGGGCCTGGGCGCGCTCGCGCCGGGCGGTCGGCCAGTCTTGCGCCGCCGCGCGCAGCTCCCTGGCCTGGACCTGGCCGGACTGGCCGGCCGCCAGGGCCGCCGCGGCCTGGGCCTGGCGATAGCATTCCAAGGCCAGATCAGGCGCGCCGCCCGCCGCCCGGCCGGCCAGATCGCACAACAGCGCCACCCGGCGCTGAAGGCCCAGGATATGATCCAGCCGCGCCTGGGCCTGGCGCAGTTGGGCCGGCTCGGCCTCGGCCGGCGACGGCCCCTGGGGCGAGCAGGCCGCCGCCAGAACCAGGGCCAGGAGCAGGGCCGCGCCCGCCAGCGTCGATCTCATGCCAGCCTCCCCTGGCGCGAGGCCGCCAGCAAATCAGCGGCCGGCGGGGCCAGGGCGCGGCGGCGGCCCACCAGCCAGGCCAGCAGCAGGCCCAGGCCGGCCGCCAGCCCCAGGCCCAGACCGGCGGCCAGGCTTGCGCGCCGAGCCTGGGCCATGAGCGGCGCGGCCACCTCGTCGTGCAGCAGGCGCTCCACCTGGGCCAGGTCGGCCCGGACCTGGGCGGCCGAGACCATCTGCCGGCCCTGGGCCCAGGCCAGGCGGCCCTGGGCCCGGGCCAGGGCCGCGGCCGCAGGCCCCACCGGCCAGCCCGCCCGCGCCGCCGCGGCCAACTCCCGCTCCAGGCCGAGCAGGCGCGCCTGGGCGGCGCGCAACCGGCGGCCCAGGCCATCCAGGACCGGGCAGCCGCCGGTCGGCGCGCCGGGGGCGGCCAACTGGCCCAGGTACATGGCCCCGGCCGGGGCGTGACATTGCGCGCAAGGCAGGTCCTGGGCCACGGCCGGCGCGGCCAGCGCGGCCAGCCAGGCCAGCACGGCCGCCGCCAGCCACCGGGCGCAACCCTTTGGCCGCCGCCCTACCATGCCCGCCACCACCCGATCGCGCCCAGCAAAATCGCCAGACCCGTCCCGGCCAGCACCAGGCCCCGGCGCAGGCCGGGGCGGCCGGGCGACGGGCCGCCGCCCAACAGGGGCAGGCCGGCCAGGGCGGCCAGCAGGACCACCAGCCCGATCCAGCCGGCCGGAAACAGATCGGCCAGGACGGCCGGGGCCAGCAGATACCAGGGCGGACGCCCAGCCGTTTCCAGGCCGCCCAGTTGCGCCGGCGCCAGGGCCAGCGACGGCCAGACCAGGGCCAGGGCCAGCCAGGCCAGGACCGCTCCGGTGAGCGCGATGGCCACGTCCCAGCGCCCGCGAGGATCGGGCCGCCCCGCCCCGCCGTCCCCCGCCGCCTCGGCGCGGGCGGGCGGGCCGGTCATGTCCTCGACACGCTTCACAACGGCTCCAGCGGCCCGCTGGCCCGCGCCAGGGCCAGGTGGCGGCGCATCAGCAACGCCATGCCCCAGGGCGCGGCCAGGTGCAGGGCCAAAACCGTGGACAGGCCCTGGGCCGGTGTCTGCGCCTCGCCCAGGGCCGGCGCGCCGCCCGGCAACAGCCAGCCGGTGTAGGCCTGGGCCAGAGTCAGGAGCAGCAGAGCCATGCCACTGAGCCAGTGCCACTGGCGCGGCGGCTGATAGGCCCCCAGCCAGAGCACCCGGAGCAGGTGGCCGATGACCAGGGCCGCCATGAGCTGCCCGCCGGCGGCGTGCAGGCGGCGCAGGACCCAGACCAGGGCGTGGGCCGCCTCGGCCGCGGCCAGCCCGGCCAGGGGCGCGGCCGGGTCGGGGCGATGCCAAAAGAGCAGGGCCAGGCCGCTTGCGACCTGCAAGCCGAAGAAGACCAGGGCCAGGCCGCCCAGGCAGCGGTAGAAATACTGCGGCCAGGCCCGGACCAGGGGCTCCGGGCCGCGCGCGCAGGCCGGGGTGGCGGCGCCGGCCAGGCGCGCGGCCAGACGGCCGGCCCGGGCGCGGCGGCTGACCACGGGCTCAGGCATCGCCCGCCCCGGCCAGGGCCGGGAACAAGGCCCGGCCCCAGAGTTCGTGCAGGCCCATCACCTTGAGCGGCGCCCCGAAATGGACCAGGCCCCGACGCAGGCCGGCCTGGCAGTCGGCGCACATGGTGGCCACCGCCGTGGCCCCGCGCTCGCGCCGCGCCCAGTCCAGGTCCGCCGCCCGGCCCCGCGCCCCGGCCAGGCGCGCCTCGCCCAGGCCCTCGGCCATGAGCCCGCCCCCGGCCCCGCAGCAGCGGGTGAAGCGCCCGGAGACCGCCGGCGGCAGCTCCGCCAGCCTGGGCGCGACCGCCGCCAGCAGCGCGCGGGGCTGGGCCAGGAGCCCCGCCCCCCGCGCCGCGTGGCAGGGGTCGTGCCAGACCACGCTGAGGCCGGCGTTGGCCTCCCGTTCGATCCGTCCCGCAAAGGCCCCTTCCCGCCACAGGCGGTGGGTGAACTGGACCAGGTGCAGGGGACGCTTGACCTTGAGCCATTCCACCCCGGTCCATTCCTCCGCCCGCTCCGCGGCCTGGTCCCTGGCCGTGGCCCAACCCTGGGCGTCCTCGCCCCAGAGCACGTACTGGGGCCGCAACTCGCGGGCCGCCTCCAGCGCCCGGCCGGCCACCCCGCGCGCGGCTGCCGGCCCCAGGGCCAGGCCGGGATTGCCCGCCTCGCCCAGCCAGGAGCTGGTGGTCCAGGAGACCCCGGCCGCGTGGAACAGGGCCGCGTAGCCCCAGAGGGTGCGGCGGCTCTCGGTCAGATCGCGGGCGGCGGGTATGAGCAGCACCTCGGCCCGGCGCTCGTCCACCGGGCAGGCGATCTCCACCCCGGCGGCGGCCTGGAGCTCGCCCTCCACCCCGGCCATGACCTCGGCCCATTCGCGGCTCGTGAGCCCCAGGGTGTTGCCGCAACGCCCCAGACGGGCCAGTTCGCGCGCGGCCGTCGCGGGCAGCATGCCCAGCCCGGCCATGATCTCGCGGCCGGCCTGGGCCGCCAGGGAGGCGTCCAGGCCGTGGGGGCAGAGCTGGGCGCAGCGCCGGCAAAGGGTGCACTGCCAGAAATAGGCCCACCATTGGCCCAGCAATTGTTCATCCACGACATCAGGTAGTTGCCAGCCAGCCTTGCGCAGACGGGACCAGGGCGAGAAGTGGGATCTATACACCCGGCGCATCAGTTCGGCCCGGCCTTGCGGGGTGTGGCGAGGGTCGCCGCTGCCGGCCAGGGCCGGGCAGGCCCCGGCGCAGGCCCCGCACTGGCGGCACTGGGCCAGCAGCCGGCGCAGGCCGGGGCGTTGATCCAGCGCGCGGCCCATGGCCTCCAACAGCCTCCGCCGCCAGTCCGGCGGCAAGTTGGCGGGCAGGCCCAGGGCCGCCAGCCGGGCGGGCTCGGCCGGACGGGGTTGGCAACCGGACAGGGCGTCGGGGCAAAGCTGTGGCAGCGGCCTAGCCAACCTGACCGCCCTCCCCGCCCCTGGGCGGCGCTGGCGGCAGGCTGCGGTTGCGCCGGCGGGCGCCCAGGACCTGGTGCACCCCCAAGCCGGCCCAGCGGGCCTGTAGTCCGGCCCGGTAGGCCTCAAGCGGCCAGGTCTCCCAGGCCGGCGGCGCGGCCGGCGACGGCGCGGCGGCCCGCCGCCGGGCCAGCGGGGCGGCCAGGCGCTCCAGGCCCAGGCCCCAGCGGGTCCACGGCCACAGGGCCAGCGCGCA